>CAZFAV010000011.1:0-2643 GCA_964516995.1 uncultured Candidatus Peribacteria bacterium | reverse complement strand
GCCGGATTGCTGGCAAGCGGCTATGGGAGGATCTAAACCCCGGGGATCATGTGGTCGTCGATAAGCTGGACCGCATGTTCCGCAGTGTCCACGACTTCTGCTCCTGCGATAAGTTCTTCGGGGAGCGTGGCATCCGGGTACACTTCGTGAACTACAAGGGCATGTCCCTTGACACTGGTACTTGGATGGGCGATTTCATGATCAAGTTGTTCGCCCTCATGGCGGAAGGCGAGTCCGACCGCATTGGGGAAAGGACGGCCACTGCCCGCCAGATGCTACGGGTCAACGGCAGGCACCAGGGCGTAAAGCTCCCTGTATTCTGCGAGTTGCGGGGGGCTAGACCAGGGGCTAAATGCGGAGGTGGCGGGGTAATGATCTTCAGGGAGTGGGCCCTGCCCCTCATGAAGGAGATCAAAGAGCGCAAGGACTCAGGAGAGGGTTTCCACGCCATGGGAGTCAAGGGAATCTACCAACGACTTCAGGCGTTGGGGGTTAATATAGGAACCACGCCTCCCGAGCACCTCAGAGTTATGAGGAATATGTATTGGTTTTATTCTGCCTGGATGGATTGCGGGCAGCCCAACATCAATACAATTAAGATTCGGGACATGATCTACGAGTACAAAAGGAAGCTGGAGACCAATGGAACGCCCAACGTGTAAGAGTTGTTTTTTCTACTGCCAAGAGTACCACGAGTGCCGGATCAACCCCCCGGACAACGACGGGTTCCCTATCTCCAAGCCAGATCAATGGTGCGGCAGCCACCCCAAGATGGCCCGCTATATTGACGACTTAGTCATCGCCAACTCGAAGAAGGCCAGCCATGACAACGAGGCAACGCCAAGCTCCGGTTATTAGGACTCCTATCAGGGTGCGGTTTGTTGGGGGGCCGTGGCATAACCTGCTCCCTGAGATAACCACGCTCACTTCGGTGGCCATCACCGCCGACGGGCAGCACCGCTACCATCTAGCGGAGTATGAGACCCCGGACTTTGGCACGATCTACTACCAATACATTCACTTTTCCCTAATAAACAATGGCCGGGTTAAGGCCAGTACCTGCCTTGAAAGGCTGCCGTGTTTTGTCATAGACCCACGGCAGCTGGAGAGAAGACTGGCAGGGAAGCTGCCTATTAAACCCCGATTACGTTGGTAACCACAGGAGGATGAGATGGTTCTGGATTTGCGAGACCCCAAGCAACGCGAGATGGTAAAGGCCATCATGCAGCGAAGGCCCGAGTACCTCTACACGGTGGACTCTAGAATGGGGGACTGGCAGGTGATGCTTCAGGGGAGCCTAGTTGCAATGGGCCGGAAAGCGTATGCAAATCACAAGCTGCTTCAGCTGGGAGTGGTTGATCAGTATCAATACAACTAGCCGCGTGTTTATCCGTGGCCTCTGTTGCTATCCGCCGCAACACCTCCACAAGACTTAGGCGATGGCACTTCGCCATATGCTCCAACCGCCTCATAAGGTCGGGCATCATTCTCAGAGTGACTTGAGCGGATTTTGTTACGCCAGACGGCTTCGGACCTCTAAGCCCCATAGGGCACCTCCTTGGTTCTAATCTGTTTACATATTACCATAAATCATGAAAGTAATCATCGCCGGTAGCCGTTCTATAACAGATCTGGCTGCAATTTTCCGCTGTATCGACCAGTCTATTCCTGATCCTGGGATAGTGTCCGAGATTATATCTGGCTGCGCTAAGGGTGTGGACACGGCGGGGGAGAAGTGGGCTAAGGAGCATAACATCCCTGTAAGCAAGTTCCCCGCCCAGTGGAATTACTGGGGGGCTCAGGCCGGAATCGTGCGGAATATCGAGATGGCTAAATATGCCTGCGACTGGAAAGAGACCGAAGACTATGCCATCCAGAAGAAACAGGCTTCCCTAGTGCTGGTGTGGGATGGCTATAGCAAAGGATCAGCCCACATGCTTCGCACAGCCAAGAGGTACGGCCTAGATGTTTTTGAGAATATTTTGGAAGATTGCCTCGATCCTTAGTGACAAAAATCGCGCCGCGTGGTATAACCATGAATTCGGGTACAAGCCCGCTGCAGCTATTGTTCATTGAGAGACTGTAATGCCTTTCGACTATAGAACACGACAAGATGTGCTATCCCTACTGGGATTCCCCTCTTATCAAGATTATCTCCGATCCCCTTTATGGAAGAGCATCAGGGATAGGGTGCTGGCCCAAGGGCGTAAATGCCGGTGTTGCCCCGAAGCGGCTTCCGAGATACACCATCGAGAATACACGCTCGCTGTGTTATCTGGAAGCACCACTCACGGCCTGATCCCGCTTTGCTCTAATTGCCATAAGCTAGCCGAGTTCGATGTATGCGGCCTCAAAACCCCTTTGAGTGGGGCGAACTCTAAAGTTGACTTGCTATCGTCGCTAGACTCTATCCCCACTCCAGAACCGGCCTCGTCTAGGAAACAGGGCGGGAAGCGTTCTAACTTGGTTGTAGCCCCTCCGGGTGGCAGCCGCCGCCCGAAGGGGAAGCGCAAAACAAAAAAGAGCATGATACTTGCCAAGATCCCTAAAGAGCTCCTTGACTAAACCACCGCCTTAAAGACATAATACAAGCCGTAAGTCCTTTTACGTCAGTTAAGGCAATTAACATAGTGGCCCTGACAG
>CAZFAV010000010.1:0-2835 GCA_964516995.1 uncultured Candidatus Peribacteria bacterium | reverse complement strand
AAAGCCTTCGTTTAAGAACTCAAAAGGATTTTGAAAGGGTGTTTCGTAAGGGGACACCCCTTTTTTTTGGCGCAATTGGTTGTAAGATAGCAAAAAATGACCTCGGATATCTTCGACTAGGCTTTTCGCTCAGTAAGAAGCACCTGGATAAAGCAGTCTCTCGCAATCGTGTAAGGAGAATAGTGTCGGCGGCATTCTTAGGAATATCCCAGGAAAATGCCCAAAAACCACTTGATGTTGTGTTTTTTACCACCAAAAAGCTGGAGCGAAAGGATATCCTAACCGTTGCTTCTCAGGCCCAAAGCGTTGTAGAATGGATAAGTAACTCTCTCACATCTCATGTCTCAAGAAAACATTCAGATTTCGAGATGAAAACCTTGAAGAAGCGAGAAGGGCTATCATGATAACCCGACGAGCTTTGAGAGGTTTTCGGCCGAAATATGGATGTTTTATGAGACAAGCGCTTAGCTCTGACTTTTATCAGCGTTGAGATTTGAGAGAGTTACTAAGCAGTAAATTTTGATTTTTTTCTATGGGTGATTTTTTCCATGCCATCATATATCAGCCGATTTATAACGTTCTGATATTCTTTTATAATGTTTTCCCCTGGCAAGATTTTGGTATTGCCATCATCCTGACGACGCTCCTCATCAAGTTTTTGTTTATTCCCCTTTCAAAGAAGCAGATTGAATCGCAGAAGAAAATGCAGGAACTACAGCCGAAAATAAAGGAACTACAGAAAAAGTTTAAGGACAACAAGGAGCAGCAGACCAAGGCCATGATGGATCTGTACAAGGAGCATAAAACCAACCCTTTTAGTGGGTGTTTGCCTCTTATTATCCAATTGATTGTCCTTATTGCGATTTATCGCGTGATTATCAATATTACTGAGGCGGGCCTGACTGTCAATCCAGCCGATCTCTACTCGTTTGTTAGCACTCCTGGCGCCATTAACCATCTTTTCTTGGGCTTTCTTGACCTGACCAAGGCAAACTATGTGCTGGCGTTTCTTTCGGCTATCGCCCAGTATTTTCAAACAAAAATGTTGTTGCAAAGCCAAAAGACAGCCTCTCCTACTGAAAAGTCATCTGATGAACCCGACTTTGCCGCTATTATGAATAAACAAATGCTCTATCTGGGCCCTGGGATAACCTTTTTCATCGGCGTGACGTTTCCTGCCGCTCTCTCGCTCTACTGGTTATTCTCTACACTCTTCATGATTTTTCAACAAATGTTTCTATTTAGAGTTAAAAAAGAGAGTATTTGAACTGTATGAACGAAATAGACAAAGATCAGAAAAAAAGTATACACACGATTGTCACAGCGCTCATACAGCATATGGGTTTTGAGGCAACTCTAGAAGTCCTAGATGACCAGCTCACTCCTGGCGGATTTGTTTGCCAAGTTACCGTTGGAGAAGGGCAAAATTTTCTTATTGGCCAGTACGGGATGAATTTGGCCGCACTCCAGCACCTGACACGTATCTTGGTGCGCAAGGAAGTAGGAGAAAAGCTGGATATTATTGTAGATATCAACGGATATTTTTCTGAAAAGAGAGTATTGGTGGAGAAAGAGGCCAAGCAGGCTGTTGATGAGGCATTGCAGAAGAACGTGTCGGTCGCTCTACGCCCGATGCTTTCCTACGAGCGAAAAATTGTACATTCTTTCTTAGCAAACAATGGGAGTGTCCTGACAGAGAGCGTTGGTGTTGGCGAGGAGCGGAAAGTCATGATTCGCCCAAAGCCACCAGTGAGTGAATAACACTCCCGGGAAGTATTTTTGAAGGCCAGTGTATGGTGATTGCCCGAAAAATTGCCTATAATGTCGTATTAAATTCACTCTTGAAGGTTACTTCAACGGTGGTATTGTCTTTGTTGTCTATCCGTTTGATGACGGGCTACTTGGGGCAGGATGGCTTTGGGAAATACGCTACGATTCTCGCATTTTTTGCTTTTTTTACAGCTATTATCGATCTGGGCCTTGGTTCTGTTACAGCCAGGGAAATATCGAGAGAAGGCGCGGATGAAGGAAAGATTTTGGGAAACGTCTTTGCTCTCCGCCTCAGTTCTTCACTTCTACTCCTTCTTGTTGCGCCAGTAGTGGTGTATTTCTTTGATTATGCGGCCGATGTGAAAATTGGTATTTTTATTGCCGCACTGGCCACTGCTTTTTCAACATTTTCCTTTGTTTTGAACGCTATTTTCCAAAAGAATTTGGCCATGGACAGAGTGGCTATGGTGGAATTCATTGGCAAGCTCATCCAGGTGGGCCTGATTGTCCTCATTGTGCAGCAGGACTGGGGATTCATCGCTATAGCCGGCACAATCATCGCCTCGCTCTCCTTTAATGCAACAGTAGCGTTTATCCTGAGTAGGCGCTATGCCACGTTTCGTCTCCACTTTGATTTTTCTTACTGGAAAGAGTTTTTACGCCAATCCTTTCCTATGGGTGTTACGGCTATTATCACGTTTACGTACTTTAAGATGGATACCATCCTTTTGTCCGTCCTCCAGTCAAATGCCCATGTCGGTATCTACAACGTCGCCTATAAGATCATGGAAAATCTGATATTTTTTCCGGCTATGCTGGCAGGGCTTATCCTCCCCCTTTTGTCGCGGTATATTTTTACAGATCGAGCTCGCTTTGAGGAAATCGCCAACAAAACATTTAAGGTTTTTGTCATTGCGATCGTTCCTATGGTGATTGGCACTTGGTTTTTGGCGCCTGATATCATCGCCATTGTTTCAGGACAAGGTTTTGAAGAGTCCGCCACTGTGCTCCGTATTCTTATTTTTGCGCTCGTCTTTATTTTCTTTGGGAGCTACTTCAATATGC
>CAZFAV010000009.1:0-2896 GCA_964516995.1 uncultured Candidatus Peribacteria bacterium | reverse complement strand
AAATTATAGGCTTCACGATAATTTACTACAATCCAGTATGAGTACAGTTTAGCTACACCATATGGAGAGCGCGGATAGAATGGGGTCGTCTCTTTCTGGGGTGTTTCCTGAACCTTCCCAAACAACTCTGAAGTCGAAGCCTGATAAAATTTTGTCTTGATACCACTTTCGCGAATAGCATCAAGCAGACGAAGTGTACCAAGCCCATCAACTTCCGCTGTATACTCCGGTACCTGAAAGGAGATGTGTACGTGCGATTGTGCTCCCAAATTATATATCTCATCAGGTTTGATTATCTCAAGCAAACGATTGAGATTACTTGAATCTGTCAGATCACCATAATGAAGATGGATCCTTGATTTTTCTGAGTGTGAGCCAGAAAAAAGATGGTCAATGCGCTCGGTATTGAATACGGATGCCGCCCGACGGAGCCCATGCACTTCATAGCCCTTTTCCAAAAGAAATTCTGCCAAATACGAACCATCCTGTCCGGTAATACCGGTGATAAGAGCTTTCTTCATAAAAGTACGTGCCAGAACAAAAGACAACAGCGCGACATTCGCTTCGTTGTATACATAAATATTATATAGGAAATAATAACATGTTTCACCATCAAAATCTAATAGTTTACTCGAAAAAAGCAATGAGGGGTGAGGAGAACCATTTTATAATCGCACAATCTCATTGACATAGTTTTCAATATATGCCATAATCATAAACTGGTAGTGTTTGGTAATGTAATGAGAAATTAGAAATAATACCAAAAACCACATTACCTCTGTTCCTCGACAACCCCAAGGAGATTCTCTTGAAAGTCAACAGCAGAAGCTATACTGAGGATGGCTACCAACCCATTCCTAATATCCGCCTCCATGACAAAGAGTACGGCCGGGCGCTCCAGCGATTCATTGCCGTTTGCGCGGACATTCTACCAATTGACCGGGAAAAGCGACTTTTTTACCTCGCTTTACGCACCGCTAAACCACTTCCTGGTTGGTGGATGATTGGCGGAGGCATCGCAGCCGGTACCTCAAAAGAAGAAGGAGCGATTGCTAATTTCGAACGCGAAACAACGCTTTTACTTCCGGCTAATCGCTTTGAGCTTGTGGCAGTGAACGACTACCGCTCCAAGGATCGAGCTCAGAGCCCACAAGATATTGGCTGTCACACGCTTGGATACACCTTTGCGGTCGAACTTACCCCAAAAGAACTCGACTCAGTCAATCTGGATCCCAGTGAATACGCCGCCAATGAAGGACTCAAACCCCATAACCGCAATCAACTCATCGCAGCAAGCGTACATCCAGCTATCGTTGACCTCTACGATGATCTTTTCACCGCCTTACAAGGCTGACCGGCAACGCCGGAATCAATAAACAAAGCGCCTACACAAACAGGTGCTTTTTTTCTTACTAAAAATTTATTCGACTTTTCTGTTTTAGGTGTTCCTGGTAGTGTTCCGGTGTCACAATCTTTTCGAGGTCAAAATTCCGTTTCAACCTGTACAGAAAGGAATATCCTCGAAAAGTCATGCCATGATTGACAAAAGCATCTACTACCAAATGAAATAGACTCCCAAGACCAATAGCAAAAAAAAGTTCCTGGAAATAAGGATCCACTATCAGATAAAGTCCCCCGATGACAATGAGATATTCCCAACCATGGAACAAGATGTAAATTTTGTCGCTTTTCAAAAATTGGTACCCCTTCAGAAAGTATGACAGTTTCCATCGGTACCGAAAAGCAAAGAAATAGTCGATGAGATGATCAAGATCAATAAGAACACCACCGAGTATTCCACCAAGGAAAGAAAGTAAGAGATTTCCAAAGAAAAACCACGTGACCAATCCAGCAAGAAGCGCTGTAAAAACATGGAGAAATAAGTGCACAAAAAGACTCATAACAAGAGAGACTTCTTCACGTTATCGATTGACAGCACTATCCTCCAAGCGAACTTTGTCCTTTTCTTTATCGACGGTCGTTTTTGATTCAACGAAGTGACCAGTCAGTTTGGCGAGAGCATTTTTCAAAAAAGCTTTGGAACCAAAGCCGACTTTGGTTTGGTTTGGATCAAAATCCAGGAGATGCCCCATAAGCTTCTTGCCTGCAGACCAAAAAAACTTGATATCATCCAACTTTCGAATACTGATGATTTTTCGGAAAATGAACTGTGGGGAAAGAAAAGCCGAATAAAGGTCCTGCGTCAAACTAAAGAGTTGCTCCTGCGTAATCGGAATTTTCATAACAGAACCGCGCATGTCGTAGTCATCGTAATCCTCGGTAACCAGCAACCCCTTTTCCTTACATTCCTTCCAAAGCGGTGTCCCAGGATACGGCACGACGATAGTCGCCTGCATAGTAGCAAAGTAGCCTTTCTTAAAGCAGTATTTCGCGACGGCAATAGTACGCTTGGAATCTTCATAGTCTTCCCACGGATAGCCAAGCATAATAGTCGCATGTGGCTCCAAACCAGCCTTGGAAGCCATACGGGCACCATTGATGGTATCTTCCTCCTTTGTCCCCTTGTCGAGTTTGTCGAGCGTCTTCTGATTGCCTGACTCCATTCCATACAGAATAAAACGGAAACCGGCCTTGCCCATCAAATCATAATATTCTTGGTTCAGAGCATTAAAGCGCATGTTACAGCCGTAGATGACCTTTTTGTTGTAACCGCTACTAATGAGCAATTCACAGAATTTCTTGAGCTTTGGTCCGATAAAAAGCGTCCCGGCATCATCAAAAATCTCTCGGATACCGTACTTGTCCACCACATGCTTCACTTCGGCAAAGAGACGTTCCGGGGAAAAGCTTCGATATGTCCCCAGTGGATTGATAGTATGGTCCCAAACGCAGAACGTGCAGCGGTTCCACCAGCAGTCACGACCACTGTACATGT
>CAZFAV010000008.1:0-3959 GCA_964516995.1 uncultured Candidatus Peribacteria bacterium | reverse complement strand
CTGAACTTCAGGAGGCATATCCTCTCTTCGAATCAAGCCTGCATTCTTTCCATCTTGTCGTTTTTCACTCATATATATCAATAATATCAATGACTACAATGCAACCACAATCCATAGAGTGGATTACATTCCTTCAATGAGCTCGAGATCACTCTCACTAATCCCAAGTTGATTCAAAACCCATAAATGTCTCTCGTTGGCTGGGTCATACTTCCCAACACTCCATCGTATCATCTCTTCAGGGTTTCGCTTCAACGCCTCCCAAACACCAATATTTCCTTCACGATAAATCATATCTTTGGTAAAACAAACGCCCTTCGTCTTCGCATCAGTTCCCCTAAATGTTCGAACCGAACGATCCCAAGCCGTCTTCTGGGACATGGCCAAGACCTCCTCATGTGAGCGACCCTTCTTTGCATTTCGAAGGTAAGAAATGTCCTCCATCACCTGATAAACTCCTCGAAAATCCCGCTCCTGCCCATCGAGTCCGAGAGCTAGCGCTATTGCTAGATGGCCATCAAGTCCTGCAAACTCATCCACCTCACCGTCAAATGACTGCTCTCGAGCGCTAGCAACGCCTTCCTCTCCACCCTCATACCGATCCAGTCCAATGCCGAGTAGCCGAAGCCTACTTCGCTCCCCATTCATTCGCCGCACCACATGGGTTCCGATCTCATGAGCCACAAGCTTCGTGAGCTTGTCTTTAGCGAGCGTCTTCGTCGCAGGCACCCTTACGAACCGATTCTCCTGGTCGACGCTGATACCGGTCTTACTTGAGGTATCGACAATCACATTCCACCCTTCTGCACCCAGTGAATGCAACACCTCATCAAATACCCGCTTAACTTCTTCCGCTCCAAACTCCCTCGAGTCGTCGCCCTCAACCGTAGCCACCCCCTCCATTTCCTTTTTTATTTGAACGTTTACCCCCTCAACGAGCGCCGCATCCGGCTTTTCAAAGTCCACTTCCTGCTTCTCAAATTGAGCAAGTAACCTTTCCGCTACCACGCGTACTTGTTCTGATTCATGGTTCAGCTTCCGTTCCGCAATACCTCGAATTTGATTGATTGTGTAACCAAATATCTCTTTCGAAGGCTCGCCGTAAACAAACTTCGAATACCGGGCAAACCGCTCCATGTCCCCGTCGGCCGTCGCACGAAGAAGCCGAACTTCGGCCAACTTCTCATTAATGCGCCATCGATAGACTTGTTTCACGGTCGGATCCGATTCTCTTGCAAGCACGTCTTTCTTAAGGGAAAGCAAAGCCTCTTCCCGGGCCCCAAGCTGTTCCCGATCAATCTTTGGATAATCGAGCGTCGGATTCTCCGTTTCACCTGCTAAAAACTTCCGTTTCTCTTCATCGCGGAATGCCTTATCACCGTCCATATATTCGTAGGCCTGAAATGACCCCTCCTCAACAAACCGTCGATACCATTCCTTATCCAAGGCTTCGCCCCGACCTCGCCCTTCTCTATTTTCCATATGCCTTCCATTATACCCGACAATTCAGTACGATAGAACATATGCGTTTTGATATTTTGACCATTTTTCCGGGAATGATTGAGAGCTATGCCAAGGAGTCGATCCTCGGGCGAGCCCAAAAATCCGGTTTGATCGAGGTTAAGGCGCACGATATCCGCGCCTTTGCTGACAACAAGCACAATAAAGTCGACGACACCCCGTATGGCGGTGGCGCAGGGATGGTAATGAGCGTCCAGCCAATCGACAAAGCCCTCAAGGCGGTAAAAAAACGCTTCGGATCTCGGGTGATTTTGATGAGCGCCTCTGGAAAGCGCTTTACCCAAGACGACGCCCGTCGCCTCGCCTCTTATAAACAGGTCATTTTTATCTGTGGGCGCTACGAAGGGATCGATGCCCGCGTCGAAGAGCACCTCGCCGACGAGTCCCTTTCGATCGGAGACTTTGTCCTTACCGGAGGAGAACTCCCTGCCCTAACGATGATCGACGCCACTGCCCGAATGGTCCCAGGGGTCCTTGGAAACGCCGAGTCCCTCGCGGAAGAGAGTCATACGGACGGTCTCCTTGAATACCCACAATACACAAAACCTGAGTCATATTCCTTTAGAAAAGGCCTAAAACGCCTTATCGCGAAGGTTCCAGAGGTCCTCCTTTCGGGTAACCATAAAGCAATTTCCGACTGGCGAAAGAAGAATGCAAAGAAATCCTAGGAAACATGCCCCCGAAGCCCTTGACAGCTTTCAGCGCTTCCATTAAAATGCCCGCGTGGTCATTAAAAACGAGTCAAAAGACTCTACAGAAAGAATTGACAACTGTGTGATTGCAACGTCTATTTAAGCAGAGCTATAACCTTCGGGTTATAAACTATATATGAGAGTTTGATCCTGGCTCAGGTCGAACGCTGGCGGCATGGCTAAGGCATGCAAGTCGAACGAAAATTATTGGTGCTTGCATCGATGATAAAAGTGGCAAACGGGAGAGTAACACATTGGTAACTTACCTCGTACTCGTGAACAACTGTTGGAAACGACAGCTAATACACGATATGGATGGGGGGTCGCAAGACATTCCCATTGAAAGATTTATCGGTACGAGAAGGGCCTATGTTCTATCAGCTAGTTGGTGAGGTAATGGCTCACCAAGGCTATGACGGATACCGGGCGTGAGAGCGTGACCCGGCTCACTGGGACTGAGACACTGCCCAGACACCTACGGGTGGCTGCAGTCGCGAATCTTCCACAATGCACGAAAGTGTGATGGAGCAATGCCGCGTGCCGGATGAAGGCCTTCGGGTCGTAAACGGCTGTTCTGAGGGACGAACGATGACGGTACCTCAGCAGAAAGGGGTTGCTAACTCTGTGCCAGCAGCAGCGGTAATACAGAGACCCCGAGCGTTGACCGGATTTATTGGGCGTAAAGCGTACGCAGGCTGTCTTGTAAGTCATTTGTTAAACCTTCAGGCTCAACCTGGAGACTGCGGGTGATACTGCAAGACTAGAGTATGGGAGAGGTCGGCGGAATGCCTAGTGTAGGGGTAAAATCCGTTAATATTAGGTAGAACACCAAATGTGAAAACAGCCGACTGGAACATTACTGACGCTGATGTACGAAAGCATGGGTAGCGAATGGGATTAGATACCCCAGTAGTCCATGCTGTAAACGATGAGTGCTAGGTTTCGGGAGTATCGACCCTCCCGGAGCCGTTGAAACAAGCTAACGCGTTAAGCACTCCGCCTGGGAAGTACGGCCGCAAGGCTAAAACTCAAAGGAATAGACGGGGACCTGCACAAGCGGTGGAGCATGTGGTTTAATTCGATGGTACGCGAGAAACCTCACCTGGGCTCAACTACTAGCTGCTAACTCTATGAAAGTAGAGCTCCTTCGAGGGTGCTAGATAGGTGTTGCACGGTTGTCGTCAGCTCGTGCCGTGAGGTGTACCCTTAAGTGGGATAACGAGCGCAACCCCTGTCGTGTGTTGTATTTTCACACGAGACTGCCTTCGCAAGAAGGAGGAAGGAAGGGATGACGTCAAATCAGCGTGGCCCTTACGTCCAGGGCGACACGCATGTTACAATGGCCGGTACAACGGGCTGCCAAGCTGCGAAGCGGAGCAAATCCCTAAAAACCGGTCTCAGTTCGGATCGGAGTCTGCAACTCGACTCCGTGAAGTTGGAATCGCTAGTAAAGGCGGATCATAACGCCGCCTTGAATACGTTCTCAGGTCTTGTACTCACCGCCCGTCACGTCAAGAGAGTTGGGAACACCCGAACGTCGCCGCTCGGCGGCGGAAGGTGGGCTCAGCAATAGGGACGAAGTCGTAACAAGGCATCCGTAGCGGAAGCTGTGGATGGATCACCTCCTTTTTAAAGGATGAATCTTTCTTCGGAAAGATGGTCGATCTCACTTTGAGTGAGCAAAGTCCTCTACGCTAAAGCGTGAGAGGCAAGACGTTGCAATCACATAGGAGTCAATTCTTTCTG
>CAZFAV010000007.1:0-6840 GCA_964516995.1 uncultured Candidatus Peribacteria bacterium | reverse complement strand
ACTGGCGGAGAGGGAGGGATTCGAACCCTCGATACGGACATAAAGTCCGTATAACGGTTTAGCAAACCGCCGCCTTCAGCCTCTCGGCCACCTCTCCAGGTTGCACTTTCGCTTCAGCCAAAGCGCCCCCGTAGTTTAGCAGTTCGCTCCTCAAGGGCAAGCGAAAATTCGCTTCATTTCACATCGAGCAAAACCCGCATGTCGAGAGACATTTGGTTCCTGGCACCATCGAGGAGAGTGTAGGAGATAGAGCTAAAGTAAACCTTAGCTTTTAAACTCCCATTTTCAGCGCTCACCATCAAGGTGTCTTGAGGATAGAGCTGGCCCTCTATATGGCCCTCGTCGAACGCTGTGGTTTCCAACTGTTCTAAAAGTGGCAAAACTTCTACGGTGAGTTTTTTAGTGCCAAGGGTGAGCTCCAGATTATTCTTGGAAGAATCATAGTGAAGGACCAAGTTTTGCTGCGCATTGAGAGCCACTATTCCATCCCCACTGGCATCACTTTGCAAGTACTGATAGAAATAGTAGTTGCTGAGGTAATCGTAGCCTTGAACAGTCAGTGCAGCTTCCCCATTGGTGCTAAAGTAATAATTGGTGCCCATAGGAGGGAAGCTCCATTCGTTCCATCCAGTATAGCTGAGGCCAAGCTGCTCCATCATGCCCGAAGTCGTAGCCAAATAAGGATCCTGCCCTTCTTCTACAGGGAAAATATCCGCCACAGAATCCGCCCCGTAGTTATAAACGAGGTAGTCCAAAGTGCCGCTAATGTCCGCACGAGCTTTGGCATCCACCACTTCGTCGCTAGAAGGCACGATCACGCCGTTTTCCAGCAGACCATAGCCATGAAGAAAAGACACCAGTCGCGCGTGTTGGTTGAACTCGCTCACACCTGAAGCCCCCCAAGGTCCAAAGCTGGCCAAAAAAGCTGCGGCAAACACGCTGGCGGGGATCATTTTGAGCCGCGCATTCTTGACAAAGGCAAAGTAGAGGGACCAGGATAAAATCAGCATGCCGAGGAGCACTCCCAGGTATCGCATTTCAGTAACTCCATATTGCTCAATACGTTGCCAAAACGCTCCAAAATAAACGAACATAAACACGGGCATAGACCATAAGAAAATCTTGTTGAAAATTTGCAATAAACGAGTGTTTTTATCCCCTAAAATAGGACTCACCAAGGTGTACATTCCAAAGCCAATGGTGGTGAAAATAAGAATCGGCATCGCCACAAATCCATCGGGCCACACTTGAGTACCCAAAATCTTCACCACGTACGCTGCTAAGATCAAGAAATAGACCGAAAGAAGTGGCAAGAAAAGGTAGGTGCAAACAGCTCGATAAGAGAAGCTGGGTTCTTCTTTTTCAAGAGCCTTGAAATCAGAAGGCATCCCCAGCAAGAACACCACATTGGGTACAAAAATGAGGAAGGTGGAATAAATGATTTCATACCAGTTGCTAGGGATTTCTACCGAAAAGAGGTTTTCTATAGACACCAAAGCGAGCGACAAAGCCACCGTAGCAATCAAGGCCGTGGCAATGGCTGTGAGCGCGCGTTGCAGCACTCGCATAAAGTAGAGCCAGAAGCCTTTGTCTTCTCGTTTGATCAAGTAAGGACCAGAAAAAATCAGTGCCAGAGAAGATAAAAAGACCAAGGCATTCCGTAGCATTTCGATGTCACTAAACTCCTGATGATTTTTGTAGATCAAAAGGTAAAGCACCGGAATCCCAATGAGTTGAATGAGCCAAGAACGGAGCTTATGTCGCTCGGCAAAAACCGCAAGTCCATTAAAAAGCAAAATTCCAATAAAACTGCTGGCCATAAGTGCTTCAATGGTTTGGTTGTAATCCGCCCCATCGTAGCTCCAACGGCTCAACTGAATGGCACAATAAGTGGCCACCGCCCCGCTCAAAATACTCAGGGGAAAACGCAAAAAAGTGGCTTTAAAATTTTCAAAACGATAGTTTTTGAGAAAAGCGAGTTTCATAACAATGGGTGAAGACCCGTCCAGTCTAACAAAAGCTAAAGCCCTCTTCAATAAAGACAAAAAATGAGGTATAATAGTTAGAAAACAAAATTATGGCTGACGACGCACCAGAAAGACAGGCGGTGGTAGAAGAGTGGGCAAAGGCCCATGGCTTGAATGTGCCACCAGAGGTGCAGGCCGATCTAGAAAAACGCTTAGACCGTGCAGAAGGGGAAAAGGCGATATCGAAACAGCAAAGATCCACATGGGATCGAGTAAAAAGCTGTCTAGGGTGGCTCTTTGTGGGTAGTGCAATAGCGGTTGGAGGCACAGCTGCTGTTTATACGATCAAAAAAGGCGTCGATGCCATGCCGGAAGCAGCCGAGCATGTCCTGAAGCGCGAGTTAGGAGAAAGAGGTGCAATCTTGGATCAAAAAGCCGAGAGTATGAAACATGCTGGTGGAGTATTGATCGAAAAAGTGAAAGCGTTTTTGGAAGCAATCCCTGAAGCTCTTGCAAACGCAGACACCCTCAGCACCGGCGCACAGGCATTTGTGGGAGCTCTAGTCTTGAATATTGAAGGAGCTCTAACAGGAAAAGATAACACAGCATCAGAAGCACTCAAAAGGGTACAAGACTTCCTCAAAAATGATCCCAAGTTATCTCCATCTTGGAACGAGGTGGAGTCTGCTTTTGAAGAACTAAAAAGGCAGGGGGAAAATTTGGCGAGTATGCAGTGGGCCACGGAAGTCACCGACGAGGACAAGGCCCAAGCCTGGGAAGATTACAAATCAGTGTTGTGGGCAGAGATCAAGTCAGACTTCGGTGTTCAGTCCAAAAAAAACCTTTCTACATCCTCTCCAGTGCAGGAATCCCAAGAATAGCGAGAGCGGACTTTACTTCAAAAAGGAAACTTTGTACGAGACCCAACCGGGCTCTAAGTTTTTCGGGAGTCTCTGCAGTGAGCACCGGTGCGTTTCCGTAAAAACGATTGAAGACTTGGCAGAGCTCATAGAGAGCCGTAGAGATGGTATGAGGCTTACGTTCGTTGAGTGCACGCACAAAAGCTTCTGGAAATTTAACCAATTGCTGAGCCAAATCCAGTTCTGCTTTTTCGGTGTAAACCGGCAGTCCACTGAGGTCTATTTTTTCTGCCTTGTGTAAAATATTTGCTGCACGTGCGTAAGAATACAAAAGATAGGGAGCCGAGTTCCCTTCTAACGTAATGATTTTATCCCAATCGAACAAAATATCTTTATTTCGATCTTGGCACAAAATAGCGTATTTCACACTAGCCACACCAATGGTCTCCGCCATGGCAAAAAGTTCTTCACGAGGAAAATCTACACTTTTTGTGGCCGCCAATTCCCCAGCACGTTTTGTTGCTTCATCCAGCATATTGTTGAGTCGAATCACATTCCCTTTTCTGGAACTCATCCCCCCTCCAGCAAAATTCATACGTCCAAAGGAAATATGTTCGAGATCCGTTCCCTCGGCATATCCTAGCTTCTTAGCTACAGCAAAGTTTTGTTGAAAGTGCAAGGATTGGGCGTGGTCCACCACGTACAAAATGCTTTGGGGATGCCAAGTGTCCACGCGGTAACGTACTGTAGCCAAATCACGGGTCAAATAGAGGGTAGTTCCATCCGCTTTTCTTACAAGAGCGGGTAAATCGCTGCCTTCGATAGGAGCGATCAAAGAGCCCCCCTCTCCTTCAACAAAGACTTTCTTCTGGATTCCATCCTCCAGTACTTCATCCGCCATTTTGAGGTAGAAACTTTCCCCCGTAATATGATCGAATTCTATGCCCAAGCGCTTAAAAATTTTCTCTAAGTCTTTAAGGCTTTCGTGAACCACCCATTTCCATAGGGCCAATCTCTCCGGATTTCCTTCTTCCAGGTCCTTAAAAATTTTACGTGCCTCATCTTCCAAGGCTGGGTTCTTTTCTGCCTCATCATGGAACTTCACATAGAGACGAGTAAATTCGTCATTTGGATGGGCCTCAATTTCCGCACGGTCTCCCCATTGCTCAATGGCGTAAATAATTTTTCCAAAATGAGTACCCCAATCTCCCAAATGGTTAATACGTATCACTTCGTAACCCAAGAACTCAAACAACTTCGCCAAAGAGTCCCCTAAAATAGTGGTAATAATATGATGCACTCCCATGTGCTTGGCTGCATTGGTGCTGCTGTATTCCACAATCACAGGGCGGGTATCCTCAGCCCCTGTTGCTACGCCGCGTTCGATAGAAAAACCACTTTCGAGTAGTTTCACCTCTTCTTGCAGAAAAGTCTTACTGAGTTTGATATTGATAAAACCGGGCGCCGCAAAGCTTAATTTTTCTACACGATAATCCTCGGGGAAAGCGGCCATCACGGCTTCCGCCACTACTTGCGGCGCCTTCCCTACTGCTTTAGTCAGGCGCATGGCTAGGCCCGTGGCATAGTCTCCATGGTTTGTGTCACGGGGCTCTTCCACAGTCACTGCTTTGAGCAAATCCTCAATAGGAAGATCCGGGAAAGCACGATGCACCGCCTCATCAAATAAATGCTTCAATTCGCTAGAAAGGACTTTCATGCGCAGATCATAACCAATTTGACAGAAAAGCACAAAACCAAGAATATAAACTCTAAACCCTTTTATGAGCCTTCTTCTTCCTTTAACTCTCCTCGCCGGATGCCAAGAATTAGAACCTCCTGAAGACTCAGCCGTGCAAGGCAGTCCCACAGAGCTAGTGCTCAGGGAGGTCAGCAAAGTACAAAGCAGCTCTGCCCAGGCGATGGCAGATGAATCTTTAAAAAGAGACTTAGCCCGAGGCGTGGCTCAAGATAACGCCCGCTTTAAATATTTGCTTCACCTTCCCAAAATCACCGCTTGGGCAAAAACCTATGTAGATTTAGTCCGAGCAGACTGCAAAGACACTCAAGAAACACTTTGCGTTAAGTACTATTTCCCCGACGACCCCGAAGTGGGTTCCCTCCCTGGTGCAAAAGAAACAGAGTATATCCACGATAAAAAAGACGGCTCAACCTTATCAAGTAAATGGGAATACTCTGTGGCCATGCCTATTGAGCATCAAACCTGCACTGTGGCCTGGCCTTTGGTCATTACACCAGAGACGACCGCTCAGAGTCTCACTATTCATTGTTTAGGAGCAGAGGTTTATACCCGCACAAGAGAATTCCAAAATCAGGACTATCTTTTTTTTGATGTAGAAAGCATCACCGATGAGGAGTCTTATCGTAGAACTCCTCTCGAGCGAGAACTCTTTGATTACATTTTTGAGCCGATGGAGGAAGGTGCACCCACAGAAGAAGACACCGCTGTAAATGAGTAGCCTTTTGCAGCTTTTCTTGCTACAATCGCTCAAGTTCTCAATCCTTGCTCCGCGCCTACTTGGATCCACAGCTGACTCTCGTCATCGTTCTACTCATTATCTCTGCCCTCACCTCTGCTTGTGAAACGGCGATCATCTCGATCACACCAGCGCAGGTGCGGACTTTGGTAGAAAATAAGGCTCGTGGAGCTAATTATCTTTCCAAACTCAAGCATGGTCACCACAAAACGCTGATCACTATTTTGCTGCTTAATAATTTCTTGAACATCGTGGCCTCAGCTCTCACTACAGTGGCTTTTACGAGAATTTTTGGAGATGCAGGACTAGGGATAGCTACGGGAGTGCTCACGGCCGTCATCCTTATTTTTGGAGAAATCGTTCCCAAGTCCATTGCCACTACTTACGCCAAAATTATCGGGCCGCTCTTTGCACCTTGGCTTTATTGGATGGGCATCCTGCTCACCCCAGTCATCGTCGTCCTCGATTTTTTGGTAAACCTCATGCTCAAACTTTTTGGAGCGGGTCACCATATCGAAGTGACTGACGAAGAGCTCATTGCCATGGCCTCCATTGGAGCCGAAGAAGGTTCTATCGATCAACACGAATTCGAACTCATAGAAAATGCCTTGGAATTCAACGACATCAAAGTGGGCGATATCATTACCCCACGTGTTCATATGGATGCCCTGCCTGAAGATTATCACTTAGACAATGCGGCTGAATTTGTAGTGAACCACAGCCATACTCGCATTCCCATTTATCGGGACAACATGGACAATATTGTGGGCATTCTACCCATCAAAGAACTGCTCCGTGCCTACCACGAGGAAGAACATCCAGAGAAAATTTCTGTGCGCCAAATTAACCTATTAACTCCCCTCAAAGTTCCTAACGCCATGCACGTGAAGGATCTTTTCCATGAGTTCAAAAAGAAGCGTCAGCACATGGCTATCGTTATCGATGAATACGGAGGGACAGAAGGCCTCGTGACCATGGAAGATTTGTTAGAAGAGTTGGTCGGAGAAATTGAAGATGAAATGGACATAGAAGAAGAACACATCAAGCACCTGGGAAAAAATCATTACGAGCTTTCGGGTCGTACCGAACTCGATGAAATCGCCGCACTCACTAAACTAGAGTTTGAACACCCCGAATATAAAACGGTGAGCTTTCTCATCATCGATGAACTAGGCCAACTTCCTCGAGAAGGAGAAAGCATTTTTATCGAAGGCTGGGAATTCAAAGTCACTCAGATGCTCCGCAACGCCATCCTCAAAGTAGAGCTCAAGTTGCTGGAGACTTAAGCACTCGACGTTTAGTGGACCCAAATGGGAGTCCCAATGTCGGTGAAGTCGTAGAGCGCCACCGCATCGTCGGGCAGGGTTCGAATGCAACCATGGCTGACGGGGATTCCAATATGAGACAGGGCTTCAGACCAGAAGGTCCCTCCGTCCGTCGTCAAGTAAGGCAGGGCGTGGATTCCGTATCCTCGGCTGTCCCAAAGTTGGAAATAAGGCATGCGGTAGTGAGGAGATT
>CAZFAV010000006.1:0-47973 GCA_964516995.1 uncultured Candidatus Peribacteria bacterium | reverse complement strand
CATGCATAAAAGATAAAAAGACTTCATCTTAAGTTTTTCCTGATGAAATGTCACGCTTTCAGCTCTTTAAGCAAAGCTTTAGACTGAGGAAGATGGCAAAGACTTCGCCATTCACGAACAAAAGAAAAAGTGCGTCCAAATTGGGTTTCCACCACGTCTCCGTCACGGAGCAAGGTGTCTAAACGGCGTTCCCGACCGTTGATGCGGATTTTTTTAAGACGCCCACAACGTTTCCCATAAACAAGACAGGCAAAGTCCAGGGCAGTGGCCGGCTTCTTGAGATGATACAAATTGTTTTCTTCGTCAAAAACCAAAAGGCTCCCCTCGTCAAAGTAAGTACGAAGAGCTGTAGCAAATTCTTGAGGAGAACGAGCTTTGGTTTTGAGCACCGCTAAGTTTCTGAACAAGTTTACGCGAGCGCTATGAGTCTCCAGAGCATAGCTGTTTTCTTTATAGAGATGATGGGCGGCGATTCCATATTCACAATAATCATCCATTTGATAAGTACGAATCTGAATTTCAATGGGTTGTTCGGTGACACCAGGAAGGGGATAAACTACCGTATGGATCGAGCGATAGCCATTTTCTTTAGGAGCTCCAATATAGTCCTTGAGTTTTCCAGGAATTGGGTGCATGACATGGTGAACTGCACCTAAGACTCGATAACAATCTTCCGCATCTTCCACAATGATGCGAAGTGCCAAACGGTCGGTGAGCTCAAGAAAGTCGCGTTTTTTTTGAGCCATTTTTCGATAAGTAGAATAAAGACTTTTAATGCGAAGTTGAATGGTGGTTTTAATTTTTCTTTCGGCCAGAGCTTTTGTTAAAAAGTCTTGAGTGTGCTGAAGACAGGTCTCATCCAAAGCACGCGCTTCCTCAAATTGCCTCTCGAGCTGTTCTGCTACTTCAGGATAAAGCAAGTGAAAGCAACGATCCTCCATTTCATAACGCCAAGCGTGGAGACCTAACCGCCCAGCAATAGCTGTATACATGTGTAAACTCTCATGAGCGATATGCTTTTGGAGCGCATCGTCAAAACGCTTGATGTGGCGCACATCATTGAGGCGGTGAGCCATACGTAGAATGAGCAAACGCCCATCGCTGCTGAATTCGTTAATCACATAATCGAGATCTTGAGTATTGGCATCGATATTGAGACGTCTCAAGGCATGCATTTGCTCCACGAGTTTTTTTTGTTCTTTTGAAAGAGGGGCTTTTTTGAGCAAAGAACTACCGTTGGGATGGACCAGAAGGTCGTGTAACAGTAGAACCTCCGCTAAATCTAAATCTGGGGTAATTTCAAAAAAAGTGCGGGCCACTTCGGAACCATGCACAAAGTAGTTTTCTCCACTCCGGCGCAGCACCGACTTTAAATGCAGCTCTGAAAAAGAATAGACTTCTTCAAAATGAGCTGCCTTTAAGGAGTCCATTTTTTTGAGAAAGTATTGAAGGGGAACAGCCTCTATCATAGAAGAAAGCTCAACTTTACTATAAACGAAGACAGAAGGATCGAAAGCAATTTTGAGAGATACGTCAATTCAAATTCCTATAGACAGTGAGTATATACTCACCTATCATAGGAACATGAGAATTGCCCACATCGATGCCGATTGTTTTTATGTCTCTTGTGAACGAATCAGAGACACTTCTCTCCAAGGAAAACCCGTCGGGGTGCTTGGCAATCAAGGCGCCTGTGTGATCGCTCGAAGCTACGAAATGAAGGCTGCTGGAGTGAAAGTAGCCATGCCTATTGGTATGGCCAAACACCTCTGTCCTGAAGGCATTTACATTAAACGAGATTTTGAATGGTACGGGATCATTTCACACCAAATTCAAGAGCTGCTTCACCACTACAGCAATGCCGTGGAATTTTATTCTGTGGATGAAAGTTTTATTGATCTCAGCTATGCCCATGGGAACGAAGAGTCCCTAGCTAAAGAAATTCAGAGGGTAGTTTTAAAGCAAATCGGTATCCCAGTGAGTGTAGGGGTAGGGAACACCAAGACCTTAGCTAAGCTCGGATCGGATAAAAATAAGCCCTTCGGCATTACGATCATTAACGAAGCCAATCGCGAAGAACTTTTGGCCAATACGGCGGTGGAAGAGGTTTGGGGAATAGGGCGACGATTGGCGGAACGACTCCAAAAGGAAAGAATCTTCACCGTGCTGGATTTTCTGCGTATGCCGAGAGAAAAAGTACATGCCCTGCTTCACAAGCCAGGAGAGAGTTTATGGTACGAACTTCAGGGGCTCCCTCTTTTTCCATTGCATACCGAGCCGCCCGTTCGCAAAAGCCTTTCCAGAGGAGGTCAACTCTGGGGTGTTCAAAGAGACCCTAAAGTGGTTTACGGATTCCTCATGCGAAACCTGGAGCGTTTTTTGGAGAGCCTTTGGGCAGGGCAGTGGAAAACTAAACATTTTTTACTTTTCCTCGTCACCGAGAAAAATGAATTTTTGAGAGCCGAATATTTTTTTGCCGATTACACCGACAGTTATCAAGAGCTGCTGCAGGCCTTGCATGTAACTTTTAAAAAACTCTATCGCCCTGGCATTGGCTACGGAGCAGTGCATTTAGCGAGTACCTCTCTTTGCGCTCCTTTACCGGCTCAGCAAAATCTCTTTAAAAAAGACGACCCTCGGGCCGCGCTGCTCAAAAGTGCGAAACAAGAAATCGCGCAGCGCTTTGGGTCATTTACGCTCCGGAGCGCGGCCACCGCTTTTGTCCCAGAAATCTTCGCCGATGCCGCCAGCAACTACGAAATCTGCGACATCGATGGGAAAATTTGTTTTTAAGCCCACGTCTCACTTCGCGCTCTCTCTCACCCTTTGTCCATGTGCACCGCTCTTGAATTCTCCATCGCCGATATACCACCCTTCAAAGAAGGGCAGCAAAGGGTTCGTCTCAAAGACCAAAACCCGCGAGTACTGATTGAATATCGGGGCCGGCTACAACTGTGCCACTGGAAGGGACTTTATCCTCTCGAAAAACTCAAGAAAGGCGCTCTGCAAAACATCGGAGCTGTACGAGTGCAGGTCAAAGCCAATCGAGCTCACTCTAACGGTGTATGGTTTCAAGTGAGAGAGGGGATGGAGGCCATCCTTCTTCAGCAGCCTAAAAAAGAAGCTGAGCTCTATATCCTCACCGTACCCGCTACGCACTACTACAGAACTATGACTCGAGCAAGCCGCATGCCCGTGCTCATCGATCAAGTGATCTAGTCCCTTTAAAGATTATTGGGCTTGAGGAGTACCGAATAGCTTTGTCCGCCATTGTCCTTCACGGTGATCATTCGGTAAATCACTTCAGCCACTTCCAAACGGCTCATGGGGTCCGCTGGGTTAAAGTAGCTGCCGCTCACAGGGAAAATATTTTTCTCTTTGGCGTATTGAACATAAGGAGCATACCAAGCCAAGTTATCCACATCTTCATAAGGATTGGAACCCACCACAGGGTCTACGGTCACATCCACCGTGTTAAAGAGCATCTTGAGGAATTCCACACGATTGACTCCTTGTGAGGGTTTAAAGCTGCCGTCGGAGTAGCCTTGTACCACTCCAATGGAATAAGCGCTGGCCAGGAAGTTGTAGTACCACTCAGAGGCATAGGTATCCGAAAAGTGGACGGAAAGGCCGTCACTCACATCTTGGTCGAGCCCGCTAAAGATAAACTTGAGCGCCTCTACACGAGAAACCGTACGTTCCGGTTGGAAGGTTCCATCGGGATACCCTTGCACCGTTCCTTTTTCAAACAAATAGCTCACGGCAGGATAGTAAGTGTTGCTGGTATCCAAATCGTTGAATAGGCGTGCTTCTAAAGCATCACTGTCATATTCTTTGCTTCCGTAAGTCGCGCGGATCACCACATTTTCTTCGGAGGAACCCGTAAAGGTGACTTCCGCAATTCCCGTCACCAAGTCGTGACGGTCAATGACCGAAGGCGAAAGGGTTCCGGAACCAGAAACCACGCTGAGTTCAATGGAGCCTTCTCGGTTAAAACCAGGGGTAGGCTTACCACTAATATCGAGAGCCTGAATTTGAATAGTTTCTTCTTTCCCAGGAACAAAGTAGCCATCGTGCACTACTCCAAAGCTGTCAAAAGGTTCAATGCTGTCCACCACATAGATGAGGGAAGAAGTGTAAGTTCGTCCGGCTACACTGGCAGTGATAGTCGCTTCACCGGAATGGTCTGTATAGAAATTGAGATGAGCCACTCCGCTAGAAAAGTCTGCGGAGGTGAGGGAACTGCGATTGAGTTTACCCACACTTTCATCAGAAACAGTAAGAGTCATAGAGCCGCTAAAGGTTCCGTTACTCATCACATTTCCATTGCCGTCGAGCAAGCTCAAAGTGAGTTCTGGATTTTGTCCAGGTTGAGCAAAGGCAGGCGTTTCAATCTTCATGTTTTCAAAAGTCACGGTCACCACAGAAGAAGTATCTTCAGTACTAGTGGAACTTCCAGCACTGGTACTGTTGGTACTTGAACTGCTCGAAGTAGACGAGCTTGAGCTGCTGGAAGAGCTTGTGGAGCTGCTTGTGCTGGAGCTGGAAGAACCAGTAGAAGGAACGCTAGAAAGCGCCGCGTCTTCATCCAAATAGGTCTGAACATAAGTCAGAGGGCTGGTGGTGTATTTATAGAGATTGTCTTTACCTACGCCGTAGTTTACTCCATCCCAAAAATCATAACCGGCGGCACTGGCCTCGGCCGTAGTAAAGGGCCAATAGGGGTGCCAAGGCGCACTCGCATTATCGATTTGAAAGTGCAAATGATAAGTGGTGGCGGTTCCTGTATCTCCCACTTCTCCAATCACTTCTCCTTTGGTCACGACTTGATTGTCTGCAACAAAAAGGGAGTCCAAGTGAGCGTAGCACGAGTAAAGAGTGGTAGTTTGGCTAGGGCTAGAAGGATTAGGCACATCGCGGTGCTCAATCACTACGTAGTTTCCCCAACTGCTAGAGGTGCCGGCATCGTAAACCACTCCATTGGCAATGGAGTAAACGGGAGTGTCCCGCAGTGTTTTTATATCTACTGCAGGGTGACTACCACAACCTTCACCACAATCATCCAAAAGATAGTTTCCAGCGTAAGGAGTAGGATAGGTGATCTTGGTATTTCGGATCACCGCATCCGTACCAGTGTAGCTCGTGAGGCTGGCGCTGGGATAAGTGAGGTAATCGTTGCGATACTCCGGAATATCAATAAATTTAGAACTAGAAAGTTGAGAATAGGTGTATTTATCCTCTCCGCTTTTGAGGTTGGACCAGTCTGGTACTTTCTGCAGAGGCATCACAGTCCCATCGAAAGGTTGGGCTGTGTAGCTCGTCACAGAACTGAGCAAGAAGCGTCCATTGAAAGGAGTAGTGACACTCGCTACCGAAATGGCTAAGAGCATGAGCAGCCCAAACCATTCACGAGCATTGCTGTTATGAAGCAAACGTTTCAAAGGATGCATATTTGTTTTTGTTTCAATAAATCTTTATATTATACCTGATTTTCTCGTTTTTTTCAATGATAAAAACCACTCAAAATGCGGAAGAAACTCAAGACTTAGCCCAAGAACTTTTAAGACTCTACCCTAGCGCTACTTGGTGGCTGTTGTATGGAGATTTGGGGGCGGGTAAAACCACCTTTGTTAAAGGCTTTGCCTCAGCCTTAGGCATCGAAAAAAACAGCATTAAAAGTCCCACTTTCGCCCTCCTGGAAGACCACGGTGATTTTCTTCACGTAGACCTTTACCGCTTGGAAAGGCCAGATGCTTCTATAGAAGCTCAACTCGAAGAATATGCCGCTCAAGGGAAAAGGATTCTCTTGGAGTGGCCAGAGAGACTTTCGGAGCTTCCCAAGGATGCCCTCATCCTACGTTTCTCTCATGAAGGAGAAGATCAAAGAACTATTGAGGTAATCCCCCCTGGCTCTGTTTAGTCACTGCCACTTGATTGAAAGGAAGGGGCAAGGTGAGTCGGCCAGCAGAAAGTTCTTCACGCTGGTAAGCCATCATGCTCTTGGCTTCATAGCGGGCCTCAATAATGGCATTGAGAGCGTTTCGAGTATTAGGACCAAGGTAACCGGCACCAGAATCGCTTTCATTCTTTACTAAGCCCTGAGCTTGTTGAAATTTAAAGAGAGCATGCTCAGTAGTCTCTCCAAAAGTTCCCGTCGCTTCAATACGAAGGTAACCCAATTTGCGGAGTTCTTCTTGGAGATGGCGTACCGTTTCTCCACTATCGCCCAGTTCTAAAGCAGTACCAAAAAGCTCTTCTTCTTCGAAGAGGTCAGTATATTTGGCCATAAGAGCATTCCCTCGTTCCAACTTAACGGCTTCTTCGCTAACACCTCCAGAGTTGAGGAGTTCATCAAATTTTCGACGTGTAGCAGGACCAAAGTGACCTGCTCCGAGTTCATCGGGGTCGCTCACGATGTCAAAATCCATTTGAAATTGGAACACGGCTTGAGCAGTGTCACTGCCATAGAAACCGTCGGGTTCCATGAGCAAGTAACCCCAATCGTGGAGATACTGCTGCATCTTTTTAATATCGTCTCCAGAATTCCCAAAATAGAGGTCGTTGGGGAATTCTAAAGGAGAAAGAACCGTTTGAGTCACAAAGTTTTCTACGGACATGTAGGAGTTGAAGTAAACCGCTTCTTGGAGTTCAGGCTGAAGGCCATAAACCATCACTTCTACAGTGCGTTTCCCCCAACCAAGAGCATTGCTGAGTCCGCTGTCACCAGCACCCATCCAAATATCGAGACGGTCGTAACTATTACCACGTTCGCCGGCGTGCACAATGGCCCCACCACGATCATGAACAGAAGTCATACCCACTCCAGGAATATAAAGTTTGAGCCCGAAGGGATAAGTTTTAGGAGCAGCTACCATTCCAGGGAACACAGGAGTTCCGTCGGCTCCATTGGTTCCATTTCCATTGAGGTAAATATCACCTTCATAAGAACCGGTCACGTAGTGTTGCTGACCGGGCAAAGGAGAGTAATAGGCCGTAATGATAAAAGTCTGGAGAGTATAGGGGTAAGAACCTTCTTCTGGAGCGGGTGGGACTTCTTCGGCAAAAGTCGTAGCCGTAGGCAAAGCGACTTGCAGAATCATATAGAGGAGTCCAAACAGGCTCGCTACTAAGCGTTTTGTTTTCATTTTTTGTTTTTAACTTTCTCCTCATTATACCACAAAAGTCCTTTCTCATCAGCGAGGTTAGCTTGACGATTCTAGTAAAAATGGCCTTATTTTTGCACCTGGAAATCAGGTAAAAAGATTTAAACGACAGTCCCCAAGCGTCTAAAGATTTCTCGTTCCACAAATTCTTTATCTCGGCCGTATTTGAGGCGTGAGAGCTGCTTAAAGGCTTCCGCAGCTTCGTAATCTCCTTTTTCTGTATAGGGATTGAGCGGGATGATGCTGAAGGGCTTAGAAGGTTGAGTATCAATAGAGAGCTTGATCACCGCCTTAAATTTATCGATGTTCACCAAGTCCTGATCGCTGAACACGGGTGCCATTTCCTTGGCCATGTATTCGGCATCCTGGGCACCAATCTTGTAGGCCATCATAGTTCCTACGTTACCGAAGATCGCGTCTTTGAGGTTCACGCTTCCCTTCTTACCCTTGTCTTGTTCCAGCTGCGCCAAGTACTGGTGAGCCATGGCCAGGCCCAGGCGATATTTACGAGCCTCAGACAGAATCACTTCAATAGAATCGGTTACGTAGTTTTGGAATTCATCGATGTAAAGAAAGAAGTCCCGGCGTTGTTCTTTGGGCAGACGTTGACGGCGAAGGGCAGCCACTTGAATCTTAGAAACAATCATCAGACCCAGCAGTTTACTGTTCAGGTCTCCGGTTTCTCCTTTAGAGAGATTCATTAGCAGAATTTTCCCGTTATTCATCACATCTGCAAAATCAAATCCACTCTTGGTTTGCCCAATGATGTTACGCATCATTCCATTCGTCACAAATTGACCGAACTTCGCTGCAAAGTAGGGGATCATTTCTTGTTTTTCACGAGCTCCCGTTTTGGCCATCTGTTGTTCCCAGAAGGATCGTACGATGGGATTCTTGAGGTCTTTGGTCCGTTCATATTGAAAATCGTCATCCGTAAAGAGGCGCACCATATCGGTAAGACAGCCTCCATCTTTATACTCCATTAAGGTGAGACAACCGTTACGGAAATAATCCTGAATACGAGGTCCGAAGATCTCTTCATCAAAAAGTTTGATCATGATGTTCATGGCGTCCAAGGCCACCATATCGCGTTCTTCGGGAGTTTCTGCCTCTAGCAAATTCAGGCCCAAAGGGCGCTCCAAATCTGCGGGGTTAAAATAAATCACATCGTCCGCGCGTTCACGTGGGATAAAAGGCAAAATATCGTCAATGAGCTGTCCGTGAGGATCTACAATGGCAATACCTTTCCCATTTTTTAAATCCTGACGAATCATCACTTGGAGTACAGAAGATTTACCCGTTCCCGTTTGTCCAATCACGTAGAAATGACGGAAACGGTCGTCGTTCTTCATGTGGATCTCAGTCTTCACACCTCGATAAATATTGTGCCCCAGCAAGATTCCTTCTTTAGGAATGTTAGCGGGTGGGGGTGAAATCTTATAGTTTTGCCAATTGATGGTGGGAGCGCGGTTATAGCGAATATTGGGCAGATGGAAAAGACTAGCCAGTTCTTCGGCACAAAAAATCATCTTGTGGAAGCGAAGCGGGTGCTTCATGTCTCGCATTAAAAAGTGGTGCACCAGATTGCCGATGTAGCGGTCTTTGTGAATGAGCTGATTGTTGTCGGTAGTGGCATATTGGGCAAAAGAACTTTCAATCCCCTTGAGAAGCGCGTGGGCTTTGTGCTCATGAGATGAAGTAGCCACCAAACGAATGACACTTTCAAATCCCACTTGAGTATTTTTTTCTTCAATCGCTTTCACCTGTTCATCCACCATCGGAGTCGTACGACTTTGTGCTTCATGGTTCTCCTTCATCTCACCTCTAAAAGCTAGACTGAGTAGGTCACCCAGCCAGACGAAGGGATTTAAGTTGCCTAAAAAAGAATGGTGCTTTCCCTCTAAAATTTCTTTAGCTTTGTGCCTGCCATGTTTTTGCCAGCCATTGTGCATGGGGCGAATCATAATCTGGATGGCCGCTGTTTCATCGGGTTCCATCTTAGAAAGCACATTGGAGATATTGTTGAACGGGTCCGCTGTCATTCGGCTGTAGGTACGAATGGGAAGTGCAAATTCCTCTTCTATAGTCATATACGAAGAGGCCACTTTAGAGTTTTTATTAAAAAGGTTGTAATCAGGTTCTTCTTCAATATAACAGTCGGGATAGTAGGAAGTGATTTGTTTTTCTACGATAGTGATAAGCCGATGGGGAACCACCATGTAGAAATCAATGAGGTTGTTTTGGACCACATACTCACAGGCCATAAAATCCTGACCGAAAAAATAGCGTCTCCAGGTATGATCCATGATGGCAGCCAAGGATTCAAAAAGTTGTTTCATAACCCCTACCGATTCCTTAAAATCGCGTTGGGATCCAAGCGCTTCACTATCTTGCTCTTTATCCTCCTTGGACTCTTTCTTGGGCACACGAATGCGCAAAAAAGTCATCGAAAGGCACCTTTGGTGATCTAGATGTTGCCTAAACAGCCACACCCCTCCAACGAAGAGGGCTACAAGTAAGGCAAGAGCGAGGAAGGCGTAGAGCAAAGTGGTCACGAGCTCCAGCTTAACAAATCGATGCAAAAATACAAAGCCTACTCTTCAATAGTCTTGATGTGCATTTCTCGCACAGATTCCTCAGGAAGAGGAGAGGGTGCTCCGGTCATCAAGTCCTTGGCCTTGCTGTCTTTGGGGAAGGCTATGACTTCACGAATATTGGGTTCATCGCGAAGCAGCATCACAATGCGGTCCAACCCCCAAGCAATCCCCCCGTGGGGAGGCGCTCCATATTGGAATGCTTCGAGCAAGTGCCCAAAGCGGCGTTCGATTTCCACTTCAGAAATACCCAGCACTTCAAAGATTTTCTTCTGAACTTCTGGTGAGTGAATACGAATAGAACCTCCTCCAATCTCACTTCCATTCATCGCAACATCGTAAGCTTTAGCGAGCACATTTTTAGGATCGGTGTCCAGCATCTCCAGTTGGTCAAGTTTGGGTGAAGTGAAGGGATGGTGAGCAGAAGCGAGTCGTTTTTCTTCTTCGCTGTACTCAAAAAGAGGGAAGTCCACTACCCAAAGTAAGGCGAGCACATTGGGGTCACGGAGACCAAAGCGGTCTCCACAAGCCAGACGGACATAACCGAGTGAGTTGCACACCACTTCAAAACTGTCGCTAGCAGAGAAGAAAATGATATCTCCAGTTTTAGCTTCTGCAGCCTGAATGAGAGCCGCGAGCTCATCCTCTTTAAAGAATTTTGCAATAGGAGACTTGGGGCCCTCTGCTTCCATCACAATGTAAGCGAGGCCTTTAGCTCCATAAACTTTGGCAATTTCGGTCAAATCATCGATTTCTTTACGGGAAAACTCAGCACCACCTTCTACAGTGAGACACTTCACGTAACCTTTTTCTGCTGCCTCTGCAAAAACCTTAAAGTCACAACCCTTTACTAATGAAGTCACATCACGGATTTCCATGCCGAAACGCATATCTGGTTTGTCCGTTCCAAAACGACTCATGGCATCGTGCCAGGTGAGACGGGGGAAGGGGGTCTTTAAAATCTTTTTTTCGGGTACAAGTTCTTGAAGAAGCTGGGTGAGAACCGCTTCATTGAGAGAGATCACATCTTCTTCTTCTACAAAACTCATCTCCAAGTCCATTTGTGTGAATTCCGGCTGGCGGTCTCCACGACTGTCTTCGTCACGGAAGCAGCGAGCAATCTGGAAATAACGATCCATGCCTGCCACCATGAGCAGCTGTTTGAGCTGTTGAGGGGACTGAGGCAGTACATAAAATTGCCCAGGGTAAAGACGGGCGGGCACAATGAATTCTCGAGAACCTTCGGGGGTTCCTTTCATGAGCATGGGCGTCTCCACTTCCACAAAACCGCGTTGATCCATGAGATCACGGAGACGCTTGATAAACTTGTGGCGGAACACAATATTGTCGCGGAGTCGGTCGCGTCGCAGATCCAAGTAGCGATACTTGAGGCGCATTTCTTCGTTCACTTCCTTATTCTGATCAATTTCGAATGGAGTGGTTTTTGCTTTATTTAAAATTTCCGCTTTATGAATGATGACTTCTACAGCACCCGTGGCAAAATCTTTATTTTCTTGCCCCGCAGGACGAGCACGCACTTCGCCTTCTAGTTTAAGTACGTATTCGGGACGAGCAGTATTCGCAATCTCATGAGCTTCTTTATTTACAGAAGGGTCGAACACAATTTGAGTGAGTCCATAGCGATCACGTAGATCCATAAAGACAAGATCTCCGTGGTCACGGCGACGGTGCACCCAACCAGAGAGAGTAACAGTTTGTCCAATGTGGTCAGCACGGAGCTCTCCACAAGTGTGTGTTCTATACATAAGGTAAAAGAAGCTAAGTGGGCCCATTCTAAAGCCCCTCGGTTAAAATTCCAAGGAAAACTAGAGCTAGGGTATGAGTGCCTTAAGCGCTTCTTGAAGTTCACCATTCATATCTATGCCAAAAGGGACTTTAATCCTCTTAAGTGTTTTTTCAGTGGGCATATGGATCTCTACTACAGTTTCCCCTCGATGTGCCTCCAAAAGTTCTTTGAGTTTTTTGAGGCGATCTGGAGGAAAGTCCTTCTCTAGTTCAATCACATAAGGACCCGCTTCCACAGCAGGTGCTGCGGGAGCCTCCACCCCTTCCATGCCAGGGTTGGACTCTTCATCTTCAACTTCTTCACTGCGCAGTTCAGGTACGCCAATGATTCGTTCCTCTTCATCAAAGAGGCCTTTTTCCTTAGCAGAAACTGTCATGCTTTCCAAAGAGAGAGGTTTGATACTGTCAACGATGACTTGGTAGTCACCACCGCGGCGATCCAATTTTCCTTCCACTGAAAATACCCGGTCTTCCTCTAATAAAGAACCGAACTGGTCATAAGCGCGCGGAAACAGTACAAAAGATACACGCGCGCTAGGATCTTCAAAATCACCCATCGCCATGTATTTCCCAGACTTGGTAAGCACTTTTCTCATTTGTGTCGCCATGGCTGTTATCTTTATTTTTTTATCCACATCCTTCTCCGTGAGACTGCCAATAAGTTTTCCTTTACCTTGGAAATAACGTTTGAGTCCTTGCAAAGGATGACCACTCACATAAAGACCCAAATACTCTTTTTCCCAGCGGAAACGTTGTGCGCTGTCCGCAGCAGGAACTTTTTTAAATTTGAGAGAGGAATCGGAAGCATCACTCAGAACACCAAAAATATCCGTTTGTCCCTCAGAGAGAGAAGCTTGAATGTTTTTAGCGTAATTAGCGATCTCATCGTAATTCGCCGCGATCTCCGCTCGCTCTCCCAGACTATCCATTGCTCCTGAAAAAGCTAAACATTCCACGGATTTTTTGTTGAGCAGTTTTGCGGTCACACGTTTGGCAAAATTTTCCAATCCTGTAAAGGCACCTTCTCGCTCTCTTGCGTGAATAATCTCTCTGACGGGGCCTTCTCCCATCCCTTTAACAGCCATTAGTCCGAAGCGTATAGTTTTTTCATCGACCACTGTAAAGTGTGCACGAGATTCGTTGACGTCAGGGGGTAAAACAGAAATGCCCATATTGCGACATTCTTCAATTTCAATCACCACACGGTCTGTGTTGTCAGCATCAGAAGTGAGTAAGGCCGCCATAAACTCAGCAGGGTAGTGAGCTTTTAAATAAGCCGTTTGATAAGAAATGAGAGCGTAACAAGCCGCATGTGACTTGTTGAACCCGTAACCCGCAAAGGGTTCAATCACTTCATCAAAAATTTTGGCGGCTAATTTTTTATCTCGGCCCTGAGCTACCGCTCCATCCAAAAACTTCTCTCTTTGAGCAGTGAGTTCGGCAGCTACTTTTTTACCAATAGCACGACGTAATAAATCAGCTTCTCCTAATGAAAATCCTGCAAATTGTTTGGCGATTTCTAAGATCTGTTCCTGGTAAATAGCAATTCCATAAGTTTCTTCCAAAACGCTCTTCACCGATTCGTGTAAGTACTCCACTTTCTTTTTACCGTGTTTGCCATCGATATAAGTGGAAATAAATTGCATCGGTCCAGGACGATACAAAGAGACCATAGCGATGATATCTCCAAACTCGGTGGGTTTGAGTTCGCGCAAATAACGTTTCATTCCTCCCGATTCCAATTGGAATACACCGGTGGTTTCTCCTCTCTGTAAAAGCTCATAAGTTTTTTTGTCATCCATGGGGAGGTGCACCAAATCAAGCTTAACCTCTGGACGTGTTCGCCTCAGAATCCCCAGTGTAGTTTCGAGCATGGTAAGGTTCTTGAGGCCCAGAAAGTCCATTTTAAGCAAACCCAGCTCCTCGCAGGGCTTCATGGAATACTGAGTCACGATTCCTTCATGATCTCCAGCTGCATTTTGCAGTGGAGTATGTTCGGTAAGGGGGTCGCGAGAAATAATCACCGCACAGGCATGTGTTCCCACTTGGCGAATGGTTCCTTCCAATTTAATTGCAGTGTCCAAAATTTCTTTAGCCGCAGGCTCATCTTTATAAAGTTTGGAAAGTTCTGGATCATCCGCCACCGATTCTTGGAGTGGAGCATATTTTCCTAAAATAGCGGGAGGCACAGTTTTGGCGACGCGGTCTACTTCCGAATAACTGTAGCCCAACGCTCGTCCCGAATCACGAATAGCCGCTTTTGCAGCTAATGTTCCAAAGGTAATGATTTGTGCCACATGATCCTCTCCATATTTTTCGGTCACATATTTGAGGACTTCATCGCGTTTGGTGTCGGCAAAATCCACGTCGATATCCGGCATGGAGATGCGCTCGGGATTGAGGAAGCGTTCAAAGAGAAGTTTGTAGGCTAGGGGGTCCAGCTCGGTAATTTTGAGACAGTACGCAATAATAGAGCCCGCCGCACTACCACGCCCCGGTCCCACTACGATGCCGTGAGTCTTAGCGTAATTAATAAAGTCATGAACGATCAAGAAATAGGTGTCGAAACCCATCTTATGGATGGTATCGAGTTCAAATTCCAAGCGCTCTCGGGCTTCTGTAGAAGGATTTTCACCGTAACGATTTTTGAGCCCTTCTTCACAAAGTTCTCTCAGGTACTCTTGAGCTGATTTTTTCCCCGTATCAAAATGAGGGATTTGATGTTCTCCAAAGGCAATTGAAATATCACACATTTCCGCAATCTTCAGCGTGTTTTCTACCGCTTCTGGGGAAAACCGAAAAGCCTCCTTCATATCCTCAGGCGATCTCATGGAATAGTTCCCGCTATAACGGAAACGATGCTCGTCCTTTACTGTTTTCTGATTTTGTACGCAAATGAGTACATCATGAGCCTCAGCGTCTTCAGGCTTGGCGTAGTGACAATCATTGGCTGCCACTACCGGAGCACCTGTTTCTTTAGAAAGCTCTAAAAGTTTACTGTTCACAATGCTCCAGTTGGCAATTTCTGGGTGGTGCTGCAGTTCTAAAAAGAAATACTCCTTTCCAAAAATCTTTTGATACTGCTCAATCAAGGCTTGAGCCTTGCCCATTTGATTTTCCAAAATGGCTTTAGGGATAGCCCCTCCCAGTCCACCCGAAAGACCGATCAAACCTTCGCTGAATTTTGCTAAAACCTCATCATCAATACGCGGTTTATAATAAAATCCCTCCAAAGCTGCCAAGCTGCCGAGTTTGAGTAAATGGTGATACCCCAAATTGTTACGAGCCAAAAGCACCAAAGTAGAATAACGATTTTCTGGAGTTTTATTGGCCATCCCCAAAGGGGCTACATACATTTCTACACCTAAAATAGGCTTAATTCCTGCCGCTTTGGCGTATTTGTAATGCTCGATGAGTCCATAAAGAACACCGCTATCCGTAATGGCTACGGCAGGCGCTCCTTGAGCTTTGGCAATTTCAATATACTCCTTTGGCTTAGCAAGCCCGGTCAGAATACTGTAGTGGGTATGATTATGAAGGTGAACAAAACTCATTGTTTCGCGTGCAGAGTGGCTTGCAACCACAAGTTAAGCGCTTGCGCAAAGTCAGAGAAAAAGGGAACTTCGCCCAGAACCTTAGTGAGAATAAAAGAAATTACTGTGATTAAAACTGCAGATCCAAAAAGAAATCCCATGGCTTGAAAAGTCCCAGCTAAAAAGTTTCTCCACATAACAGGCCAAGGATGAGAAAGATAGTGGAGATAATTTTTAAAATCTCTCTCCTTACTCAAATGAACATCCATCTTGAGGAAGCTGTTATCAGTTTTTTTTGAATCGTGTTTCATAGTAAGAGAGGCGAGAGTGGTGCTCGGGGAGAGACTTGAACTCTCACACCCGAAGGTACTAGCTCCTAAGGCTAGCGCGTCTGCCATTTCGCCACCCGAGCACGATCAAATAGTATAGGAGCATCTTCGCCGCAGCAAGCTATTGACAAAAATATAAAAAAGACTTAAAGTATCACCTAAATTGTCAATATTGACGAAATCGGTGATCAATTTTCTATTGACGCTCGCAAGGCTCATGAATATCTTGATTCCACCAACGCCCAGCAATCCTAACTGAACGGAAGCGCTATGAACACTGTATCCAAAACGAACACTCCCATCCTTAAACTCAATCTCACTGAGATCATCGAAGACATCTTCATGGTCCTCACGGAAAAAGAAAAGGAAGTGGTGGTTCAACGTTTTTCTTTGGACAACAAAGAACGACGCACTTTGGAAAGCATTGGGCGTTCCTTCAATGTCACAAGAGAACGTGTTCGACAAATCGAAAAAATTGCTTTAGGTAAACTTCGTCGAACTGTGACCAGCAGCAAACTGCACTACATCCATGAAGTAGCTGAAGCCATCCTGCGAGAAAACGGAGGACTTTTATTGGAAGACACCTTGGTTCAAAAAATCTTGAACCTCATAGAAAAGACAATTGACGTAGATGGACATATTGTCCGTCTCAGCCTCACCATTTGTCCCGCCATTTCTTCTATCGAAAAGAACGGGCTTTATCGTTTGGCTTGGCACCTTTCCAGCATTTCTCCCAGCGTAGTACAAGGAGTTTTGGATACCGCTCACGAGGCACTCAAGGCCAGTAAAGATGTTCTCTCTACAGAGGAAATTTTACGAGCAATGGCCAAGAACAAAGCTCTTCAAGGTCTCAATCTTTCCGACGATTTTTTCCTCTCCGTACTTCTCATTGACGAACGTATTAAGGAGTTGGATGGATCTTTTGGTCTTATGTCTTGGCGTCATATCAACCCCAAGAGTATTCGCGACAAAGCTCTCATCGTTTTACGCAACGAGGAGAAGCCCATGCACTTCGTAGATATTGCTAAAAAAATAAGTGAAAACCGCTTTGATCATAAAAAAGTAACGGTTCAAGCCGTTCACAACGAACTCATTCGCTACCCTCAATTTGTTTTAGTAGGTCGTGGACTTTACGCCCTTAAAGAATGGGGATTTGAAGATGGTACGGTTACCGACATCATCGAAGCTTTACTCCGTAAGAAGAGTCCCATGAGCAAGCAGGACATCATCAAAGGAGTGCTTAAGCAGCGCCGAGTAAAAAAAGGCACCATTTCTTTGAACCTTCAGAAGAATCCCCAATTTGTCCGTGTGGGACGTGCGGTATATGCTTTAGACGAAAGCCGAAAGTAATTTTAAAAGCCAACGCCATGGCAGACTCAAAAACTCTTTTTCAGAAAATCATTGATCGAGAAATCCCGGCCGAGTTTGTATTTGAAGATGAAAAATGCGTAGCCATAAAAGACCTCTATCCTAAGGCCCCCGTTCATTTTTTGGTGATTCCTCGAAAGCCCATTCCTAGTATTGAGGAATTGGAAGAGGAAGATCGAGATTTGGTGGCACATCTTATTTTTGTAGGTAAGCAATTGGCTAAAAACTACAAATGCGAAGGCTACCGACTTCAATTTAATGTGGGTGAAAAAGGAGGACAGGTGATTTTTCACCTCCACCTGCACATGATGGGATGGCTATAAAGTCTATGCGAACTTATGCACTACTTTTAGCCAAATTTCTTTCAAAGCGTCAAAACCAGCTTTGGCCACAATTTCAATTTGTCGGAGTACTGCTCTGAGCTGCGCCACAGCCGCACTGAGCAGATGATACTCCTTACGTCTTTGGTAAGTTCTAATATCACTTTCAAGCTGAACTTTCTTTTTCTCCAGTTCTCGCACTACTTCTTCACGCATTACTGCTTCTCGTGGTGCCGTCTTGAGTAAACGTTCTCTTAAGGCTAAACGGTCCTCTTGCGTAGAATCCCCCTTTTTTTGAGTGGCCTGTGCGGCGCCTTGCTTTTGCCCTGATGGGTTGTTTTTATTTTCCTTGACTTCTTCAGAGGCAATCTCGGCAATCAAGCCATCCATAGCTTCGTTACTGAGTTCAGCGATTTCCGTGCCACTTTCAGCGGGCACGCTTGCTTCCTCAGCTTCGTGAGTATTTTCGGGGTTCTGATTTTTGTCGTCGTAAGCATTCATAAGCTCCCTACAGTATAGCACAAAAGATCTACTGGTCGGAAGCTCTTCTAAGCTATTTCTGTCAAACGAGGTTGGTGGCCTCCACAGGGAGCAGACCTTCCGGAATGGCTTTGAACTAGCCGAGCAATGATAAATATGCTTTCTTATAGGCATGAAAGATTTGCCTAAAGCTTTTGATGCGGCTCAGTATGAAGCAGGGCTTTACCAGAAATGGGAAGAGTCAGGTTCATTTTCACCTGATGATGACCCCAAAAAAAAGCCATACAGCATCATGCTGCCTCCGCCCAATGCTACAGGAACGCTACACCTGGGACACGCCACGATGCTGGCCCTCCAGGACATTCTCATTCGCTTCAAGCGGATGCAGGGTTATTCAACCTTGTGGCTTCCCGGCACTGACCATGCAGGAATCGCGACTCAATCTGTGGTAGAAAAAAAACTTCAATCCGGCGGAATGAAACACCCCCGCCAAGAACTCGGGCGTGAAGGACTACTCGCTGAAATCCGCAGTTTTGTGGAGCAAAGCAAAGGCACCATCCGTAACCAAATGCGCAAGATGGGCGCGAGTGTGGATTGGAGCCGCGAACGCTACACCAACAGTGAAGAGATGAATCACGCGGTGAATACCCTGTTCAAAATGATGTACGAAGACGGTCTGATTTACCGTGGCGACCGCATCGTGAACTGGGATCCAAAAATGCAAACCACAGTAGCAGACGACGAGCTTGAGTACGAGGAAGAAAAAACCCCATTCTACTACTTTAAATACGGTCCCGTAGTAATCGGAACCGCACGCCCTGAAACTAAGTTTGGTGACAAGGTGATTGTGGTTCATCCGGACGACGAGCGCTACAAACACCTCATCGGTAAAGAATTCGATGTGGAATGGATTGAAGGCACCATTCGCGCCACCGTGATTGCAGACGAATGTATCGATATGAATCTGGGAACCGGGGCCATGACCATCACTCCAGCGCACAGTATGGTGGATTTTGAAATCGCTCAAAAGAACAATCTGGAAAAACCACAAATCATCGATCTCTTTGGAAAAATCAAACCTGAATGGTCCAAGTCCTGCGCCGGCCTAAGCACCAAAGAAGCTCGAAAAAAAGTTGTGGAAATCCTGACCGAAAAAGGACTTGTAGAGCGCATCGACGAAAACTACGTGCACAACATTGCGGTGAACTACCGTGGAAAGGGAATTGTAGAACCTCAAATCCTCAAACAATGGTTCGTGGATGTGAACAAACGAGTCATCGATTGGAAAGGTAAGAGGCTCTCAATTAAAGAAGTACTTCAGGATGTGGTCCGATCTCAAATGGTCCGCATTGTTCCTGATCGATTCGAAAAAATTTATTTCCACTGGATCGACAATCTGCGCGACTGGTGTATCTCTCGCCAAATCTGGTGGGGTCACCGTATTCCCGTTTGGTACAAAGGTGAAGAGATTGCAGTAGGAGAAACCAGCCCCGGTGAAGGCTGGGTTCAAGACGAAGACACTCTTGATACTTGGTTTAGCTCAGGCCTTTGGACTTTCTCAACTTTGGGTTGGCCAGAGAAGACACCTGATCTCATGAAGTTCGCACCTTCAAGTGTTTTGGAAACCGGCTATGACATTCTTTTCTTCTGGGTCGCTCGCATGATTCTTATGTCGACCTATGCACTCCGCAAAACCGGCTTTGACGAAGCACATTCCATCCCTTTTAAAGATGTTTATCTCCATGGACTCATCCGAGACATCCGAGGAAAAAAAATGAGCAAATCGCATCCAGAGACTTGTATCGATCCGCTCGATATGATTGAAAAATATGGGACCGATGCTATTCGCCTCAGTCTCGTCATCGGTTCTACTCCAGGAAACGACATGCGCCTCTACGAAGAAAAAATCGCTGGCTACCGCAACTTTGTAAATAAAATCTGGAACGGAGCACGCTTTGTTCTCCTTAATTTAGATGACGAAGAAGCTAAGCTAGATCTTTCCACTCTCGCTCGGGCCGATAAATGGATACTCACACGTGTCCGAGAAATCACCGAAGAGGTGACGGCTCTGATAGAAAACTATCAATTCTCAGAGGCAGGACTCAAGGTTTATGATTTTTTCTGGGGGGAATACTGCGACTGGTATGTGGAAATGAGCAAGGTCAATAAAAATCCTGCTGTACTGAAGACAGTGCTAGAAACCGCGCTCGCTCTTTTGCACCCCTTTATGCCCTTTGTGACCGAAGCGCTTTGGCAGGAACTTCGTCCAGGAACTCAGCTTATCACCCACGTTTGGCCAAAGCCTGATCCCAAGTGGAACTACCCTGAGGAAGCTGATGAAATGAGTCGAGTGATGAATTTGGTGACCGCCATTCGTTCGCTCCGAGCAGAAGGGAATGTAGATGCCACCAAAAAAATTCATGCGGTGGTATATGCTCACGAAGATTTGGGACTCATCCAAGATAAAGCAGAGGTGATTAAACGCCTCGCAAATCTTGGCGAACTTGAGCTCTGCGAAACGGGCCCAAAGCTCGATAAAGCGCTCACCACATTTGTAGGGGATTTGGAGATTTATCTACCCCTGGCCGACCTCATCGACTTGGGTGCAGAAAAAACTCGTCTGGAAAAGGAAATCGGGAAGCTAGAAGAATATTTGGAATCACTCTCCAAAAAATTATCCAACACTGGTTTTACTAAAAATGCCCCTCAAGAAATTTTGGAGAAAGAAAAGGCTAAACTTGAAGAAAGCACTCAAAAACTAGAAAAATTGAAGGGGCAACTCGAACAGCTGGGTGTATGATGGCCCCATGCACGCCATCGATATTCAAAAACTCAGAAAAACTTATCCCAGTGGATTGGAAGCTTTGAAAGGCGTAGATCTGCAGGTGGACCAAGGAGATTTTTATGCACTTTTAGGAGCCAACGGGGCAGGTAAAACCACTCTCATTGGAACATTAGTAGGTCTGGTCAATCGCACAGGGGGCAAGGTGAAAATTTTTGGGAAAGAAGTTTTAGACTACCCGGAAGAAACCAAATGCAATGTAGGCTTAGTTCCTCAAGAATTCAATTTTAACATTTTCGAAAAAGTACAGGATATTGTGCTCACACAAGCGGGTTACTACGGTGTGCCACGGTCCAGAGCCTTGGCAGAAACGGAGAAACTTCTAAGAGCCCTCGATCTTTGGGAAAAGCGCAACTCTCCCTCACGTACTCTTTCAGGTGGAATGAAACGTCGCCTAATGATCGCCCGCGCGCTGGTTCATCAACCCAAACTTCTCATTTTAGACGAACCCACCGCGGGAGTGGATGTGGAACTTCGACACAGCATGTGGGATTACCTCCGAGAACTTAATAAAAAGGGGACCACTATCCTGCTCACCACTCATTATTTAGAAGAAGCAGAACAACTCTGCAAGAAAGTGGCGATCATTCAAAAAGGAGAAATTGTAAAGCAAGGTTCCGTCAGGAGCTTACTCAAAGAAATGTCGGAGGCCATTTATCAAATCACTCTTTCTGAACCGGCTAAAAAAATCACCTCCTCTCGCTTTAAATTTTCTCCTACCGAAGATCCTCACCATTGGGAAGTAGCCATTCAAAAAGGCCAGAATCTTTCTGAACTGTTTGCAGAACTAGATAAGAATAAGCTCACCGTTTTGGATTTGGGCACCAAAGGCAATCGTTTAGAACAACTTTTTCTTAATCTTTTAGAGTCATGAGCTTAGAACGTCAAAGCATCGCGTTTAGGACCATCGTGCGCAAAGAAGTCACCCGTTTTATGCGCATTTGGCCGCAAACCCTTCTTCCTCCACTCATCAATCAATCGCTCTATTTTATTATATTTGGTGGTTTCATTGGCTCTCAAATCAGCGAAATTAAAGGGATCAGTTACATGAGCTACATCATCCCCGGTCTTATTATGATGGGAGTGATCAACAACTCTTTTGCCAACGTAGTGAGCTCCTTTTTTAGCAGCAAGTTTCAGCGAAATGTAGAAGAGATGATGGTGGCGCCGGTTTCTAATGCCACAATTTTATTTGGCTACACTGTAGGAGGAGTGCTTCGTGGGATTTTAGTAGGACTCCTCATTCTTGGAATGGCGCTCTTTTTTGTGCCTTTCCAAATCGAGCATCCGTTTTATTTTTTTACCTTTTCCTTGCTCACCGCCTTTTTATTTTCTGTAGCAGGATTCTTTAACGGATTGCTAGCCCGCAAATTTGATGACATCTCTATATTTCAAACTTTTATCCTCACTCCCCTCACTTACTTTGGGGGAGTCTTTTATTCCATTGATCGACTGCCCTCTTTCTGGCAAACCGTGTCTAAGCTTAACCCTATCCTTTATATGGTGGACGGCTTCCGCTACGGCTTTTACGGAATCAACGATGTAGATCCTCTCTTTGCCCTCTTTTTCCTCCTGATATGCTGCCTTGGTTTGGTAGGAATCAGCCTCTGGATCTTGAACCGAGGGTATGGGCTTAAAAGCTAGCTAGAAAAAATACGGAAGTTCAGGTATAATGGGGAGATGGACAAAAACAAAATCCTCCTCCTGGAAGAGATTAAGAAAGCTGAAAAGGCTAAAAACTTTGATGCTATGCTCTTGGCGGCTAAAAAAGCCTACACTATCTATCCGGACGATAAAACCTTTGCATCCCGTGTACACGATGCTCAAGCTGAATACGTTAACGATAAACTCAGTTCTAAACTACTGCTCGATTTAGAACAAAAGGAGGACTGGCAAGGTTTGTTAGCCATTTACGAAAAACTTCTCACCGTTTTCCCTGAGTCAGATCGACTCCAAAACCTTCTCAAAAAAGCTCATAACAAAATAGTGCAGGCTCAAGAGAAAGCTCGAAAGGAATATTTTAAGAACGCGCATGAAACCATTGAAGAAATGGTGAAAAAGGGCGAGTTAGATGATGCTGAACAAGCTTGTTATGAGATGCTCGCCTTGGACGAGAACAACAAACACTTCATTCATTTATTGGCTCATATCCAACACCTTCAGGACAAGGTGATGAATAAGCTTTTGGGAGTCTATTTTAAAGAAGTGATCCCAGCTTTAAAGGCTGAATACAAGGCACACAAAGATCAGTTTATTCGCGTATAAGCAATTGGTCTCGGCGTTGACCGACTCCAATATACTTAAAGGGGCATCCCACAAGTCCCTCCAAACGCTCCACGTATTTTTTTGCGTTTTCCGGCAAAGCGTCCCAAGTGCTTACCTCTTTGAGGGACTGTTTCCATCCGGGCAAAGTTTCATAAACCGGTGTGTAGCCAGCGTATTCCTCTAAGGATCCAGGTACAGAACTCACAGCATGACCCTCAGCATCTTGGTAGCCCACCGCCACTTTAATTTCATCCAAGTCATCCAGCACATCGAGCTTGGTGAGGTTGAGGCAAGTAAAGCCGTTGAGGAGCACCGAGTACCGAGTGGCTACCGCATCAAACCAGCCACAGCGACGAGGACGGCCCGTAGTGGAACCATATTCACCGCCCGCTTCTCGAATGGAATCACCCAGAGGATCCAAAAGTTCCGTAGGGAAGGGGCCACTGCCCACACGAGTCATATAGGCTTTTACCACTCCAATATTTTCACCTAAATGGCGGGGAGAAAGACCAGTACCCGTAAAGACTCCACCAATACTAGGGTTGGAAGAGGTGACAAAAGGGTAAGTTCCGTGATCAATGTCGAGTAGAGTAGCGTTGGCGCCTTCCACTAAAATTTTCTTTCCTTGTTCAAAAGCTTGGCTTAGCGTCAAGACGTCACTGACCAAGAATTCCAACAGGCGATCCCGTAACAATTGAAGTTCCTGAAGTTCCTTTTCAAAATCGTAATCGAAGCCATAGTTCATTTTGTGCCACTCGTAGTTGGCCTTGTATTTTTCTACAAACTTTTCCCAATTCTTTAAATCACAAAGTCGTAGACCTCGACGGTTGATTTTGTCAGCGTAAGCAGGGCCAATCCCTCGGCGAGTGGTACCCACTTTGGCAGATCCTTTAGCATCTTCTTGAGCTCCATCAATGCACTTGTGGTATTCAAACAAAAGATGCACGCGGTCTGATATACGAATTTTTTGTTCCACCTCAAAGCCCTCTTTTTTAAGCGCTTCAATTTCTTCAAATAGAGAAGGAGCATGGAGCACTACTCCGTTTCCTATGAGACACTGAACCTGAGGATACAAAATCCCACTCGGTAAAAGATGGAAGACAAACTTTTTAGTGACGCCATTTTCATTAAAATATACCGTGTGTCCGGCGTTGGCACCACCGGTTGCGCGTACAATCAAATCAAAGTCCTTGCTTAAAATGTCTACAAGTTTTCCTTTGCCCTCATCTCCCCATTGCGCGCCGAGCACCACCGTATAGGCCTTTACATCTTGCCCTGCTTTTTCTAGTGTGCTCATGGACGTTATGAGGAAATACTCTATCTCCCTTTTATCGGTTTTCTTCGCCGCCTGTCAAGTTTCTCCTTCAACTTATGAAACGACTTCAAATTCAAGTGACAGGTAAAGTGCAAGGAGTTTCTTTTAGAGCCGCAACCCAACAAGTGGCTCAGAACCTACAGCTTAATGGTTATGCGCGTAACAATGATGATGGCTCTGTGACTATCATTGCAGAAGGTGAAGAGACTCAACTCCAAAAGCTTTTGGACTGGGCAACTCGAGGGCCAGATGTGGCTCGAGTGGATTCTATACAGCATGAATGGAGAGAAGCCAGTTCAGTTTTTGACCATTTCAGTACCTTATGAAACGACTTTTTATCGCCCTTCCTATCCCCGTCACTGACCGCACTGCTGTCGACGAATTTTTAAAACCTTATGCAAATCACTCCTCATTAAAAAGTGCAAAATGGGTGGAGGATAATAATAGGCACATCACCGCCCTCTTTTTAGGTGATGTACATGACACTCGCCTTCACGAAATCCGTGAATTTATCCGCGGAGTTTGCGGACGAATGCAACCTTTTTACCTCAACTTCGAGAGTATCACTCTTTTCCCCAATAAAAATCGCGCAAAAATGCTGTGGATGCGTTACTCCAAGAGTCTGGCCTTTGAAGAATTCGTAGGAGAGCTTCGCCGCTACCTCACCATGGTGCTGCCTAAACTGGAGGAAGAAGAGCAAGGCCTTTTGCCTCATGTTACCTTGGCACGTTTACGAGAAACGGTAGATCCAAAAACCCTTTCTTTTAAAGCGCTAAAGCTCCCACCTCTGGAAGTGAAAGAAGTTTCTCTTTACGAATCGACACTGACTCCCGAAGGCTCTCATTACACTTTAATCGAAACCTTCCCTTATGGACTTTAAAACCGCTGTACACAAAGTGGTGAGAGAAATTCCAGAAGGGAAGACTCTTACATACAAAGAAGTGGCGCTTTTATCAGGACATCCCGGTGCGTTCCGTGCAGTAGGAACCTTGCTCGCTCAAAATTATGATCCCACCATTCCTTGCCACCGTGTCATCCGCAGCGATGGCAAATTAGGGAACTACAATCGCGGCGCGGAGCTCAAAAGGGAGATTTTAAAAAATGAGGGAGCGGTACAGGTTTAATCGAATCTAATGACGACCTATTCTCCAAACAGCTCCAAATCTTTTCGTATCAGTCGCAGCAAGGTTGAGGACTTTATACGATGTCCCCGCTGCTTTTATTTAGACCGAAGACTCGGTGTGACGCGTCCTTCCATGCCTCCTTTTACCCTCAACTCTGCGGTGGACACTTTGCTTAAAAAAGAATTCGATCACTACCGTGCTTCAGGTACACCACACCCTCTTATAAAGCAGAATGGGATTCAGGCCGTTCCTTTTGCGCATGATCAAATGGATGAATGGCGAGAAGCGCTGCGCGGGGGAGTCCGTTATCTCCATCCTACCGGACTAGAGCTGACCGGAGCGCCTGATGATTTGTGGATCAATCCAGAAGGAGAGCTCATTGTGGTTGATTACAAGGCCACCTCCAAACAAGACGAGGTGAGTTTAGACGCAGAGTGGCAGCTGGGTTATAAAAGGCAGGTTGAATTTTATCAATATCTACTCCGCAAAAATGGTTTTACAGTAAACAACACCGCTTATTTTGTTTACGCCAACGGGCTCACGAGTTCCGAAACCTTCAATCATTGCCTGCATTTTTCCATTAAGGTTTTAGCTCATCATGGTGACAACGCGTGGGTAGAGCCCACCATTACTGCTTTGTACGCCACTCTTCAAAGTGACACAGCACCCGACAGCTCGCCGGACTGTGAGTGGTGCGCCTATCGCCTTGAGGCGCAAGAAAAAGAAAATGCACCTAAACAAACTCGACTGTTATAAGCTGGACGCACTCGCATTCCACCTATAAAATGCCAGCACTCTTTCGCCCCTTTTTTAATGTCTTCTTCTACCGATAAACGCTGGCTCGCGCTTTATATTTTGTGTCTGGGCGTACTCATGATCGTGCTCGACACCACTATTGTAAATGTCGCTTTGCCTTCCATCAAAGCGGACCTAGGTTTTGCAGACAATTCGCTGGCGTGGATCGTGAACGCCTACATGCTCACTTCCGGAGGTTTCTTACTGCTCGGTGGTCGCTTGGGGGATTTATATGGTTCTCGCAAATGGTTCCTCGCGGGCATCACCCTCTTCACGGTGGCTTCCGCCGCGTGCGGACTGGCATCCAGCCAACTCTTTCTCATCATCATGCGCGCCGTTCAAGGCACAGGAGCAGCTGTGGTCACCGCGGTGGCTCTTTCCCTCATCATGAACCTTTTCCCAGAAGAAAAAGACCGTGCTAAAGCCATGGGAGTTTACGGCTTCGTTTGTGCCAGTGGAGGAAGCGTTGGTGTGCTCTTGGGCGGACTGTTAGTAAGCAATTTCAGCTGGCACAGCATTTTCTGGGTGAACATTCCTATTGGGCTCTTTGTGTTTTTTGCCACTCGAAAATTGGTTTCCGAAAGCAAGCAGGCCAGCACCGGACGCCTGGACGTAGGGGGTGCCATCACGGTCACCGCTTCCATGCTCCTTACGGTCTACGCGATTGTGAACACACAGTATCTTCTCTTTATCCCAGCCATTGTCATTTTTGCCATTTTCATCGCCCTAGAATCCACAGTCAAAGCGCCCCTCATGCCGCTCAAGCTTTTTAAAGATCGCAATCTTTCCTTGGCGAGCATCATCGGAGCGCTGTGGTCCGCCGCTATGTTTTCTCAATTCTTTCTTTCTTCCCTCTACCTTCAGCAAGTGCTGCACTACGATCCTCTCAAGGTAGGACTCTCTTTCCTCGGCCCAGACCTGATCATGGCCGCTTTTTCCCTCGGTTGGTCCGCTAAGATCGTGCTGCGTTTTGGAGTGAAAAAGCCACTTTTCGTGGGACTGGCGCTTTGCAGCCTTTCGCTTCTTTTACTCACACGCGCACCTGTAAACGGAGAATTCCTAAAAGATGTTCTCCCCAGCATGATTGTGCTCGGACTCGGAGCGGGAGTCGCCTTCAACCCCATGCTCATGGGCGCTATGGCTAACATCAAACCCGAAGATTCCGGCATTGCTTCCGGTCTCACCAACACCGCCTTCATGATGGGAGGTTCCGTGGGCCTCGCAGTGCTCAGCGCCGTGGCTGCTTCCGTCACCGCCTCCTACGCCAGCTCAGACCCTTTGCTGGCACTCAACAACGGCTACCACATGGCTTTCTGGGTGGGAGCGATTTTTGCTGGACTAGCCGCTTTGTTGGCGCTCACTCTACGCATCAAAAAAAGGCAAGTTGAGGGACGACCTCGGTAAGCTCTGCAGCTCTATTACAGCTTCTCTACTCGGAAACTGAGTCTTAAGCGATTGTTAGCATCCCCTCCAATACCAAAAACTCTCGCCTCACCAGAAAAGGGAGTCGCAGTAGTACCTACTCCTTGGGCGAGACCGCCATTTCCAAGCACCCAACAAGAAGCACCGTCCCCTTCCAGGTTAACACCTCTCTCTAAAAAGAATTGATAATCGTCCTGGGGGATAATTTGTGCCCCCCTTTTTTGCGCAAAACCTTTTGCACCCTCCCAGTCATAGCCAGTTCGATTAAAAACTGGTGCGAGCTCGGCAAAAGCAAACCATTTATCTGGATTCCCGTCAAAAACAGTGGGGTCTGATCCCAGCTCCTCCATTTCTCCAATAAGAGCCACTCTGTTTTCAAGAATGGCGGGACCAATCACTTCTTCCCACTGGCGGCGGGCCTGGGAATCTGAATTCATCAGTCGACTCAGCATCGCAAGGTTTCTGTCTTCAAAACGAGAAAGTGCTTCAGAGGAGTTCATAAAAAATCTTAGTAAAGGAGATAAGAGTAGCACTATCTGCAGCAGAGGTCAATAAGGGAAGGTGTAAACTACTAACTATGACCCCTCACATCCTCCCGCTAACCTTCTTCAACCGCCCAACCCTGGAAGTCGCCAAAAACCTGCTAGGCAAATTCCTCGTGCGCCGGCTTCCGCCCAGTCCCGAGCACCCCGACGGCACCGAAAACCGACTCCGCATCACCAAAGTGGAAGCCTACGACGGCCCCGACGACAAAGCCTGCCACGCCTCCAAAGGCCGCACCCCTCGCACCGAAGTCATGTTCGGACGCTAGCCCGCGCCACGTCGCCCGTCTACTTGTGCTACGGCCTCCACTGCGATGTGGAAGCATCGTCACCGGCTCCAAAGATTACCCCGCCGCCATCCTCATCCGCGGCCTCGACTCCCTCTCCGCCCCCCCGCCTCATCAAAGCCCTCTCTATCGACCGCACCCTAAACACCCTCCCCGCCACTCCTGAAAGCGGGCTCTGGTTTGAAGACACTGGCGCTAAAATAGGGAAGATCAAAGCCACGAAGCGGGTTGGAGTGGACTATGCAGGGGAGTGGGCGAAAAAGAAGTGGAGGTTTGTGATATGTTGAAGTTATTTGGCGGATCAATTAAAAAACTGTAGAGTAATCAACGGTTTTATCCTCCCTTAAAACTTATGAAAAAAATCCTTCTACTTACATTGTTACTTACGAATTGCGGACAAGGAGTTATTTCGACAAACGAAGAATTGGAGAAGAAGGCCATGTGCGCGGAATATAAAGATGAGGCTGAGGCGAATATTGAAAAATACAACCTTGACTATAGTGGGAACGGCTATGAAACGCTCTCTTTGGAAGAAATTTTCTATAGTCCAGTCAGAAACAGTTGTCTTTATGCTGCATCTGGGATGATGGTTGTTGACGGACCGACAATGCAGGAAACTTTTTGGACTCACATGATTTTTGATGCGCTAACTTCGGAGAATCTTTATTCAAGCACTATGAATTGTGAAGACAGGAAAGTATGTGCCTACAATATGTCGGAGGCGCAAGCACTGTTTTCAGATGAAGTGGAGTACTACAAAGGTTTGAACGAATAAGCCTCCAATTAAAATCCTCTCATGGGCGAAGCGGCAGAAGACATAAAAGAAGGGACCGACGGACTTGTAAGGTCTTTGGGTAGATTTTTAAAAGGGGTTTTCCGCTTTATATTATGGTCTTCAATTGTTGAATTTTATAAAGTTTTTGCGAGAGCTTTTTCGAAAAGCATCAGTAAGACCCCTTTTGACTATACTGGATTTTTTTCAGTTATAACTGCAGCTGCAATCGTGTTGTTTCTGATAGTTTATGAGGTGGTAGGCTTATATGAAGACCTGCATCATTGGATTTTTATAGATCGGTATACAGCGGCTGAAGAAGAGTTGTACGAGACTGATGTTGAAAATTTTTTCAAAAAATACAACGAAAAATATATGGAAAGGGACTGTGGGTTTATGAGAGAAGTTGGCGCAGATGAAGCAATGTGGGACAAGTGGGGTCATTCAAGTTATCCAGATGATTACTCTTGTGAAGCATTCGTGGATTTTCAAGAAAAACAGTATCTCCCAATTCAAATTGATCCTATTGAAACAAATGGATCACGATATAGGGTGACGGGTCAAATGATGATAGTCGGAAGGAATCAAGGGCTGCCCCTGTATGTTGGTGCACAATATTTTGAGCTTTGGAAGGAGGATGGATGGGATACGTGGCATTTCAACGTTCCTAAAGATGGTCCCCAAAAAATTGAAACACAAAGTTTCCCAGAATAATCAAAGAGGTGTGATTAGATCCACGTGGTACTCCTAATAGGCGGACATTCGGTAAATTATATGCGATCAAGTAGCCAATCCTTTATTTTCCCCCAAAAGGATTTATCTTCTGAATACTTTCTAAGTAAATAGTCCGCACTATTTCTCGGGATCATGAATGGCACCGCTACACTATTAGGTTGTAGCCTCATGGGCTTCTCTTCACTTGAGCATTGCAAGGCTTCGAGTTGAATTTTTGCATTTGCTTTAGTCGTCAGTGAAAGTTTGTAACTTTCGTTGGCAGCAATAGAACGGATGTGGATTATCGGCAGTGAAATTCCTCCTACATTGTAGATAGCCATTGAAAAGTTCACATCAATCTGGACTCCTCGTCCTACATAGACGGGGTCCTTCTTAGACTCATCTCCTTCGATGGAAAGAGACGAATATTCAGCCAAATCCTTAGAATGTACTACGACATAGACGTCATAAATTGGATTGTCTCTACGGTTTTGAACATAAACGCTTCTTCTTTGGCCTGTATCCAGAAAGAAAAAACGAGGCCTTACCTTCACGGGAAATTTCCATTTGAAAAGCAATTTACCGAAAGAAGGGAGGGTCTTGATTGATGCTAGCGTCCAATCCATTAAAACAATTAAAGCATCGCTATTGTAGCACTAAATAATGCAGACAATGAATCATTAGCTTGCTCCGTTAACAGTTCACCCCTAAAATGGTACTACCTTTAACCCATCCCCGGAAATGATCCCTCGCGACGTTATTGCCCAACAGATACCTCATGTACTGACGGGCACGAATTTTACGAACCTTGGAACCCGTTATGAAGGCAAGGTGAGGGACAATTACACGCAAGGTGCGCGCAGAATTCTCATCACGAGTGACAGACTTTCGGCCTTCGATCGCATCATCGCCAACATTCCTTTTAAGGGTCAGGTGCTCAATGCCATGACCCAGTTTTGGTTCGACAACACCAAGGACATTTGCCCGAATTATATCGAGTCCTACCCGGATCCTCAAGTGATCGTGGGGAAGGAGTGCAAGCCCATCATGGTGGAAATGATCGTGCGCGGTTACATCACCGGCTCCACTAGCACCTCCGCGTGGACGGTTTACGCGAACGGCGGTCGCAACATCGGTGGCAACGTGCTACCCGAAGGACTGAAGAAAAATCAACGACTTCCGGCTCCCATCATCACGCCCACCAGCAAAGCGGCGCACGGGGACCACGATGCAAACCTCACGCCTGCACAAATTTTGGAACAAGGACTGCTGACAGCGGAACAATGGGAAAAACTCTCCAACTACGCCCTGATGCTCTACGCTCGTGGAGTAGAAGTGGCGGCTCGCAACGGAGTGATCCTCGTAGACACCAAGTACGAATTTGGCTTGACGCCGGAAGGGGAAATCGTGGTGATCGATGAAATCCACACCCCCGACTCGTCTCGTTTCTGGATCGCCGATTCTTACGAAGAACGTCTCGCTGCCGGCCAGGAACCGCAAAACATCAACAAGGAATTTCTGCGACTCTGGCTCGCCGACCACGGCTACACCGGGGAAGGAGAAATCCCCGCGATCCCGGAAGAAATCATCTGTGAAACCACGGAAAAGTACATCCAAGCTTACGAAATGATCACCGGAAAAACCTTCGTAGCAGAGCCCGGTGACGTGCTCACTCGCATCGAAAAAAACCTTCAACCTTACTTCATCTAATCCCTTAACCCCCGACGTACCATGATTGTCCCCTTCCTCCTGGGTTCCAAGGTCGATCTCGACCACGCTAAAACCATCGCCAAAGTCCTGGACGACTACGGCGTGAAATACGAAATCTACGTGTCCTCCGCTCATAAAGTTCCTGAAAAAACACTGGAAATCATCAAGAAGTTCAACGAGAAGAAAGAAACCGTAGTGTGGGTGACCATGGCCGGCCGCTCCAACGCACTCTCCGGACTCGTGTCTGCCAACACACACTTCCCAGTGATCGCTTGCCCTCCTTTTAAGGATTACGCCGACTATCTCGCCAATATTCACTCCACGCTTCAAATGCCCGGCGAAACGCCTGCCATCACTGTGGTGGACCCCAAGAATGCCGGTCAAGCTGTGGTCCGCATCCTCGCCCTCGCAGACAAAGACCTCGCTAAAAAAGTGAAGAATCACATCAAGGTGGTTCAAGGGACCTTTGACATTCAACCCGTTAAAATTGACTAATCCTATTTCCCCACTCGACGGACGTTACGCAGAAAAAGTGGCTGAACTGCAGCCCATTTTCTCTGAGGCAGGGCTCATTCGCAGTCGCATTTGGGCCGAAGTCGAATGGTTGATTTTCCTTTGCAACACGCTGAAGCTAGAAGGCACCACTTACTTAGAAAAACCTGAAGTGGATGCGCTTCGTAAGCTCTACCTCCAATTCCAGGACGAGTTTGCAGCCGACGTGAAGGAGCTCGAAAAAACCACCAATCACGACGTAAAGGCGGTTGAATATTTTCTTCAAAAAGTGCTTAAGGTTCTCAAGCGAGAAGAGCTGATTCCTTTTATTCATTTTGCATGTACCAGTGAAGACATCAACAATCTAGCCTACGCGCAAATGATGAAGGCCGGACTCTCTACTGTGCTCTTCCACAAAATTGAAGATTTACTAAAGACTTTCCAAGAGCTCGCAGAGACCCATCGCAAAGTTCCCATGCTGGCACACACGCACGGGCAACCCGCTACGCCCACCACCGTGGGGAAGGAATTCAAAAACATCGGTGCTCGTCTTTTCCGCCAATACGAACAACTCAAAAAAGTAGAAATCCTAGGAAAGATCAATGGGGCGACGGGTAACTTCAACGCCCACACCGTGGCTTACCCAAACGTGGACTGGATCGCCGCTTCTCGCAAATTCGTAGAAGAAGCCCTCGGTCTCACCTGGCAACGCTACACCACACAAATCGACCCGCACGACTACCTCGCCGAAATCTTCGACAATCTCCGTCGCTTCAACGTGATCCTCATCGACGCCTCCCGCGACATCTGGTCTTACATTTCCATGGGCTATTTCAAACAAAAAGTAGTGAAAGGGGAAGTGGGCAGCTCCACCATGCCTCACAAAGTGAATCCCATCGATTTTGAAAACGCGGAAGGAAACCTGGGCCTGGCCAACGCGCTTTTCACGCATTTCAGTGAAAAACTCCCCATCAGCCGCATGCAACGCGACCTCACCGACAGCACCGTGCTCCGCAATATTGGCGTGAGCTTCGGTTACTCCTTGCTGGCTTACAAGAGTCTGCTCAAGGGCCTCGGCAAGCTTGAAATACATGAAGCTCGCCTGATGGAAGATTTGCAGGACAACTGGGCGATTCTGGCGGAACCCATTCAAACGGTGCTGCGTCGATATGGCCACACGGACGCCTACGAACAACTCAAAGAACTCACACGCGGCGCCGAAGTCACCGAAGAAACCATCCGCGACTTTGTAAAGAAACTGGACATTCCCGAAGACGCCAAAAAGCGCTTGCTGGAGCTGACTCCGGCTAAATACATTGGACTAGCTGCTGAGCTTTAAAGATAAAAGGGATCTACCTTTCAACCCTGTTCACCTACACCACTTGAACTACGAAAAACTGCTTCTCCAGCTTTTTGGAAGACTTCGTAAACATACTTTCCGTCATGCTCAAGATGTATAACTAAAGCAATAAAAGCTCGGTGGTACTCATCAAGACTAGTTTGCTCAGAAATAGGGAACACAAAACTTTCAAATCGGTTTTCAGCTATTACAAAATTGACAATCTGCGAACGCACATCGGGATGAAAGGTAGCTAAAAAAGACAAAGTTGGTGCATTTCTGTTCAATATCTGTTGTTCCGTTTCGACATCATCAGCTGATTCCGAAAATTTATCGCTCATACTCATAGTAAGTTTGTTTAAAACGTAAAAAATTTTATCATATATCAGGAGTTTGTCAATGTAAGCCACTCAGTGAAAGTTGCTTGCACGAGCCATTTAATACTAAAGTGCTTACAACCTACTCAAGCTATGATTCTCTCAGACCGCGACATCAAGAAAGCTATTAAAGAAGGACGTATTGGCGTTGAATCTCCCGAAGGAGATCATGATAAAAATATTCATGCTTCTAGTATGGATCTTCGATTGGGGAAGTGGTTTAAGGTTTACGAACACTCCAAGTTTGCAGTGCTCGATCCACTTAAGATGCCCACCTTCCAAGGTCTCACTAAATTGGTGGAGATCACCAATCCTGAAGAACCTTTTATAGTCCATCCAGGTGATTTTGTTTTGGGTGTAACCATGGAAAAAGTCCGTCTTGGAGATGACCTTGTGGCTCGCGTTGAAGGACGCAGCTCTCTGGGCCGTCTCGGGATCATCGTGCACTCCACCGCTGGTTTCATTGACGCGGGATTCGAAGGCACCATTACTTTGGAAATCACCAACATCAATCGCATGCCCGTAGCCCTTTACCCAGGGATGCGTGTCTGCCAACTCGCCTTTGAAGAAATGAGCAGCGCTGCAGAAATCCCCTACAACAAAAAGGCCAGCTCCAAGTACCAAGGTCAATCTCTGCCTGAAGAAAGCCGCCTCACCATCGACCCTGAGTTCGATAAGGTTAAATTGGCCGCTTAGTCAGGCAAGCTCATTCCAGCCGGGGATATTCCAGAGCGAATGGCAATAAGCGCCTCGCAGACTTTTTCCTGATAGTCGGATGCTTGCACCGATAGACGGGCAACACGGTTAAAGTTCGCAGCGAGCTCTAACCGCTCTTCTCCATCTCTAATGGGTCTTTTCCCGTTGACACTTTCAACATAAGTATAAGATTCACCTTGTGTGGAGAGCAAGAAAGGAAAGATACGCTCCCACTCTCTGGGCAAAGTACCTTCAGATTTTAATAGGGTATGAATATCATTGAACAAGACTCCTGGGGTGTGAGGCATAATAGTTGAAGGTGCCTCCATCATCAAAATAGAAGAGCCAGCACGTAAGTGAAGTGAACCCTCTAAAAAATTAAAAATAGCTGGGAAAGTAGTCAGTTGAACAGAAGACCCAGAGAGGCCCAAGCATTCACTCACTGCGCGCCTCCAAAAGACCACTCTTTCGTCCAACTCAGGGTAGGCAGTGTCTCCCCTCACCATCAATAGGGCCCTTTCCGGCGATCGATTTTTGAACCCTTGTAGAGCAGCTTTTGGCGACCAGAGTCGTTGAGGAAAATCCAACATAGTCTTAACTATAAAATATTTAATAAAAAAAGGAAGTCCCTAGAGTTGCAAGCCAAGAATGAAGGCACTAACCTAAACACATGTTCAATCCCGTTACGCAGCGCAAAATCCCGGCCCTCATGGCCACTCAACACCCGGACAATGCCTGCGCGCCATTTTGGAGTGATGAAGCTTTCATCAGCACGCACAAGGAAGTCGAGGAAATATACCAAAGTTTTTTTGGCTTGGGCTGTGACGAGTACATGTGGGACTGGGAAGGGAAGTTTGCGGATGAAGGAATGATTGAGCGTCTCATGGCGAGCTACTTTGAATTCTTTCAAAAAGAACAACTCGGACAAGATCGTTTTGTGACTTTGCGCATTCCCAATATTTGGGAGGAAAAATCTTTCAAACTCGCCCGTGCCTACATGAGTGTGCTGTCGGCAGGGGAGTTCATGAAGTCTCTCAATCTTAAAACGCCTCCTGTTTTTGAGCTCATCCTTCCCATGACCAAGTCCGCGGATCAGCTCATCCACATTCAAAAAACCTTCCAAAAAACTGCTCAACTTCACGAGCAAATTTTCTGTTCCGACGACTCCACCGACTGCCCTCACTTTGGAGAGGGCTACATTCACATCGTTCCTCTTTTTGAAAGTGTGGATGACCTGGCTGGCTGCGCCAACGTGCTCGCCGATTTTCTTAAGGCCCATCAGGAACATTTTGGTAAAAAACCACCCTATCTCCGCGTTTTCATTGCTCGCTCGGACCCGGCCCTCAATGCAGGATTCATTCCCGCTGTGCTTGCTTCACGCATCGCTCTGCGTGAAATCGCTCGACTCGAAAAAGAGACGGGCATCCCCATGCACCCCATCATCGGCAGTGGCTCTTTACCTTTCCGTGGAGGGCTCAATCCAGAAAACATTGAGAAGGTGCTTCCTCAATACGAAGGGGTCCAAACGGTCAGCATCCAATCCGCGTTCCGTTACGACTATCCTCAAGAAGAAGTGAAAGCCGCTCTCCGGTTTATTGCTGAAGAGCTTCCCAAAAAGAAGGCGCCCATCTTTGATGATGCTACTTTTGAAGCGCTCAAAGAACTCATTCAAAGTTTTAAATCTTACTACCGTCCGACCTTAGAAAAAATGGCTCCCTCCATCAACGAAATGGCCAAGCACATTCCGGCCCGTCGTGAACGCGTCCAGCATGTAGGACTTTTTGGTTACAACCGCGGTGTAGGTGAAATCAAACTCCCTCGAGCCATTACTTTCACGGGAGCCTGCTACTCCATGGGAATACCTCCCGAGTTTATCGGCACTGGCCGGGGACTCCAAGCCGCCAAAAATGCCGGCCAACTTGAACTTCTAGAAAAACATTTTTTCACTCTCCGTTCAGAGCTCCAGCACGCAGGGAAGTACCTCAACAAAGACAATCTTGCGGCCTACGCTAAGGAAAACGACTGGGCAAAAGAAATTCTAGAAGACGTTCAACGGTGTGAAGAAATCCTGGGTATTGAATTGGGCCCACAAAAACCCCATCACTGCTTGCACAAAAATCTTACCTCTAGCATTTTACTCAAACAGAGCATGGGACTCGATTTTCAAGACGACCTGCTAGAGGCGGCTGTGATGCGAAAAAGCATTGGCTAGCTCGCCAAGTACTGCTCAATAGCCTTCGCGAGAGTCGCGTAGATCGCGTCGAGTTTTGCTGGATCACGAGTGAGAGTAGTCACACGGAAGCCGTAGTAAGGGCTGAAGAAGCCCGTGGCAGGTACCACACAAATTCCCGTGCTGGCCACCAAGTAGTAAACAAAACGTTTATCGAGCGCAATGTCGGGATTGCTCACTTTTTCCTCCACAAACTGTCGAACTGCCTCATTGGCGATGGGTAAAGTTTGGTGAGCCTTTAAAACCCCTTCTTCAAAAATCGGCATCATGTAGAAGGCTCCATTGGTGGGGTTCACTTTAAGCCCCTTTACCGCTCGCAACTTTTCCGTGATCACTCGGCTGTTCCGTTCCAAAAGTTCGTTGTTGGACTTAAGCCAAGCTTCGAATTCGGGATGATCGTACACACGAGGCATCACCACTTGAGGAAGGTGGGTGGAGCACACTTCAAGGAGCGCACGGCGCTTCACGCTGTCGGCATACTTTTTAAAATCAGCATCCAAGTTTACATTATGGAATTCTACCCAACCGCTGCGGCCACCTGGCCAAGGCACATCTTTGGAAAGTCCACGCATCACAATCAGGGGTACACGATTTTTTGCAATCTCAGTGATCTGAGGGAAAGTGAATCCGTTGTAAACCATGCGGAAATAAATTTCGTCCGAAAGAATCATGAGCTGATACTTCTCCGCCAACTTTACAATGGCCTCTAAAGTCTCCGCGCTATAAATGGCACCTGTAGGATTGTTGGGGTTGATCACCAAAATTCCTGTCACTTCGGGATGAGAAACAATCTGTGACTCCATATCTGCCAAGTCGGGTTCCCAATTTTTTTCGGGGTCCAGTTTGTAGGTCAAGGTCTCTTCACCTTCAGAAAAAGCCTCAAAAGCTCCGTGCGTGGGATAAGCCGGTGAGGGTTGTAAAATACGTGCTCCCTTGGGAAGCATTTGGTACATCATAGAGATCGCACTGCCCAGACCGCTCGTCACCAACACATCTTCATAATCCAGCTCACTATTGGGTGAAAAACGCTTAGCGTATTCCACAATCCACTTGCGCACGGGGATCGCTCCACGAGAGTGAGTATAACCAAACACCGCGTCGCCAGCTTTATCCACTTCTTCCTTAATGAGAGTCTTCAAAAAAGAGGGGACCGGCCAACCTTTGGCGATGGGGTCTCCAATATTTTCGTTCTCAATTTTTAAGTTTGGATCCAGCTCAGTTAGACGCTGTACAAAGTCTACGATTTCACGGATTTCGTAACGAAGAAGCGGGGAAGCGGGGTGAACCAAGCTGTGTCGCATAGGGCAAGGATAAAGTGGCTTTACGCTACCACTGCAGCTTTAATAAGCAAGCGACAGAACTTGAAAACCAGCGACAAAAATTGTTAAATGAAGAAAGATTTTCTTATCCAATACCATGCACATCTTACGCACGACGCCCAAGTACTTTGATGTTACGTATGTGATCAATCCGTACATGGAAGCCGGACTAGGAAATGTGAATAAGGAAAAAGCACAAGAAGAATGGGATCAACTCACTAAAATTTATAATGAGCTTGGGGTGGAGTACGGACTTTTGGAGGGCCAAGAAGGTCTGCCCGATATGGTTTTTGCTGCCAATGCCGCTCTTACTTTTAAAGGACCCAATGGCGAGAAATCAGTTTTGATTTCCAATATGGAAAAGGACGAAAGAAAGCCAGAAAGTCCTCATTATGAACGCTGGTTTAGAGACAACGGATATCAAATTTTCAAGTTACCCTCTCATCTCAGTTTGAGTGGAACTGGAGATATTCTTTATCACCACGATCGGACTTACTTGTGGGGCGGCTACGGATTTCGCACTTCTCAAGAAACTCACCGTGAAGTAGAAAAAATAACGGGTCTTCAAGTAAAGAGTCTCCGCCTCATCAACCCCTGGTTTTACGACCTCGACACTTGTCTCACTCCGCTTAACGACGAAACTGCCATAGTCTATTTTGACGCTTTCGATGAAGCTTCGCAAAAATTGATTCGATCGGTGTTTAGCGATCCCATTGAACTTACGGAGGAAGAAGGCAGAAACTTCACCTGCAACTCCCATATCCTACATCATCTAAAAACGGTCATCATGAATGGTCGAAGCCCTCGCGTGGCCGCAGAACTTGAAAAGCGTGGCTACAAAGTGCTGGTGAGTCCCACCGACGAATTTCTTAAAGCAGGGGGCTCGGTAGCATGTATGAAGATGGCTTTAGCGTAAGGAGCTTGACATAAATTAGAAAGCAAAATATCCTCGGGTTATGAAAGCACAACAAGCTCCATGGTCGGCACTCCTAGGCACGTCGCCAGCGACTTGTTCTTTCGTAAGCCAGATTATTATTATTTCCTAGCTTAACGAGAGAAGCTTTTAAAACCCTTCCCTCGTTGAAAAGCGTGGGATTTTTTCATTTAACCCCTTTATTTTATGTCGGACAAACCCAGGTCTGGAGAAGCCCCTGCTAGAGAATCATTTGATATGTTTTATGTTTTATCGGATGGCGGAAAGATTCAAAATGGACCTGATGATGTACTGCTCATGGTGGACGGAGATGCACTCGATAGACTAGATGCAACAGGAGGACCTGTAAAAGTAGTCAGTAGAGTTGTTCTACTAAGGGTAAAAAGAGAATTACTCAGCGATCCTAATTCTAGAGCCGCATTAGAGCACGCACTGGGTTATGAGCGACCAGTGCCCATGGATGGTTTTTTGGAGCATGATCTTCAAGCTAAAATGCCTGAGAACCTTGTTAAAGGTGAGCGTGATCAATACCTCGCTTACTGCGCAAAAAACGATATAAAAGTTGTAGGTGCTCCTGTTAGTGGATGGATCTCCAACAGTGAAAGTGGACCCAACGGAATGCCCGATAAATATTGGACCACACCCGGGACCGCAAAAGGCGCACTTTAATCTTGATAGCTCCACTCTTCATCTTTAATATGCATTCATATGTACCGTCCCGTTGATCCCAAAACGCAGCTCCCCGATATCGAGCATAAACATCTCGACTACTGGAGAGCAAAAGACATTTTTAACCGTAGTGTTGAACAACGCAAAGGAAAACCTAAATTTGTTTTTTTTGACGGTCCCCCCTTCGCCAACGGGCTTCCACACTATGGCCACATTATGGCCAACTCTCTCAAGGATGCGGTGACTCGTTACGCCACCATGCGTGGATATTACGTACCTCGCACCAACGGTTGGGATACGCACGGTCTTCCTGTGGAATACGAAATTGAAAAAGAGCTGGGATTAAATGGTCGCAAAGACATAGTGGATATGGGGGTGGAGCAATTCAATACAAAGTGTAGAGAAAGTGTTTTCCGTTACACCAAGCAGTGGGAAGAACTTCTCACTCGCATCGCACGCTGGGTGGACTTTGAAGATTCTTATGCGACTTTGGATGCCGATTACATGGAGTCCATTTGGTGGGTTTTCAAAAGCATTTGGGAAAAGGGAATGGTGTATCAGGATTTTAAGTCCATGCACACCTGTCCTCGCTGCGTCACGCCCCTTTCTAATTTTGAGGTTTCTCAAGGATATAAAGACGTTACGGATCTTTCGGTCACCGCCAAATTCCGCAGCAAAAAAGATTCCAACCTTTACTTTCTGGCTTGGACCACCACACCTTGGACGCTACCGGGCAATGTAGCTCTTGCAGTAGGTTCAGAACTCGATTACGTAAAAGTGACTCGTCAAAACGAAAGCTTTATTTTAGCCAAAGCCCTTCTCTCTAAATACTTTGAAGAAGGCACCTACGATTTAGTCAATGAAATGAAAGGGAAGGACTTAGTGGGTGAAGCCTATGAACCTCTCTTCGATTCTTATAAGAATTCAAACCTTCCAGGTATCGAGAAGGCCTGGCATGTAATCGCTACGGATTTTGTGACTACAGAAGATGGTACAGGTATCGTGCACATCGCCCCTGGTTATGGTGAAGAAGACTACCTCGCAGGGAAAAAAGAGGGGCTGCCTGTGCTTCAACACGTAAACATGGCAGGACTCTTTGAACAGGAAGTCAAAGAATTTGCTGGTAAATTTGTAAAGGGACAGGAAGGAAATATCGCCGACTGGCTCGAAGGAAAGAGCTTGCTTTTCAAAAAAGAGAACTACCGTCATAGCTACCCTCACTGTTGGCGCTGCGACACTCCGCTCCTCAACTTTGCCACCAAAGCTTGGTTCGTTCGAGTGACCGATGTAAAAGAAAAACTCCTCGCCAATAACCAGAAAATTCACTGGCAGCCGGAGCATATTCAAGAAGGACGTTTTGGGAAATGGCTTGAAAATGTTCGTGACTGGAACATTTCCCGTAACCGTTTCTGGGGCTGTCCTATTCCGGTGTGGGAATGTGATAAATGTAAAGCACAGTCTTGTATTGGCTCCGTAGACGAACTTAAAAATCGAAGTGGCGGAAAATTGCCTATGCGTGGGAACGAACTGGATCTACACAAGCCCTACATTGACGAAGTGACCATCCCTTGCGAAAAGTGCGATGGCACCATGAAGCGCATTCCCGAAGTGCTCGACTGTTGGTTCGAGTCCGGGGCTATGCCTTATGCGCAGCTTCATTATCCCTTTGAAAACAAAGACGAATTCGAGAAAAATTTTCCAGCTAACTTTATTGCTGAAGGGCTAGATCAAACGCGTGGTTGGTTTTATACACTGCACGTTCTCTCCACTTTACTATTTGACAAGCCAGCCTTCCAAAATGTCATCGTTAATGGAATTCTTCTGGCAGCTGATGGAGAAAAACTTTCCAAGCGTAAAAAGAATTATCCCGATCCCAATAAACTTTTCGAAGAAAAAGGAGTAGATACGGTGCGCATGTTCCTTTACACCTCCACAGCGGCGCTTGCAGAAGATGTTCGTTTTTCTGAGCAGCATGTAGAAGAGCTCATGAAGAAATTCACCCTAACGCTATGGAACACCTATAGTTTTTACGTTACCTACGCCAACATCGACAAAGTAGAGCCTCAACTCTTGACTGACGTTCCAGCACACAAGCTCGATCAGTGGATTCTTTCCCGACTTCATGGGCTCATCGAAGAAGTGACGAAAAACATGGATGATTACAATCTCACTAAGTCCACTCGTCCTATGCTTGATTTTGTGGACGATCTTTCTAATTGGTATGTACGCCGTAGCCGCAGACGTTTCTGGAAATCAGAGAGCGATGCAGATAAGGGTGAGGCTTACCAAACTCTTTACACTGTGCTTGTGCGCTTCAGCCAGTTGCTGGCACCATTCATGCCATTCCTTTCCGATGAAATTTATCGAAATCTTACAGGCGAGGATTCCGTACACCTTAGTGATTGGCCCATGGCGGATAAAAACTTTATTAAGCCAGCTTTAGATGAAGAAATTGCAGTGGCTCGTCGCATTGTAAATTTAGGACATGCCATTCGTGGGAAGAAAAAAATCCGTGTGCGCCAACCTCTCGCCAAAGTCACCGTTGGCCTACCCAGTTCTATAAAACCGGAAATCGTTTTGCTCCAAAAAGATGTGATTCTGGAAGAACTCAATGTAAAAGAACTTGAACTCCTTAAAGATGCCGGAGAAGTGGCACAACCAATGGCTTTGCCCAATGCAAAACTTCTTGGACCCAAATATGGAAAGGACGTACAGCGTATCATCCAGGAAGCCAAAGCCGGGCATTTCACGTTAAATTCCGATGGAACACTCACGGTTGCTGAATTCACACTTCAGCCGAATGAAGTAGAGCTCGCTTATAAAGGAAAAGAAGGACTTGATGTAGAGGCCGAAGCGGGAATAGTAGTGGCGCTAGACACCGAAGTGACCGATGGACTTTATGAAGAAGGTTTAATGCGCGAAGTGGTTCGTTTGGTGCAAGATCTTCGAAAAGAGGCGGGCTACGAGGTAAGTGACCGCATTGAGCTGCTCATCAAGACCGAGGGTAAGTTGGCCGGGGCTGTACTCAAATTTGCAGATACTATTAAAGAAGAAACTTTGGCTATGGAGCTGCAAGACAGTGGCAGTCTAGAAACCGAACTCGAAAAAGAATTCACCGTAGACGGAATTACTGCTAAAATCGGTGTAAAGAAAATGAATTTATGACACTTCTTTCTACCATCCTTGCCAACGCCCTCGCACTATTTGTCGTAAGCCAAGCAGTGAGCAGCCTTCATATCAAAGGCGGCTTCCTCACATATCTCATCATTGGAGTCATTTTGAGTCTCCTCAACTTAGTGATTAAACCCATTCTCAAAGTAATCTCTTTCCCTTTAGTCTTCCTGACAGGAGGACTTTTTTTAATTGTTATTAATGCCGTCATCCTTTACCTGTGCAACTACTTAATCGGTGTAATTGATGTAACAGGAGTCAGCATGTCGGTAGACAGCAACTTGACCTATCTCTGGGCAGCCGCTATCTTGGGGCTCGCCAACTGGCTCATTTCTTGGTTCTTAAAAGAAGAGTAACCTTATGACACACACTATTCTCCTCGTTTCACAACTTGTATCCGCTGGTCTTCTGGCTCTCCTCATCTTGGTTCAAGAGAAAGGAAGTGGCTTAGGAGAAGCCATTGGAGGAGTAGGAGCCAATTATCAAACCACTAAGCGTGGAGCCGAAAAGTTCTTAGCTAATGCAACGATCATTATGCTGACGCTTTTCATTGCTTTGTCTCTGGCTCTTAACTTCGCCTGATGAAACTTTTTCTTCGAACCCTTAAATCCTTCAGTCGTAAGGAAAGATGGGTGGCAGGAGCTTTTCTCATCGTTTTTTTGGGAAGCCTATCTAGCCTAATTTTTACTCATTTTTTCGAATGGAGCCCTTCTGTAGGCAGAACTTATACGGAGGGCGTAGTGGGTCAAATCATCCACCTCAATCCAGTCTTCACAGAATTTAGCGAAGCCGATACAGACATCTCCAGTCTTATTTTTTCTGGCTTAGTCAAATACAACGCCGTGACTGGCAGTTTTGACGAAGATATGGCTACGCATACACTTTCAGAAGATCATCTTACCTATACTTTCACTCTAAAAAACGACCTTTACTGGCAAGACGGAGTAGAAGTCACAGCAGATGACCTTTATTACACTTTCGCCACTGTTATTCAGTCGCCAGACTTCAAAAACCCTCTTCTCAAAGCCAACTTTGATGGAGTTAAAATCGAGGAAGTGAACACTCGAACACTCAGCTTTACACTCAACTCTGCCAACTCATTCTTCTTTACATCACTGACTGTTGGAATACTACCCAAACATATTTTAGAAAATACTCCCGTCTCAGAACTGGATACGGCATCTTTCAATCAAGAGCCTGTAGGAACTGGGCCTTACCGTGTGGAAGGGCCTTACGAAGTCAACAGCGATGGCAGTACCACCATCAACTTGGTAGCCTCAGATAAGTACTATGGAGAAAAGCCTGAGCTCAAACAGTTAAGGTTCATCGCTTATCCCACGGTAACTGACCTCATAAATCAACGCTCTACCTGGAGCGGCGCCGCTCGCATTCGTCAAAGTCTTTTGGACGAAATGGATCTAAGTGGACTCAGTACCTTTCAGTATGAGCTCCCTCAATACACCGCTCTCTTCTTCAATACGGATTCAGCACTACTTAGTAGAAACAAAGAACGCCTAGGTATTTCCAAGGCTATCGACAAGAAAGCCATATTGGAGGCCATTGGCTATAAAGTGCAAATTGATACACCGCTGTTAGAACTGAATCAGGATGAGTGGATTCATGGCTTTAACACAGACGAAGCTCAAGGCGCCCTCCATGACGCGGGATGGGATTTTGCAGAAGGTTCCACAGTTCGCACGGACGAAGAGGGGAATAAATTATCCCTTCGTTTGGTGCGCCGAGATTTTTCCGACACTAACTCTCCACAAGAAGAAACAGCCAAAACCACTGCAGAACTGATCCAGCAACAATTGGCGACAGTAGGCGTAGAAGTGACCATAGAAGCCTATAACGAAGAAGATCTTCAGGCCATAATTCAAAACCGAAATTACGACATGCTTCTTTACGGGCAAAGTTTAGGTTATAACTTGGATACTTTTAGTTACTGGCATTCCAGTCAGGCTACAGAAAATGGTCTAAATCTTTCCAACTATCAAAGCCCTAGTGCAGATTTATTGATTGAAAAAATTAGGGGTACTTTCGACGAATCCGACCGTCAGGATCTTCTGGATGATCTCGCCGATACCATCGCCAAAGATGTGCCTGCAGTCTTCCTATATACGCCCAGTTACTACTATGTGGTGGACGAAAAAGTCACAGGCGTCAATTGGCAAAAACTCTTGCTTCCTAAAGATCGCTTCAGCAATATAGCCATGTGGGAACTCCACTAACCCAAGATTCATGAAGGTCATTCTCTTAACTCACGTTAAAAACATCGGTCAAAAGGGAGAAATTAAAGAAGTTTCGGATGGTTACTATCAAAACTTTTTGGCACCTCGAAAACTCGCTGCACCTGCAGTAGCGAGCCAAGTGAATCACATCCACGCTCAACAAGCTAAAGCAGTGGAGCGTCTGGAAAACATGAAGGAAAGTGCCGCAGCTGTAAAAGCCAAAGTAGAAGGTAAAGAAATCACTGTGACGGAAAGGGCTAGTGAGGCCGGTAAACTGTATGCTTCGGTACATACCAAAGAAATTGCCGCAGCGCTGAAAGAACAGTTGAACGTGGAAGTGCCCGAAAAAAATATTGAAGTAGACCCCATTAAAACCACCGGCGACTTCCCGGTAAACGTTAAACTCTTTAAAGACACTTCAGCCAGCCTCACGCTTCACGTACGTGCTTCCTAATACAGGGAAAATTTTGGCGCTTGATCTAGGCACTCGCCGCACGGGAGTGGCACTGAGTGACCCTGCGCAAAAAGTAGCTTTCGCGCGCCCTGAATGGGAGCATTCAAATGATCAAGAATTACTGAGCATTTTGCGTGAGTTTGTAACTCAAGAAAATATAGTGGGCTTATTACTCGGTCGTCCCACCAAACTCAGCGGAGAAGAAACATTACAGACCCAAACAGTAGAAGAAACAGCAGATCAGCTCTCGACACTGGGACTTCCACTAGAATTTATGGACGAGCGTCTCAGTACAGAATTTGCACAAAATCTTCATGGCTTTAAGACAGACGAAAAACACCACGATAGTCGCGCAGCTCAAATTCTTTTAGAAAATTATTTGCTTCGCTCCCGCTCCTGAGCGATAATCCTTTCGTCGTTAGACCCCGCTTCTACGTCCACACGCCTACAATGAAAAATTCACGCCCTGCTTATTCTCTTATTTTTGCTTTCATTATCGTAACGGTTCTTTTGCTGGTCGCCGTCTCCACCATTAAAAATACCAACGATAAAATCATTTATTACAAAGACCTAGAAGGAGGGTCCAAGGCCTATCTCGCCGCACAATCTGCAGTTGAAGATGGAATTTTAGCGATGAAAGATTTTTATGCGGGCTTTGAGGCTTCTGACAGTGGTGTCTTCACCCAAGATCTCAACGGTGACGGCACTAACGAAACCTACGCAGATTTTGAAATTTTTGCCAAAGCACAAAATAACGACAACGACACCTCTGGACTTTTCTACATTCCTATCCCAGGCACAGGTGACGCGGGCGAGGAAGGTGGATGCAGTATTCTAGACGACGTAGACGCAGAGGTAGACGATCCCTGCAATTGGAATAAACTGCTTTATGGGCAGTCTGTTACTATTCCTCTTTATACGGATGACGGTGCAGGAAATCTACTTTTTCCATACGATTTAAGTGGATTTAACGGCTGGAGCCTTAAAGTTCGCACACCTTGCGATGCCACTATTGCAAACAACGACAATCCCGAAACCTGCACCCGCTACGAACTTAGTGACGGTGCAGCTGGCAGTTCTTACGTCTACGCTTCCGATGATAGTGTCCTCTTCTGGCAAATCACCGGAGAAGGAATCGATAATTCCACAGGAGCCGATTACACAGTGAAGGTAATACCGGATGATTACAGCTATACCAGAGGAACAACCACGACAAGACCTAGATCTCAAAACACAGAAGTTTTTGAGTCCTGGATTAACACAGCAGCTTCATCCACAACTGAAAAATATGTAGTCCTGGAAGCAACAAATTCTGCTCCTTACACGTCTTTGTATTATGCGTGCATGGGTGATACGGATTCAGATACTTCTAACGGAAATGAGATCGCACTAACCAATCTATCCTTGCAACTAGACATTGTTACTCCTCTAAAACAAGTGACGACCGAAAATTCAATACCCTATTTAGAATGGCAGCTAACCATAGATAGTTTAGAACCTTTTGCAGATAATAAATCTGTAATCGTAGGGAAAGGGTATTACCAAGGGATAGAGCACACTTTTTACTATCCATACGTAGTTAACAGGTCTACAACAGGTGAGAGCTCAAGTATCTATACTTTGTCCAACTAAAATAAGAGATAAGTGGCTTGACTTTTAATCTGTTTCATGGGATATTTGAGTTGATTTCAGTCTAACCTGTTCTATATGAGTCCCAAACGTCCCAGTAGCGGATCTGAGAACATTAAAAATGCCCTATTCGGAATGGGTGCTGCTTTTGTTGCAGCAAATGCTGCAAACCCGGAATTAAGAGCAGAAACTTTGAGCGTTGCTGGAGATGTTGCGAAAGTGGCTCTGGATGCAACCGTAAGTAAAGCTAACGCCGGTGCAGGAGACTATGTGCTTAGTTCTGGAAATTTAGAGGCTGAATACGGAATTGACATAAGTAGTATGGTAGGGGGTGACCAGTCAAAGGTATGGGGCGTAGGTGGAAATTTGGAGGACGCCTCTTCACCGATTGCAATTTCGATTGACTCAGACTCAGATGGAATGCCAGATAAAGTCTTGTTAAGCGTAGATTATACCAGCTCGTGGAATGATGTAACATCTGATTTTTTCGCATCTGGCCAGCCTTTAATATCCTCCTATTCTCCCACCCAAGATAAGATGATGAGTGGAGATTTTATGACCGGAGGTTATTATTCCGTGGGAGGTTATGGTAATTCGGGAGTAAAAACTTCTTTGGAAACCTACTCAGGAGGAGGGGCAAATGGAGGAATCGACGACACTACGGGAGACGTATACGGTTCTGCAGAATACGGGGGAGAATTAGCCCCTCATCTCTTCAACGGAGGTTCTGTTAAAACTTACCAACCTGATTTAGATTTGGCCGGTTACGAAGAAGAAGGTTTCTTCTACAATTCTGAGGACCAAACAGGTGCATTTACAGATCGTCTGTCTGGAGAAGTGATAATTGTAGACTATAGCGGATCTACCCCAGTGCCGTATCCAACAGGACTCGATGGGTGGGTCGCTGACCCACAGGCTGGGACAATTAAAATTCAGTTAGCTTCTGACATGAATTGGTACGAATTGAGAGATCCGACCCATGGATCTTCAGGGGGATCTTCCGGCGGAACCGATACCGGAACCGAAGATACAGGTGATTCAGGTAGCGGCG
>CAZFAV010000005.1:50234-111504 GCA_964516995.1 uncultured Candidatus Peribacteria bacterium | reverse complement strand
CATCCTTACCATGGATGCGCTCTACCAACTGAGCTATCGCGGCCCTTAGGCGGGCATAGTTAATCAAAAATTGGCGGCTAAGGCTAGAGGATTTTTGCCCCTCTCTTTTTCTCTCCTAAAAATCCAGATACGAAAAGGACGACTTTGCCGCTTGCCCGGACGAGTTTTGCTGTGGAATACACAGTGAGCACTTTCGCACCCATAACGTCTTGGTGGGTCTTACGCACATCGTCGACCTTGTCGCCAAGTACTCTAATAGAATACCCATTAAAAGTCAACGTAAAATCCTCAAACAATGACCAGGATGGCGGTCTTGAGCCAAAACGCCAACTGAGAAACGGCGGTCCACACTAAAGAGAAGCCAAAAATCTGTGGGAAAAGATACAAATCCACCACCATAAAAGCCACAAAATAGGCTGTGCTGCGGTCTAAAAACTCATGGTACCGCTCTTGGAAACGTCGTGGCAGAAAAAGTACATAAAATTTAGACCCATCCAGTGGTGGGAAGGGAAACATATTGAAGAGGAAAAGCAAAATAGAAAGATCGAGAAGTGCAGAGCTAAAATGCTGCGCCCAACTGGAGTCCGGTAGGTAATGAAATCCTATACCCGCCAAAAACGCTACCACCAGATTAGCTGCAGGCCCTGCCAAAGCCGTGAGTGCTTGATCACGAATGGGATTAGAAAAATTCCGTGGATTCACAGGAACTGGTTTTCCCCATCCCATACCAGCAAAAAAGAGCATCAAGGTGCCCACTAAATCGAGATGACGGAGAGGGTTTAAACTGATTCGGCCTGCCCTTTCCGCTGTAGGATCTCCCAATTGACTGGCTGTCCAGGCGTGGCTGCACTCATGCAGCGTGAGCACCACTACGAGGGCTACTAAATAAGTAAGATCAAAAAACATAAGAGCAGTGTAGCAGAAAAATATGCTTGCCAAATGCCAATTTGTCCCTTAAGATACGCAGGCTTTTGATTTTTCTATGTCTAAAGTTTGCCAACTCACCGGAGCGAAGCCTAAGAGTGGACACTTGGTGTCTCACTCCAACCGCAAGTCTAAACGACGTTTTCTTCCGAACTTGATCCAAAAGAAAGTTCTCGATGAAAAGACTGGCACTTGGGTCACTGTTAAAATGACCGCACGTGCTGGAAGGACCCTCGCAAAAAATCCAAAAAAGTTCAATTTACAGATTGCAAGGCTCGCAAAAAAAGCCTTGAAGAAAAATCAAAAATAAAGTAAATTGAAACCGCTTTCAGAATAAGCACCCAAAAATAGCTCCCTTGCGCAAACGGGGCTTTTTTTGGGCCCAAATTCTGGCCTTAATCCGAAACCCTCTCTCCTTAAGCCGCATTCGGATTGCCTTTTTAAGACCTTTCCGCTAAAAATAGACAGCTTCTTTTTAGAAGTTCACGGAGGGGTCGCATAGTGGCCTAGTGCGCGCGCTTGGAAAGCGCGTAAACTCGAAAGGGTTTCGGGAGTTCGAATCTCCCCCCCTCCGCCAGATTTTAAAGTGCATTGAAAAACCCCACTTTCGTGGGGCTTTCAACCTAAACAATAGGAGGGAAGACTACTTAGTAGTGTCCTCAGAACCGCTAGCATCTACATCCGTGGTGGTTTCCATATCGGTGGTGGTTCCATCCGTGGTAGTTGTCTGATCCATGGTGGTTCCTTCATCCGTAGTGGTGCCATCGTCAGTAGACGTAGTGCTGTTGCATCCAGCGAGCATCAGAGCCATAACTCCGAAAGACGCGAGAGCAATTTGCATGAGGCGTTTCATAGGCGAAGATTAAAGAATAAAAACTGGTCAGAACTCTAGCGAAAAGGTTCAAACCTGTAAACATCTGAACTGCAGCATTGAATTGCCATGAAGACAAAATTGACGGCTACTTATCTTAACCCTATGCTCTGGGCATGCAAAAAACCCTGATTAAAAACAAACGTGCAAGTTTTGACTACGAGCTGCTAGAAAAGTTCGAAGCGGGAATCATCCTTAAAGGTTACGAGGTAAAATCTCTCCGAGCAGGCCAAGCTCATTTCGCTAGTTCCTATGTCACTATTTCCAACGGCAGGGCGTACATTCACCACTTACACATCAGTCCATACAAAAAAGCGGCACTCGAGCACTACCTACCCGAACAAACGCGAGAATTGCTGCTCCACAAGCGGGAAATCCTGAAAATCTCTAGCGCATTAAATACGAAGGGTGTTACGGTAATTCCGCTCGACTGCGGACTCCAAAATGGGCGCGTCAAAGTGACTCTTGCCCTCGCTCAAGGAAAGAAGCAGTACGATAAACGTGAATCCATTAAAAAGCGGGACGTCAAACGCCGCATAGAAACTTCTCTCCGTGACTGACTTCATCGATCCAAGACAGACTTCCTTTATGCCCCCTCCTCCGGAGCCTGCCCCCTTTTCCTCTGACGCCCCTCTTGCCATGAACGCCCTCTACGCCACACTGATCAAGCAACTTCACGAATACGCTAAAAATCATCAGATTCAACGCGCCGTTTTAGGACTTTCTGGGGGCCTTTCTAGTGCGGTAGCCCTCTGCATTGCCGTACGAGCTTTTGGTCCAAAAAATGTGACTGTTCTGGTGCTCCCAGAAATGGGCATCACTCCTCACGAAGACATCGAGCACGCTCGGGCTCTCGCTCAACATTTTGGCTGCCACTCTCATTATCAACCCATCAACAATTTTCTCGTCGACTTCAATTTTGTAACTTGGGAAAAAACAGAAAGTGCCAATGAAAACTTGAAGGGTCGCATCCGTGCCGCTCTCCTCCGCCACTTCGCGGAATCTAATCAGATGCTCCTTCTTGGTTCGGCTTCTAAGAGCGACTTGCTGATCGGTCTCGGTACTCCTGATGGTGAATTCAATGCGGATCTTCACATCCTAGGAGACCTCTACAAATCCGACATTGTGGAACTCGGCCGTTGGATTGGACTCCCCGATGAACTGCTCACTAAAGCACCAGCTCGTCACCTCAAGGCGAACCTGACGGACGAAGACGAAGTTTCCGCGCCTTGGACTAAAATCGACGAAATCCTTCGCGCTCTAGCGGAAGGAACAGACCCCGAAGTCCTCATTCAAAAGGGACTCGATGCCCTCATTGTGCACAAAACGGTCCGTCTCCTCCAACAAAACGAAAAGGGTCTGAGCCAAATCCCCATACTCCCCATTGGTGAACTACCGGCCATTTTATTGAAAGCTCAAGAAGCAGAAGCTTCAAGCTAATGCGATCAAGCCACTCGGCTCTCTCCACCTTTAGCCTGAATTTGGGCCACCTCCGCTTTTTGAGCAGCAGCCACTGCTTTGGCCGCTTCTTGATAAGCCGGGGCAAGTGAAGAAGTGGGATCAATCAGCCGTCCATCACGGCGAGCTTCTATGTGTAAATGTGGCCCCGTACTTCGGCCCACACTGCCCACATCAAGGAGCAAATCTCCTGCTTTTACCTCCTGCCCTAAAGTGACATAAACTTTACTGGCATGACGAAGTGTACGATCAATTCCGTCGGCCCCTCGCACCGTCACGGTCGAAGAGCTGTAAGGTTCCACTACTTTCCCACTGTGCGTTGCGCGGACCGGAGTTTTGTCGGGTGCGGCGAAATCTATACCGGCATGGGAATGATCGTCCAGTTCTCCAGGTTTAAAGGGATTTTCTCGCAAGCCCGCTGTAGAAGTCACTGTGCCCTTCACACCTTTGGGAAGGCTGAAGAAAGGAGCGTCGGGGTCTTCTAATTTGTCTTTCCATTCAGGCCCAAGTTCTGCATTGAGCGGTCCACTCGGAACTGACTCTAAAGGTGCTCCACTAGGGTTTTCTTCTTTTTTATTTTTGCCCACGTCAAATCCCAAAGCTGCGAAGAAAGTCACCACTGCAGACTTAATTTTATCCCAACTTTCAGAAAAAAAATCTTTAAGTTCTGTGTACCAGTGTTTCTCCTCTTCTTCAGGCTCTTCAGGAGAAACCGGGGCGGACGAAGGAGCACTCTTCTTAGATTCAAAAAAATGAAAGCCGTATTGATTACCTATCTTTCCCACTTTTTCAATGTACTTGGGATCCTCAAAATAACCTGCTTGCTGCAAAGCCAACAAGAAAGTGGGAGGATCGTCCATGTGGTCAAACGCCAGCTTATAACGAGATTTAGTAGTAAGGAAACGTCCATAGTCGTCAAAAGCGTCCCGTATAGATGTGTAACCACGGAATTGAGCCACATTATCGTGTAAATCAGCACCATCTTTGGTAGCAGAAGTCACTCGACTTCCTTCATAACTTCTATCCGCTTTAATACCAAAAATCACATAGCCCTCTCTACCCACCTTATTCATCCCCTCTCCGTAGCCCGATTCTAAACAGGCTTGTGCCAAACACACTTGCCAAGGAACTTTGTATTTAGTCTCCACTTCGTGGGCCAAACGTTCCGCTACTAAGAAAAAATTCTTTTTAGGGTCCTTAGTGTCTTCAATATGGAATTCAGCCAAGAGTGCATCCACATTTTTAGCAAAATCATCTTTTAAATCACTGCCTGTTTCACGATCATGGTCCGGATCTTGATCCATATCTCTGTCCACACCTTCTTGAGCTCGTGAAAGCTCTGCGGCCTGTTGGACACGCGCTGTTTGAGCAGTTTCTACTCCCAGGAGCGCACGGTCCTGTTGAGGAGCAGGAGCTTTTTGCTCTGTTTCTTTTGCTTCACCCTGCCTTTCTTTCAACAGTTCAGAAGCCTCGGCATTTTGATCGGTAAAACTCATGGCTTAAAATATCTTCACATTATACCACTTTTAGCAGGTTTTTCCTAGGCAGTAGGACGTACTACCACTTTGATATTTTTCCCCTCGATTTTAAACGTACGAATCTTACGAGTGCCACTGGTCCCTTCTGATGCAGTTTGACCCACAGTAGTAACCTGATAATCACCCTTTGAATCCGGCCCCTGAGAAGATAAAACGATATCCTGATGGAATCCTGAAGTAGCATTCCCATTGTAGTACAGGATACTGTCTCCGGGTTGAAAAGAGAGTCCTTGTAAAGTTCCCTGAGGCTCCCAATCTTTGTAATCCCCCACAAAAATGCGCTTAGATTTGTCGTAAAGGTTAAGTCCGGCTTTAGTAAACACCGAATCGCACCAGCCTGAGCAGTGATTTCCATCTTTAGTAAAACAATCCATATCTGTGGCGTACGCATAAAGAGCAGCTTGAACCACACGTTGATTTAAATCGCTAATGCCAAGAAGCTCATCCCAACTGTGAATGTGAAGCCAAGTCATTCCTTCTCTAGAAGTTGCAAAGGCTCCCTCTGCAATACGAGTCGCCTCTCTAGCCGCTTTTTTAAGTTCTTCATCCCGATCTTTAAAACCAAGCGTCTTCTTAATCCAATCGAAAGCTTCTTTAAGATGGTCAGAAATCCAGGTTCCAGCGCTTTTTAAGCCGGCCCCCAGGCTGGCGAAAAAACCTAGATCTTCAGGTTTGGCAGTGGGCGTGGAGGAGCTCTCTGCTTCAGCGTCTACATCCTCTGAATCAGGCTGTGAGGGGGCATCTACGGCTTGGACCAAATTTTGCACCGCTTCCACTCGAGCTTGCTGAGCAGTTTCTACGGCTAAAAGCGCCCGCTCATTCACCGGATCAGAGGTCCTTGGGGAAGATTCCACTGGTTTCTCCTTAGCCTTTTCGGCCGCACGGGCAACATCCAGTTGGCGCTGGGTCTGCATGGAGTCGGCGGATAAATCGGTGGCCATAGGCTAAAATGATCTCCTAATTATAACATTTTTCAGGGTCTTTTTCTAGCCAGTCCGAGGCATTTCTGGCAAAGTAAAGCGGCTATGATCTACCCACACATTTTTAGGGCCTACGACATTCGCGGAATCGCTCATCTGCCAGAGAGCGGGAAGACCGCAGAACTCACACCGGACAGCATGTTGCTCATCGGTAAAGGGGCGGGAACTTACCTTAAAAGAAATTTTGGACCCAAAGTGGTGCTGGGCTACGACTGCCGCAGTAGTACGCCAGAGCTTTCTCGGGCTTTTTTAGAGGGATTAAAAAGTACCGGATGCCACGTGACCGTGGTGGGCATGGTCACCACTCCTCTCTTGTATTTCTCTACCTGCCGTTTTGATTTTGATGGTGGGGCCATGATCACGGCGAGCCATAACCCTAAAGAATACAACGGTGTGAAACTCGTAGGCCGTGCCGCCCACTCGATTTGTGGAGAAGATCTCCAAGACGTCCTCCATTTGATCCAAAACGAAGATTTTGAGAAAGGCGAAGGCAGCGAGGAAGCAATGGATCCCTTCCCTGCTTATTTAGAAAAAATAAACAGTATGGTGCACTTGTCACGACCTCTCAAAATTGTAATAGACAGCGCCAATGGAGCCACAGGGCCCTTTGTAAAAACACTTTTTGAAGGACTGGGTTGCCCAGTCACTCCACTTTATCTGGAACCGGATGGTACCTTCCCTCACCACGAAGCCAATCCAGAAGAAACAGCCAACATGCAAGATTTAATCAAAAAAGTGAAGGAGACAAGAGCAGATTTGGGCATTGGCTTTGATGGAGACGGAGACCGTGTGGGTATTGTGGATGCAGAGGGCCGTCACTACAGTGCAGATCTGCTTTTGCTGCAGCTGTCACGTGAACTCCTCAATCGCAAACCCGGCTCCAAAATCGTCTTCGACGCCAAGGCATCTCAAGTGCTCATCAACGACATCAAGGCTAAAGGAGGAATTCCTGTGATGACAAAAACAGGACACTCCTTTATTGAAAAACAAATGCGAGAAGTGGGCGCCCCGCTCGCTGGCGAGATTAGTGGACATCTCTTTTTTGCAGAAAACTACTACGGCTTTGACGACGCTTTTTTAGGCGCAGCTCGCCTCTTGGAACTCCTTTCCAAAAGCTCCAGTCCCTTCCATGAACTCTACCAAGATGTGCCTCAAACCGCCTGTACTCCTGAGTTCAAATCCCCCTGCCCAGACGACAAGAAATTTGCTGTAGTAGAGGACCTTACAAAGGCCTTCACTCAAAAATACGACTGCATTACCCTGGATGGTGTTCGGGTCAATTTTGATGCAGAATCTTGGGGGGCGGTGCGCTGCAGCAATACCTCACCTAATCTCACTCTCCGCTTCGAAGCTCCCAACGAGCAGCGCTTAAAAGAAATTATTCAGCTCATGTTAGAAGAACTCCACAAACATCCAGAAATCGACCTTTGGTGGTCTAAACCCTACGAAGCATGACTCTCCTCAATATCATTGTCGGCATATTGGTGGTCATTACACTTCTCGTTTTTGGACTCTATAGTGCTCTCGCGGTACGCCATGCCAGCCGCTTTAGGTATCTGAGTAAGCGCATGCTTTTCTTGACCCTGCTCTTCATCTTCTCCAGCCTGAGCTTGGCCATTTTGCAACTCATAAGCTTTGGTTTTTTTGTACTCCAAAGCTGAGTCCTGAGCCTAAACTCAGGACCCGCTTTACGAGTCCATTTTATTGAAAGAGTCCACTTTCTGCACGGAAGATGGGCAGTTCGTCCGCGGGTGAATAGTCCAAAATAAAGGAGTTGTAGAGACCATTTGCACGCCCATAATCAGACAAGAGTTGACCATCGCTACATTCAATTTCGGTAGTAGACAAAGTTCCATCACTGTTGAGCTCATAACAAAGGCGATACTGGCGGAGTTGGTTAAGGTCATGCTCCCTCGCTACATCAAAGTCTGTAGTAGTCGTACCATCACCAATAGGCCAAGGACCTGTTGTGTCGTCCGGCGCACCGTTGATAGTGCTCGCTCCAGACATAATAGATCCATTCAAATAAAACTGGTTTAGCAAAGTCGCCAAACGAACTTCTTCTGTGGGCCAATTGAACACAGTAGTAGCAGTAGGCACTAGGGTACCGTCGTAAGAGTACAAACCTCCATCCATAAACAAGTTGGCATATAGCGTAGTAACCGCAGGGTGAAGATACATGTTCCCTCCATTACCATCTTCATCTTGCAAGGCGATGAATCCTCCACGTCCACCGGTCAAGTTACCCAAGAAAATAATATTTCCACCCACCGTTACCCAAGTTCCATCTTGGAAACCGGAAGATCCATCCACAATGATATCTCCCTCTGTATAGAAAAGACGGTCATCGAGTAAAGGAAGCATCACTCCAGAGCTGTCCTCCATATTCTCATCCAAGTGAGCTTGAGAGGTAGAGGCTGTTTGACCTAGAGAGTATCGGACGATTTGTGCATACATCTTGTTACGAAGCTTAATCACATCTGTAGAACCCAAAACTGAAAGTGTACTGTCGTTACTAATAAATCCATCTTGATCAATAGTGGAGTTAATAGCTCCTATCACAAGCATAGGCTCTGCAGGGTTCTTGTGAACATCAATGCGAGGCAAGTAACCTGGATAGTAACAAGAAGTAGAGGGGTTTTGTCCCGCTACAGATCCACGTAACTTGTCACAAACCCACTGTTCAGCCGTAGGATTAGAAACCGTGTTGGTGGGTGTACCAGTAGTTCCTCCACAGCTATTGGCCTTTGTTCCATAAGCCATAACATAATTGGTCACATAAGTAGCCGTGGCATACCCCAAAGGGATAGTGTCTTTTCGGCGCGTACAGTCCGCCGTGCCATCAGTAGCAGTATCCATGAGCAAGAAAAGGTCATGACCAGTGGGATCGGTAGCATCCGAATCCACATCCAGTTGATAGTAGATCTCAAGTCCGGGCCGTCGAGTGCCTAGAGCAGCATAGAAAGCGTCGGATGCATCGTACAAAACGGCATTAGTCTTGAGGGACATGGCTTTACTCGTAATAGGACTGATCTCATCATGATCTGCTGAGTCATAGTATGCATAAAAAGACTTGAGCAAATAACGAGGCCTCCAGTTGAGTGCCAAGCCTGTATTTCCTGCCGAGTCGTGAACCGTATAGAGGTAAGAGGTGCTGCTGACCTGTGTGAGATAACTATTCGTGATAATAGCTGTGTTGGGATTGGTAAAGTTCACCGAAATATTCAATTGATTCAAAATATACTCATTTCGATCGTTGACACGGTCATAGAAATAATCCGCCTTGTAGTACCAAGGAGTAATCGTCCCACATTTAGTCTGGGCAGTTTTTCCATCTACCTCATGCCACTGATCCCAGTAAATCCAGCGACATCCTTCACGGTCTCCTAAGTAATCGATGGAAGGATCTGTATCCTGTTCCAATCCAGTAGTCAAAGACGTAGGTGAAGCAGAAGTCACAAAAGTATTCCAGCTCGTGGCAGCACCTGAGCCAGAGTCTTTTTCTGTGAGTACACAGGAGTCGCTCGTCGTACATACAGAGTAAGTGCCATCGTTGGGATTTTTAACCCAAACTCCAGTACTAGCTACCGCTATAGCATCCCCTGTGTCCTCAACTTGGTTCAGGTAAATCTTCCCAGTAGCGCTGGGTGTTATGGTGAGAGAGGAAACATCGCTTGTAGTTAAAGGCGCGTTAGTTGCTGCATCTGTCAACCGAATGCGAATACGCCAGTAATCGTAACCATCCGCTATGGGGGCCAAGGGTATATTACCATTAGTAATATCTTCAGGGTCTGTTGTGTCATCAGACGCCAAAACATCTACATCCATGTAAACCTGTTGAGGAGGCAGCTCTTGAGTGAGGCCAGTGAAATTTATAAAGCCAAAATAATCATTCCAAGCATAACCACTGATTGTCCCATCTGCTTGAGTCTGAACATAATACTTAGAAGCAGAATCTGAAGTACAAGCACTCGAGCTACAGGTCCAATCAAACCAAACCCAACGTTCTCCACTAGTTCCAGGGAAGCTAGTATCCGAAATGTAGCCATATCCAGACCAATATCCGGTGGTTTGATCAATACTAACTTGATACGTAGTCCCAACGAAATCGATAGTATAATTCGTATTAGTGGTCCCAGAAACACTTTGAACCGTATAAACATAAGTGGCACGAGAATAACGAGTTCCTTGTCGATAGGCGTATCCGCTGGCATCAAAACAGCCTTGTATATTATTTCCCATCGAGCTGAGCTGAACCGTTCCAGCAGTCCCTTGCAGACCCGCAGGCAGATTTGGATATGTATCTGCAGTGCCCATCACATAACCACAAGGATCAGTCGGCTTAAAATACTCACTGCTGTCTTCATCTTGAGGCGTATCGGTAGTGGGGGGGAGGCTAAAAGCCAACACATCTCCTACAGAAAGCGCGCTAACAGTTAGAGCGCACAGAGCGAGAACAAAAACGAGATTTTTTTTCATGGCGTGAAAAATGAATTCGACGCCAGTTTATCAAACTGTACTTAATCTGACTACTCTTCTTTCTTTTTCTTATCTTTGGATTTTTCCACTGAAGCTTTGTGGAATTCCATAGCCTGTTCACTACTAGAAGGCTTCTCCCAAACAGCAAATTTACACTTAGGGAAGCGGTTGCAGCCGTAGAAAGGCTTACCACCTCGCTTGGTTCGACGTTCCACCAATTCTCCTTCATTACATTGGGGACACTTAACCCCAATACTCTTTAAAATACTTTCTGTAGTCTTACACGTAGGATAGTCCACACAAGCCAAGTACTCTCCAAATCTTCCCGATTTAATCACCATTTCCTTTCCACATTTTTTACACTTTTTATCCGCAAACTTTTTCTGCAACTCCTTCATCTCTTCTGCAGGAATTTCTTCTTTCTTGGCTTCTTCTCCCATGGGCTTAGCATTCTTACATTCAGGGAAATTCGTACAAGAAAGGAATTTGCCATATCGTCCAAACTTTACTTGCATAGGATTGCCACAAAGCTCACAGATTTCATCTGTTTTTTCTGTAATCACATCCTCCTTTTTAATGCTTCCCATTTTTTCTTCCACTTCCTCATGGAAAGGCCCATAGAAATCTGCAATTTCAGATTGCCACTTCTCACTGCCCTCCTCAATTTCATCGAGCATCTCTTCCATGTGGGCTGTAAACTGATAGTCCAAAATTTTGGGGAAATGTTCCACCAAAAAGTCGTTCACCAGCATCCCAATTTCGGTAGGTGAAAGTTGTTTCTTTTCACTCTTAATGTAACCACGAGTTTGAATGGTAGAAATCGTAGGCGCGTAGGTAGAAGGACGTCCAATTCCCTCGGCCTCCAATTTCTTGACCAAGCTCGCTTCCGTATAACGGGCAGGTGGCTTAGTAAAATGCTGCTCTGGATCGAATGCTTTAAAGTGAGGCTGCTCCCCTTCCACTAATTCAGGGAGCCGCTTCTCTCCGTCTTCCTCTTCTTCATCCATATCGTGTCCCTCCGTATACACAGCAATGAACCCAGGGAAACGAACCGTTGAACCCGTGGCTCTAAAAGTATAATCCTTCGCCACTACATCAGCTCCCACTTGGTCTAAAATCGCAGGCGCCATTTGGCAGGCTAAGGTTCTCTTCCAAATGAGTTCGTAAAGTCGCATTTCGTCTTTGCTCAAATAAGATTTGAGCTGTTCTGGTGCTCTAGACAAATCGGTGGGACGGACGGCTTCGTGCGCTTCCTGCGCCCCCTTCTTACCTTTGTAGAGGCGCGGTTCAGCCAGAGCGTAATCCTTTCCATACAAAGCGGTGACCACTTCCTTAGCCTGTTTGAGCGCCAAAGGGGAAATGTTTACAGAATCCGTACGCATGTAAGTGATGAGACCTTCGTGCCCAGTATCGAGCTCCACACCTTCATAGAGATGCTGAGCAATCATCATGGTTTTCTTCACAGAAAAACCAAGCTTACGAGAAGCTTCCTGCTGCAGAGTAGAAGTCGTAAAGGGAGGTGCGGGATGACGATTCACTTCTTTCTTCTCCACGCTCTCGACGGTATAGCTGGCGCCCTTGAGAGCCTCCATCACTTCTTTAGTTTCTTTCTCATTACTGAGCTCAAAATTCTTCCCTTTAAATTTAGTGAGAGCCGCCACAAAAGGTTCCTTCCCTTTTTCGGTAGAAAAATTCGCCACCAAAGACCAGTATTCACGTGGCTTAAACGCCAAGATTTCACGTTCACGCTCTACCACAAGGCGTACCGCTACACTCTGCACGCGACCGGCAGAAAGTCCATATTTAATTTTTTTCCACAGCAGTGGAGAAAGTTCGTAACCGACTAAGCGATCCAAAATACGGCGCGCCTGCTGCGCATCCACCAAGTGCTTATCGATTTGTCTGGGATTCTCAATTGCCGCCAAAATCGCGGGCTTGGTGATTTCATGGAAAACAATACGTTTAAGATCTTTTCGTTTGCTCAAATCCAGTGCCTCCACCAAATGCCACCCAATAGCTTCCCCTTCACGGTCCTCATCAGTCGCGATGTAGACCACGGTATCCTTCTTAATCTTCTTAGCCAAATCATCCACCACCTTCTTCTTATCTTTCGGGATAAGATAGCTCGGTTCGAAATGGTGCTTCACATCGATTCCCATTTTGGTTTTGGGAAGGTCGCGCACATGTCCAAAAGAAGCCATAACGGTATAATCCGGTCCCAAAAATTTGGAAATCGTTTGAATCTTTCCAGGAGACTCTACAATGACAAGATTTTTTGCAGGCATGTGGGCATAAAATAGGGGCTTGCCCACGGACTGTCAAATCATGCACCCCACTCAGCCAGTTCTGCACGTAGAGAAGCAAGTACATTTAAAATGTCTTCTGGAGGCTCATCTTCAGGCTTTTCCAAATAACGTTTTAAGCGACGAGCATCCTGCGGAGCCAAAGCCCTCAGCGCCCTACGAACAGCTAAGGATCTTTCACGGTCTTCCATGGCATCCAAAGCACTATCCCCAAAGCCCTCATTTGCAGGCACCGCATGGCTTTCTTCAAACAAAACACCCGGAGCCTTAAATGCGGGCGCCTTCTCTCCTTTCTTTTCCATTGCTCGTGCTATTCGATGTCCATTTTCGCTTACCGTCACCGGCGGAAGTGCTCTATAAAGTTCGTCGACTCGGTTCATGAGTGCAAACCGCAAACGCGACTTAAAAGAGTAGGCATCTCCACTCTGGTAAGTACGGGTTAGATCCCAAAAAACTTCACAAAAGGCAGCGTGAATATCCTCGTAACGCAAGGACCCCATACTCCTCCTCGCCGTACTGCCCGCCGCTTTACAGAGATAAGACTCCCAAGACCTAAACCAAGCTCCTCTAAAATGTTCGTCGGCGCCCTTTTGAATCAAATGCAGCGCGCGCATTTGATGCGCGGGACTATGGTCTTCCCAGTCAAAACAAGCCGCTTCTTTATGAAGACGAGGGGAGAGCCGAACCGGTGAGGCAGAGGGAGATCCCGAAGTTCGAATAAGGCCTCGCTTGCACAAGACTTGTTCCACCGCATCATGCGTCCCCAAAATCAAAGTGGGTACAAATAAAAAACTAATGGAACCAAACCGCATACTCAAAGCTTCATCAAAACGCGCCCTGCCTGCATCAAAACGTGCCAACTCTAAAACATCACCATCGCCATACGCGCGTTGCATAGAGTCCCGCCATCCTAGCCGAATTTCAAAAGGAAATCCCTCAGGCGGATCGGGAAAAACTCGATCAAAAACCCTGCGCCCCATCATGTTTTTTTCAAGCTCCCTGATCATCACGCATTAGAAAAAAGATTTCATTCTATACAAAGATGCACAGGGGTTCAAATCAAAGCATCAAGCAAGCATTTCGGCTTGTCTAAACCCTCCGTCCGCTTATAATGGCCACGATTTATTTCCTAATCCACCGCCATGACAAAAGGTGATTTAATCAACATCGCTGCAGACGCCGCTGGTATTACCAAAAAGGCTGCAGGCGAAGCTCTCGAAGCTGTCCTCACGGCAGTTACGAAGTCTCTTTCTAAGGGACAAAGCGTTACCCTCACGGGATTCGGAACCTTCCGAGTTTCCAAGCGTGCTTCTCGCACGGGTGTTAACCCTCGCAACCCTTCGATGAAGATCAAGATCCCTGCGATGACTCTCCCCGCTTTCAAGGCTGGAAAGTCTCTCAAGGACGCTGTTCGCTAATCGAACTGTTTTCTTTTGAAAATCAAAACCCCGCCCTAAAAAGCGGGGTTTTTCTTTGACTCAATCGTCCCAAAAGAAATCTCACCAAAGACCACATCAGCAATCCGAATCAAAGTAACTAGGGTGAAACATGGGGCCTGCCACCACTTTTACTCTAGCCCCAAGACCAATCATCTCATGTGCAAGTTCCGCATCAACTGCCGTGTACTCATCTCCTCTGCGGCGGAACCCCATTCCAGCGTCGCAAGCTTGCTCATCTCCACCCTCCGCTTTGCGTACTGAATCATTTGCCATAATATTTTTTAACAGATTAAAGGCGCCGCACTATAGAATAGTAGTCTATTAAAGTCAAGCGCCGCCGTATTGCCCGGACTCAGCCCTTATAATAGGATAGAGCCAATGAAGAAATTCACGACCACTACAACGACTACCACAACTCCTCAACCGGGAGCGAAGTCGCTGTGATGTAAATTCCTTCATCTCAACCGCCGACTTCTCTCCGGAGAAGAGCGGCGCTTTTTAATTCCCATAACTCTTCAACCCATGTCCAACTACGAATTCCGCCCAGAACCAGAAGGAGAAGTCGCACGTTCTGCGCCCAGCACTCCGCACACTCCACCAAAATTGTCTCCACAACTGGCACTGGAGATATCTCTCCTGGATGCAGCGGAGCGCTTACGGCGCACTGCAGCCCCTCAGAATCCTGAAGGCCAAGGAGACTACATCTCCATGACCTGATCTATACACCCCCATTCTGCTCTGCTAGAATGACGCCACAAAACTTTTATGAACGACTCTTTAAAGACCCTGGAAAGAGAAGCGCTGGCTGCGCTGGAAAAAGCAAACTCTGTAAATACCCTCAAAGAAATAGAGAAAAGCTATTTAGGTAAAGGGGGCCGCGTGACAGACTTACTAAAAGGAGTCAAAGATTTGCCTGACGAAGAGAAGAAAAGCTTTGGGAAAGCAGTAAACGACCTCAAAACTCTGTTGGAGGAAGTCTTTGCCAGGCAAGAGAAGATTCTAGCTCGTGCCGACATCGAAAAAACTTTGCAAAACGACTGGATAGACCTGACTGCCCCCGGGGATCGTTACGAAACAGGGCACATTCATCCCCTGGCTCAAACTCAAGAAGAAGTGGAGCGCATTTTTCAACAAATGGGCTTTAGTATAGTGGATGGACCCGAAGTAGAAAGTGAGTTTTACAATTTTGAAGGGCTCAACATTCCTTCTTACCATCCTGCGAGAGACATGCAAGACACGTTCTTCATCGATAAACCAGCGGATCACGCGGAAGGAAAATTGGTGCTTCGTACTCAAACTTCGCCCAATCAAATACGTGCGATGAAGAAGTACGGCGCCCCCTTACGCATTATTGTACCCGGGCGTGTTTTCCGTAACGAAGCCACCGATGCCTCGCATGAACACACTTTTGATCAAGTAGAAGGCCTCATGATCGACACGGACATTTCTCTCGCTCACCTCAAAGGAACCTTACAAACTTTCTTAGCACGCCTTTTCAAACGTGAAATGAAAGTGCGTTTCCGCCCCGGCTACTTCCCCTTTGTGGAACCCGGAGTAGAAATGGACATGTCTTGTCCATTCTGTGGAGGAACAGCTTGTCGTGTGTGCAAACACAGCGGATGGATAGAATTCATGGGTGCCGGAATGGTACACCCCAACGTACTCAAAGCAGGTGGCGTAGACCCAGAAAAGTACCAAGGCTGGGCGTTTGGTTTTGGCCTCACACGCCTGGTGATGATGCGCTATGGCATCGACGACATTCGCCATCTTCAAAGTGGTGATCTACGATTTAATGAACAGTTTTAAATGAAAATCTCTCTCAACTGGATTCGTGATTTTATAGATCTAAAGATCATTGATAAAAAATCTTTAGAGCATGTAGTAGTGGGCCACGTAGATGACTTGTGGAAGCACCCTAATGCAGACACATTGAATGTGGCGAAAGTGAATGTGGGTGAAGATCTAGTACAAATTGTTTGCGGGGGGATCAACCTAAAGAAAAATGCTTACGTGCCTGTAGCTCTGCCTGGAGCCGTTCTTCCAGGGAATTTTGAAATTCGAGAATCCAAAATTCGTGGGGAAGAAAGTAAAGGAATGATCTGTGCTATGGAAGAATTAGGACTCGGTGAGAATAAGCCCAGAGAAATTTGGTTACTCGACGGTGGAAAACAATGGACCCCTGGGGAACCACTTTTAAAAGCTCTTAAAATTGACGGCCACAGCCCACAAGAAATCGGCATTGCCTTCACTCATCACACGGCAGAAGTGGAAGGAGTAGAGCCAGAAGGCCCCTATTTAAATCATGTAGTGACAGGAAAACTTCTGGAATACTCGAAAATCGAAGGTTCGGACAAATTGCACAAAGGGCTTTTTGACATCGGTTGGAAAAAAATCACCGTGATTTTTGGAAGTGTTTATAAAATCCAAGAGGATGAAATCCTCCCTATTGCCTTGCCTGGCGCAAAACTTCCTGGAGGCGACATTAAAGTGACCGAAATGCTGGGTGTGAAATCTGAAGGTATGGTCTGTGGCGATAGCGAAATGGGTATTCAAAACAGTTTAGAAGGGATCACTCGCTTCCCAAAAGACACCCCTCTAGGAAAACCTGTGGCAGAAGTGCTGTGCATGAATGGGAATATTATGGAAGTGGACAACAAGTCCCTCACTCATCGGCCCGATTTATGGGGCCACTATGGCATCGCAAGAGAACTTGCTGCAATTTATGGCAAAAAACTAGCCCCACTCGATTCCTTTATTAAAATTCCAGCCCCCAAGGGGAAATCCACTGTCCATATCGACATTCAAGACGACACACTATGCCCTCGCTTCTCAGCCGCCCTCATGAGCGGAATCAAAATCGAAGAGTCACCCGCATGGATGAAGGCACGTCTACAGGCTGCAGGTATGAATCCTCACAACAATATCGTAGACATCACCAACTACGTGATGCTCGAGCTGGGGCAGCCCATGCACGCTTATGACCGGTCCGTTTTAGGCAGCGACATTCTTCGAGCTCGTTTTGCTAAAAAAGGCGAGAAACTGCTCACTCTAGAAGGTACTGAGCATCCGCTCACACCTGAAGATCCAGTGATTACCGATGGAAAAGATCAGCCTGTTGGGATTGCCGGCATTAAAGGCGGAATGAAGTCTGGCATCAGCAATTCCACTACAGAAATCGTCTTAGAATGTGCCACCTTTGACCCTATCGTGATTCGTAAAGCCAGCGTAAGACACGCCCTCCGGACCGACGCTTCTCAACGTTTTGAAAAAAGCCTCGATCCTACACTCACCGAGCTCGCCTTAAAACGCGCCATCCACCTCATTTTGGAACTTTGTCCTGGAGCAAAACTGGAAGGCCCCGTAGAGACCGTAGGGACATGGAAACCTAAAAAAGTAGTGATCAAAATCAGCCCAGAAAGTATCTGCAGCAAAATTGGTGTACCCATCCCTACTCCAAAAATCATTTCCTTGCTCAAATCTCTAGAATTTGGCGTAGAAAAAACAGGCAAGCTTCTCACGGTGACCGTACCTTCTCATCGCGCCTCTCGCGATGTCCTCATTCCTGAAGATTTGGTGGAAGAAGTGGCTCGTTTGTATGGATACAATAATCTTCCTGCCCTGCTTCCAGAGAAGCCCATTGAGCTTCCCAGGGAAAATGTCGAACGCAGTCTCAAACATGCTGCTCGCAGCATTTTATCTCGGGGCCTAGGCTTTACCGAAGTGGTGAATTATTCCTTCTACGGAAAAGATCGTTTGGAAAAGTGCGGATTGGATGAAAAGGATCACCTCAAAGTGCTGAACTACCTTTCTTTGGATCAAACGCACATGCGCACGACACTCGCACCCAATTTGTTGGCGAATGTGGCTAGCAATGCCCGAGAACGTGCTTCCATAAAAATCTTCGAGCTGGGCCACACTTATAAAGAGGTGGGAGACTACATGCCTTTGGAAGAAAAACGCCTCACCGCCGTGGTGGCTCATGATGGAGAAGCTTTTTACAGCGCCAAAGGAGCTTTGGAGGCTTTCCTGAAAGCCTTCCAGGTAACTCAGTACGAACTCAAACCCTCCAGCACAGTACTCCCTTATGCACACCCCAAAAAGAGCCTCGACTTAGTCGTAAAGGGTAAAACAGTAGGAGTGGTATTCACTGTACATCCTGCAGTGCGCAGTGCCTTCGATATAGCACAAGACGTAGCCATGTTTTCCGTGCAGTTCAGCCATTTGATCGAACAAGGCCGTGAGCTCAATCGCTTCAGCCCTCTACCCAAATTCCCCGCTGTGCCTTTTGATATTTCTGTTCTTGTAGATCGCAAAAAAACCGTAGCCGAAGTGGAAACTGCGATTCGTTCTGTTGATTCCAACGGTTGGATTGAAGCCGTTGAACTCTTCGATATCTATGAAGGTAAAAACATCCCTGAGGGGCAGAAATCATTGAGCTTCAATGTGACTCTTCGTCACCCAGAACACACACTTTCTGACGCAGAATTTAAAACTCTTTATTCATCTGTATGCAACGCATTGAGCGCTGCAGGCGGAACCATTCGTGGTCTATGAAGCAAACTCTTTCAAACCTCAAAAACTGGAGCGTTCGTTCCGTAGCCAAGGCGCACGCTCATCTCAAAACTCATCCAGAAATGACGCGTTTTCAAAAAGGATGGCGCTACCTAGTAACGGCAGGGCTAGCTCTTTTTGCTGGCTTTGTGATGATCTCTTTTTTGTACTTTTTGTGGCTCCTTCTCACTTTTGACCCACTGTCTGGCATCCCTCGCGACTCCACCCTCATTATGGATCGTGAGAAGAACCTTCTTTACACCATCCACGGTGAAGAAAATCGTAAAACAGTAGATAGCCTCAGCGAAATTTCTCCTCAGGCTGTAGACGCCACTTTAGCGATTGAAGATGACCAGTTTTATCACCACTTTGGAATAGACATTCCTGGACTCATTAAGGCCGTCTTCGCCCAAATTGGAATCGGTTCAGCGCGTGGAGGTTCTACCATCACTCAACAATTTGTACGTAACGAATACCTCTCTTTGGAGAAGAGCTACATTCGTAAGTACCGCGAAATCATGATGTCTTTTGTCCTAGAAATGAAATTCAGCAAGGATCAAATCATGCTCATGTATTTGAACGAAATTCCCTATGGGAACAACGCCTATGGAATCGAATTGGCAGCAGAACGTTATTTTGGAATCAAGGCCTCAGAGCTGGATTTAGCTCAAGCTGCTATCTTGGCCAGCATACCCAATGCTCCTACTTGGTACTCCCCCTATGGTGAACATAAATACACGACCCTAACCTTTGAACTCACTCCAGAAATTCTAGGGGATCGCAAAATCACAGGGGAAGAGGATTTAGAAGAAGACGAATTCAACCGTGGGCTCATCGGCCAAACCTTCACTCTACCAGACGGCAGCACTTTCTATTTAAAAGGCCGCACAGACATTGTTTTGGAACGGATGCAAGAGCTGGGCATGATCACAGAAACTGAACTGGAAACCGCTCGCGATGAAATTCAAAAAACCGAATTCACGGCGTACCGATATACTATTGAAGCTGCCCACTTTGTGATGTGGGTAAAGCAAATGCTCGAAGACAAGTATGGGAAAGAAGTGGTGGAACAAGGGGGTCTCCGTGTCTACACCACATTGGATCCAGATTTCCAAAAAGCGGCGGAAGAGGCCGTGGCAGAACAATGGCAAAAGAATAAAGACAACTACGGCATCGATAACGCCGCCCTCGTGAGTGTACAGCCCCAAACGGGCCAAATCCTCGCCATGGTGGGTTCTGCAAGCTACCTTCCCGATGAAGAAAAATCTGTAGTAGACGGCCAAGTGAACATGATCACCAGCTACCGTCAGCCGGGATCTTCTTTCAAGCCTTTTGTTTACGCGCTCGCCTTCCTCAATCAATACACTCCAGCCACCGTCATTTACGATGTGCTCACTCACTTTGGACCAGATACCCCAAAGAACTACGAAGGTGGTTTTGAAGGCCCTCTCACTATGCGAGAAGCCTTAGGTGGATCGCGTAACATTCCAGCTGCTAAAACGTACTTCTTGGCGGGTCAGCAGGAAAACATCATTCCCTTTGTACAAAAATTGGGGCTGGAATCTGTGCCCGACGATGGTGACTTTGGCTACACCCTCGCCTTGGGAACCGCTGAAGTTTCTCCGCTCGAAATGGCAGAGGCCTATGGAGTTTTTGCCAACAATGGGACTAAAATTCCGCTCAGCGCCATCCTTAAAGTAGAAACCTCCGATGGGACCGTTTTGGAACAATGGGACGAAAGTAAGGTAGAAAAGACTCAAGTCCTAGACCCTCAAGTGGCTTACCTCGTCAATGACATTCTTTCGGACCCCAGTGTGAACATCGGTCCTGGAGTCTATTTAGACGCTATCGATAATGCGGCCAAGACTGGTACTCCTACCGACTCCGTCACTGGTAATGCTAAAGACGGTTGGATCGCGGCCTACACTCCTACTCTCGTGACCATCGGTTGGAGTGGAAACGCAGACGGAACTCCCATGAGCTCAGCGGGTGAGGCCTACTACACCATCGCACCGATTTGGAAAAACTACATGAACAAAGTGATCAATCGTCTGGAACCCACTGAATGGGTTCGCCCCAGCGGAATTAAAGATGTAGCAGTAAGCAAGGCCAGCGGTAAATTACCAGGGGCCAATACCCCTTCGGAAATGATTCACACCGAAATCTTTGCGGACTTTGCGGTTCCTACAGAAATTGACGATGCCTTCCAAACGCTGAAAATCGAAACCGTAACCAACCGTTTGGCTACCGAGTATTCTCCAACAGACGTCATAGAAGAAAAGGCCTTTCGCATCTACAAAGAAGATTGGTCCAATTGGCAAAGCGACATTGATGCATGGGTCAAAGAACAAGCCTTTGAACTTCCTCCCACCGAATACGCAGACGACATTCATAACGCTGAAACTGCTGCCAATGTACCTAGTGTGACCATTGTGAGCCCCAGCACCCTGTCCAGTGTTTCTAAAGAAAGCAAAACAGTAGAAATTACTGTGGAAATCGGTGACGTAGGCAACGGTCTTACAGAAGTAGAGTACACCGTCAACGGCGTGCTCCCCTACCATGCCAGCCAAGCGCCCTACAATGGAAAGATTCGCATACCTATCACCGCTCAAGAAGGTGACGTCCTAGAGGTTCAAGCTAAAGCCATCGATCAATACGGCTACTCCGGCACCAGCACCATTGAGCTTCGCGTGGACAGCTCTAGCAGTTCAGACGAGTCCACCTTAGAACTCCCCGGTCTACTCACTTTGCCTCGGGTGTGGAGCGTGCAATAAGCAGCCCACTTCCCACGGGAATCTCCACCACTTCAAAGCGAGGGTCATTATAGAGTCCTTCGATAAAGGCCTGCATGTGACCAAAGCGATGAGATTGAACGTTGTCCACAACCACCAAGGCCCCCGGAGCCAGCAGAGGATAGAGCGTGTCTAAATAACTCTGGTGCTCCATTTTAGTGGCATCAAAAAAAGTGAAATCGATAGGGCCAGGGAATTCCAGTTGAGCAAAAACCTCCGGAGCGTGGCCTTTGACTTGAGTGATCCAATCTTGCAGCCCAGCCTCTTGAATATGATCAGTCGCTCGTTGAAAACGCTCCGCATGAGATTCTACAGTCCACAATTGTCCCTCTCCGTTTTTCTTAAGAGCAGAAGCCATCCATAGCGCGCTATAGCCCACCGACGTACCAATTTCTACGGCCACTTTTGGGGCCACCACTCTCACAAGAAAGTGTAACAGGCGACCCGTTTCGGGGCCCACAATCCACACGCTTTCCTTCGCGTGCTCCGCTTCAATTTTGCGTAAAACGTCCTCGAGCATAAGCAATAATATCGGAAGATTCATACATATTTACGCCCGCCTCTTCATCCACTAAAAAAGGCACCTGCTGCTTGCCACCTAAACGAACCAGCTCTTCTGAACCTGGCGTACCACGCTCAGCATTGATTTCTTCATACTTCAGTTCCATTCCTGCAAAAGCACTGCGCACGCGAGCGCAGTAAGGGCAAGAGGGATAAGTGTACAGTTTAAGCATTTTTTAGAAAGTGGAACAGTTGTCCAAAGGCCTTCCCACGGTGGCTACAAGCCGCCTTCTCTGCGGGTGAAAGTGCACTGTAGACTATAGCACACCCTTCAGCTTTAAACACAGACGAGAGCGGGATCCCTGCTTGAATGGGCGCCTCCACCGTTTCTGTGATCACCCCCAAAGTCTCTCCTTCAAAGGCCATTTCTTGCTGCTCATCTACATAAGCCGCCACACAAACAAAACGTGCACCACGGTCTTTTTCCTCCGCCATACGCTGCATAAAAAAATGGAGCCATTCTTCGTCGCTCGCCTTTTCTCCAGCGCCCCAACGACGGGTCTTTACCCCCAGCTCGTCTGCCAAAGCATTCACAAAGAGTCCACTGTCGTCTGCCACCGTAGGCAGGCCAGAAAGTGCATGATAAAAACGAGCTTTGCCAAGAGCATTGGCTTCAAAGGTACTCCCTTCTTCGGGGTACTCCACAGAAATATTCAAATCCGACAAAGAAACGAGCTCCATGGGAAGCGCCTTTAAACTTTCGTAAATGCCTTTGAACTTTCCCGGGTTATGAGTAGCAATCAGAAGTTTCACAAAGCCAATTTAACAGTTTTAGTTTACAATGCACAGCATGAAGCTGCCCAAACTCTCTTTTAATCTCCTCGGTATCGCCCTTATCCTGAGTGCCAGCTTATTGGCAGAACTCTATCGCATAAAAGGGTTTTTGCTCTTGGACCTTTTGGCTCCCTTAGTCTTGGTCATCTGGATTTTTGAAAAAATACGCCACAGGGGCTCATCTTCCTCACCCACCCTACGATGGCCCTCAACCCTTTGGCCAGCCCTCCTTTTTTTGGGGATCGGACTCGCTTCTTTATTCCTCTTTTCCACTGCACTTTCCAATACTAATTTCATCGTCTCTGCTTTTTACTTAGTACGCTGGGGCAGTTTGTTTGGTCTTTCGTGGATGGTAATGAATCAAACCCCGCTCGAACAAAAAAGAACTTGGCAACTCTTAGTTCTTTTCTCATCACTCTTGGCAATAGCAGGCTTTGTGCAACTGGTTTTTGTACCGGACTTTACCGCCTACGAAGAATTGGGGTGGGACCCGCATCAAGGACGCCTGCTCTCCACCTGGTTTGATCCCAACTTTGTAGGAGGCTATCTCGCTTTTTTTACTCCTATTCTGCTGGGCTACGCCTGGGATCGCAGCAAAGCGCGGCGCTGGGCTTTGCCCGTCTTAGCCCTGATCGTCTTAGCACTCGCCCTCACCCTCTCTCGCAGCGCCTATCTTGCGCTTCTCGTGGGCCTAGTAGTTTTTGGGCTACTTCGGTCCATCAAACTACTGGCTTTTGGCGGCGTCTGCTTGGTTTTAATAGGCTTAGCAGTCAGCCCCGTTCGTGATCGCTTTATGAGCCTTATAGACAGCGCCACGTCTGTTACCAGTGAAACCTACACGCTCCCAGATGCCTCTGCTCGTCTACGGTATGATTCCTGGCGAACGGGATGGACACTCTTTCTAGACAGTCCCTGGCTGGGACACGGCTACAATGCCTATAAATTTGCTGCTTTAGACCAAGGCCTGATTAAAGACACCGAGATCCATGCGGCCAGCGGAAGTGACTCCAGTCTCCTCACCGTGCTCGCCACCACCGGGATCCTAGGCTTTCTCCCCTTCATCAGCCTCTATCTACTTTTACTCCTCCAAGCTTGGAGGGAGCAGCGAAACAGCTTTTCTGTTGGATTTTTGGGCGGCCTCTGTGGCCTCTTAGTACACAGCATCTTTGTAAACAGCCTGCTCTTTCCTCTCTTTATGGCGCCTTTTTGGATCAGCGTGGGTCTGCTCCAAACAAATCACGGAGCCGCTGAATCGCGAGCTCTTGATCAATAAAAAAGGGGCTAGTACAAACAGTGATGAGGACTGCCTTTTTAGCCTGCGCTAAAATGTACCGCTTCATTTTTTCAAAAGGAATGTAACTCATTTCCGGTGCAAAAAAATCGAGGTCCACGTTTAAAATTTTATTAGACTCCTCTTGGTGCAAAAAGTCGCCTCCAGAAATCTGCTCATCCACATCTCCTTCCCCAATAATATTCACGGTCTCTCCGATGAGCCCGCATTCCTGAGCAGGAACAATGTAGTTGCCTACATTAAGAACAAAGTTCGTATACTCAAAAGCTTCTTCCAAAGTTGTTCCCTTAAAAAGCTCGGGGGGCCTACGGGAGTCACGATGGGCATCTATATGAATAAGGGTAGCAGCTTTCTGCAGCTGTCCCTTTAAAAAAGCCTCCATCCAAAAATAAAAAGCGTGATTGTGGTTGTCCATCACCACCATGGGCACACCTTCAAAGGAAGTCCGAACGAGTTGAGCTAAACCCGTACAGCGTTGTAAAATTCCATACTCATCTTGGTCCTCAAAAACCACCGCGTCGCCCTGAACCACATCTTCCAAACTTCCCTCCACGAGCGCTGGCACTGTTAATCGAGGCTGTTCTCCACGAAGAGAATAAGAAAACGCATTGTTTCCCCGCTCACCTTCAATGATAAAAGATTGTTCGTATAAACTCATAAAACGCGCTGACGGTTAGCCTTAACCTCTCCTCGACGACGCTTGCTATCCATCATTTTTTCTTTGGCCTTTCTACTGCGTCGTTTTTTTTGTTTGCGTAGCTTAAAAAGTTTCTGCGCGAGCTCCGATTTTTTACCCAAAATTCGCGCCTCAATTTTAAACACGAGTAAACGGTAGGCTCGTTTGCGGTTGGCTTCTCGCTCTCTAAAATCCTGACACTTCACTTCTACCCCCGTGGGCAAGTGCTTGAGCCAAACACAGCTATTGGTCTTGTTGATTTTCTGGCCACCGGCTCCACTGCCTCGAATAAATTGTTCTTCAATGTCCTCGGGCTCCACATGGAGTTCGGCCGCTTTTTGAAGGGTCTCTGGGCTGAGTTCTATAGGAAAATCCATCAGTACCCTTTATTCTCCACGATTTTTTCCAAAAGGGCCAGCGGCGAAAGTGGCTCTGGTTCCGCCAAACCTTGGTGAAACAAGACGGTGGAAGGTGTGAGCCCGGGCAGTGTATTCACTTCAATCAAAATGAGATCTCCTGTGTCTATTTGAATAAAGGCATCGAGGCGTGAATAGCCTTCAATTCCCAAAACTTCTCCCACACGTTCTATAGATTTTTTGACTCGATTCAAAATCTTTGGTTTCACAAATTTTTCAGGCGGAGGGGTAAGATTGACCCCAGTTCCTCCTTGAAATTTCTCCTCCAAAGAGAGCACTTCCCCTTCCGCCACCGTAAGGCTAGGGCTGAGCGCATGGAGATTTTTCCCAAGCTGTAAAAGTCCCACCGTTACCTCTACCCAACCTTTTTTACGTCTCCACTTAAGCCGATTGCTTTTGACCCGCACAACATCCGTTTCAATGAATTTTTCAAAAAGCAAATGAGAGATGGGTGTGAGGGGCATCTCTATGGGATCTCTTTGATTTTTAAAAGTGCCACTAGGAATCTGCGCTCCGCCTTGGAGCACCGCTTGAGTATAAACGGCTAAATCCTGAGGATCAAAAAGTCTCACAATCCCAGAGGAACAACCTTCATCCTGAGGTTTAACAATCACGGTTTTAGATCCCAAAACTTTCTGAAGTTTTCTGAAATATTCTGCAAAATCCTTAGCCTTAAAACTCTTGAAATCCTTGCTCGAAGCCGTCTGTTTGGGAGCCACAAAAATGCCTTCTTTTTCTAATCCAAGCAGCCTACGGCCAGTCTCTGCCTTGTCCATACAAATCTCCGAAGCCTTTGCTCCAGGTCCATTGAAAGGAATTTGCTTTTCGGTGAGCATGCGCTGAATAGTACCGTTTTCACCAATACCTCCATGAAGACCCAAAAAAACGAAGTGGCTCTTTTTTATAAAATCTTGCAAACTCATTTTTTCTGGAAGAAAGAAGGGCGCGGTAGCGTCTCCCTCCTGGAGTGCTAACCGCAGTCTTACTTTTTCCTCCAAAAAACGCAGCCGATTTTCACCCTGCTCTGCATGTTCACAATTGTACAAAATTTCTTCCACCGTATGATTCAACGTCAGTGCATAGGGAAGCTTCCACACCTCCCCATGGAGATCTAAAAAGTAGGGTTGGGGCTCATACCGATGCGACCTCCTGAGTTTGAGCCAAGCGTTGGTTCCGCTCATCAGCGACACCTGCCTCTCCGCCGTTTGTCCGCCAAAAATCACTTCTACAGGCTTACGCTTTTTAGTCTGCGCTTGAACAGTTTCCGGAAAAGTGAGGCCTTCTCGCCGGCATGCATTTTTTACAATGTAACGTAAAATATCCCTATGACTAAATCCTACGCGTGCCGCTTGCTGGAAAAGAAAACTATTCTGTTCCATTCCGCTCACGGGGTTAAAGTCCGAGAACCAAATCTTTCCATCCGGCAATAACCACCCATCAAAACGAGCAAAATCCCTCACACCCAGAATATTAAAAAGCTGCTCCGCTTGCACCTGAATTCTTTCAATCGTCTCATTATCAAAACGGGGAGGACAGTGATAATGCACCTGACGAGTAGGTAGATATTTTTTCCGATAATCAAAAATTTGATTTTCCGTATAATCCGTTTCTACTTCTGTGGGGAGAATGGCCACAGGCATTCCAAAGCGATTTTGTAAAACAATCACCGTAAATTCCGTCCCCTCACAGAAAGGCTCTAAAACGACTCGCGTGTCCATTCTGCGAGCGAAAAGGAGTTTCATTTTCTCCAAAGCTTCTTGCGGTTTTTGAACCGAAAAGACGCCAATGGAAGAACCTCCCGTAGAAGGCTTCACCACGGCACGCTTAAGCTGATGTTTTTTAAAGAATTCTTCCACAATGCGCTCATTTTCACTGTCCGTATGATTGATCTTCAAAACCACCGAAGGCAGCGTGAAAAAACCTTGCCCCCCTATAAAGCGATTCGCTTCAAATTTATCGAAGAAACGTTTGCAAGCACCTGCGTCAGAACCCACGTAGGGGATCTTCCAACGCTCTAGCCACCGCTGCAACTGTCCATCTTCTCCAAATGCTCCATGGATAGCAGGGAAAGCCAAATCACAATTTTTAAGGACCTGCTTTAGCCCAGTAGTGCTCAGAGCCTTTGCTGTCTGCTGGAGCTTAAAATCAAAGTCGGAAGGGGTATTGGAATAAAGCTGTCCTGTAGAAAGAAGATAAGCTCTTTTTTTATGGTCAAAATAAATAGGTACAATCTCCACTCCATCTCCACCCAAATGATCTAAAACACTACGAGCCGAGTTGAGAGAGATTCCTCGCTCCAAGGAAGGGCCGCCACAAATCAGTGCAATTTTCATAAATTTATGCGGAAAAAATCCTGCACACTCTAACCTTGAAAATGATCGAGGGCAAGCAAACTACTTCTTCATCATCATTAAAATAGCGACAAAAAGAGCGAGGGCTATACTTCGCTGCTCTTCATTCCCGCTGACCCACACAAAATCATAAGTGCTCCCCCAAATACCGTGCTTCATGGTGAGATAAGCCACATCTTTACCGGCAGGGGTCTTGAGGGCATAAATGTGCGTAGGATTGTAAAGCTTGAGCATGTCGTCAAAAACATGTTTGGCCATGGCGTTTTTCTCGGGCTCCATGGTGAGGAGCACATTGCCAGAGGCGTTCACTAAGCTCCATTGTTCAACGCCCAAACTCATAGCACTCTTCAAAAAATCAGCCCGAATATTCCCAACCTGTCTCTCTCCCACAAAAACATCCCAAGACCAAATCCCCACTTTACGCTGCCAACGCAGTTCCAGTATAGGATTTTGACAGCTGGCATCCGGGTAAACTTTATATCCATTGCTCCAGTTCATTTTGAACCAGAACAGAGGTTCACCGTTGTCTCCATTTTTAACCACCGAAGTGAAAATCGAAAAGAGCGCAGAAAACCAATTTTTATCGTAGTGAAGCTTAGTGAATGAGGGGAGCATGGAGGACAATGAATGGCCTGTTAATTTTAGCAAGACCAAATCAGCGCTCCAAATCCAAAGTGCGATCGATGCGTATTTGTTCTACGAACTCAGGCACGTGAGAGACTAAAATCATTGCTCCTTCGTAAGCATCTAAGGCTTCTGCGATTACGGGGATATGACGAAAATTAATATGGTTGGTGGGCTCATCCAAAATAAGTATCCCCGGTTTTTGAAGCACCAAACGTGCGAAGGAAACGAGGCCTTTTTGCCCCTCAGACAAATGTCCGATTTTAGAATGGATGATCTCTTTGGTAATCAAGAATCCCGCGGCGGTTCTTCGCATTTCTTCTTCAACCACCTCATCTCCCGAAAGCTCCATAGCTTCGAGTAAAGATTCTCTTACAGAATGTTCGGGATTGAGCGTAGAAAAGTCTTGTCGATAATAGCCCACTCGCACTCCAGGACTGAGTACAGCATGTTCCCATTCACCAGAAGCTAAAGCCTCCAAAAGGGTCGTCTTCCCAATACCATTTGGCCCTGTAAGAAGGAGGTGTTCGTCTTTGCGCAAACTCATGTCTACCTTCTTGAGTACAGGCTCATGGTGACGGATCACTTTTACGCCGGTAAGTTTTAAGAGCTCCCCACTGAGCTCATCTTGAACGGGAATTTCAAAAGAGCGGATGGTCTTATCTTCTCGACGCACATCCACTTTTGCCTCTTCCATTTCCTCAGCTTTTTCACGCATTTTGCGGGCCACCAAACGCAATTTTCCTCCTTTGTGGGCGAACACATTCGCCTGCTCTTTGTTTTTAATAATAGACTTCGCGAGCTGCGCATTCTTCATGTTTTCCTTTTCAATTCTTCGCGCAATTTGGTCCACCGTGTCAAAGTAATTTCCCACATACTGCTCCACTTTTCTGGTGAACGAATCCAAATACAAAACCCCGTCTGTAAAGGAATTGAGGAAGTCTGCATCGTGAGAAATCACAATGCAGGTTTTTTCGTACATCACCAAAAAGGCAGTGAGCTCTCCAATTCCCTGTTTATCCAAATTGTTGGTAGGTTCGTCGAGCAGCAAAAGATCTGCATCCTGAATCAGTGCTGCCGCGAGCAAAAGGCGCGCCTGCTGCCCGCCCGAAAAACTCTTCACCACTCGGTCGTGCGGCGCGTGCAAATTCACCACCTCCAAAACTTCATCAATCTTACGATCGATATCGTGTTTTTTTTCTTTAAAATTTTGTTGGAAAAATTCACGCACCGTAAGGTCACGGTCCTGAGGTCGAATCACCTGGTGCGCCGTAGCGATGGTAAGTTTTGGGAAAACATTCACCGTCCCCGTCTTGGGCTTAAGGTCTCCGGTGATGAGCTTTAATATCGTGCTCTTCCCGGCCCCATTTTGCCCCATGATCGTGATTTTGGTATCTCGTCGCACAGTAAAATGTACATTGTCCAAAATAGGTTTTTTGGGGTCGTACTCAAAGCTCACGCCGTCAAAACTGATAAGGGTTTCTGCACTAGACATGCGCGGTTTATACCCTAAAAAAGCCGCCTTGGCTAGTCTGACTGCACGAAAATAAAAATGGTGGAGATGACGGGAGTCGAACCCGTGTCCAGAAAGGAAGTGAAAAACCTTCTACATGTTTAGCCCATCTTTTTTACGCTAAGCCCATCAAGGGTGGGCAAAAATAGTCTTAGCGCGTCTTCAAATTTTCGGCCTACGTGTGGAACACGAGCCCACGCAAACCTACACCCCGAGTATGACACTCAACATCTCTCACAGGGCCTCAGAGAGTGAGCGGGACCGCGCAAAAGGGCAGTCCGATCAAAAACTAGGCAGCAATGGGGATTGCGGAAAGTCTGCGAGCAGACAATTCCTCAGCCAATTGGGCCAGCTTAAGACCTAAAGCGTTATTAGCACTTATGATGTCTGGACGGGTCAAGGGGCGACCAGACAAACCCCTACATGCAAGCTTCCGACTTCAAAAATCTTCCTGTCGAAGCCAAGTACATCCCCACATTTTCAAAGAGCCAGGAGAGTTTAGCACTTTTCCTGGCTCTTGTCGATGCTACAACTTAGACCTAAAGAGCCTTGAAGGAAGCTTTTACCGCGTCGAAATTGAGATCATAACCTTCGAGTCCAGCGCTGTCTTGAGTGTGGTCAAACCCAATCACATATTCACCGGTTTCACCCAATTTTTCGGGCTTAGGCCCTTCTTCTTTTTCCTCCATGGCCCATTGCTCAGTGGTAAAAATGCTCAAAGCAAAAAGATCTATCCCTTCTGACGTTCGGAAGTAAACCACAGGAGCCACGAAGCCGTTGAATTGAGCCTCTTTGTCTTCGGTCTCATACCCTTCCCAGGATTTAGGGAGGTTTAGACTGAACCCATATTCAGATTGATAAACGATAGTTGCAACATCTTGAGTGTTGCTACCCGTGGTCGTAGAAACATCGGTCGTTTCAACAGGAGTAGTAGAACAACCCGCCAAAAGAAGAGCCACCGAAGCGAGCAAAAGGACTTTTTTCATAAAAGAAATTAAAGTGGACAGACTATAGCTCATTCTCCAGCATCTGGTCCAGACTCTCACGGCACCGGATGAGCCTAAGGGTTCCATCGCTTTGAATGAGGGCCTCAGGGGCTTCGGGAAAAGAATTATAATGAAGCGCACTCATCGCACTGCAGTAAGCTCCAGCCACTTCAATCGTCACCAAATCACCGATCTCCGCACGAAGCATGAGTCGCGCTTTTTCTTTGTCACGATCATCAGGATCGGGGGTCAGAAGGTCTCCACTTTCACAGCAGTGCCCCACAACCAGATACTCTTCAGTTTCTTTTGAGTCATTCAAAACCACGATGGGGTGCTGTGCACCATAGAGCGTGGGGCGCAAAATTTCCGTCATCCCTGCATCCAGCTTCAAGAAATGGTAGCGGCTTGTATGAGTAAGATCTTGCACGGTAGCAAGCAAGCTTCCAGCACCAGCCACTAAGAATCGCCCGGGTTCAATTTCTAAATGAATTTTCCGCCCCGTTTTTTCATAAAAAGCGAGCAGGATCCCAGCAACCCTTTCTCCAATGGCCACAAAATCGGCAGTCTTTTCACCTTGCATGTAAGCCACTTTAAATCCTCCCCCTAAGCTCAAATGAGTCGCTTCAGGGAAATGATCCAAAAGTGCCGCACAGCGTTCTGCCACACGCTGCCATTCCTCTGGATCTGTACCCGAACCAATGTGCGTGTGAACCGTGCGAACACGCAATGAATATTTTTCCAGCATTTTTTTCGCCTCCGGAATGGACTCGTGCCAAATGGCAAAACCTGCTTCTTCGCCGGCCACAGCTACCTTGGAATGAAACCCGGCTCCACTAACGCCCGGATTGATCCTCACCGCCATTTCTGTTCCTGGGAAAAGCCGCCCATAAGCTTCGATTTGATGGAGAGAGCAAGCATTGTAAAACACACCCAGCTCCACCAAGTCTTTCAAATTTTTTGGAAGTTCTTGAGCAGTGAGTTGAATTTTTTGCGGAGCAATTCCTGCCTTCATAGCACGTTCTGCTTCATAGCCCGAGCTCGCGTCGATCTCCAATCCCATGCTATCAAAGAGCTTCAAAATAGTTCGGTTGGGATTGGCCTTCATCGCGTAACGGGGTGTAAAGCCAAAGGGTGCGGGGAGAGCCAAAACCTGCTCGGCTGCTTCACGTAAGAGTAACTCGGAGTACACATACACGGGCGTACCAAATTCATCCCGAATTTTTTCGGCAAGATCACGGGTGAGAAAGCGGGGGGATTCAATCATGCAGGCAGTGTAGCAGCATTTTCAACAAGCACCTCATGCAATGTGCCTACGGCCCTTTTAGCGTCGTCTTTGTCCACCACAAATTTCATTACACCTGCCTCGGTCACCAAGTCCTGAAAGTGCACTCGAATGCCAGCGTTGTCTAAAGCGGTACACGCCCGCCCCACTTCTCGCGCTCCATGCAAAGCATTGCCCAAGGCAAAGACCATGGCATGCTCTCGATCGGCAGGTGCCACGGTATAACTACGGTGCAAATCTTCCCTAAGTCGTCTCTCCAGCTCATCCAAAGTAGTTTTTCCCACCTTTCCGTTTGCAGTGACGATAATGCTTCCCTCCGTGGTGTAAGTGTGGCTCAAAGTAGATTCGCGTAAAGCCGCCATCACTCGATCAAAAACTCCATGCCGGTCAGCCATATCCGGACTCTTGACTCTAACCAAAGCAGGAATGGGCTTAGAGCCCACCACCAAAACTCCTTCTTGCACGGGGACTTTGCAAGAAACCACTGTCATTCCCTTCTCAGGATGCCCGGGATTAAAAACCACACAAGGGTGAGCAAGATTCTTCACCGCATCTGGATGCAAAGCAGCTGCATCCATACCGTGCGTTCCAAAAAGTTCGGTGGCTGCGCTCAACGTCAGTCCCGTGACCAACTTGCCTTTAGAAGAAACCCGGGGGTCTACACTCATGATGGGGCTTTCTTTGGCCACGACTAAAACTCCTTCCTGGAGTTTCCTCCATGCATTGAGTGCCGCCACTGCAGCCACATCGCTATAACCACGACTGTCCATGAATCCAGGCAAAGCGCCTCCCATGACCCACACCCCTTCGCCTTCTTCAATTCTGCTTGTCAAAGCGTCCCGCGAGAAGCTGCGCGCACGGGAAGGATCAAAATTTGCTCTGTTTACATCCAAGTATCCCGCGGCAGGGGTTCCAAAGCGCATGCTCCTAAACCCTCCATGGGTAGCCACCAACTCTTCCGCCAAATCTTCGCCCCAAGCAATAAAGCTCGCGAGCGTGCCATCGTCACGCGCAAACAACTGATCTTGTCCCGCTCGTAAAAAACGCCCATCCGCTCCGTAATGTCTGGCCGCAGAAGCTTCTCCCACAACCGTTCTTAAAAATTGAGTATAAAAGTCCACGGCTTCCAACAAAGTCCCTCTCATCTGGCCCGCTAAACGATCTAAAATCAACTGCCGTGTAAAACGGTCCACAGCAGTTACATATTGCGTGGCCTTGTCCCTTTGTCGCGCTTCTGCGGCTTCCGCCATCGCCACCAAATGACTCGTGGTATTGAAACCCTTTTCCCGTTCCACCAAAGCAAGGGGTGCGTACACTTGAGAAGACGACCTCACCGCAGAAACCACCATGCCTACAGGAGCATCTCTGCCGGCATAGGCCCGCATCTGATCGGGATACCGTGCATTTTCTAGAAACTGGCCGGCGCTATCGCCCCCCACTTTCACCACAAAACCATCGGCACTTTCTAAAACCCGTTGAGCAGTCATACAAAATAAAAATAAAAGGTGGAATTATGCCACATTAGTTTTTGACCGGCAACTACTCCTTCTCCACCTCACTACCCGGCATGTTCTTCATCTTTTTGCCAAGCGCATGCAGACATTTTTTGAGTTCTTCCACCCAGGCCACTCCGAGCGCTTGGAATGAGATTTTGAGCTTGGTACCCGAAATAATCCAGCGGTTGTTGTATTCCAAAAGCGACATAATGTTTTCGGGTCGCACTTTATCAGACATGTGCAGCACGATCTGGCGGTCTTCAGATGAGTGCACATTCTCGGCCTTCACATTGATAATACCCGCTTTCTTCGCCAGCATTTTTACCTCCAAAACGCGGAATAAATTGGCCACCTCTTCCGGCATCTTTCCATAATCTTCCACAAGCTCTTGATGCAGTTCATCCAAGTATTCCAGGGTATCTGCGGCCGCCAATTTTTGATAAACAGAAATTTTGTCTTTGCTACTCACAATGTATTCGTCCGGAATATAGGCAGGGAGTGGCACTTCAATCGTCACGTCGGGAAGCGCAGAATCTTCTTTCACACTGCGGCCTTTCTTCATATCTTCTACCGCCTGATTGAGCATGCGAATGAAGTGGGACACACCCACCACTTGAATGGCCCCAGACTGATTCGCGCCCAAAATATCTCCCGCCCCACGAATTTCTAAATCCTTCATGGCAATCTGGAATCCAGCTCCAAGTTCATTGGCTTCTACAATCGCCTTGAGACGCTTTTTAGCATCCAACGGTAGGCGTTTCATATGGTACAAAAAGTACGCATAGGCCTGCGTTCGTCCACGCCCCACACGTCCACGGAGCTGGTAAAGCTGAGCGAGCCCAAAACGTTCGGCACTATTCACAATGAGCGTATTGGCGTTGGGCAAGTCGATTCCATTTTCAATAATCGTCGAGCTCACCAAAATATCGTATTCCGCATTTTTAAAGGCCAAGATGCGGCGCTCGAGTTCATCCGGCGACAACTTACCGTGAGTGACCACTACACGCGCCTGGGGTAGCAAGGATCGCAATTTAGAGGCCATGTCGTCGATGGTCTGCACGCGGTTGTGGAGGAAGTAAATTTGTCCACCGCGTTTAAGCTCATCCTCCACAGCGCCCTTAATGAGCGCGAGAGAAAAGCGGCGCACCTCCGTGACAATAGGAAGGCGTCCGGGTGGTGGCGTAGTAATGGTCGTGATGTCACGCAGCCCATGCAAGCTGATATTGAGGGTGCGGGGAATCGGCGTCGCGGTCATAGTGAGGATGTGCACTTCCTTGCGCAAATTTTTAAGTGCCTCTTTTTGCTTCACCCCAAAACGCTGTTCTTCATCAATAATGAGTAGGCCCAGTTCCTTGAAGTGAATGTCATCCTGTAACAAACGGTGTGTACCAATCACTATATCTAATTCTCCTTTTTCCAGCGCACGTAAAATCTTTTTTTGCTCCGCAGGACTGCGGAATCGCGACAACATTTCAATACGAATGTTGAAGCCTTCCATACGTTTTACAAAAGTCTTGTAGTGCTGATCCACAAGAATCGTAATGGGAGCGAGTACCGCCACTTGCTTGCCCTCTTGCACTGCCTTGAAGGCGGCGCGCATAGCTACTTCTGTCTTCCCAAACCCTACGTCTCCGCATACAAGACGGTCCATTGGCTTCTTTTTTTCCATATCGCGCTTCACGTCCAAAATCGCGCGCAGCTGTCCGGGCGTCGGTTCATACTGGAAGTTCTGTTCAAATTTGATCATATCTTGCGAATCACTGTGGAAGGCATAGGCCTTGGCGTTTTCGCGTTCGGCATAAAGCTTCAACAGTTCAGTGGCAATTTTCTCCGTTTCCTTACGGACCCTGTTTTGCATTGTGGTCCATTCCGCGCTGCCCAGGCGCGTGAGTTTGGGAATTCGGTCGCCCGCTCCGATGAACTTAGAAACCTTGTCCGCCTGGTCAATCGGCACAAAAAGCTTGTCGTTTTCGGCATAACCAATCTTCAAATACTCGCGCGTCACCTCATCCACCGTGCGCTTATCCAGGCCCATAAACTGTCCAATTCCGTGATCGCTATGCACTACAAAATCCGCGGGCTTGAGGCCTGTCAAAAAGTCCATGTAGACCTTCTGGCGCTCTGGTCGTTTCTCGGCTTCCCCAAGTCCTCCCACGTTTCGGTCAGACACCACCATAAATTTTAACCCGGGATTTTGGAAAGCATCGGGGAAAATGTCATCTTCTTCCACCTTAAACACCACAACCTGCCGAGAAGCAGTAGCCTCACCCCTCTTATACAAAGAGTGTGGCAAATGCCGATCTTCAAAGAGTCCCGTGTACTGCTCCGGATGTTTACTAAACAAAAATACCGTCCAGTCGTTAGTGATTTTATCCCTCAAATCTGCGGCAAAGTCCACCGGTGTGTAGTACTTGAGAACCGATAGGTAGTGGAGGTGATGGTGATAAGCGCTCTCCTCCATAAAAGAGCGGAACTCTAAATACCGGGACTCATTATTTCTCGCCGCCATCGCAGCCTCAAAAGCATCTGCATCGTCATCTGGAAACTCCACTTCGTCATCGATCACCAGGGTACCTCGCCCAAAAAAGTCGAGAAGCTTGCTCTGCCCTTCTGGAACAGCGATGGGATAAATTTTGATTTCTTCAATTTCCTGCAGATCTTTCTTCTCGTTTTGGTCGAATAGGGCAATTTTCTCCACCTCATCAAAACCAATTTCCATACGAACGGGAAACTCACTGTTCACCGGCCAAAGCGTGAGCAAATCTCCGTGGCGATAGTACTCCCCTTTTTCCACAAAAGGATCCATAGAAACCTCATAACCAATGGAAATCAGCTGCTCAAAAAAGTCCACCGGATCGATGGACTGCTTTTTTTGAATATTCACAACGCCGCGTTTGAGAACTTCTTCTTCAGGATATAAACGGAACAGATCTTGGTAGTTCACCACAAAAAACATGTTCCTGTTCTTATCCACTACGGCGGACAAAAATTCCATCAGCCGAACCTTATTAGCGCGTGTAATCTCACTGTCCCTCAAAGGATTATCTTCGAGCTCAAAACGGTACACAGGCGCATCAGCCCAAAGTCCCAGGTCACGGGCGGTATTCTCTTGGTGCTGATGTTCACTAGTAATCCAAAGCACCTGTTTAAGGTCTTTGGCCTCCCGCATAAGATCCGCTAAAAGAAAACACTTAGAGGAAGTATTCCCAGCTCCAGAAACCGAAGTGTAGCCTTGATCTTGAAATTGCTCTATAACCTGCAGGTTTTGTCCGTGCGGGAAGAGCGTGATCAGGTGTTTACAGTCTTTCAATCTAAATAAAAAAATCTAGACCTTGAGCGGCATAATGATATGCAAATAGTCGGTGCTCGAGGCAGGCGTTACCATAACAGGAGAAAGTCCGTCGTTCAAGCCCAAATGCACCTCTTTGTCCCCCAGATGAGAAAGTACGTCTAGAAGGTACTGTACGTTGAGCGCCGTTTCCATTCCATCACCCTGTACACTAGCAGGCACATCGGTCACTCCTTGGCCCACTTGAGTTTCGTCACTGGCGATTTGAATTCCCTCCTTTTGAACCTTAATTCGAACATTATTGTTATTTTCTCGCACGATCACAGAAACTTTTTTGAGCCCTAAAACAAGTTCATCCGTAAACAAACTCACCTTAGTCTTAACTTCCTTGGGAAGAATCTTTTCATAATCTGGGAAATTTCCCTCAATAAGTCGAGACATGAGCTCCACACCATCCACAATAAAGAGAATTTGTCCTTTACCCACACGAACTTCAAACTCTTCAACGCTCGTCATCGATAAAATCTTTGCCAACTCTTGTGCGGTCTTAGAAGGAACAATGAAAGAAAGGTCTAAGTCTTGATCCTTAGGAAGAGTGAGTGTTTTTTCGCTCAAACGGTAGCTATCTGTTGCAGCCAATTTTATAGTCTTCCCTACAATCTGCCAAAAGAGACCGGTAAGTACCGGGCGAGAAATATTAGTAGAGGCGGCAAAAGCTACTTGATCAAGGGCTTCTAAAACCAGTTTAGTGGGAAAATGGAAAACATCTGGCTTGTCTAATTTAGGCAAAAGCGGGAATTCCTCGCTTGCGATCCCTTTTACGTTCGTTCTAGAACCCTTACTTTGAACCAATAAAGTACTTCCTCCGGTCACAGAAAGGTTAACTTCCTTATCGTTCAAAAGTGCCACGTATGAAGAAATCACCTTGGCAGGAACAGTGAGTGTTCCTTCATTCTCTACATCAGCCTCAAAAGAAGCGCTGATCGCAATCTCTAAATTGGTTGCGGATAAAAACAATTTTTTACCCTCCGCTTTGAGTAAAATGTTATTCAAAACAGGTAAGGTATTATTGGGACTCACTGCACGATTTACAAGTGCGAGTGCCGAAGCTAAATCGGCTTGTGCACAAGAAAGTTTCATACGTCTTTAGGCTTTAGGAAATCGCGATCATAAAAGCAAATTTATGTGCATATGTCCACAAGCTAATTAAAAACAATAAAGACATATATATAAATTGCAGTAGATACAGTAAGCCCTTGTCAGAACACCCCTATTTATGCCACAACCACCATTATTTTAAGCATAGTCCGAAACTGGACTGTGCAAAACTTTACTCTGTTAAAGTATGAAATTGTGCAAAACCCGTGGAAAAGTCCAAAAGCTCTGCAAAACCCTCTTAAAACAAAACCGCAAACACCCGCCACTCTCCCCAAAAAAGAACTCCACCTGCTCACAAAAGTGGAATGCTTAAAAAAACCGTGCAAAACTCTGCACTGCCCTTTTAAGAACTTTTGCACAAAAACTCCACCAAAACTAAGCGGTTAAAACCACCACATTGATAAGAGGTCTTCGATCGAGTCTTCGCAAAATGAGCCCAGCCACTTCGCTGCGAATAAAGCCTTCAAAGTCTTCGTTCCGCAAAGGACGATGTTCTCTCTCAGCAAGCTTCTTTACCGCATCTTGAGCATGTTTTTCAATTTCCCTCACAATCTTGGCCTGCTCTTTTTGATACACGAAGCCCCGAGTAGAAACGACGGGGGCTCCCACCAACCGATTCTTATTGACCTTCACAACCACCCCCACAAAACCATTTTCTGCCATCATTTCACGCTCCTTCAAAACTTGAGAACCAAGGTCTCCTCGCATGTCTCCATCCACCACTACATAGCGCACCTTAATATCCTCCGTTTTCATTTTCACTTCTCCGTTTCGCACCTCAATCACATTTCCATTGTCCATCATGTGAACATTTTCTGGAGCAATCCCCACCTGTGGGCCTAAGTTTCCGTGCGCACGGCGCATATAAAAATTGCCATGTATGGGCACCAAATGTTGAGGTTTCACTAAACTCATCATGAGCTTCAAATCCTCCTGCTGACCATGTCCTGAAGTGTGCAAATCCATAATACCATTCGTCACCATAGTGGCCCCTAGTCGCGCCAAAGAATCGATCAAAAAGGCCACAGCCTTTTCGTTACCGATGATCGGTGAAGCAGAGACCACCACCGTGTCTCCTGCATGGATTTTAACCTGAGCATGAGAACCATTCGCCATACGAGACAACGCTGCCATCGGCTCCCCCTGGCCTCCAGTAGTAAGGATCAGCACCTCGCTGTCGGGATATTTATTCACTTCTTTGATGGACTTGAGCTGGTCTTTTTGAAACTTAAGGAAGCCTAGCTTGTGGGCTATTTCTACGTTCTGTTCCAAACTCCCTCCAGACAAAAATACCCGCCTTTTATGTCTCGCGGCAAAGTCCACAATTTGTTGAATACGCCCGATCAGGGAAGCAAAACAAGCAATCACAATACGGCCCTTGGCATTGGCTATGGCGCTTTCCAAATTCTCAGCCACCACTCGTTCCGACATCGTGTGTCCCGGCTTAGTGGCATTAGTGCTGTCAGCAAAAAGCAAATTCAAGTCGCGCTTCCCAATCTCGCTCATTTTCCGAATATCGCATTCAATGCCATCCGCTGGAGTAAAGTCGAATTTAAAGTCACCCGTGTGCACGAGTGAGCCCGCCGGCGATTTAATATAAACTCCCATCGCTCCCGGGATAGAATGGTTCACACGGAAAAATTCCACTTGGAATTGTCCCATTTGATAGGTCTGAACATTGTCCACTACTTTGGTGCGAGCCTGCTTGAGTTTAAATTCATCGAGCTGCTTTTGCACAAGACCAATAGAAAGCGTTGAGCCATAAATGGTGGGGAATCCCAGGTCCGAGAGTACGTAAGGAATAGCACCGATATGATCCAAGTGCGCATGTGTGATCAAAATCCCACGGATACGATCCTTGCGTTCCACGAGGTACTGAATGTCGGGAATGATGTAGTCCACGCCAAACATCTCATCCTCCGGGAATTGAAATCCCATATCCACCACTACGATGTCATTTTCGTATTCCACCACCATGCAGTTTTTCCCCACTTCCTCAAGTCCACCAATAGGAATGATGCGCATCACCTTAGGGTGAGTCACCACTTTGGCCCTTGGCGCAAATTCTTGGGGAACATGAGGGCCGCGCTGGCCGCGCCCATGAGACCCACGGCGAGCATGTTCACCCCCACGGCGTGAAGGGCGGTGACCTTCTGTGGGTCGAGGATCGCCCTGCGCTTTTAAGTCTTGCGGGGTCACCAAAGGCGCCTTGGAGCCTCCTTGTACAGCAGTACGAAGCCATTCGGACAATTTATCGATTTTACTCATTTTCGCGTATTAAAAACAATAAGCTCTTCCCTCGAATTTTTTTACGCCCCCATTTTAACCGAAAATACTAAAACACCAAAGTGATTTTAAGCGTTTGACTTTCCCCCTCAGCCGCGCTTCACTGAATCTGATGAAGCCGACCTCCTTTGTCTTCGTTCGAGCGACCTTTAAGCCTCAGCAGCGGCAAGCCCTTTTTAGCTATCGAATCGACTTTAAAGACCAGGCTTCTTTAAACTTTCAAGAGACTCTTCAGTTCCCGGCAGGAAAAGTAAAAACCCTCTCTCCCGCTCTACTTAAAAAATTCCTCCAGGACCTACACCTCATGTTGGGCATAAGCTACTACAAGCTTTACACTCCTACGCATTTGGACTTCCCCTATGCACTCAACAAGGAAGAAGCGCAGTTTTGGACGACGGTTTATCAAAAGGGATTGGGGGAATTTTTCTACCGCAACAAATTAAGCCCCAAAGGACGCGGGGTCTTTAAAACCAGTTCAAAAGCCAAACCTTTCTTACCCTTAACGGTGGAGGTGGAAGAGCGCGCGCTCTTGGGAATAGGCGGCGGGAAAGACAGCATCGTGGCCGGCGAACTGCTCAAAGAAAGGAAACTCCCTTGCACCGCTTTTGTTTTGGAAACTCAAAAAGACTCACCAGTAGTGGACGAGGTGATCAAAACCATGGGTCTCAAAAAGTTGGTGGTAAAGCGCAGTCTGGACCCACAGCTATTCACCCCTCTCCCCGGCAGCACCAACGGACACATTCCCATCTCTGCCATTTTTGCACTGGTCGGCACCTTTACCGCCGCACTGTATGGCTACCGGTACATCGTAGTGGCCAATGAAGCGAGCAGTAATTTTGGCAATATTCAGCACAAAGGGCAGACCGTTAATCATCAATGGAGCAAGTCCGCGGAGTTCGAAGCACTTTTGCAAAAGCACCTCAAAAACACCCGGAGTCCCTCGGTAAATTATTTTTCCGCCATCCGCCATTTTTACGAAATCCGCACCGTAGAAAGCTTTGTGCGTTACCCTAAATACTTCCCCATTTTCACCAGTTGCAACCGCAATTTCCGCGTGCATCGCAAACGTCCTGGGGACCTGTGGTGCGGAGAGTGTCCCAAGTGCGCTTTTGTCTTCACCCAACTCAGCGCCTTTCTCCCTCCCAAAAAACTCACTGGTTTTTTCGGCAAAAACCTCTTTGAAAAGCCTGAGCTCCAACCCCTCTTCAAAGACCTCTGTGGTCTAGGAAAGCTCAAGCCCTTCGATTGTGTGGGTACCTTTGAAGAAACGCGCGCGGCTCTCCGACGTGCCTCTAAACAGTGGGGCAAAACAGCCCTCCTAAAAACGCTTCTTCCTCTGCTCCACAAAAACTTCCCAAAAGATGAGGACGACGAGCTTTTTAAGGTACAAGACGCTCCCACCCTTCCAGCACACTTTAAATTTTTAGGACTCAAAAATGTCCTTCTGTTGGGCTATGGAAAAGAAGGAGAAGCCGCACATCGATACCTTAAAAAATACTACCCCCAGTTGCTCGTGCGCATTGGGGATCAAAGCAAAAATCCACATTATTTAGATGTGCAGGAAAAAAGTGAGTTCGCCATAAAAACACCTGGGCTCCCCAAACAAAAAGTCCGCATCCCCTACACCACTGGTACCAATATTTTCTTTGCTCAGCAGCAAAGCTTCACCGTCGGAGTTACCGGAAGCAAAGGCAAAAGCACCACGGCGAGCTTGGTGGCCCACCTGCTTCAGTCGGGCGGGGTAGACGCAGAACTGCTCGGCAACATCGGTAAGCCCATGTTGGAAGTTCTCCTCAAGCCAACTCCTGCTGGGCGCATCTATGTATTAGAACTATCCAGCTATCAATTGGACGACTGCACCTCTTCTCCAAACATGGCTTTGGTGACCAACCTCTTCCCAGAGCACATGACCTACCATGGAGGCGTTGAGCCTTACTACGCCGCTAAAAAAAATATCTTTTTACATCAAAGCCCGACAGATCTCCTGATCCTGAACCCGCGCCATGCTCTGCTCAAAAAATGGCTCAAAGAAGCTCCCGGATCCACCGCTGCCCCTTCTCAAAAACGACCTCCCGTGAGCCCTTTACTGGGAGAGCACAACCGTTCCAATATCGCCCTCGCTCTCCGCGCAGCCGAGCAATTTAAGATCCCCGAAAAAACCCTTTTCTCTGCGCTGCGCTCCTTCAAAGCCCTGCCCCATCGCCTGGAGGACGTAGGCACCTTCTGTGGCCTCCACTTCTACGATGATGCCATCTCTACTTCCCCCGAATCCACCATAGAGGCCATCAATGCACTCAGCCCTCTCGCGCCCATCGGCACGATTTTCCTGGGAGGAGAAGACCGCGGCTATGATTTTACTGCTCTAGAAAAAACGCTTCGCCAAAAGAAAATCAAAAACCTTGTGCTCTTTCCAGAGACTGGTGCGCGTATGCTCAAATCCACCAAAGGATTCAAAATTCTACGCACCACTTCCATGAAGGAAGCAGTGCAATTTGCTTATAAAAATACACCCGTCGGACAGATTGTACTCCTGTCCACCGCCTCCCCCAGCTACTCGCTTTGGAAGAACTTTGAGGCCAAGGGGCAGGCCTTCCAAAAGGAGGTGAAGAAGGGGGCTTGACAATTTACACAATCGTGTTAATATTAGCTCCTTTTAACACTCCCTATGACTCCTCCAGTTGCTCCAGCCGCCCCTCACGCAGCCGCCCCTGCCGCTCCTCAAAACTTTTTCCAAAGACATAGGGGAAAATTTATGGGTTGTGGTGCATTGATGCTGGGCTGTGCAGGACTTACCACCACCATTGCTTTATCTGTGGCCGCTGTATTAGACCAAATGCACTACCATGAAAAAGATAAAAGCCCTCTCTCTGCAGGCGCTCTCCCCAACGGGAAAGACCTACATGTTCCCGCAGCATTTCAAGACCTCAAGAAAAGCGCCACAGCTTTGGACAGCGGCAACCAAGAAAGCTTGGCCTCAGCTCGCGCTACCATCGCTAAAATCGTGGCAGACGGAGTTTTTCAAGAAGAGGCCGGAGGGGACTTTACGTGGGCAAACCTTAAAGCTCCCGAAGAGCCCAAGGGCTGGAGCACCGAAGGAATCACCAACGGGTACGAAAATCCTGTGTGGGCCATCCAAACCGGCTCTGGGAAAGTAGCTTACGGCCCCGACGCCTTTAGCGAAACAGACGCATGTCAGCTCGTAGCAAAAGAATTCGTGGTACAGGCCTGTAATACCTGGGGTAACTGTGACGGCATCATAGCGGAGAAGTCTCTCCCCAGCCTTTACAAAGGGGCAGCCGAAACTGCTCGGACTTGGTGTGTAGAAGGCACGGCTGACGAGCACATCAAAGAGGCCGAGGCCGCTGCGGCAGAAAAGGCCGCTCAAGAAGCGGCTGAAGCTGAAAAAAAGGCTCAAGAAGCAGCCGCTGCAGAGCCCACCCCCGCTCAGTAATTAACGCTTCTGAATCCGCCGACGCACTTCCTCTGGGAAGGCGCGCAACACCCAAAGCAAGCCCACGTAAGTAAAGCAACCGATTCCCGCCAGCAAAATCACATTCAAATTCTGGAGCCCCAGCCAATCGTAGCTGGGCTCTTTGAGTTCATAGACCACAAGGGCCATGGTTACGGCTGCAAGCGCGACCTTACCAAAAGTCTTATAGTCCAAGCGATAACGTAAATATTGGCGCGCCAAACCTCCTGCTATGAGCAGAATGAAAACTTCAGTAGCTACGGTAGACCACGAAGCCCCTCTAAACCCCCAATGAGGAATCACAAATAAATTCACCACAATATTAAAGAGCGCCGCGCCTCCATTAATCCACAGAAGTTTGCTTTGTTTACCCAGGGCGACCAACGAATAATTGTACAAACTACTGTTGAAGGAAATGGCCATCGCGAGACACAAAATTTGCAGAGCGGCATCCGAGCCGTAAATGCCCTTGTCGAGTTGGCTCAAGAATTCGGGTTGAGTGGTGAGGAAGATAATGGGGTAGGCCAGAAGGTAAATACCAATGGCCATGGGCAGCGCGGCCATGAATAAAAAGTTCATGCACAGAGTTAAAATCCGCTCCACTTTTTTAGGATCTTCCTTGAGTGATTTAGATAGGACGGGCAGAACACTGTTCATAAAATAAACAGGGATCACCTGCAGAATCTCAAGCATGCGCACGGCGGGGCCGTAGTAGCCCAGTTCTGTGGAACCCTTCATGAACAAAATCATCACACTGTCGATGCGGAAGTAAATCATATTGAAGACCAAGGCAATTCCATAAGGGAACGCTCCACGGAAAATTTCCTTCCAGTATTCCTTTACATAAAGTGGGCGGAGCCGAGCATAACGAGCCGCGTAGTGGTAGGTGTAAACCAAGGCAAATAAGTTCCCCACCACGCCAGCGATCATCAGTTGATTAAACGCAGCTTGAGTGGGTGTGCCCACATAAAAATAATAGATAGCCGCCAGCATCCAAAGAAAAGAAAGGACCTTCCCGGTGACTAATCCAATCGTGGCATACTCCATTTTGAGGTCCACTTGAAGCACACTGGAGACTGTGCCCTGCAAAATCGTTAAAAATACAGAGATCGCCGCGATGGAAATCCCGATCGGGATAAAGGTGCCTTCATATTGCGGGAGTACAAAAGCCAGCACCACGGCGAGCGCCATGGTCGCGGCTGCCGTTACAATTCGCATCCCAAAAATATTCCCGGCAATAAAATTTTTATCGCGCTCGCCCTTACTCATTTCTCGCACCCCGATCGTAAAAAGTCCAAAGTCCGCTGCGATTCCAAAGAAGGCCAAAAACTCATAAACCGCCGTGTACTGACCATAACCTTCCACGCTCAAAAAACCACTGACCGCCTTTAAAATCCCAATGCTGACCACAGCCATAATGGCGCGGCCCAAAACCTGAACAATGGTATTCCCAAGGATTTTCTTTGCGGTAGACATGCTGCACGGTATTCTATGCCCAGCTTCAGATAAATCCAAATGCAAGAACTCAAAGACCGGCTCGCTCTACTCCAGGATGAAGTCCAAAAATCCCTGCAGCATCTAGATTTGCCTCACAAAAAATCCAAGCTAGCAGCTTTGGACATAGAAATGGGTGCACCTGACTTTTGGAATGATCAAGCCACTGCGCAAAAGGTGTCCAAAGAAGCGGGCCTCATCAGAAATACCATCGAAGCCTGGGAAAAGTTGGCCCACGACGTAAAGAATCTGCAGGACCTCTGTGAAATGGTGGATGCCGACGACAAAGAAACGGTGGCGCAACTCCAAGCCGATCTCAAAGAGGCTGAAAAAACTCACCATCACCTCAACATTGAACTCTATCTTTCCGGCCCCTATGACAGTGCAGACGCAATCCTCTCATTTCATGCGGGTACGGGTGGAGTAGACGCCCAGGATTGGGCCGAAATGCTCATGCGCATGTATCTGCGCTACTGCGAAAATCAAGGCTGGAAGGTCACTCAGCTGGATCTTTCCACCGCCGAACAAGCCGGCATCAAATCGGCTTCATTTAGGGTAGAAGGAAATTATGTCTACGGTTATCTCAAACACGAACATGGGGTGCACCGCTTGGTGCGCATTTCTCCATTCAACGCCAAAGGCACAAGAGAAACCTCCTTTGCCATGGTGGATGTGGCGCCACAAATCGACGAGGCTGAAGTAGAAATCAAGGAAGACGACCTCGAATGGGAATTCATTCGTTCCAGCGGCGCGGGTGGGCAAAACGTGAACAAAGTTTCCAGCGCCGTCCGCCTCAAGCACCTCCCCACAGGACTAGTGGTCACCTGCCAAACAGAGCGCAGCCAAATTCAAAATCGCCAAAATGCTCTCAGCATGCTCAAGGCCAAGCTCGTGGCTTTGCAGGAGCAGCACCATCTCGCAACCTTGCACGAGCTCACGGGGGCCCACATCCAACATTCTTGGGGCAACCAAATCCGTTCTTATGTGCTTCAGCCCTACCAAATGGTCAAAGACCATCGCACCGATTACGAAACCAGCCAAGTAGACAAAGTGCTAAACGGAGAGCTTGACGAATTTGTAGAGGCCAGCCTAAGATTAAAGGCTTAAGTAAAGCTTAAAATGGGTAAACCTGATAAGGCCATAGTGGGTGCCGTGAGGGTATTCACAAAAAGACACTACGACTTGGAGCGAGCTTTGAGAGAGGCGGGAGCTATGACACCCAACCTCCACCAAAAGCTGGTTGAACTTTTAAATCGTACAAAAGAACGGGTTGTCCTGACTGCCCTACAAAACCCAAACGCAGGTGCAGAGGACCTTGTTTATGCTATCGATGAGGCAAGACGGGCGCGAGCTTTTATAAAAAATCTCAGGAAAGGCCCCTCAAAAAAACCACAGGACGATCCAGAAGAAACGGCCTTACTTGACGAAAGCACTTAAATCCCCGAAAATCTCAAAGACCCCCTATCTTATCTAATGGACCCACAGTTGAAACGGGCCCGAAGAGCGTTTTGACCCCGCTTACTGATGCCGCTTAAAGTAGTCCAAGGTCGTGACAACGAAATTCTCCGAACGGTTTCCAAACCCGTTCGAGAGATCACCCCAGAACTTAAAAAGTTCGCTGTAGACATGGTTAAAACCATGGAAGAAGAGCAAGGGGTGGGAATTGCCGCCCCTCAGTGCGGGCGCAATATTCGAATGGTGATTGTTAAGCTGAACCCTGGAGAAAAAAACGAGGTCGTTTTCCCTATGGTGAATCCAGAAATTATAGACCACTCCGAAGAGCAGGAAGCCGGTGAAGAAGGCTGCCTCAGTCTCCCCGGGCTTTGGGGTAAGGTGAAACGCTACTCTCACCTTACCGTCCGTTATAAGAATCTAAAAAACGATGTACAAACACTAGAACTGCACCACTTTAACGCTCGGATTATTCAGCACGAAATCGACCACATCGATGGGATTCTATTCATCGATCGCGCCTTTGAACTCGAAGAAAAAAAGCGCGCCAAACGGTCTCGCGGAGTTGCAGAGATTTAGTCCCCAATGAGCTGGGTGAGGTCGAAAACAGCACGACGCAAATTAGCCATGTGCCGGGCAAGCTCTCCATGTTCTGACCCCACACTCATCATGTCGACTCCTGGTTGTAACTCATCTCTCACGGTCGCTCTTACTGCATCAGGGATGCCATCTCCAGGGGCGGTCAGAAGTGCACGGTCAATCTCGATCAAAGCCATAGCCACTTGAGTGGCAAAGCGCCCCTCTTTCCCAGAGTTTCGTGCAAACTCTAAACTTCGTCGAGCTTTCCCCACCTGCTCGAGTCCAAGAGAGCGAAGGGCACGGTCTCCTGATAAAGCAGAATCTGGCATGTAGACCTTTAAAAGGTCAAATGCTAGCAATAAATGCAGCTTTAGTAAAGCGCCGCCCAGCGAGCCTCAACCCTTTCGTAGTGCTCTGAGCTTTTTCCCTAAACCATAAAGTAGCCACCAAACTCTACGATATACAAAAATCCGCGCTTTCTCATACGTCACCCGCTCCCCTCCAAACCGAGTCTTAAACTGAGTCACTCCACTCAACGGGTGCCCCTCTTCACCCTCCGGAGCTATCCCTAAAAAGTCATAACGGAGGTAGCCCGCTTTTTTGGCATCCAAGATCGCCTGCCACTGTAAGGCATAAGGGGCCATAGCTTCACGATGCCGCGCCGCAGAAGCGCCAAAGTAATAAGTCGCCGTATCACCACAGAAAGTCGCTAGAAGGCCACCCACTGGCTCGTCTTTGACCCGCGCCAAATAGAGAGCAGCTCGGGAAGGCAGCCGTTCCAAAAAAGCTTCATAAAAAGACTTTTGGTGCACGCCGAAACCATCGCGTGCTCCCGTCTCCTTTAAAATCTCATAGAATGCGCTAAGATCAGCCATTTTTGCACGCTCCACTTTCACCCCGTGTTTTTCAGCCACTTTGATATTATACCGGCCCTTTTGAGTCATTTGGGCGAGCAGCTCCTCCTTGCTCTTTTGCAGATCTAAGACCAGGGTGTCCCCCGGCATATAGGACTCCCTCGCTCTTCGTCCGCCCAAGTCAAAATCACCCTTCAAAAAACTGGGCTCCACTCGTAAAAACACATCTCCGTGCAGTCGCGCCCAATTGCGGCAGGCTTCTTGTAAAAGGCTCCAAGCTGCGTTCTTTTCTGCTTCGTCAACCATCGGCAACAAAGGCCCTCGTGGACACCAGAGCCAAGTTTTCCCATGGCCCATTTCTTGGCGAATCACAAGCATGCTCCCGATCAGATCTTCCCCTTTATAAACCCCAAACACCCTAAAGTCTGGCCTTCCTGGAATTTGAGTCTGCAACTCTCCCCAAGCCCAGATCTGCTCAATAGAACCATAAACATGATTCTCAATAAACTTGTCTAGGGAATGAGCGTCTTCAGAGTTCAGTGGCTGCACATGCATGCTTCTATCCTAGCAGATCAACGCCCTATCATATAGTAGCGGTGAACCGCACTCGTACAGGCGGCGGTCGTAGAGGTGCAGACCGTCGCTGCACCAAGGTTGTAGGCAGCCGTTGCATGGGCCCCAGTGGTCGTGGGGGTCCATGCAGAAGTATTGTAATAGATGTGATCCCCCGTTATAGAGGTGCTCTCTAAACGGCTAACCAATAAGTAACCCTCTGCTCCCGAGTTGGTGGTGTCTGTGTTCAAAGGGATATACCCATATCCACCTCCGCTCACAATGTTGCAAGCGCCCGTTACGACGGCACTACTGAGGAGGTCAGTGGGATCGGTGGGCAAAATGGAAAGATAGGAGCTGTAATCAAATCCAGCTCGGTTCCAGGCACTGCGAATGCATCCACTACTGTTGGGATAGCCTTCTCCAGTTTCCGTGACATAGAGTTCAAGTGCAGTGGCCAACTGCACTAAATCGCTCTGCCTCTGATAGTCCCTTGCGCGGCTCGCTCCACTGCTTCCACTCGAGGGAGGATTGAGGGTGGTCGAGAAGAAAGCAAGGCCCGCCTTCTGAGCATTCCATAGAGAAACGCCCAGTACCACCAATAGAGCAAGAAGGAGAATTTTTTTAAAGCCGGAGGTTTTTTTATGCATAATAAAATGAATATACAACACGATTCTACGCAACCCTTAGTTTCAGACAACAAAAACCCCTTTCACAAGGGGTTTTTTAAGCTCTAATTCGTTAAACTACTTCTGCATCTTCTGTCGAATGAACGCCGGAATATCGTATTCGCTCGTAGCCTCCTCGCCCATGGGCATCGAAGGGGTCGAAGGGGTATTGGGTCGAGCATCCATCATAGGACGAGGAGCTTGCTGTTGACTCGCCATAGGGCGGTATTCGCCGAGAGGGCGGGTGATTTGTACACCACGTTTAATGTCGTCAAAGCCAGTCGCCACCACCGTGATCTTGATTTCACCGGTGTAGGAATCGTTGATGACCGCTCCAAAGATGATGTTGGCTTCGGGATCGGCAGCTTCGGTAATGATGCGAGCAGCTTCGTCCACTTCGAACATAGAGAGGTCGCTGCCTCCAGTGATGTTGAAAAGAATTCCCTTCGCGCCTTGAATGTCGAGCTCGAGGAGCGGGCTTTCCACAGCAGCACGAGCCGCTTCGGTAGCGCGATTTTCTCCGGTACCGTAACCAATTCCCATGAGAGCGCTTCCGGCATTTTCCATGATCGCCTTCACATCGGCAAAGTCCACGTTGATCATTCCGTGTACGGTGATCAAATCAGAGATGCCTTGCACACCTTGGCGGAGCACGTCGTCCACTACCGTGAAGGCCTCAGTAAGAGGAGTCTTCTTGTCGATGAGGGACAAAATCTTATCGTTAGGGATGGTGATGAGGGTGTCCACTTTATTCTTCAAGTTCTCGAGGCCTTCCTCAGCTTGAGTGCGACGACGGTGTCCTTCAAACGTGAAGGGCTTGGTCACCACCGCTACAGTGAGGATTCCCATATCTCGCGCGATTTCTGCAATCACAGGGGCAGCCCCAGTACCCGTTCCCCCCCCGAGTCCACAAGTGATGAAGAGCATTTCTGTTCCCTCAAGCGCTTGTTTGATTTCTTCTGCAGATTCTTCCGCTGCTTGCCGTCCCATTTCGGGGTGGCTTCCCGCTCCCAGTCCACGAGTAGTGGCCTTACCAATGTTGATTTTGAGAGCCGCTTCGTTGTGGTACAACGCTTGAGCATCGGTGTTCACAGCAATAAAATCAATGCCCTTGATGTTGGACTTGATCATACGATTCAGCGCGTTTCCGCCTCCACCTCCCACACCAATAACTTTGATGCGAGCGACGGGCGTCACGTCCGAAGGGGTGATTTCCATGTTACGGCGACTTTTGGTGCCGGAGAACAGCGTTTTGAGGCTGTCGTCTTGTTGTGAGTGGCTAGCCATAGAGACAGGGGTAAGGATAGGAAATATTAAGGTAAAAGACCGCGGAACCAGTTTTTAATTCCTTGCGTCATTTTTTCGACGTTGAAATTCTTGAAATCGAGCTTGATCCCGTAACCCTCACCTTGGAAGCGAGAGCCCCAGATCACGAGTCCGATCACGCTGGCGTAAGCGGGATCCTCAATTTTATCCACCACACCTTCATAATTCGTGGGGAATCCAATTTGTACAGGCAGATTGAGCACTTCACGGGCCAAATCGATCACACCAGGCATCTTTACCGCAGCGCCACACAAAATGGCACCCGCAGGGAGCATGCCGTCACGTTGAACCTTAGCCAGTTCATCCTTCACCATAGCAAAGATTTCGTGGTAACGCGCTTGAATGATTTCGGCGAGCTGCTTCTTGGAAACGGTCTGTGTGTCGATTTTAGAAAGCAGAGAAAGATCGATGGTTTCACGGTCGTGGATATCCTCAGGAATACAAGAACCATATTCAATCTTAATCTTTTCTGCAGTATCGATAGAGGTGCGTAAGCCAATCGCAATATCGTTGGTCACGTTGTCTCCTCCCACGGGCAGCGAAGCGCTGTGCAATACGGTTCCTTCCTCAAATACAGACACGTTGGTGCCTCCGCAACCAATATCAATCACTACGACGCCGAGTTCTTTCTGACGCTTGCTCACCACGGATTCCGCAGCAGCGAGTCCACAAGGAATGATGTCATTGATATCCACTCCTGCTTGGTGCACGCACTTTTCAATGTTCTTCACGGCAGGAACAAGACCCGTCACCAGGTGCGCAAGCACCTCCAGGCGAATGCCAGTCATGCCTACGGGGTATTTGATGCCCGTTTGTTCATCCACGGTAAAGCTCTTTGGGATAATGCGAAGAATGCGTCGATTGTTGGGAATGGCCACCGCTTGAGCAGCTTCGAGCACTCGGTCTACATCATCTTCAATGATTTCATTTCCCGTATGAGAAATAGCGATCACGCCCTTAGAGTCCATGGACGCAATGTGGTCACCAGAAATTCCTAAAAACACGGCATGCACCGGTTCTCCAGCCATACGCTCAGCATCTTCCAAGGCTGCCGCAATGTTAGCTACAGTTTCTTCTACATCAATAATATTCCCCTTACGGAGTCCACCAGAAGGGGAAACCCCTACTCCAATGATATTGGGTTGGGTACTTTCTTCATCAAGGACGGCTATCGCCGCGCGGATTTTGGAGTTCCCAATATCAAGACCCGCAATAATTCGGTGTTTTGGCATGGCCCGACTTTAGACCATCAAAAAACTCTTTTCAAGTCTACAGAGTTAAAAAACAGGGCTTCAATAAGCCAATCTTAGGATCTTGACTCAATAATGTATTCAAGTTTAACGGCTTCAAATGGGCCTACCCACCTGTTTTTGACCCACCCGAATTTTTCCTCTTGCGAAACCTTGAAAATATGTAAAAAATCCAAACCTGTACCACAAAACACGAACAAAAGCTTTGCACAAGCCAAAAAGAGATGAATAAAATTTTTACTCAGAATGAACACTTTTCAACCAGTATCTGGAGCAGCGGATCTAGCCATTTTCGAACAGCCGCATGGGCTTCTGGCCTATGAGACAGAGCGATTTGTTTATAAGGTTGCAAGGGTTGTGCAGGGGGAGAAACAAGCTGTTGATCTTGAATCACTCGAATATTATCCGCCTGTAGTTCAAGTTCTACATAAGGAGGATAGGGACTGGGCAGAGTAGAATCTTTTTTAAAAACGACATTGAGTGTGTTTGCTCCGGAGCCGGACGCAAAAAGGTCAAAGGCCACGCCATCTATCCAGATGCCGATGAGGGTACCCTTCTTTTGAGATAAGAGCTCGTAGAGTCGAGCGGTTTGCTGCAATTGTGGCTCTACACTAGTTTGATAGGCCACGGCAGTCTTTAGGTCATCTCCTAAATCCAAGAGGTCGTCATCCAACTGGTTCATGTAATAATTATAACATAAACATAAAATTTGGATAGGGATCTAAGACTTGTAGGTCCTCAAGCCATCGAGTTTGGCCAACAGCTCCTCCACCTCCAAAACTCTCTCTGGCAGAAGCAAGCTCGCGCTCACCGTTAGCCTCACTTCTCCTTCACCCACATTAAAAGACTCCACTCGAGGGTCTAAAAATAGACTCAAGTGAGCTTGGAGCAAAGCTTCCAGCTCTGCAGACAAAGAAACGGGTTCCTTTTGAAGGGCATAGCCCACCAAACTTTCTTGGAGCTCTGGTTTTCGAAAGGACAAAACATGAACATGGCCCGGGAAAAGAAATTGAGAAAACTTGAGCAGATAGGGAGCGGCCGCCGCTCCGTCACCCGCCCTGCGTGTAAGGATAAAACTTGTAGTAGGGCTGAGACCCGGCACCACAACAAAAAGTTCTCTTCTCGTAGAACGCTTCTTCCCGCGCCCGGTCACGGTTAGCACAATCCCCACCTTCCCCCGTTCTATAAAGTCAGCGGAACGATCGCGGTCTTTCCTCTCAGTAAACCCCTTTTGCAGCAAGATTTTTTTAAACTGCTGAAAGCGGTAATTTTTATAAAAAACATAAAGCAGGCTGAGTGCAAACAAAACAATGACCAGGTAAGTCATGTTCTGGCTGAGCCACAGTCCGGTCTGAGCAAAGATAGAGTCTTCCATAAAGGCTTAAAATAAACTCCCCTGATTTTGACTAGCCTCCTCTTCTCGACGAACCTTCATCCACTGATTCACGAGCTTATCCAGTCGAGCCAGGAGCGTTTTAAAAGAAAAGGTAGAGAAGACGGTCCTCACTTTATTCATATCAAAATCGTGCACACGGCAAGCCGCCAAATCGAGCTTTAAACCATCCTCTCTCAAAATCGTAGCTACTTTCTTGTAGAGCCCCGCCTTGTCTCGTTCCACACGCAGGAGTTCACGGATCCTGGGAGGCTGAACAGCTTCCAAGTGCTCATAAATTCCCTCCACCGTTCCAAATTGCTCCAAGAGCTTCACCGCAGTTTTTTCTCCAATTCCAGCTACGCCGGGGATATTATCGCTGTGATCTCCACATAAGCCCTTAAAATCCGGCACTTGTTCTGGCCACACGCCCATCTTATCTTTAACCGCTTGCCGGTCATATCGCACGACTTTGGTGTAACCACTCACAGGAGAAACCACGATGGTGTGGCCACGTACGAGTTGGAAGGCATCTTTGTCTCCCGTCACAATGAGAGTTTCAATCTCAGGATGGGCTTTTTCTAAAAGCTCAGAAACAATGCCCAGGTAGTCGTCTGCCTCTAGCCCCTCCTTTTCAAAGCAAGGGATAGAAAGAGCCTCTAAAACTTCTCTGACTCGAGGAAACTGAATGATCAAGTCGTCATCGGTCTTCATGCGGGTAGCCTTGTACTCCGTATAGATTTCATCCCTAAAAGTAGGACCGTGCATGTCCCAGGCAGTAGCTAAATAATCAGGTTTCTCCACTTCTAAAATCCCGAGCAAAATGGAAGTAAAACCATAAACCGCATTGGTGGGAGTGCCATCCGCAGCGGTCAAAGTCTTGGGGACCGCATGATAACAACGGTGAACCAAGGCGTTTCCATCAATCAGGACAAACTTTTTCACATCTGCAGTTTATCGTCGTCAGACGGAGAAAGCCACGTGTTCTCACCGCCTCTACCTCCCACGTAAAAATGCCCACCTGTATAAGGATCAGGTCGAGAACAGTTCATAATAAATTCCCATCTTTGTTGTTGGCCTAAACAAGCCCTCAGCTCTTGTGCCGCAGAAGGCTCGCCCGTTCTATCCTCCTGATTAAACTGTGCCGGATCCTCATAGCAGCGCTCCACGGCCCGACGGATCTCTTGTTCACAGGCCTGTTCCACCCGGGGCGGCAGCTGCAGTTTTGGTTGAGAGAGTAGCCTTTCTGCCCCTGCACCCCCCAAGACCAGCACACTTGCAGCAAAGAGACCTCTTCTTACCATAATAAGGAGTAATGAAAGAAAAGACATAACTATAACATATAGACTTAATCCAGCAAGATCTTCTCGGGGAAAGTAGGCATACTGGGCTACTCAAAACGGTAAAAATCTGCTATAATGTCCTAATAGCTTAAGTATGGCAAAAACAAAAACTCCCTCTAAACCCGCTCAGCTTAACCTTAAAATCCGCATCCCCCATGTGATCTTAGATCTCAGAGGGGCGGACCCCAAAGTAGCAGAAGCTTTGGCCGGTGGACTCGAAGAGCTCGGGGCGCGTTTCCATGTACTCGGAAATGGCCTCAAGAGTGTCCCTCACGTCTTTTCCTTGGAAGAAGCCTTGGAGGTGGGACACATGTGGGTAGTCTTTGGAGGCCAGCTCCCCTCTGAATTTGCCATGATCATTGAGCGTGGAATCGTCCCCTTGATGCGCACCGGACTTCACAGCAAGGCCGACAATTACAATCCTATCGAAGAAAGTGGTAACGCCTTCCTTTTCGACAAGGAGTCCCACTGGCAAATCTATAGCGCCTTGGTGCGCGCCCTAGAGAATTTCAACTTTAGTTACGATTGGGAAAACATTAGGGCGCAAGGCCGATGTCTTCTGGAGAGAGCTTAGTCTAAAGAATTCAATCCCCCACTGCCCGTCTCGCTGCTGGGGAATTTAAAGTTGGAAACGAGTTCAAAAACCTCGCCCAAATTGATGTATTGCACCACGTTGAGACCCATCGCATTTCCTACAATCACAACAATCACCACGGCCAGCATCGTGATCACGAGACCGATGATCGCATAACGGATCGTGCCCACAGCCTGCTTGATTTTGCCCTCGTCGCCTCCAGAAAGAATAAAAGAAATACCTCCAAAAAAGATAAAGACCACGCTCAAAAATCCCGCTGCAATGATGCCATAGGCAATCGCTCGATTCACAATCTCCAAGGCATCGTATTGCTGAGCCACATCCAGGATAGAACCCTTAGCGACCACACCTAAAAACAAAGGAAGTAGATTCATAGCGAAGCCATACTAGCGCATGCGCTCTTCCGGTTCAACAATTTTCAGATTCATGCGGGCATCTTGCTTAGCGCCCATCATCCGAAGAAGCACACGGAGAGACTTTGCCGTTTGGCCATCTTTACCGATGATTTTTCCCATATCTTCTTTGTTCACCTTGAGGGTAATCAAGATTCCCAAATCATCCACGGTTTGAGTCACCTCAACCTCATCAGGATGATCAACTATGGCTTTGACGATGTAATCGACAAAGTCTCGAGCAGAGTTTCCAGTCAGATCAGCAGCCATAGGAAACAGGCGTTAGAAAATGAAAATTAAGCCGCAGGAGCCTCTGCAGGTGCAGCGGGTGCTTCCGCGGGAGCCTTCTTGTTTTTACGCTTCAAATTGCGGTTCCCAATGAATTTATCCATTCCAGAAACGCCGTTGGTCTTGAGCAAAGCTGCTACAGTATCAGAAGGAGTAGCACCTTTGGCTACCCAGTATTCAATACGGTCCTTCTTAAAGTCGATCTTCTTGTTTTCTGCAGGGTTGTAGAAGCCCAAAAGTTCCTGATATTCCCCCTTCACCGCCTTACGTTTTTCAGCGAGCACGAGGCGATAAGCTGCTTCGTTGTTCTTTCCAATACGAGTCAAACGGATTACGAGCACAAAAAGGAAGTTAAATAGCTTAACGATTGTAGTGAGGAAATGGGCATTGTCAAGCTAAAAAGCGGGTGAACCGAGGCTTTGATGCGTGGGGCTTTCTACGGGCTTACTCATGCTCTTATTCTATTCCACATATGTGCGAAGGTCATCTACTAGCGGTTTCTCGCTCTCGAGATTGATGCGTGTAAGCAGTTCGTGCCGGTGCACATACACGCGTTGCGCCCAGACACTGGAGGGCACGGCCACATACAAGACTCCACCCTTCACATATTTGGCCTTCACTACCCCTTCCGCATCCTTTCCCACAATGCCCGGAACCAAATCTCTAAAACGGCTGCAGACCAAAGCCGCGCGTGCTTGGCGCTCCAACTGGTAGTGGGCCAGCGCCTTAGGAATCAAATCTTTGAACCAAACAAATTCGTTCATGGGGCGTTTAAAGCTCAAATTCTTCATACACCTTCAGCGTCTTTTCCGCCATCTTTTCCCAAGAAAATTTGAGGCTGTGCTTGAGGCCACACTCCCGAAGTTCCTCTCGCAAGGATTCATCGAGGAGCACTTTACGGATGCTATTGGCCATGTCTTCTGGATCGTAAGGGTCAAAGTAAAGGGCATTGTGCTCGCCACAAATTTCCGGAATGCACGAAGTCTTAGAGGCCACCACGGGCGTGCCACAGCGCATGGCTTCTAGTGGAGGAAGACCAAAGCCTTCATAAAGCGAGGGGAAAACATAGGCTGTGGCCGCTTGGTACAAAGTCACGAGCTCTGCTTCAGGGACCATGCCAGTGTAAATGACATGATGTTCTAACCCCAACTCGGTTACCGTGCGTTTTACTTCAGGATAGTAAGGATCTTCTTCTCCAGTAATCACGAGGGAAAGATCAAAGCCCTCCTCCCCTTCTCTGAGCAAAGCAAAAGCGCGGATCAAATTGACCAGATTTTTGTGCCCACGCCACACCCCAGTATAAAGCAAATAGTCCTTGGAGATGCCGTATTTGCGCATCGTGTCTTCGAGCTTCTCCTTGTCCGCACGAGGGCCAAAATGTTCACAGACTCCCTCGTAAATCACCTCGACTTTCCCAGGATTCACGTGCACCACGTCCACCAGATCTTGCTTAGTATTTTCGGAAACAGCGATCACCTTTTTGGCATGCTTTACCGAAGACTTGAGCACCGTATTGTAGGCCATGCGGTAAAAAGCTGAGTTCATTTTTTTGCCAGGGAAGAACGACAAAGTGAGGTCATGAATCGTGACCACACTAGGGCGACGGTACAAAATGGGCGCATTAAAGTGAGTGAAGTGCATCAGGTCTAACCCCTCCCTCTCCAAGGCCCACCAATAAGACAACTGTTCTTTAAAAGAGTAGTGGCGCGCGTTCACCAAAACCTTAGAAAAACGCTTGTTCGGGGCTTCATAAGCGCTGTACTCCGGCTCATTCATAAAGAGCACATACTCGTTCTTGTGATCGAGTTCTGCTAAGTGCTGAGTCAACTCATAAACATAGCGTCCTATGCCTGTAAATTCACTACTATACATCCGTGCATCGATTCCGATTTTCATGGGGAGAAAAAAGACAAGCGACACCCACCCTACCACGGGGTCTTGCGAAGGACAAATTTAAGGGGTAAAATATATAGATAACACGTCAACTCTATGACTGTACCCGAAACAGGTCCTCACTTGCCCGAAGGCGCAGAAGTGCTCCGTGAGCGCGTACTCCAAGCTGGAGAAACACTGCAACTTTTTGTTGGTGAAGGGCGCCGATGGGTAAGTCTAGGGTCTATAGGGCTGGACAGTGGCCCACGAGGAGTGAAAGTGATTTACCATAGCCCTGCCCAGCGAGGACATGAAGAAAGCTACGCCATTGCTTCTATGGGACGAGATAAAACCGTAATGATTGGACGCAAAACCCAGCGCTCTCAGGCCACAGAAGGCTTCGCAGTGAACGCAAACCCCAATATTCGTATTGATTTGGAAGGCAGGTCTGATGTTGACCGCCAGGCACTAGCTGGCGTGAGCCGTGACCAGGTGCAAATAGAAGTGAAGGATGGGGTAGTGACCCTCAAAGGAGTAGGCACGAATGACACCATTATTGCCGAGACAATCCCAGGTATTCCGGTGATTCCCGCCGCAGACGTAGAGGCTGCACCTTTGGCAAAAGCAGTCACCACTCAAAATAAAGAGACGCGAGGTCTGCTCGCTCGAATTTTTGGTCGTTAAAACTCTCTCAAGAACCCATTGCCTTCCTCGGAGGGCTTTGCTAAAGTGCATCCGCTCCGCTAGGAGTAGCCCTTTATGGGATGGTAGCTCAGCTGGTTAGAGCGCTGCCCTGTCACGGCAGAGGTCGCGGGTTCGAGTCCCGTTCATCCCGCCATTTTGGCGTGATCTACCGCCGCCTCTGTTTTAGCAAGTGGCCTAAACGGTTGCCCTCCCGAAGCGAACAGAGCATCTTTGACTTGGTGGATTTTTTTATACTGATATTCCGGACGCGGCACTAAATCGATCACGCTTGGGCTTCCACTCCCGGAGAGCATAAAGCTGAGCGAGCCAAAGTTAAAAAAGTTTTGATAAAAGCCCTCTTGATGTTTTTGAATGTCTTGCACATTCACTAAATCCAAGGACGTTTTGGAATCTTTAAAAAAGACTGATTTGTCGATGAGCACTACCCGCCGATCGGTTACAATCACGGTATGCAGGTAGTAGTAAAAAATGGTGAGGAATTGCCGATGGATGACGGCGTGCAAAGCGGCCAGAGCAAACACCATAAGGTAAGCCATCCAGTGCCCCTGGTCTACAAGGCGCGGAAGATTAATAAACAAAACAAAAAGTACAATGAGTAAGCCCGGCATGGACACCAAGGTCGGCAAAATAGAGACCCAATGTTTTCTAAAAGTGCAGATCACGAGCTCATCCTCCAGCTGTCCTTTGAAATGTTTACGGGTGTCATTCATGCCGCGAGGAGTGAAAAAGCATAGATGAGTTCCAAGCCAGCGCCCAATCCCACCATGATTACATACCAGACTGCAAAATAACGAAGATGCACAAAGCCAAAAAGCAGCGTATAGGTAGACTCGTCAAAACGATATTTATGGATATAAAAATAAAGTCGACGGAGCGCAATAAAAGCCAGGGAAAGAGATCCCAATTGGACGGCAAAAAGAAGAGTGAAAATCACCATGTTTTTGGGGCCAAAAGTTAAGGGGGTGGTCTTGCAAAAATAAACCTGATAATGAAGCCCGTCAACGCATTGCTATTGCCTTATGAAAAATAGTCTTCACATCCTAGTGATTTATAACCCAGTTTCTGGGGCAAAAAAGTGGCGCAATGTGCCCGAAGAAATCACTGCCGCTTTGCGTGAGAAAAATTGCACCTGGACGTGGTTTGAAACTCAGCCCGCCAAACATCAGGATTTTTCTGCGCTTAAAGGCAAAAATTTCGATCGCGTTTTAGTGGCGGGTGGAGACGGGACCATCTCCGAAGTAGCTGATTTTCTGCTCAAAGAAAAAAAGTCCATTCCTCTCTATATTTTGGCACAAGGCAGTGCGAACGTGCTCGGTTGGAGCCTCGGGATTCCGTGGACTTTGGACCTCAAACGTTCTATCAAAAAAACGCTCACTGCAAAACCGAGAGCCATAGATGCCTTCTTGGTCAATCGCCGTCAGCATGGCCTTATTGCTGTGGGACGAGGCTATGACGCTTTTCTGATGCAAGAAACGGATCGTCCTCTCAAACGACGCTGGGGGCCCGTGGCTTACCTCTGGATGGCTCTCAAGACAGTGTTTTTTTACCGAGCGCGCCCTTACAAGATTACTGTCGATAAAAAGCGGCTTTTCCTTTCGGCAAAACTGGTGATGGTGGTCAATGCGTTGCCCGTGCCACGATTTTTAGTAAAAGAAAACGATGGACTCTTGAACGTCTTTGTGGTGACCAATAAGCATCGATTGCACATGTGGACTGGAAAAAATATTGTCATCAAGAGCGCTCAGGACATCAGCTTTCAGCTGGATGGTGAAGTACAGCACGCCAAAACCCTGCAAGTAGAAGTAAAGCCCAAGGCGCTGTTAGTTATTCCTGCGTAAAAAGCTCGCCCAAAAACCCTGGCGTTTTAAAAAGTTTTCCTTCTGGTCCAACCAGCATCGCTTCCACGGGCAATGAAGGGAGCAATGCTTGCGCACGCTCAAAACCTAAAACAAAAAGGGCGGTGGAATACGAATCAGCAATCAGTGCCGTGGAGGCTTGGGTATAAACCGCCAGCATATTTTGTGCGGGCTCGCGCGTGCGGGGGTCCACCAAGTGGTGACGCTTCCCTTCAGCGCTCTTCCACTGCCGTCGGCTGGGACTGCTGCAAGCCAAGGCTAAATGGGTGCCCTCAAAAATTCCAATAGCTTGAGTGAGGTCTGTAGGATGCTCAAAAGCCACTCGCCAAAGGGCACCGTTTTCGTCGTGGCCTTGCAGAAGCAGATCTCCTCCAGCATCGATCAAAAAATCTCCCAAGGGCTCCAAAATTTTCCCCACCTGGTCAATAGCATAACCCTTGCCCAGGCCGCCGAGTTCAATAGGGGCTGCAAGCCGCACCGCACCGTCCAAAAGCTCCATGGATCCTATTTGACCAGCACGGGTTTCTTCAAAAGAATACGAGGCGTCGTAGCCCCATCCTTCTAAAATACTTTTCACAGAAAGGTCAAAAGCACCTTCTGTAGCAAGCTTCACGGCTTCTCCCCATTGAAGCAGCTGGTAAAGCTCAGGGCTCACTGGCGTCCATTCCCCCACACGTGCATTGAGAGTCGCCAAATCATTGTTGGGCAAAAAATGAGAATAGAGTTTTTCAATCCGTGCACATTCTTTAAACGCTCGCGTTGCAACATCGAGCGCCGATGCTTCATCCTCACTCAAAATCACCAGACGAATCGGGGTGCCTAAATGGCGCTCAGAAAACTCAAAGCGGCGCTTCAACTTTGAGCCAAAGATTTAATAGTCGCTACAGCAGCTTCAAAACCATTTGGAGTCAGTGAAGCTCCGTTCACAGCTCCTAATGAGCCCAAGCTGTCCAAAGATTTGCCTACGACTAGAGCAGAAATGCCACTACTGAACAGTTCTTGGAACTGTTTGCTGGTGGGATCTTCCGCCTTAGGGGTGACAGAAACACTGGACACCACACCCCCTTTGATCACAAGGGTGATTCCCATATTTTCTTGACCAGCAGGACTTTGATAAGGGCCTTCGGCAGAGTACGTGCCGTCTACATAGGCAGAGGCTTCTTGG
>CAZFAV010000005.1:0-50134 GCA_964516995.1 uncultured Candidatus Peribacteria bacterium | reverse complement strand
TTGATAAGGGCCTTCGGCAGAGTACGTGCCGTCTACATAGGCAGAGGCTTCTTGGCTGGTACCTTGACTGCCCGGAGCGGTTGCGGGCCCAGAAGAACTGGGAGTGCCTTCATCGGTGGTGGCGCTGTCGTCGGTGGCAGCTTCATCGTCCTCATCAATATCAACTTCATCATCTAAATCATTCTCTTCATTGCCTTCCTCTAAACCACCCATCACGGATTCTTCCAGGGAACCCTTGGTGTCGGCATCCTCTATTTTCTCATCATCTCGCGAGCACCCCGTAAAAAGGGCTCCAGTCACAATCAAAAGAAAGAGGAGTTTTGCAGTAGTATTTTGCATAGCAGTGGATTAAAATTTGGCTCAGCCATATTACACCAAACGCCATGACCTTCAAGCTCGATCCTATTCACCGCGCTGCTTACTTTATGATTGTTTTTGCAGCAGTGGCTTTGGGTACACATTTCACTGGGCCGGTCTTACTCCACCTCTGCGCTACCTTGGGCTTTGCTCTATTGCTTTGGGTCGCTTTTACCATCTTTTCCACCAAGCACAAAAACATTTGGGACACGGTCATCACTGGTCTCATTTTATTTTTAATCCTGCACTACGGTTCTTCCGCAGGAGATCTCATCTACCCACTTGCCGCTACGGGCATCGCGATGCTCGTTAAATTTTTCTTGGAATGGAAGGGTTCTCCCGTCATCAATCCTGCTGCGGCAGGAATTCTTGTTTCCGCACTCATCCTCGCTTTCATTCCGGGCCTCGATCATCCCTTCACATCTTGGTGGGGCGCTTCCTACAACGGTTACCTTTCACTCGCCCTCATGGCGCTCTGGGTTTTTGGCGGCCTCTACCAATGGCGTAAATGGCAGATTGTCATCAGCTTTTTTATAGCCCACGCCTTGCTCCTTTTGCTGCGAGGAGAAGGACTTTCTGGACTACTCTTCACGTTCACCGATTCCACCATCTACTTCTTTGTGACGATCATGCTCGTGGAACCCAAAACCTCCCCCTTCTTGCCTAAGCAGCAAGTGGCGTATGGAGTGGTGGCGGCCCTGCTCTACAACCTCTTGGCCTACAGTGGAGCACCCTACTTTGAACTTTTTGCCCTCGTGGGAGCCAACCTTTCCCGCGTGGTAATGATGCAGATGCCTAAAAAGGCCAGTTCCACTCAGGGGAACTAAGCCTTTACCACTTTCCCATTGAGGTAAACTTGCACCTCTTTTTGGGTTTGCAATCGGAACGGAGCGCCTTGCACTAAAACGGTTTGGTCCAAATCGCCGTGTTCACGGCTACGATTGGCCATTTCTGTGAAGAGCTTGAGCTTGGCTTCGGCAATCGCCTCCTTAGCTTCTTGTACGTGTTCACGGTATTCGTTGTATTCAGTGTTTTCTTCGATGATGAGTTTGATGTGTGCATCCTTCAAATCTTTGGCTTGCTTCTTTAAGTCCTTGAGTTGCATGTTGAGTTCCTCCAGTTCCATAGGGATATCGTCCTCAATTTCCTTCATCATCTTTTTGAAGTCTTTGAGGGCCGCTTCTTTGTCGTAAATGACTTGGATGAGCTCAGCGAGTACGGGATCTGTCATAGAAATACGTTAAGTGCCAGCACTTTAGCGAAATGGCATTCACTTTTTCCACGCAAAAGCCGTATATTCAAATTGACATAATTTTTCACCATGCGCAAAACTGCTCTTTTTCTACTGGGCACGCTGCTCTTTGCCGCCTGCAGCCAAACTCCTACCGAAGGTCCCATCAATGAAAACGACGTGATCGGAGGGCAAGTCAGTGTAGAGTTTTTAACTCAAGCAGAAGTTTGGAATACCGAAGATGTGGTCAATAAAAATAAGGACTACTACACTCAATTTGAGCCCGAGTATATGAAGAGCATGTACCCAAACAGCGAGGATTACCTCAGCTACCTCTATACCAAAGACGATTCCGGGCGCACGCCCATTTCTTTTTGGAAGGTAGGAACCATCAAAAACGGAGACTACGCGGGGCAAAGTTTGGTAGTGGTACAGGCAAGGTGTGACGGCCCCTGCCCTGCAGCGACCTTCCGCTACGCAGTAAACGAAGGGGCCAATGAATGGACCGGTTTGGTGCCCTACTCCACGTCTGCACTGGGCAGTGGAGATTTGCAAGGACCTGGCACCGACTTAGAAGCATCCATCACCATCACCGCTTTGGATACACCAGCCAGCCTGAATCTTTATGCAAATGACCCGATAGCTTTAGCCGACCCTTTTAGCGCGATGAATCCCAGCTACTATGGCTTGGACGACGAGAATTTTAAAGCAGCCTACACTCAGCTCACAAATATCCAAGACCCCGCTTATTCTAAGTATTATGTACTGAACGGTCGTGGCTGTATTTTTGGTGAAACACCGGACGGCATCTTGGTGCGTTACGGCGTGATGCCCTCAGCCTTTGGCTTTACGCCTGCTTCAGAGGCCAAGGGGGATTACAGTTACGATATTCCTAATCAATCCCAAGATTTCACGCTTCAAATTTCAGATGGAGAAAAAATGATTCAAGAAGAACACACTTATGTGCTCACAGCGGGAGGCTGTGGATTCGCGGGCAGCTGTGTGGTCACGGTCACACCCACCGAAGAAGAGTTGGCTTCCATTAGTGAACTCGGAACCCTCACTCGTGAAGATGCAGGTTCCAATGTAGGTCAAACGGCCTACACAATTTCTGGCGTCACAGAACCTGTTGGGGATAATCCCGTCTACGCCGAAGGCTTAACAGGAGCGGTTCAACAAGCGTACCAAATGTACGGGATGGCTCTGCCCTACCGAGATCCTCCCGAAACGCCCATTTCTATGGAAGAGTTTCTTGCTCAGCACGAAGTGATCTTCCTCAAACTGGACAACGGCAGTTATGTCCTCGCTTACGATTCCGCTTACGCACCTTCTGTGGAATGTGGAAAGCCTGTCATCTACCTCTACCCCACTCAGGCTCAGCAAGTGAGCGTAAAAGTGAATAATATTACTTTCTCCAAAACAGTTCCCGCCTACGGAAATGGTTGGACCGTCTGGGCCAACCCCAATGGGTCACTCAAGAACCTTGCCGATGGCAAAACCTATCCATACCTTTTCTGGGAAGGGCAATCGTCTGCTCAGGTGAGCATGGGCACCGGCTGGACCCTTGCTAAAAAAGATATCGCCGTGGAACTTCCCAAGGCTCTCGCTGGCATGGGGCTTTCCACCAAGGAAAGCGCCGACTTCATGGAGTTCTGGCTGCCTAAATTGCAAGCGGTGAAGTCTCCTTATGTAGAGTTCAACTTCCAAGGCACCACCGCCATGAACGAGGTGGCACCGCTCAGCATCGCCCCCGCTCCAGACAGTCTGCTCCGTGTCTTCATGTACTACCAAGGGGTGAGCACTCCAGGCCTCAGCATGCCCAGCTACACCGCCCCTGCCCGCACTGGCTTTAGCGTAGTAGAATGGGGAGGAAGTTTGTACTAATTCTAGCTTTAGCTCTAGGGCTCTCCGGCTGTAAGTCGGAGGGTTCTTCGGCGCTTACAGAAGGGGTCGGTGGAGACGTCGTTCTATTGCCACACCACCTCATTGTTGAATCGCTCATTGAAGACACATACAAAGATCTAGCCGATGAAAGTTGGTGCGAAGTCATCATCATTTCACCGGATCATTTTCATCAAGGGTCAGCCCACATCTCCACTCCGCCCGAGTCCGAATTTGGTTACACAATCCACCGCGATTACGTGGAACAAACTTGGCCCGGCATCCCCGTGATTGGTTACATGATCCAAACAGATACTACAGAAGAAGAAGTGGATAACTTTGTGAGCGAGCTCACCAGCCGCAACGCCCTCTTCATTTTTAGCGTGGATTTTTCTCATTATCTGCCTGGAGATGTCTCCTACCTACATGATCTTCGCAGCATGGATGTGCTAGCCTCCCGCTCGGCAGACGAAGCGCGCAGCTTGGAAGTAGACTCCCCCATTGCCCTCGAGATCATGCTCAAACTCTTAGCCGCGAAAAACGAAACGCTAGAAATCCAGCGCAACACCAACCCTTCGCGCGATTCGGGCATTGTCAGTTTTGAAAACACCACTCACGTTTTTGCCCGCTCCCGCTTACTCGCACCCGGAGAACAGCCTCCCGCTCGCAGCGTGCACACGCTCATGAGCTTTGCTCATCCGGCAGAGTGGTATGCAGGAAAAACCTTGGAAGACCGTTACCTCTATGGCTATGATGAAGTGCTTTGGGACCAAGGAGGGGTCGACCATGCCACAGTAGAAATCAACGGCGGGTCCGACCAAATGTTTAACTTTGATTATTTCCAATGATGCATACGGTCCTTTATGTCGTGATTGCGGCCCTTGGTATCGCCTGTTACACAATAGGCGTGATACAAATTTTACGAGGAAAGTTCCGCCCCAGCGTCTTCAGTCGAATGGTGTGGTTCCTGCTCTCCTTAGTGAGTTTTCTAGGTGTACTAGCTAGCCAAGGCACTTCGTCTTCGATACTCATGGCGGGCCTCGCTTTTTTAGGCTGCACCCTTATTTTTACTCTTAGCTTTTGGAAGGGCTCCAAAACCTTCGGGAAGCTAGAGTACATTTGCTTAGCCTTATTGGTCTTAAGCGTGTTGGTATGGGTGATTTTCCAATCCCCATTGGCGAGCCTCTTGGTGACCATTTTTGCCGATTTAGTAGGAGGGATTCCCACGCTCCAAAAGGTCTGGAAAAATCCAAGCAGTGAAAGCGTTGCCTTTTGGGGTCTGTTTGCCCTCGCGGGCTTACTCAGTCTATTGGATAGCTACGGCAGCCCATGGACTACATTTGTCTTCCCTCTCTACATAGTCCTGTTCGATGGCATCGTCTTTTTTCTTTGCTTAAGAAAAAAGGTATCATTGTCATATGAGCATCATCACTAAAACCGGTGACAAGGGAGAGACCAGCCTCTACTCCATGGAACGCGTTCCCAAGTCCCATCTTCGCATCGAAGCCGTGGGCACCTTAGACGAACTCAATGCGCACTTGGCTGGATTAAAAATTGAAGAAATTCAAGAAGACATATTTTATCTCAGCTCCCTCATTGCAGACACACGAATTCCTGAAGACGCTGTGGTTTTAGATATGGAGCTACAAATCCTGGAAAAACGTACGCTCAACTTGGAAGACAAGCTCCCTCCCCTTCAAAACTTTATCCTTCCTGGGGGTTGCCCTGAGGCGATTCGTACCCACGAAGCCCGGGCCATTTGCCGTCGAGCGGAACGTATTGTGAGTCAGCTAAGCCCTCTGCCCAAAAACATTCTCCCCTACCTCAATCGCCTTTCCGACTTCCTCTTTATTTTGGCGCGTACCTTCAATCAAAAAGCAGGAGTAAAAGAAATCGTGTGGACTTCCAAAAAAGTGCTATAATAGTTTCCCATTAGTCTTTAACCCCCGCTCCTATGCGAGTCCACAAAAGAATCCGCAATTTAACAGAACCCGAACAGAAACAGTTCGAAGACTACATCGAGAAAAAGCTCGAGTCCCTGGAGCCGGTGATTGAGGCTCACTACGCAGCACCCGATGCAGTACATGTTTTTGTGGAAATGAAAAAGCACAACAAGCACACTGCTTTTGAATTCAACTGTATTTTAGAAATTCCTCGCAAAAGACTGGTGGCTAGCGAGGTCAAGCACACCATCACTGAGTCTGTAGATTTTGCCATGCAAAAACTCGATCAACGCATGAACAAGCATTTTAAAAAACTCATTGCTCCCCCCAGACGTCAACGCTCCATCCGCACGATGAAGCAAGCGATGGTGGATGAGCCCACTTTTGCATGAGGCCCAAGTCTTCCATTTATCTCGACTACGCAGCCGCAACCCCTCTGGATCCGCGCGTGCTCAAAGTCATGCTACCTTGGATGAATAAGGAATATGGAAATCCTTCTTCCATCCATCAAGCTGGACAAACGGCACGCAAAGCCATTGATGAAGCAAGGCTCAAATGCATGGAGCTGCTGGGTGCATTTTCTGTGCACGAAATTATTTTTACTGGTAGTGGCACCGAATCCTGCAACACGGCACTTTTTGGAGGAGCTTTCGCCCGAGTGCCCAAGGGCAAGCACCTCGTGGTGAGCGCCATCGAGCACCCCGCAGTACTAGAGCCCGCGCGTTACCTTCGCGACAATTTCGGTTTTGAACTCACCGAAGTCTTGCCCAATAAAGAAGGCATCATTGAGCTAGAAGCAGTGGAAGCAGCGCTACGCGAAGACACCGTGCTCATTTCTGTGATGCTGGTGAACAATGAAATCGGCACACTTCAGCCCGTTAAAAAAATTGCAAAGCTAGCTCGAGAACGAGGCATCCTCATGCACACGGATGCTTGCCAAGCGCCAGGCTTCACGGACATCAATGTAGATCATTTGGGGGTAGATCTTCTTTCCCTCAACGGCAGCAAAATTTATGGCCCCAAAGGGGTAGGACTTTTGTATGTCCGTGAAGGGGTTCAAATCACACCTCTCATTCATGGAGGGGGGCAGGAATTCCGCGTGCGTGGCGGTACCGAAAACCCTGCCCTTATTGTGGGCTTTGCAAAGGCCTTGGAGCTGGTACTCAAAGGCAGTAAAAAGGAAGCGGAGAGACTTCAAAAACTCCGCGACACTTTGTGCGCTTCGTTACTCAAACTCCCGGGGCTCACTCTCAATGGATCAAAAGAGCAGCGTGCTGCCAACAACGTCAATGTGCACGTGCCCAGTCACTTGGGAGAAACTTTGGTGATGCGCTTAGACCTCGAAGGCCTCGCCACTTCCAGTGGCTCGGCCTGTTCTTCCGGTAAAACCGAACCTTCCCATGTGCTGCTCGCCCTCGGGCAATCCAAACAGGAGGCCCTAGAGTCGCTGCGCCTCACTCTAGGACGCCCGACTACATTAAAAGAAATCAAAGCTGCTACGGCAGCACTCCAGAAGATACTAAAAGTTTAAAGTGCACTTCGTGAGGCACATTCAAGTCCCACTTCCCCCTCTTCTCCTTTTCCGCTAAAATAAGCGCACAATGTTTTCAAGTATTCTCAGTATCATACTTGGTTTAGCAGCAGGGCTCGGTGGAGCCATGTTCTTTCTGCGCTCCAAGCTGGACATGGACGGCCAAGATCCTAAAGAAATTTTAGACCGCGCCCATAAAGCAGCGGCAGAGCTTCACGAAGAAACCAAAGATTCCATCGCGCGCCTCCAGAAAAGCCTTGAAGCAGAAGAAAAATCAGTGGCAGAAACACTCGAAAGAATGGAAAGCACCCTCGCCCAAAAGGAGGAAATTTTGAAGCGTCGCGAAGAAAGAAACAAAGCCGCCGAGGATAGCAATAAAATGCTCAAGGACGAAATCGCTGCCCTTAAAGAGCAAAAGAGCAAACTGGCTGCTGAACAAATCGAACTGCTTTCTAAACAAGCCAAGCTCACTCGCGAAGCAGCTCTTGAACATGCACGTAAAAATCTAGAAACCCTTATCACTGCTAACAAAGAATTTCGACAAAGCACAGCTTTAGATGAACTTAAAGAAGATGCTCCCCGTCATGCCAAGGCCATTTTACAGGTGGTCATTCAACGTTTAGGGGTAGAAAGTTCGGTAGATAAAAATTCCACGAGCGTCACCATCAAAGATGATAAGTTTAAGGGACTACTCATCGGAAAGAATGGAACCAACGTCATCTATTTAGAAAGTCTTCTCCCCGTTTCACTCATTTTCAATCATGGAGATCCAGAAAATTTGCATGTAGGAGGAGTTAACCTTCTGCGCCGAAACATTGCTAAACGTGCGATAGAAAAGCTGCAAACGCGGAGCAAAAAAACGGGCACCATTGACCACGCTATGATTAAAGCGGCTGTAGAAGAGTCAGAAGCTGAACTCATGGCTCTCTGTAATAAAAAAGGAGAAGAATCTATACGACTGATGGGCTTAGATCCCAAGGCGGTCGATCCTCAAATGGTGAATTATGTGGGCCGTCTCTACTACCGCACAAGCTATGGCCAGAACGTCACAGGTCACTCCAACGAAATGGGTTTTGCCGCACGCATGCTCGCCGAAATGATCGGCCTCAAAGATCCTTCACTGGCCATGCAAGGAGCCTTCTACCACGACATTGGTAAGGCCATCGACCATGATGTGGGAGGGGCTCACGACGACCTTTCTAAAGAAATTCTCGACCGCTTCCACTTTGATCCCATCATTGTGCATGCAGCCTACGCTCATCACGACAAAGCTCCATCTGAAACACCGGAAGATTTTTTGGTCAAAGCGGTAGATGCTATTTCTGGGGGTCGCCCCGGCGCCCGCCAAGAGTCAGTGACCAACTACTTTGAACGCATCCAAAAGCTAGAAGAAGCCGCTCTGTCATTTGAAGGAGTGCAGCGTGTCTTTGCTATGTCGGCAGGCCGCGAGTTACGCCTTATTGTAGACCAAAATCGCATCCAAGATGGTTCAATGTCCGAGCTCGCAGAAAATGTAGCAGACAAGATCGAGGCCGAAGTGGCCTTCCCGGGAGTAATCAAGGTCAACTTGATTCGCCTGACCAAGTCGGTAGACTACGCTCGCGAAAAAATGTCTAAAAAATAATCCCATATTTTATGGCAGACGATTCTCAAAATCAGGAACCTTCCAAGAAATCAGCCGTCGATAAAATCATTATGGGAGCGATTATCGGTACAGCCATCGGATCCGCTGTAGGATTCACCATGGCACCCAAAAAAGGTAAAGAAATGCGCGAAGAAGTGAAAGAAATTTCTAAAGACACTGCGAGTGGGATTTTCCGTTTAGGGAAGGCCATTCTTCGCCGGCTTTTTAAGGGAAAGAAGAAAGTGGAGGAGCGGGATCACCGTACAATGAAGGAACTTCCCAACGAAATGGAGATCCTTCCTCCAGAGCGACAAGATAAAGACTAAGCAGAAAATCAATGAAAAGCAGTGGTTTTCGGAGGCTTCTTTTGCTATGGTAAAAATCCCTTATGCCTAAAAAGTCTAAAAAAACTGAAGAGAAATCAGCCCCAAAGAAGCCAAAAAAGAAATACTGGCTCTGGGGAATAGCCGTGGTTTTAGTATTGGGTTTGGGAGGGGGGACGGTGGGAGCTTATCAAATCACCAAGCTGCCAGAAGAAAATTTTGTACACATCCTCTACGGGCACAACATCGACTTCACTCGGTTTTCTTCTTTTGAAGAAGTAGCAGAGGCCCTCCAAAAGTCTACGGATGCCTTTCTGTCTACGCCCACTGTTTTTGATTCCGATCGGGGGACACTCACCATAGCTTTAAAAGATGCAGGAGTGAGTGTGGATACAAGAGAAACTTTTAGGGAACTCCAAAACTTCATGTCTGCTTCGGGTTTTGAAAAAATAAGGGCCTTCTTTTTTGGTAAAGAAGTAAAACTGCCTCTGACCATCGACGACGTGGCACTCAAAACCGCCTTTGAAGGTACTGGAATTGAGCAAGGGGTGAAAAATGCCAGCTTTGCCAAAACCGGAAACACGGTGAGTGTTGAAGCAGAACAAGTAGGTTACGGCATAGACACCATCACCCTTTCTGCAGACATTGAAAAAGTTTGGGAAAAAGGTCATATCCTCGAAGCCACCACGCTCCCTCTTCTTACCAGCGAGCCCACTGTCACCACAGCAGAGCTCACTCCTTTGCTGGCTCAAGCACAAACGGCTGCTGGAGTCACTTTCAATCTCACGGACGACTATGGCAATAACTACGAGCTGGCTTTGTCCGATCACTTGGATTGGCTCATTCCCGGTAGTGCGAACGTATTTGGACTTCAGCAAGAAAAATTCATCAGCACAGTCCAAAATGAACTTGCAGAAGACTTGGAGGAAGATCCGCAAGGGGTAGTGATCACACAAAATACGGACGGCACATATAGCTTTGAAGGGAGTGCTCGCTTTGGACAAAAGATAGACACGCTGGCTTTAGCCGACACGTTAGAAACCACTTTACAGACCGTGTTGACCACCGATAGCGCAGCGAGTGAACAAGCCACAACCCACTCCCCAATCACCATTCCCATCACTCGCACTCTCCCTCTAGTCACTGTTCCTGATTCACTCAAGGCCCTAGGGGTGACCGATTTAGTAGGCGTGGGCTACTCAGATTTTAGCGGCTCTCCTTCCAATCGCATCCATAACATTACAGAAGGCATCAATCAATTCAACGGCGTGCTCATTCAAAAGGATGAAGAATTTTCTTTTATGGAGCATCTCTCTCCAGTGGATGCAGAGCACGGTTTTCTACCCGAGCTCGTGATTAAGGGCGACGAAACCATCCCCGAATACGGCGGCGGTATGTGCCAAGTTTCTTCCACCATGTTCCGGGCCGCGCTCTACAGTGGACTCCCCATAACGGCGCGCACCAATCATTCCTACGCGGTATCTTACTATGCGCGGCCCTTTGGCTACGGCCTGGATGCCACAGTCTACGATCCAGCACCCGACCTAAAATTTCTCAACGACACGCCAGGCGCCCTCCTGGTCCAATCCTATATTGAAGGAAACAGCGCCTACTACGTTTTCTACGGCACCAACGACGGGCGCCGTGTGAGTATGGATGGGCCCTATGCCTATGACTACCGCAGTATCCCCGCAGACGTCATCACCTATGTAGATAGTCTTGCTCCGGGAGAGCGCGAACTCACCGACCATGGTCATCAAGGCTTTAAAGTAGATTGGACACGCACCATTACGCGTGCAGACGGTACTCAAACGAGCGAAACGATACACTCCAATTATGAGGCTCGTCCCGAACGTTGGAACGAAGGAAAAACGCCAGAAGCTGAATAGCTAAAGGATGGCAGAGAAACGCGCCATTTACTTTTGCAGAGCGCGCAGGCGCTTTTTGAGCTCGTCGTTATAAGGGTCGTCCTCCAAGATTTCTTCCAACTTGCTGGCTGCTTCTTCGTTGCGCCCGAGCTTTTCGTAGTAATCAGCCAGCACTGCTTTTAGCTCCATGTCCTTGGGTTTTCGGCGGGCCGCTCGTTCAAAATAATGGAGTGCTTTTTCGTCTTCCCCCAGTTCGAAATAAACCTGAGCCAAGCTCTGGAGGCGCTCAGCACGACGGTCATCCAAGGCAATGGCATTTTCATAAGCCTCGGCGGCTTCTACTAAACGAGCCTGTTGGTACAGGGCAGCTCCCAAGTTGCTAAAGTAAATGGGGTCCTTTTTTAAGTTCACCAGCTTAGAAAAATAAAGCTCAGCTCGTCCAAAATCACCTTGGCGCATGTACAAAAGCCCTAGCTTGTGGTGTCCATCCAAGTGAGAAGGGTCTGCCTCCACTACAGAAAGGAGCAAAGGTTCCGCCTCCCCTAGCTCTCCGCGAGAGAACAAAACATCGGCACGAGAAAAAGCTTTTTTTACCCCTCCTTCTGGTTCGGGAGCAGGAGTGGCTTCAGGGATTTCTTCTGCGGCTTCTTCCTCTGCTGCCGCAGCCACCATGGTTTCTTGCAAAATCACATCTTGGTGTGTGAGGCGAAGTCTTCTCAAAAACATCATCACTAGGCCTAGACCAGAAAAGATCAGAAGGATCCAAAGAAGAGTGTTCATGGTACAAAAGTTAGAAAGAGAGTCTCGAGCAGTAATTTGGCATTCACATTATTTTTGAGTCCTAGCTTGCTTTCCTCCACACGCTCGAGTAAGGGTGTGAGTGGAGTGCTCCGGAGAGCCTGAGGGCACTCGGCCCCTAAGGCCCAGTGTCGCAAGCGACAGAGTAAGATGTCAAGCAACTCAGGGAGATACGGATCGGCCTCGTACTTGCGTACCAAAGCAAAAACTCCAGGGGTAGAAGCTTTTTCTGTGAAGGAAATGAGATCTTGAAGCATCTGTTCGTGAGCCGCTAAATACTCTGGATTCTCAATCAGTCGCTTGAGCTTACCCGGTCTACCCATGGCAAAGAAAAGCAAACGGTCCGTTTGCACATGTCCTTCGCAGCCCGCCCGCATTTCTCGATCTGGAACCGTTTGAAAGCGTGTGACTTGGCAACGGGATCGAATGGTGGGAAGCACATCTTCCTCGTTGTTCGCAGTAAGCAAAAAGAGTGTTTCCGGAAGTGGTTCTTCTAAAGTCTTGAGCAAAGCATTCATAGCTTCAGGCTTCATGCGCCCCACATTTTCTATCACCACAATGAGATAAGGGCTCATGTGGCTTTCTCCACTGCGTTCAATCACTTTTCTAATTTCTTCAATGCTCAAGCTTTCTCCTGTGTCTAGAAACAAAACCGTGTCTGGGTTAAGACCTTCTAATACTTGTTTTTTTACGATCACATTCTCTTCTCCACCTTGTAAAAAAACAGCCAATCGGAGAGCAGCGGCCGTTTTGCCCACATGCTCGGGTCCCACAAAAAGCTGTGCATGATGAAGCCGCCCTGCGTGGGCTTCTTTCTTCAGCGTCTCTAAAATTTTACCGTGACCAATCATCTGTTGAGCCAGTAAGGATCTTGCCGTACCAACAAGTGCCGAGCCTCTTGAGGATGCTTCATGCACATCTTAACCAAGTGTTCCATTCGCACACGATTCTGTGAGCCCTTGGCGAGTACGGTGTCGCCCCGCTCCAAAATTCCACTTAAAAACTGCCCTGCTTCTTTGGAAGTTCTAAATATATGGATCATACTCGCAGACATGCCACCACGTTGCGCACCTTCCGCAAGCTCCTTGGCATGTTCGCCCACAGCCAGCAGCATGTCTGCATGTTTAGCAGCCAATTTGCCGATCTTAATATGTTCTGTTTCGGTGAGTTCCCCGAGCTCATTCATGGTGCCGAGCGCTGCAATTTTTCGGCCATGAAACAGGGATAAAATTTCCAAAGACGATTCCATGGTGTCTGGAGAAGCATTGTAAGTACTGTCTAAAATGAGAGAGCCATTTTTCCCATCAATCTTATTCATACGGCCAGGAGGGAGTTTAAAATCCTCCAACGCCTTTTGGATCGCCTTCCAAGGCAGCCCGTTGATGAGCCCCACCGCAATCGCAGCGAGCACCAAGGTCACGTGGGCCTCCCCCAAGATGTGAGGCAACTTCACCAGAACTTCCCTTTGATCATAAGTCACCGTGAACAAAAGTCCTTCAGGAGTCATCTCAATGTCCTTGGCTCGTAAGTCGGCCTCCTCTTCCATCCCAATGGTAATGGTGTGGGCGGGCAGCTTGCCCTCTAGCTGCCGTACAAAAGCATCGTCTTTGTTGAGAACCACCCAACCTCCAGGGGGCACAGCCACTGCTGCACGGGACTTTTCCTCATACACGGCTTGCCGGTTAGCGAATTGTCCAGGACCAATATGTACATTTTTTACATTCAAAAACACCATGATATTGGGCGTAAAAACCTGCAAAATCTCGTCCATATCCCCAGGCTTGTCCACTCCCATCTCGAGTACTAACATCTGATATCTTTCAGCTTGTTTAAAACTTTCCCTTAGAGCTTTGAACAAAACCACTCCCCAATCCCACACAGATGAATAGCCTGTTTTAAGGCCTAAAATAGTCAGTACTGTCCCAAATTCAGAATTGAGATTTTTCTCACTTTTGCGCACCGAAAAACGACGGCCCAAAACCTCAGCAATAGCGTCTTTGGCTCCCGTTTTACCTACACTCCCAGTGATCCCCACAATGAGGGGTCTCACCTGGAGCAGCCGACGTCGTGCCAAGCGGCGCAGTATCGCAAGGATCCAATCTCTTAAAGTGGCTTTCATAAGCGGTTTTGAGTGGTCCAGAGTCTAACAGAAACAGAGCTTCAAAACAACCCACCCCCCCTTGATTTTCAGGTAAACCCGGGTATAATACCCCCGCTTTAAAATTGAAAACAATGGACGGAGGAGCCCCCAGAAACAGTCTCAGTGTCTCAAGACAGCCGATCGTCGTTCCGCAGGAAGGCGGTCCGGAAGTGACTTTGTCGTTACGCCTCGAAAAAAGAGAGGTGCGGGAAGAAAGTGCCGCGGTGCTTTTTAAGATTGGAGTACGAGTTAACGGAGCTGTGCGAGCCGTTTTAGACGGGCAGGTTGAAGTTCGCCATGCCCATGACCTAAAAGTGGTCCCCGGAGGACTTGAGCGAATACCTCAGCCCATCATTTATTCCTCAATTCCAGGGAACCTTACTCCCGACCAAAGAGAGCATGTTATAGTTTGGGCACTCGATCAAATACCCAGCGCTTGAGCCGAATAAACCATGGGTGGAGCACCACCACCACCGATACATCGGCTAAAACCAAGTAGACGGGGAAGGCGTAGGATTCAAAATTCCAGTCGGCGATAGTCAAAAGGCTCACGATTGCACCAAATAGTCCTCCCCAAAAACAGAGGGCATCTTCACTCTCAGGATGCTGGTAGCCCTTCACTAAAGTAGGAATCAGCCCAGAAGCATCTGCCAAAATAGCAAAGGCGATGGCGTAGTTTCCCACGCCCGTCAGCTGCCACAGAGCTAGGCCCGCGAGCGCTAAAAGTCCACAAGTGAAGTCTAGTGGGCCGAGCTTCCAGTACGCCTTTTTGTTGTAGAAAGAAGCCAAAAAAACCAAGAAAGGAACGAATCCAGCGGTAAAGGGGGTGAGCGCCAAAAGTCCAACGCCCTGGCTGAGTGCCGCCCAAGTGGCTAAGCCCGCAGCAATGCTCCACACCAGCCAGCTCACTCTATTGGGCTGAATTTCCCCGCGGAGCGTCTTAATAATGTACGGCCAAATCAGGATGAAATTTACCACACACCCCAAAATGACAAATCGTTCATCCAGCATAAGCGAATCTTAAAGAGGCGGGGCAGGACTTGCAAGGACCCCATCCTCCTGCCAGACTGACGGCATGAATATTCGACCTTACTCTTCCACGGATTTCCCAGCTGTGGTAACCGCCATGCATCGCTTTCAGGCTTATCTTGCCGACCTAGATCCTCAAGGTTACACGCGTAGTGGCAAGGATTTTAATGCCGAAAAATACACTGGAATTTGCTTAGAAAAAGCTCAGCAAGAAGGCGGACTTTTCTTGGTGGCGGAAGAACGTGATGAAATTGTAGGATTTATTGTGGCCGCTCTCCGTAAACCAGTGATCAAGGACGACGAAGATGAATTCCCTAGAAAGAAAGGTGACATCCTAGAACTCTTTGTAGATGAAAACTATCGAGGGCAAAAGCTGGGCTTCACCCTGATGCAAAAAGCAGAAGAACATCTGAAAAATCTAGGGTGCACGCTACTCGTGGTGGACTGTTTTGCTCCCAACACTCTTGCCCACCACTTTTACCAGCGCTACGGTTTTAATGACCGGCTCATTACCATGAGCAAACCTCTGGAATAGAATCTTTGTTCTAGGCAAAATAAAGGCCCTCATTTCTGAGGGCCTTTTAGTTTTGAATCGTCCACGGACTACTTCACCATGTCCACGATCTTCGCAAAGACTGCGGGTTCGTGGATCGCGAGCTCAGAGAGCTGTTTGCGGTCCAGAGCCACCATCTTCTTGGAGAGGCGGTACATGAATTGGCTGTAGGACAGTCCTTGAGCTCGGGTAGCGGCATTGATGCGTGCGGTCCACAGTCGTCGGAAGTCGCGCTTTTTGAGGCGGCGGTGACTATAAGCATGCATGCCCGCTTTCATGACACGTCTCTTTGCAATGGAGAAGAGACGGCCGGAGAGCCCACGGTATCCTTTTGCAGCCTTCAAAACTTTGTTGTGACGACGCCTTTGCAGGGTCCCACGTTTGACGCGTGCCATAGAATAAAGGGGTTATAAAGCGCCCATAGGAGCCGAAGCTCGAGGGGCGATGGCGGACCATGAGGCGACGCGAGCAGCCCAGGTCCAGCCGGAAATAAATACAGTTAGGGCCGATCGCTCGGCCAAGCTCTTAGTTCCAGAGTAAACTCTTGAATCGCTTTTCATCAGCCTTGTGAACCACCGATTGGCGTCCACCCATCGTCTTCTGACGAGTCGCCTTTTGGTTGAGGCGGTGACTGTGAGCTGCTTTTTGCATACGGATCTTACCGCTGCCCGTTACGGTTGCACGCTTCTTGGTGCCCGCATGGACGCGTTGTTTTCCGGTTTTCGCTTTGCCTGGCATAAACTGAGGGTTATTTGTGCGGCGATAAGATCATAATCAGGCTGTTTCCCTGCCGCTTGGGCTCCTGATCTACCTTGGCTACTTCGTGAAGTTGCTCCTTCACATAATTCATTTTCTCGTAACCGAGTTCCATATGTGTAACCTCTCTTCCGCGGAAAATCAAGGTGAATTTAAGGGAATTGCCATCTTTCAGGAAGCTCATGCACTGCTTCACCTTGGTATCGATGTCGTTTTTGTCTATACGAATGGACAAGCGAATACCCTTCATTTCTCCACCCTTCTGGTGCGCTTTCTGCTTCTGATCGGCTTTTCGCTGTCTATACAGGTACTTTCCGTAGTCCATGATGCGGCACACCGGTGGAAACACCGTGGGAGACACCTCTACCAGGTCGAGTCCCATCTCTTTAGCGAGCGCCAAAGCCTTGCTCGTGCCCATGACGCCTCCTTGCACGTCTGAGCCATCTTCTGAGATCAAACGCACCGTTTGCGCCTTGATCTCTTCGTTTCTGCGTAGTTGTTTACCTATAAAGTTTGAATTAAGACAAGCGGCAGTTTAGCAAGTCCAGGATTGAAAAGCAACAGGGAACAGTGTATGACTACGTCACAATACTTTCATTATGTCCATTTCCCGACGGAAAACTCGAACCTGTACCATTGGCATCGATTCCGCTAAGCGCGTGCTTGTGGGCAGTGAGCACCCCGTGTCCATTCAAACGATGTGCATGGGCAAAACGGAAGATGTGGACGCCACGGTAGCAGAAATTAAAACTGTAGAAGACGCGGGCTGTGACACCATTCGTTTGGCCATGCCCACCCTGGACGCGGCTAAAGCCATTGCGCCCATTAAGGCCAGGACCAAGATTCCCATTGTTGCAGACATCCACTTTGACCCTCGCCTCGCCATTGCGGCCCTGGACTACGGCGCTGATAAAATCCGCATCAATCCAGGGAATTTTTTTGACCGCAGCTATCTAGAAAAAGTCGTAGCCCTAGCCGCCAAAAAAGGAGCCGCCATGCGCATTGGAGTGAATGCCGGTTCGCTCGAAAAAGACTTGTGGGGAAAGCACGGCGCACCCACCGCTGAAGCCCTCGCGGAATCCGCGCTGCGCTGGGTGAAATTTGTAGAGGATCTAGGTTTTTTCAACTTCGTGGTCTCCATCAAAAGTGAACGCGTGCCCGTGATGGTGGAAGCCTATGAGCGTTTTGCGGCTGCCGGCAACGACGTGCCTCTCCACCTCGGCGTGACCCATGCAGGCCTACTCATCCCCGGCACCGTTAAAAACGCGCTCGGTATTGGCACGCTGCTCATGCAAGGCATTGGGGACACCATTCGTGCCTCCATCACCGACGACATCGTTAAAGAAATCGAAGTCTGTAAAAGCATTTTAAAATCCATCGGCCTTTACAGCAAAGAACCAGACGTCATTGCTTGTCCCACCTGTGGTCGTATCGAAGTGGATCTTCCTAAAATGGTGAAGCAAGTAGAAGCCGCTCTCGCCCATCTTAAAAAACCGGTGCGCGTGGCCGTGATGGGCTGCGTGGTGAACTCCGTGGGCGAAGCCAAAGAATCCGACTTCGCCATTGCCAGTGGCAAGCATGCCGGAGCCCTCTACTACAGGGGCGAACTCTACAAAGCGAATGTGCCGGAGAAAGACCTGGTACCAGAACTCTTAAAATTGATTGAAGAGAAAGCATGAAAACCCTCGCCCTCTTCGGTTCCACTGGCTCCATCGGGAAACAAACGCTGGAAGTACTCCGCGCCTTCCCCGGTGAATTTAAAGTGCTGGGACTCACGGCCTTAAAGAACGAAAAACTTCTGAGCGGACAAGCAGAGGAATTCGCCACACCTGCAGTACTTGCACCCACTCCCGAGCAAATCGCTCAACTCATCGATCGCGCAGATTACGTCGTCAACGCAGTCCCCGGCTTTGATGGTCTCGCCATTTCCCTCGCCGCTGTTCGTGCCAGCACCCCGGCTAAACCAAAAATCCTGCTTTCCGCCAACAAGGAATCGCTCGCCATCGCGGGCCACTTTCTCCGCGAACTCGCCGCGTCCACTGCCGCCAAAATCTTCCCCCTCGACAGCGAGGCGTCTGCCATTTGGCAGCTCATGCATGAGTATGGTCCTGAGCACATTTCTTCCGTCACACTGACCTGCTCCGGCGGGCCCTTCCGTGGAAAAACCGCTGCAGAGCTCGCGCACGTTACCGTTGAGCAAGCCCTCGCCCACCCCACGTGGAAGATGGGTCCCAAAGTTTCCATCGACTCTGCGACGCTCATAAACAAGGTGCTGGAGGTCTACGAGGTTCACCATCTTTTCGACATTCCACTCGCAAACATTCATATCACCATTCATCCGCAGAGTCTGGTGCACAGCATGATCCACACCAAAACCGGCGCGACCAAAATGCACATCACACAAAACGACATGCGCCTTTTTATTTCCTATGCACTGCATTATCCCGATCAGCCCGAGTGCCCCTGGCCGATAGAACGCGCACGCCGCAGTGATATGGATTTTGCCCAGCCGGACGCCGAAACGTTCCGGTCGCTCAAATGGCTCAAACTCCATGGAGGTAACCCCAACTTTCCCATTGTGCTCAATGCCATGAACGACCTGGCCGTGAGTAAATTCTTGCGAGGCGAACTCAGCTTCCTAGGCATTTATGATTTTATTGAAGAAGGCTTCGAAAGATTTCTTTATGAAACGCCACCACGCAGCTTGGAAGAACTTCTAGCCTTTCACGATCGAGTGAACCGATTTTATCTTCTCCCTGCATGAACATCGCCATACTTCTTGCCGCTGGGAAATCAACGCGAGCCGGACAAAATAAACTCTGGGCCAAAGTGTGGGGCGCACCGCTGTGGACGCTCTCCTACAAAACTTTCCTCGCACATCCCGAAATAGATCGTATCATTTTAGTAGTGCCTAGAGGTGAAGAACTGCGTTTCCTACCTTTTATCGACGAAAAAAAGACTGTAATCGTGACTGGAGGTGAGACTCGCATGCAGTCGTTTAAAAACGGGCTAGTTTCCGTCAATGCACTCACTGATCAAGACGTGATTTTGGACCATAACGCGGCCAACCCCAATGTAACATCTGAAGAAATTTCTTCAGTCATTTCAGCTGCAAAAAAAGTGGGAGCAGCCGCGGTCTACCACGATGTAGTGGACACCGTGTTAGAAGTCGGGGAAAAACCCGAAGCTAAAAACCGTTCTAATTTCCGTCTGATGCAAACCCCTCAAGCAGTTTGTGGGGATGTGTTAAAAGAAATCGATTTGAGCGAAGCCACAGACTTAAGTACAGCGCTCCTGCCACACCTCAATGTAGGACTCCTCCCCGCATCTCCGCGCAACAAAAAAATCACGACAGCAGAGGACCTTGCTGCTCTCTGCGCACAGACTTATCTGGGCGAAGATTCGCATCGTTTTAGCAGCGAAGGCCAGCTCACTCTAGGTGGCCTCAGCATTCCTAATCTTCCCAAGCTCGAGGCGAACTCCGACGGCGATGTGATTCTCCATGCCATCGGCCGCGCCCTTGCACAAGCTACCGGGCAGAATTTTTCAGAACTCGCCGATCCGCTCATGCTCGGAGGCGATACGGATAGTCGAGATTACCTGGCCCCCTTGCTAGAAAAAATTACTGTTCGCAGTGTTTCCATTAGTCTTGAATGTGCTCGTCCCAAAATCGATCCTCTTATCCCGGCACTCCATTCTTCACTTTCAACCATTTTAAAAACGGAGCACATTTCCATTTCTGCCCATACTGGCGAAGAGCTCAGCCCCTTTGGCCGCGGTGAAGGAATCCGCTGTACTGCTGTGCTACAGGTGCTAAAGTAAGGCCATGAAAAAAGTCCTCCTCCTCGGTCTCTTATTGGCTTCCTGCTCTAGTCCTTTAGAACCCACTCAAGTCCAGCCCGATCAAACCATGAACGTGGACATTTCTGGCGATTTTAAAAAAGACCAACTCAGCATGACTATCGAGCGTAACGAAAACGGAGGCCAAATATATACGCTAAAAGCAAACGATGCTACCGTGACCGCTCACGGAGATAATATGACAGGGTATTTCAGTCTAGTCGATCTAGATGAAACGGATGATATCAAAGAAATCGCTGTTGGGAATTATGGTCCCAGCAGTGACTACAGTACGGATTTTTACTACTACGACGGAAAAACTATTCTGCCCATGGGCACTATTTTTGGGCTACCGGAAGAAATGACTTTTGATCATCAAGGCGCCCTGGTCACCGAAATGCGTGGTACTATTTTACACACGTGGTTTTACGCAGATGTTTATAAGCTCAATGAGCAGCATCAACTGGTTCACGAAGAACAGGATCTTTATGAAATGAACACAGCTGTGACGCTCAAAGTGCCACTCACTTTGCAAAAATCGTCTACGGATTCTTCCACTGTTTTCACCCTAGAAGTAGGAGACAGCGCTACTATTGTCTCTTGCGATGATGAAACTTGGTGTCTGCTGCAAAATAAAGCCGGAGATGAAGGCTGGTTTGCTGTAGAAGATTATGATCACATCGTCGGTACGGGACTCACTTCCGGGGACGTTTTTGAGGGTCTCAATTTTGCCGACTAATTACTTTTTATTTTTTTACATTTTTACCTTATGCAAAATCAGAAGAAAATTTTAAACACTGTGGGCACATTGGCCCTCATCGCCTCCGTAGCGATGTACGGGGTGGGTTCCACCAACAGTCATCTGACAGAGTTGGTAGATTTTTTCTGGAGCCCTCTTATTTTGGCGGTGGTCTGTTTTGTGGCAGCACAAAAAAGTGAAGCTCAAAAATGAGCGCTCTCCAATGCCCAGCAAAAGTAAATTTATTTCTAGCCATACGAGGCAAGGACGCTTCGGGCTATCATGAAATAGAAACGGTGCTCGCAAGAGTACCTGAGCTCTTTGATGAACTGGTGCTAGAGCCCGCAGAAAAATTTGAATTCCATTGTGACACGCTGCCCGCTGAAAAAAATTCGGTTGTCCAAGCGCATCGTTTGTTGGAAGAAAAAACTGGGCGCCCTCTCCACTATAAAATCACACTCCACAAAAACATTCCTCCACGCAGTGGATTAGGTGGGGCAGCTAGCGACGCAGCTGCCCTGTTACTGTACATGAATGAAGTGGAAAGCCTAGGGCTCACTTCAGAGGAGTTGAATGAAATCGGAGCCAAAATTGGTATGGATGTCCCCTTCTTCCTCAGTGGTCATGAGGTGGCCTTAGGCACCCATTATGGTGAAAGAATTTCCCCTCTCACTCCCTTGCCCCAAAATCTCCACATCGTTATAGAATTCACTGGCCACGACGTGTCCACACCCGAGGCTTATGCGCACTGGGATGAAGCGCAGGAGGCCAAAACTCCTGCAGCACCTCATCTTAAAGATTTCCTCACTGCCCTTAAGAAGGGTCTCAGTGAAGAAATTCAGGCACAGCTTTACAACGATTTTGAAAAAATCACTCCCGAGTGCGGACCCTACTCCCCTCAAAGGCACCTCACGGGCAGCGGAGGAGCAGTCTTTAAGCTAGTTGACTAAAACTGAATTAGATTTATAATAGGGACTTTTAAGTGATTTTAAAATCACCATATGACTGATTCATGGCTATCTCATAAAATTCCCGACCCCACCGATATGGATACGCCCTGGTCTATTCAGGAAAGGGATCGATTGGCTAAATTGGCGTTGAAAAAAAACGAGGAATCACACGACGTACCCCTACCTCCTCAAAATGAGGAGCCCGTGGTCACCACACTCCTAAAAGACCAAATTAGAATGTGGAGGGATTTGGTTTTTTATACCGGAGTAGAGCTAGAGGAGGGTGCAAGCGATACTGTTTTTAACCCTTCGAACTGCGTCCACGTGGTGGCACAAAATTCCTCAGATAACTGGACTGCACGCTTCTACTTCGACAATCAAAATGGGGTGCTCAAATGTGTAGTCTGGGCTTATTAAGCCATCTTTTGTCGACCTTCCATGGCGCGAATCAGCGTGGCTTCATCGGTGTATTCCAAGTGCCCGCCAGAAGGAATCCCTCGGGCGATGCGAGAAACATGAATAGAGCTAAAACTGCCTAACTTCTTTTGAATATAAAGCGCAGTGGTGTCTCCTTCTAAATCTGGATTGAGAGCCAAAATCACCTCCTTTACCGGGCCCTCTTCCATCAATCGAGAAAAAAGTTCCACCAGTTTCAAATCTTCTGGCCCTACTCCATCCAAAGGAGAAAGTTTGCCCTGGAGTACATGGTAGCGTCCTCTAAATTCTCCCGTTTTTTCTATGGCAATGAGGTCCAAAGTAGACTCCACCACACAGAGCAAACTCGAGTCTCGGCTGGCGTCCGAACAAATCTTGCAAGGGTCTGAAGTGGTGAGAGAAAAACACACGCTGCACTGCTGCACTCCTACGCGCACGTCACGTACGGCAGTACCCAATTTTTCGGTCATGGCTTCTGGGCTTTTGAGTAGGTAGAAAGCCAAGCGTTGAGCGCTCTTAGGACCCACGCCAGGCAGCTTGCCCAGCTCTTCCATCAAGGTTTTAAGGGAATCTGGTAGAAAATCCATGGCTGCATTGTAAAGATTCTCTAGCCATCCGCCAAGCGGCGTCTTAGACTGAGCTGCGTAATTTCCACTCCACTTCATGAAAACACTTCCAGCCATTATCCTCATGGCCGCCATCACAGCTGCCCCTCTCGGTTACCTTATTGTAGATGGTTATCAAGCCGCCGACGAGTTTAAAACGAAAATGAATATTTGCGAAGAAAATCTCAATGCCACCAGTGCAGCTCTTCAGGCCGATGCCGAAAATCCACTCACCGTGAATTTGGGCGCAGACAATGGCGTGCAGCACACCACTGTAGAATTCAGCAGTATCTTTGATCTTGCAGAACTAGAGGCCAGGCAAAAAGAGTGTGGAGGAAGTGCTAGCGGAAGCGATCTTTCCGTACTTTTGGAGCAGTTTAAAGACGTCACCGGGCAGCGCTACACCTTCAGCTACCAGAGCGTGAGCCACGACTACTTGGTATTCCCCAACCTACCGGGCTACGGTAGTCTTACTAGTTTTGAACAAGACTTTGAAGTCTGCGCAGCAGGCGGAAAATATTACCCCATTCGCATGAACAAAAACTGGCTCGTTTTTGGAGACAGTTGGGGCGGCGGTGCTGCGGTGACGGAGGAAGACCAGAAAGAAGCTGAACAATTAGCCAAACTCCAAGCTCAATTGAGAGAAGAAGGGGCCATCGAACTCAACTAATCTCTTCCAATTAGGCGAAGAAATTCAGCGCGCGTGGAAGCATCTTTTTTGAACAAACCTTTGAGGGCAGAAGTGGTCACTTCACTAGACTGTTTTTCTACGCCACGCGCCATCATGCAAAAGTGCTTGGCCTCCAGCACCACAGCCACTCCCTTAGGAGCGATCAGGTTTTGGAGCGCCTCCGCCACTTGAGTGGTGAGACGTTCTTGATTCTGCAAACGACGAGCAAATATCTCTATCAAGCGGGGCAACTTAGACAGCCCAATGATCTTTCCGTTGGGGATATACGCCACATGCGCCTTCCCAAAAAAAGGCATCATATGGTGCTCGCACATGCTGTAGAACTCGATGTCTTTCACCAAGATCATTTCGTCGTAATGCTCGTCATCAAACACGGTCAGCAAATCTTCTGGCTTTTGCTCGTAGCCGTCAAAGAGACGTGAATAGGCCTCATCGACGCGCCGAGGAGTTTCCAAGAGCCCCTCCCTTTCAGGCAGAGGATCTATGCTCTTCAAGAGCTCCACAATGAGTTTCTGTCGGTCCATACTCAGCCAGTGTAGACGGGAAGCCGATCCAGAGGCAACTCAAAGCCACGGCAATGATAAGGTGTACCAGGAGTTACCAGGTGCACACGAGGGACAAAGTAAAGCGCCCCTTCAATGGGCGAAGCACAATCTCGGAAAAGTTCCAGCCGAAGTACATCCTCGCTCGCACGCAGGACTCGTGCCCGCAGAGCTCCCACATCTTCTAAAGTGAGATCCAAGGATTCTCTTCCCCCTACTGCCGGGAAGCGAAGGCACTTTCGAGGGGTCACTTCCCCTCGGCTGATCGCCAAGTAGAGCAGAGGGTCTTGGCCATTTCTCTCCAAAGAACCTCTTAAGTAAATATGAGAATTCCTGGGATGGTAGACCCCAAACCGATCCTGTTTGTTCGGCCACCGTGGATCCGTGGTCTTTCTCCAAGAAGCCAATCGAACATCACCTTCCTCATTATCGCTCCACGGCCCCAAGGGAGGAGTGGCTTCACTGGCCGCTAAGATGAGGTGGCAGTCTAGGGTCTCTGACATGGATGCTGGTAAAGAGGGAAGATTAGCACATAAAAATATATTCATGCAATAGGTCGGTTGCAGGCCATTAAAAGCCAATAAATTGACAAAAACCATTAAATACTTTTAAACTCAACTCCTTTTTTAAAATCTATGAATCAAGCCCCAGACATCTTCTACGTTTCCTTTCATGAAGATACGACTGCAACGCCACCTTTAAAGTTAGTTCTAGCCGATAGCCTGACGCAACCAATGGTAAATCAAGATTTGAGCGCAGCCCGTGTTCTTCAGTACGCCCAACCCAACTTGGGAGAACCAGGCGCAAATCAAACGCCGCTCGGTGAAGATCTAGGAAAAGCAGCACAAAGCCTCCATACACTTCTGACAGAAAGAGGGATCAAAGAGGTCGCTTTAAAACCATCAGAAGACGGTCACGTTACGCTCAGCCCGGATGGAGCCATGAGAGCCGAGACTCCAGCATCCTGGGAGGTGGTTCATTTCATAGCGCGCACCCTCGCACGGCTCCGCACAGCAGCAAAGACCGAGTAACTATTCTACTTGGAATGTCGCCAAGAAGTTTTGGAAGAGAGTGGTGCTGATGGCTTCGTTGCCAAGCAGCACTTCTAAGGAATTGGAAACGCTATACGCTCCCTTGCTGCCGTAAAAGTACACTCGATCGATGGCAGGAGATTGGCAGTCAAAAGCCTGTCCTTTCACGTTTCCTACAGCGATCTCGCCCGTGGCACTGCAACCGTCCGGAGGATTTTGAATCAAATTCTCTACCACTTCCGCGGGCGTAGCAGGAACCACGGTATCTAGCCCACAGTCTTGAGCGTTTTCGCACTTAATCAGCGTGTAGCTCGTCACCGTAAAGTACTCGTCTCCACTTTCTTTTTCAGTCACCCAACTGGCGCTAGAGCTATCCGTGTCTCCACCTCCAGAATAAGTCAAAGCTTCAGGCAACTTAAAACTGAGCCCTTCTGCTCCCTCAAGGGTGTAAGGCACGGTCCAAAGGCTGGGATCGCTGTAGGCATTCACTTTAGCGGTGATTTGTGCCATGGGGTCGTCACCCGTAGAAGCAGGTTCTTCGGTAGCACAAGCGGTCAGCAGTAAAGCGCTGATTCCAATAAAAGCGAGTTTTTTTATCATATAAACGGGGTTAAACGTAGTGGGTCCAAGGTTCAATTTGAAGGTCGTCCAAGTCGTAACGCTCGATGGCATCCACGAGAAGTTTAGCGACTTTTAAGTTGATGGTGAGAGGAATGTTGTTGTCGATGGCATGGCGACGAACGCCATAACCAAAAGTTAAATCTTCGTGTGAATAACCGCGAGGCACATTAATCACCCAGTCGATGCGTCCTTTGCGAATCACCTCATCGGTGTGCAGACCCTCCCCTTCACTGCCAAAGTAAACCTTGGTCACGGGCACTTGATTCTCTTGCAAAAAGTCCGCCGTTCCAGGGGAAGCAAAGAGTTTAAAGTCCATTTCTACAAGTTTGCGAGCGGAGGGCAAAAAGTCCGCCTTGTCTTCAATTCTACCAATAGAAACAAAGACGTTTTCTTTGGGGAAATCAAAGCCAGTAGAGAGCATCGCTTTGAGGAAAGCTTCATGCAAATCGTCTCCAAAACAAGCCACTTCTCCGGTGGAGGCCATCTCCACGCCCAGCACTGGGTCAGCACCCTTCAAGCGAGAGAAGGAGAATTGAGGAGCCTTCACACCGACGTAATCCAGGTCCAGGGTTTTGTAAGACTCTTTTTTGGCGAGCCCGAGCATGGCGTTGGTGGCCACTTCAATGAAGTTGTAGCCAGTGACTTTGGAGCTAAAGGGGAAACTGCGACTGGAACGCAAATTGCATTCAATCACTTTGATATCATTGTTCACCGCAAGGAATTGAATGTTGAAGGGGCCGCTGATTTTGAGGGCCTTCGCAATTTTCTTAGTCGCATCTTTAATGCGTCGCACCGTTTCAAAATAAAGTTTTTGTGGAGGCAGGGCGATGGTGGCATCTCCACTGTGCACGCCGGCATTTTCTACGTGTTCACCAATCGCATAAATCATAAGCTCTCCCTCCTGCGCCACAGCGTCGATTTCGATTTCTTTAGCGCCCACTTCAAACTTAGTGATCACCACGGGAGCCTCACGAGAAATCTTGGCAGCCTTGTCCAAGTAAGCACGGAGACTTTCTTCGTTTTGTGCCACTGCCATCGCCGCGCCAGAGAGTACATAAGAAGGACGCACGAGCACTGGATAACCCACCTCATTCGCAAAAGCGAAGGCCTTAGTGGTATCGGCAAACTCATTCCACTTGGGTTGGTCCACTCCAATAGTATCGAGCAGTTGGGAGAACTTATGACGATTCTCTGCTTGGTCGATGCTGCTGGCAGACGTTCCAAAAATCTTTACCCCTGCATGATCGAGTTTCATCACTAAATTGTTGGGGATCTGGCCTCCGGTAGAAACCACCACCCCTGTAGGCTTTTCCAGTTCATAAATATCGAGCACACGCTCCAAAGAGAGTTCGTCAAAGTAGAGCTTGTCGCACATGTCGTAGTCCGTCGAAACCGTCTCCGGATTATAGTTGATCATGATGGTTTCAAACTTGCGCTTTTGCAAAGTCTTCACCGCATTAATAGAGCACCAATCAAATTCTACGGAGGACCCGATACAGTAAGCTCCACTGCCCAGCACTACGGCTTTTTTGCCTCGGGATTTAAAAGTCACATCATGTTGATCCCCATGATAAGTCACATAGAGATAATTGGTCTTAGCTGGGTATTCCGCAGCGAGAGTATCGATTTGTTTGACCACCGGAAGAATCTTCATTTTCTTGCGAAGCGTACGAACTTCCATTTCATCTCCGTCCTTGTGTAGTGCAATTTGTTTGTCAGAAAATCCTTGGCGTTTAGCGAGTCGCATGAGTTCAGGAGTGAGCTCTTCTTTTTCGAGCCGCGCCTCCGTATCCACAATATGTTTGAGCTTGCCCAGGAACCAGGGGTCCACCCCAGAAAGTTTGTAAATTTCTGCAATGTCCCAGCCTTGTCGTAGCGCTTCAGTGATGGCCAGAATGCGTTTTGGAGTAGGTACAGCAATCGCCTGTTTTAAGTTTTCGGTGTCGATGTTGAGACGCTCATTGCAGGTCACTCCAAAGAGGCCGATCTGCAGCATGCGAAGACCCTTTTGCACTACTTCTTCAAAACTGCGACCGAGTGCCATGATTTCTCCCACCGATTTCATTTCACTCGAAATAGTGTGGGAAACTTTGCGGAATTTATCGAGGTCCCAACGAGGAATCTTGAGGGCCACATAGTCGAGCGCTGGTTCAAAACAGGCGGTGGTTACACCCGTAATGGCGTTACGCAGTTCTGGCAGTGTGTACCCAAGCGAAAGCTTAGCTGCTACATAAGCGAGCGGATAACCCGTAGCTTTAGATGCGAGTGCAGAAGAACGAGAAAGGCGCGCGTTCACTTCGATCACACGATATTCTTCGGATTTAGGATCCAGCGCATATTGAATGTTGCACTCCCCAATAATGCCCAAGTGACGAATCACCTTAAGGGCCAAATCACGAAGCATGTGGTACTCGCTGTTGCTCAAAGTTTGAGAAGGGGCAATCACGATGCTTTCTCCGGTGTGCACTCCGAGCGGGTCAAAGTTTTCCATGTTGCAGACAGTGATGCAGTTGTCTGCGCTATCTCGCACCACTTCGTATTCAATTTCTTTCCACCCCTTGAGGCTTTCTTCCACTAAAACCTGAGGAGAGAAAGCAAAGGCTGTGTCTACCAGCTCTTGGAGTTCAGCTTCATTTTTGGCAAAACCACTGCCCTTTCCTCCGAGCGCAAAGGCCGCACGCACGAGCACGGGGAAACCGATTTTTTCTCCAGCCTTCATGGCTGCACCAGGAGTGGTGCAGGCGATGGAACGGGGAACTTTAACGTCGATTTTCTGCAGTTCATTGTTGAACAGTTCTCGATCTTCCGTTTTTTCAATAGCCGCAACGGGGGTTCCATATACGCGTACTCCATACTTAGACAAAGTGCCGGCTCTTTCCAAGGCCACTCCACAGTTGAGTGCCGTTTGCCCCCCAAAGCTGAGTAAAAGTCCGTCAGGCTTTTCTTTGGCAATCACTTTTTCCACAAAAACGGGTGTGACCGGCAAAAAATAAACCGTGTCCGCAAGCCCCTTGCTCGTTTGATTGGTGGCAATGTTGGGGTTGATGAGCACCACTTCCACCCCTTCTTCTTTGAGGGCTTTGATGGCCTGAGATCCAGAATAATCAAATTCTCCCGCTTCACCAATCTTGAGAGCGCCCGATCCCAGGATCAGAATTTTTTTGGGAAGACGCAGCTCGGAAGCTTTAGGAGTCAATTCGATGAGAAGTTGAGGGAAACCTTATCGAAGAGAATGTAACGATTGGAAGCTCTAGAAGCAAGAGGAACTAAGCGCGTAGGCGGTAATGCACTGCTTCGGCGAGATGACTCTTTTTAATCCAGTTGCTGCCTTCAAGATCAGCAAGCGTGCGAGAGACTTTTAAAAGTCGGTGCACCGCTCGGCCCGAAAGAGCATAAGCCTTACTCACTTGTGCCAAAAATTCTTGGCAGGAAAGATCGAGCTTCTCTGTCTTGAGGAGCTTGGGCGTCATTTCTTGATTCAAAACCAGCCCTTCTCTCCCCAGGCGCGCTCGCATCCGCTCGCGCGCCGCCACTACCTTCGCACGAAGCTGCTGGCTGCTTTCCGTGGCCCCCACTTTAAAATCCTCAAAGGGCAGACGAGGCACATCCACACAAAGATCCAGTCTGTCCACAATCGGTCCTGATAAGCGGCGTTGGTACCGCGCCAAGTCTGACGCGCTGCACACACAGGGTTTCTCTCGGTCTCCATAAAATCCACAGGGGCAAGGGTTGCAGGCAGCTAAGAGCTGGAACTGACAAGGGAAAACGGCGGTTTCTTTGCCGGATCTCCAATGAAGGGCCTGACCTTCCAAAGGGCCACGCAAACTTTCCAGTACTCGACGCTCAAACTCCGCGAACTCATCCATAAAGAGAACGCCGCGGTGAGCCAAACTCACCTCTCCTGGCACTAGATTTACCCCTCCACCCAGTAGCATAAAGGGAGTAATTCGAGCATGCACGACCCTAAAAGGTCGAGTTCTTTCCACCGCTCCATGAGAAAAAATCACGCCATGTATCCGCAGCACTTCCAAAAGTTCTTGGGGGCTCAAAGGAGGGAGTAGGCCCAAAAAACCTTGAGCTAAAAGACTCTTCCCACTCCCAGGTGGCCCACTCATTAAAATATGATGTCCACCTGATGCCGCGATCATCAGTGCACGCTTGGCTGCACTGTGGCCAAAAATATCCGCAAAATCCACACCCACAGCCACTGGAAGTTCGGCCTCTTCATCGCTAGAGTCTACTCGGGTAATTCCGATTGAATCATCCCCCAAAGCGCGCACGGCCTCTCTAAGATGAAAAACACCCTGCAATTGGAGCTCTTTCAATAAACAGGCCTCCGCCATATTTTCTGCGGGCAAAATCACACGCTTCACTCCTATGTCGCGCGCCATCATGAGCGCCGACAGCACGCCTCGAACACCACGCACCGAGCCATCCAGTCCCAGCTCCCCAAGCACTAAAATTTTCTCCTCTACCACTGGAATTTGTTTACTCGCCATCAATAGACCCAACGCCATCGGTAGATCAAAATGGCTACCACTTTTATTCATTTCAGCTGGAGCCAAGTTCACTACTTTTCGTGTGAGTGGAAAACGAAATTCACTCGCCATCAGCGCACTCCTGAGGCGGTCTTTAGATTCTTGCACACTGGTGCCCGCCATTCCTACAATTCCAAAAAAAGGCATGCCTGCACTCACGTCCACTTCCACGTGCACGGGCAAGGCTTCTAATCCTCGAAGTCGATAAGTCAGCAAAGAAATCGCCATGCCTACAGCTTCTGCCCAGTCCCCTCGTCTCACCGCTCCCCACCCAACAAAGCTTCTTAAAAATCACAGTGTCAGAGGACTGACAACAGCCGGCCTCATGAGGGGCATCAGGCTACTCTAAAGGTACTTCCTCCACGCTCAGATCTCCTTTGTGCCATTCCATAGCCACCAAAAGCAGTTCACCTTCTCTAAAATCTCCCGAAGCCACACGCCATTTCCCAATCGCACGCTTCAGTCTCTTCACCTTCTCAGCCGTCACCGCTTCCACTGCCGCACCAAAAGTAAAAGATTTTCGAGCTTTCACCTCTACAAAAACCAGCACTCCCTTGGGCTTCTCCATAATCAAATCGATTTCCCCCTCTCTAAAGCGTACCCGCTGCGCTAAGACCCGCCACCCATACTGAGTGCTCAAATAGGCGGCCGCCTGCTGTTCCGCTTCCCAGCCAAAATCGTACATGGTCAAAGTCTAGCGCGACCTAGTTTTATAAGTCGAACTCCAGGCAGCGTGAGCCCAAACAGTAAGGTCCCCTCCGGCAGAAGTCATAGGAACGCCTTGTTCAGCTGCTAACATTACCCTATCAAACACAGTAAAGTGGCAATCTGGAGTCCCTAACTCTCGATGGGCAGCAGCAAAGCTCAAGCCAGTGGCGAGTATATCTGGTGACAGAGAGCCAAAGGCTGTTTGGACGTTCTCTCTGGTAAGTCCAAGGGTAGACAAAACACGATCTAGTGCAGCTTCTGCAGAAAGCGGAGCCTCTGAATGGGCCTGACGCTTGGCCAGGGGCTCTTCATGATCAGGATGTCTTTCACCAATCATAAAAATATACTTTTATAAGAAGCTACTTTTACCCGACTTTTTATTAAGCAGTCAAGCGGAGCCGCAGCCTTATGCTTCTTTCTGCGCTTGAACTGTGCTCGTGGCTATGCCATGCTGTGAACCCCCAAATCCCTATGAACGATCTTCGCGTTCCTCCCCACAGCATTGAAGCGGAAAAATCGGTACTCGGTTCTGTGATGGTAGAAAAAAACGCCCTCATCAAAATCGCCGATTTCCTATATCCTGAAGATTTTTACTACGATACACACGGCACTATTTTTACAGGAATTTTAGAGCTCTTTGCCAAACGCAGTCCCATCGACATCCTCACCGTCGCCACTTGGCTTAAAGACAACAATAAGCTGGATGAAGTGGGCGGACAAACCTACCTCGAACAACTCTGCAACGAGGTGCTCACGGCTTCTCACGTGCACCAGTACGCCATGATCGTGAAACAAAAATCCACGCTACGAAAACTCATCACTTCAGGAGGAAACATTGCAGGTATGGGTTATCAAGAGGATGAAGACGTAGATGAGCTCGTGGACAAAGCCGAGCAGGAACTTTTTAAAGTTTCTCAAACCTTCCTCCGCAATCGCTTTGTCCCCATCAAAGATATCCTTGCCGGCACCTACGAAAAAATCTCCGATCTCCATGACCCCGAAGCTGCTGAAAAATACAAAGGAATTTCTACCGGCTTCGATTCTGTAGACCACATCCTCACCGGTCTTCAGCCCTCGGATCTGATCATTCTCGCGGCACGTCCTTCTATGGGTAAGACCGCTTTTGCCCTCAATGTAGGTCTCAACATCGCGCTCAAAGGCAAAACCGTAGGAGTGATTTCTCTGGAAATGTCCAAGGAACAACTTGTGGAACGTCTCTTTGTTTCCATGCTCGGAGTAGACAGTTGGAAGATGAAAAATGGTCAGCTCACTCAGGAAGACTTTATGAGAATGGGCCAAGTGATGGATCAACTCAACCGTTGCAAACTCTTCATCGATGACTCCCCTGGAGCCTCCAGCGCAGAACTCCGTGCCAAAGCGCGCCGTCTTCAAATGGAACACGGTTTGGATCTGCTGATTGTGGATTATCTTCAGCTCATGTCCTTGGGCAAAGGCGCGCTTTCCATCACCAATCGCGTGCAAGAAATCTCAGAAATTTCCCGCTCCCTTAAACAACTGGCGCGTGAACTCCATGTGCCCATTATGGCCCTTTCTCAGCTCTCCCGTGCTGTGGAACAACGTCCGGTTAAAATCCCTCAACTCTCCGATCTTCGTGAATCGGGAGCGATCGAACAAGACGCCGATGTGGTGATGATGATGTACCGCGAAGACTATTATGAAGAAGACACCGATCGCCAAGGCATCACAGACATCTACGTGCGCAAACACCGTCACGGCATGGTGGGACGCGCCGAACTCATGTTCCGCAAAGAACAAATGAAGTTCTTTGATATCGATCGCAAACACAGCGGTCTAGGAAGGCAGGCCCCTGCTTTCTCACCCACTCCTCAATTCTCACCGGAGGAAGCGTTCTAAAATTTGACCCCTGCTTTTTCCAAGAGTGCTTTGATGTACCCAATCAAGAGTAAACAGCCGCCCCTGCCTTCTAAGACTTCTTGAGGAGGCATTTCCAGCCCTACGGTCTCAGCATCTCGAGGGCCGGCCCGGACCGCTACCTCCGGAGGTCGAGCTGAGCGTTGAACCCGTGCTACACGTTGGCTTAAATCATTCAAATGAGTCCTGCTGTGCAAGCTTTCATTCCCCGCACTGTCAGAAATCCTGGTAAAAGATTCATCCGATAAAGCCACTAAGGCCAGGGTCAGCGCGCCTTGGTCATCAAAGAGTTGAGCATGGACGTGGCCATCAATCACCACAGGCGAGCGATTAGGCATCACACGTACTGTTTTAATGGATGGATTAGAAGTAGAGCGGTTTTGTAAAGTTACAATTCCTTCTCTCACCATAAGAATGACACTGGCCCCTAATTCCCAGTTTCCCATCGGAATGACTCTAAATACTCGTTCACCGTCTGTGGGTCGAATGAGGGTAGAGAAGCCCATCCCCTTTGGGTAAATGGTAGAAGTGCCTGAGACGGCCAGTGGGCCTTCTACTCCATCTAGTGTGGTTAAACGTTCTCTAAAAACTTCATCCCGGCTTCCAATTTGTAAGGCAGTATCAGCTAGAGAAACAATCTCCAGCCTACCTTTGTTCATACCGATCAGAGCTTTCACTGGCTCTCCAGGGGCCCCACGGTCGCGAATTTGGGTGTACTCTCCCCCACCTCGGTTAAAGACAACGGGCTCTCGCCCTTGTGCCTCCCGGTTTAAAATAGTGGCCCTTCCGCGTTCTTCCACTCGAGCTTGAAAAAGTACACGGTCTCCTTCTAGAACCAAGACCTCGTCCGCAAATCCTTCAGGAGCACGCCATGCTTCTCCATGTTCGTAAAAAGTGCGGAGGACTTCAGGGGCAGCGGCCACTAGAGTAGGGTTGTTAGCCAAAATGGGCGCTTGAACCTTCTCTGTGTCTGCAGCTGCGGGCTCCAGGGCTGTGCGGCAGGCGGCCTGTTCTACCGGAGAAATCGGCAAAGAAACTCCTGCCCTAAAGCCACCCGTGGAGCGCCGAGGGATCAACTTGACTCGAGGAGGGGCAAATTTAACGGTCAGCTCACTCCCCACCAGTGTATCTACATTGTCTGGAGGAACAAGAATCATTTGATTACCCGTTTGCACAAAGCAATAACCATCGGAAGAAAAAATAAGGGTACAATAAAATTGAGATTTTTCACCTCCTCCGAAAGTAGAAATAGGGATGGTCATCCCACGTTGGAATTGATAAACGCGGGGAGCGTTAAAATCGGGGGCATCTAGTCCCGGGTCAGCCATTTCATATGCTCTTGTGCCCTCTGGCGTAGTATCCGTCATGCTTAAAGTTAAGGTCTAAATTGTAACATAAAAATAAATGTTGCCAAGGGCTAGAGGGCAGCCTGCTCGCCAAAGTGACCAAGGCTACTTATAATTCCCCTATGTCATTTCAGCAAAAACTTGGGGCTGTAAAACGCAATCTTTTGGGTCGACTCAAAAACCACTGGGTTCCGCTTTCCTTCCCGAGCAAACTTCAAAAAATCACGCTCACCAAAACGGTGCATCATGCCCATGTCGATCTATACCGTCTTGGTAGTGGTTCTCAAAAGGTGCTTTTTTTGAGTGCCATTCATGGCAACGAAGTGGGTACCGTTAAACTCAATTGCAGTCTCATGAGCCATCTCAGTCGACACAAAAAGGACTTCAAAGATTTTTCTTTTTATTTTATTCCTTGTTTCAATCCAGACGGTTATATAGAAGCACAACGCCAACCGGACTATAAAAACGGAGGACGGGTGGGACGGCTCAATGCTCATCAAGTGGATCTCAATCGCAACTTCCCCACTAAAGATTTTAAGATGTATTCCGTATGGAGCCACGGCAAGAATTACTCCGAAAAAACAAAAGTTTATTGTGGGCGTACGGGTGCCAGTGAGCGGGAAACTAAGGCCCTCGTCCATTTTTTAAAGGAAGAAAGAATCCCCTTCATTTTTTCCTTTCACAATGTAGGCGGCGATGTCACTCCTTCGCAAAATCCTTTTGCTTTGGAACTTGCCGCAGACTATGCGCAAAAAACAAGTTTTAAAAAAGTCTCTCATGAAGAATGGAAAAAGCTTGAACAGACCGGCACTCTCAAAAAATGGTGTGAAGAAAATCAGGTAGCCTTACTTGAAGTAGAAGGGAGTCCTAAAGCCTCTCGCTGGGGCTCCGATTGGTCTACCCAGAAGAAAGCACTGCTCTCTGCTCTCGCCAAAATCCGAGCGTCTGGCTATAATGCCGCCACATGACTTCAGGTGAATTTCAAGATCGACTCCGCAAGGCGGAGGAACTACGCAAGTTGGGAATCAATCCCTATCCTTCGCGTTTTGAAACTAAACACAGCATAGAGGAGGCTCAAAAACTCGGTGAAACCAAACTGCGCACCGTAGAAGAGATCAACGGGAAGCCCAAAACTCAGGTCACTATTCGTGGTCGGCTGATGACTCTCCGAGAACATGGACGCCTCGCCTTTGCTAATCTAAAAGATTTCACAGGTACGATTCAAGTGTGCTTCATGGAAGACATTTTGGGTGAAGAATCCTACAAGCTCCTACGTAAATTAGACATGGGGGATTTCATGGGCTGCACGGGTGAACTCTTCATGACCAAACACGGACAGCTTACGGTGCTCATCAAAGAGTGGACTTTCCTGGGCAAAACCTTGCGACCCTTGCCCGAAAAGTGGCACGGTATTCAAGATCAAGAAGCCAAGTATCGTCAGCGGTACTTGGATCTCATCATGAACGATGAAACCATGGCCCGGTTCTTGGTGCGCACGCGCCTTACCGACGCCATCCGGAATTATCTCAACGCACACCAATTCCTTGAAGTAGAGACCCCTGTGCTCGCCTCAGTGGCCTCTGGCGCTACCGCTCGCCCTTTTGTGACTCATCACAATGCTTTGGACATTGATGTCTACTTACGAATTGCCCCAGAGCTTTATTTGAAGCGTTTAGTAGCCGGTGGTTTTGAGCGGGTTTACGAGTTTGCACGTTGTTTCCGCAATGAAGGGATGGATCCTTCTCATTTGCAGGAATTCACAATGCTTGAATACTACGGAGCCTATTGGAACTACAAAGACAACATGAACTTCACGGAGAAAATGCTCACTACTGTGATCAAAGAGCTTTTTGGTACCTTAAAGATACAGGTCCAGTCCCGAGAGGGTGGCCAAGTGACAGTGGACTTTAAAGCTCCATGGCCACGCCTAGATTTTGGTGAACTCATTCATCGCGACTGCGGTATCGATATTTACAGCGTGGATGAAGATGCGGACAAACTTCGTGCCCTCATTCAAAAGAAAAAAATCGCCATCGAAGAAATGGAAACAATGGGTTATGGCAATTTGTGTGATGCTCTCTACAAAAAAGTCAGCAGGCCCAAACTCATCGACCCCTGTTTTGTGATCAACCATCCTGCCAGCACTAAACCCTTGGCACGCAGAAGTGATGAACGTCCAGAAGTATGTGAAACCTTCCAACTCCTCGTAAATACATGGGAAGTGATCAATGCTTACAGCGAAATTGTGGATCCTGTAGATCAGCGCGCTCGTTTTGAAGAACAGGCCAGGGCGCAAGCCGGAGGTGACCAAGACGCTATGAATACGGATGAAGACTACCTCACTTGTATGGAGCACGGCATGCCGCCTATTTCTGGTTGGGGTATGGGGATCGATCGTTTTGTGACTCTGCTCACCAATCAAGACAACTTACGAGATGTAGTCTTGTTCCCTCTCATGAGACCGACCAGTCACGAAGCTAAAATCGTTACCAATACATCCACGGCTCAAGCCCCATCCACCAGCAAACTGCCTGACGAGAAAACCAAAAGATTTGTAGCTGTACTCAACAAAAAAGTAGAAACAGGAAGACTGATGAATGCTCTCGGTCACATCACAGCTGGTCTAGTGGCAGGGTCCGGTCAAGCCAAAGACATGTGCTTTTTACAGTACGAAGATGCCGATGGGGGTGCTCATCCCAACATCTCTCACTTTCCCTTCATTGCCCTCAAAGCGGACAATTCAAATAAGATCCGCCAAGTGCGTGAAGAATGTATTAAGCGAGGCATCCCTTACGGTGACTTCACGAGCACCATGACCCTGGGTACTTCAGAAGACCAAAGGGCAGGGACTAAAAAAACCGCAGAAAAAGATTTAGACTATTTTGGTATCGTTCTGTTTGGTGAGACAGAAGAGCTCAAAAAAATAACAGGCAAATTCTCTTTATTTCAATAAAGGGATAGCCGAATCTTTGGACTAAAGGCCCGCCCATACCATCCCGTGGATAGTCTTTAATGTTTCGGCCACTTCCTTATTTTGAATGAGAATCGCAAAAGCGTCTTGATGTAAATTGAGCAACAGAACCTGGTCCTCAAAAATCGTGATGGAGGAATAGATGCGCCCTCGCTCCGGCGCAAACATTTTGATTTCCCGCTTCTGCTTATGATCGAGTTTTTTATAGTGCTCATGAAGTTTGCTGCGAGGGCAAATGGGTTTAATAAAAATACCTCGACGGGCTCGTTCTGCCATAAATCGATTCATAAAGGCTTCGCCCATTTTTAGAAGATCGTCGTGCGGCGCGAACTCCAAAACTTCTGTTTGACTCTCCAGTAGCAAAGAGTAGGCGCGCCGGCATCCCTCCAGTCCCTCAAAAAAAGTGACTTTCGGCTCGGATGAAAAGGGATTTTTAAATTCACGAAGTAAGGGCAAAGCCTCTTTGAGCGCGGATTCTGCACGTGCCAACTCTGCGGTCTTGCTTCGTTCCAAGTCTTTGGGGTCCGCGTAAAAATATTGAGTGCGCCCTCGGTGACTTTTACGCACGTAACCCTTTTTGCAAAGTTGCTCAAAAAGAAACAAAACAGTGGGGCGAGAAATTCCTGTTTTTTTTGCGATCACAGAGGCCGGCTGCAAGCCAAACTCCAAGAGCCCCAAGTAGACATCAATTTCTTTTGAGCTGAACCCTAAAGTTTCTAGTTGTTGGCGCACGCCTTTTGTTGTTAGTGTTTACTAACATTAAAAAGTTTACAAACAAATCACTATCTTGTAAATAAATGTTATAAAATACTAACTTATTCTTACCTATGGAACCCACCAGACTGCTCTATATGGAAGACATGGAAGCCGTCAAAGGGACAGCGACGGTTCAGGAAGTCGTAGACCTCGAAGGCAAAACCATTGTTTTTCTGGATCAAACCCTTTTCTACGCTCAAGGCGGAGGTCAGCCCTACGACAAAGGCACCATCACCAGTGACGCTGCCACTTTTGAAGTGGAAGAAGTCCGCTACATGGATGGTATGATCAAGCACATTGGCCGCTTTACCTCGGGGCGCTTCACTCCCGGTGAAACGGTGCAACTTCACGTGGAACCCACTCGTCGTGCGCTCCATCGTCGCCTGCACTCCGGGGGCCACGTGGTGGACCTTGCACTCAAACGCCTCGGTATTCCTTGGATTCCCGGCAAAGGCTATCACTTCCCCGACGGACCCTACGTGGAATACACCGGCAGTCTCGACGGACAAGATCGCGAGACGCTTCCCACTCAAGTAGAAAAAATCTGCAACGAAATCATTACAGAGAACATCACTACCCACATCGAATTTGTGAGCGCGGAAGAACTCCAGAGGCAAGGTTTTGTAATCCCGCCCACTCTTGCACCCGGCAAACCTCTCCGCATCGTGTATTACGGGGACTTTGGAGTGCCGTGCGGAGGTACGCATGTCAGCGCGCTAGCCGATCTTCGCCACATGACCATCCGCAAAATAAAACCAGAAGGGGATCGCATCCGCGTGGCCTATGACGTGGAACGGGACTGAAACCAAAACTCCCAAGAAGATCTTAAAACTGGCTAGACCCCGTTGCATTCTTCGAAGCGCGTGGCTTATAGTAGCCGCATGTACGACCGATCTTACGGCACCAGCGGCTACAAACCAGATCCGGAATTCCAAAGGCCAGCGGCACGGGTAAACCCTGCGCACGCTCCTCATCCACCCCATCCGGCCCACACGCCGCACAGTCAAAAGCCAGCTCTTCCGTGGAGTCGCCGTAAAAAACTGCTCTATGGCCTGGGATTTTTGTTCGTTCTGGGCTTCTTTTTGCTCTACCAATTCTTAGGAGACTTCGGCTTCCTCCTTTTCCGAGCTCCGTCACTCACGGGCTTCCCTTTTGGCAGCCGTACTTACCTGGTGCTTTTTCAAAACAACTACGAGCTGCGTCCCACAGGTGGATTTATTTCCAATTACGGAGTTCTGCATTTTAGTCATGGAGTTTATACGGGCATCGACTTCCATGACGTTTATGGAGACATCGATAATCACGACTATGTAGAACCTCCACTGGTGCTCTCTACGCTCCTGCAAGGCAACGGTTACAGTGGACACAATTTCCGCGATGCCAATGACAATCCCGATTTCCGCCTCACCAAAGACCAGCTCATCGAGTTTTATAACATGACCTACCCCGATCAAGAAATAGATGGAGTGCTCGCGGTAGATTTCCACTTCCTCGAGCAGTTTGTAGGAATGTATGCCCCCATCACGGTGGAGGGACAAACGCTCACTCAGCAAAACTTATTCCAAACGCTTTCTTCGCTAGCTTCTGATGTAGACCGCCACAGCACCGATGCCCTGGCTCAGCGCAAAGACATCGCTACGCCACTAATGAAGAGTCTCATCAATAAAACCGTCATTTTCCCATGGAGGATCCACAGCTTCCTTACTCTCCTCTCGCAAGGCTTCAATGAAAAGCATGTGCTCGCTGCCTTCAACTCCAGTGGTCTGGCGGATTCCTTCCACAGCAGGAACTGGGACGGTGCTCTTCCTCAATCCGACATGGGCGATTTCCTCGCTGTGAATGAAGGCAATTATGGAGGGGCCAAGAGCGACCGCTACATCACCCGAGACGTCACTTATGATCTCTCTGTGGGAAGCCAGCGGGACATCGTGGGCAATCCCGTCATCACGGCCAACGTCACCGTGACCCTCACTCACAACGGCAGCTACAACATTCCCCTGAGTGGAGACTACAGCGGCTATCTCCGCACCATGATTCCCAAGAGTTCCAAAATTCTGAGTGGAGGTTCTGTGACCGAAGACCGCGACGATGTCTATGTACTCGGTGAACTGGTGCGCTTAAAACCCGGTGAATCCGTAAGCTACCACTACACGTATCAGCTGCCCGAATACGTGTGGAACAATGGCACCTATTATTTGCATCTCCACAAACAGCCCGGCACCGATGGAGATTATTATCGAGTAGTGGTGCACACCCCTCAGGACACCAGCCTTGATGCTCCCCTCTTTGAGGTCCGAGAAAATACCGCAAGCTTCGATGCTCACCTCACCGAGGACATGAATCTTGCCTTTACTCTCCTCCCCGACAACCATGCCCCCCGCATCATTTCCCATGAAATGACGGACATGAATCAAATCACCATCGTCTTCAATGAGCCCGTGAATCTAGACAGTGCTGGGGACTCCATGAACTATCAAGTGCTAGACTTAGATCAAACAGTTCTCGGTACTACGGATACCGTAGCCGTCAGTAGTGTTAAAGTGGATGGAGCAGCGGTAATCCTCACGCTCTCTGGCATGACCGAGCAAGAAGAAGAGTTTTACAGCGTCACTCTTCAGGGCATCACAGACAACGCAGGAAATCTAGTGAATCCAAGTCCTCGCACCGTTACCGTCGTTCAGCGCCCTGCGGAATTCTCTAGTGCTTCCACAGAAGAGGAAGCTGCAACGGAAGAAGGTTCCACTTCAGACGAAGGCATTACAGAGGATGTCTCCGTCGACAGCGCCAGCACGGAGCAATAAAAAAGAGGCCGCCCCAAGGCAGCCTCTTTCAAAGCGATGAACTTTTAGTACTTCAGAGTATTTCCAGTGATGGTCGTCGTCCCATGTTTCATGGTCACATTAACATTATCATCCGTACCTGCATCGTCATCCAAAACAGTAACAGTGTCCATTACTATAGGAAAAGTAGAGGTCGTCCCAGCGCTGGCTTGCAAGTCCTTTTTAAGATAAATGGTGAACCAAGCTTGGTCGTACGAATCAAGTACAACAAACCCATAACCCGCAGAAGCACCCCATTGGTCTAGAATTTCCACTCTACTTCCTACCGAGGAGATACTAATGTCGTTAGAATCTGTATTTAGAGTAAACAGCAAAGGGGTACCAGCATAAATGCTGGATTGCTTAGTAGCAGAAGCCGTCAAATCAAAAGCAAACAATTGATCGCTGGCAGAAACACTCCTCGATCCTGAAGGGCTACTGGGGGAAAGAGAAAGAGTCCCTCCTCCAACGATACGTCCCTGTAAAAGTTCGCCAGAATTTCCTGCCATATAAGTACCTGCAGCGAGCGTTAGGGCGAGGACTGCAGCGAGAACCATGTGTTTGGTTTTCATTTTGATTGGGTTAAATCTTTATATTATAACATATTTACATTAAAAAGCAATAACCCCTCAACTTTGCAATTTTCTCTCAAACCGATACACTCCATTTATCTCAGCCTCAAGCCCAATGAATAAAATAGCTATCCTCGATTTCGGCAGCCAGTACACTCATCTGATTGCTACACGTATTCGTCGCCTGGGTGTTTATAGCGAGATCTTGCATCCTGCAGATGTCACTGCAGAGCAGCTCAAAACTTATAAGGGGATTATTCTTTCTGGAGGGCCTGCTTCCGTTTATGAGCCCAATGCTCCCACAGTAGACCCAGCCCTATTCACACTAGGGCTCCCCATCTTAGGAATTTGTTACGGACATCAACTCATCACCCACTTGCTGGGTGGAAAGGTAGAACCAGGGAGCGGAACTGGAGCAGAATTCGGAAAGGCAGAAATCAGCATCACTAAGCCAGAAGGAATTTTTGCAAACTTCGCATCCGCCGAGCGTACTCAAGTATGGATGAGTCATGGAGACCGCGTCACGCAGCTCCCCCAAGGTTTTGAGATTCTCGCTTCCAGCGCCGACGATCCCTACTCCGCGGTCGGTGATCTCCAGCGGCACTTCTTTGGTCTCCAGTTCCACAGCGAAGTGGCGCACACCACCAAAGGCAATGAAATCCTTTCTAACTTCATCCACCTCACGGGCGCCGAGCCAGACTGGGATCTCAAGAGCTTCATCGATCGTTCGCTCGAGCAAATCCGTCAAGAAGTAGGAGAACGCAATGTCTTTATGCTCATCAGCGGTGGTGTAGACAGCACGGTAGCGTATGTAATGCTCGTCAAAGCCTTAGGACAAGATCGCGTACACGGCCTCTTTCTGGACACCGGCTTTATGCGTGCTAATGAGCGCGAAGAAGTAGAAACGGCCCTCCGTTCAGAAGGGATCGAAAAACTCCAAGTGGTAGACGCGAGCAAAGAATTTTTTGCCGCTCTCCAGGGTGTGACCGAACCCGAGAAAAAGCGTGAAGTCATTGGACGAGTGTTCTTAGAAATCCAAGCTCGTGAATCCAAAGCCTTGGGCCTCAATCCAGAGCATTGGATGCTCGGCCAAGGCACCATCTATCCAGACACCATTGAGTCTGGGGGCACCAAGAATTCCGCCAAAATAAAAACGCACCACAATCGTGTCCCAGAAATCGAGGAGCTCATCAAGCAAGGCCGCGTCATTGAGCCACTCCGCGATCTCTACAAAGATGAAGTCCGTGAAGTGGGCAAAAAGCTTGGCCTGCCCAATGCTTTAGTGTGGCGCCATCCCTTCCCAGGACCCGGGCTCGCCGTGCGCATCCTTTGTGCTCAAACCGAAGATTGGCCAGAAAAGCACGAGGAGCTCGAAGAAAAGATCAACGAATTTTTGCTAGAGAAAAAATCGGCCCTCAAGGCGAAGCTCCTGCCCATCAAATCGGTAGGAGTCCAAGGAGATTTCCGCACCTACCGTCACCCGGTGGTACTCTTTGGAGACAGCGACTGGGACGAGTTGGCCCAACTTTCTCCTGCCCTCACCAATCGCTTCCATGAAGTGAATCGCGTGCTCTATGCTGTAAGCCCCAACAGCCTCACCACTACAGGCATCACACCCGGCACCCTCACTCTAGACCGAGTGCAGCGCCTTCAACACGCCGACAAACTGAGCATGCTCTGGCTGCGCGAAATCAACGAGCATTTGAACGTATGGCAAATGCCCACTGTGCTGCTACCACTCTCCATCAATGCAGAAGGAAAAGAGACCGTGGTGCTTCGTCCCATCGTTTCCGAAGAAGCCATGACCGCTCACTTCGCTCAGCTGCCCATGACTGAAGTGCGTAAATTGGCCACACAAGTTCTAGCCGACACAGATCTCTCCGCCTTCCTCTACGATGTGACCAACAAACCCCCCGCCACCATTGAGTGGGAGTAAATCGCTCCGTCAAGCGCCTCACTTCTCTGCCAGCGCTCACTTTTTGAGATCCTTTTTAAGCACCGCCTCCCATTGATCGTAGGGGGTGTTGAGTCCAAATTTTAAATCTCCCTGAGTGGTGTGCAGCAGGAGGATATTTTTGTTAAATCCAAAAGTCGTCCTTTCAAAACCTCCAATGGATTTGAGAGGAAGCTCCAGTCCAGGCTTTTTAGGCTTTAAAAAGTGCTGAATCAAAAGACCAATGAGCCCAAACATAGAAGTCAAAAAAGGATTCTGCTGAGAAAACAGCACCCGATTATTCGTAAGATAAAGTCGCCCCATTCTATTTTTAAACCCTCCTTGTATCCAAACCACCTGTTCCTCACGGATCAGTTCTTCCTTGGGTTCCAGTTCAAAAGGCAAAGCGGTCATAGCGTAGGATTAAATAGACTTATTCAATACTACTGCAGAGCTTGCTTTAAGGGATAGAGCTTTGCACAAGTACCTTGGGAATCGTCACCCAAGGGCTGCACGACAGGTATAGGAGTCAAATCTACGCCAGGAGTCTTTAGGGTGAAATAATTCACGTTTTCTTCCCCGAGTAGACGTTCAATCTCTGGACCATGGTCTTTACCAGCAATGAGTACCACTACTTCTTCTGGGGCAGCCATAGCAGCACCCACTTCCCTTTGGGGAGCCAAAATCTTTCGATCATTTTCGTAGTTAGGAACATAGGTATTTGTTTCTTGCCAAGTCCTGCAATAGCAATCGATTTCAAAAGGAAGAGCGGCTTGATTATGAAAATGCTGCACTACTTCACTCATAGGTATTAAGTGCGTGCGATCCCTGTCATCTTGGCACTGAATAAGATCGAGTTTGCCCATTTTCTGTACGGCACCATCAAACTCTGGTGCAGCATAGCGTAACATCAGCGGCCAAATTTCAGGCGCCACACTTCCACGAACTTGCACGGAATCTCTAAAGCGTTCCAAGATAGTTAAAGTACTTCTTTTATAAGGACTAACCTGTGTGGAGATATCTTTTTCAACGACTAAAATATTTTCTTCGTTTGCGTTGAGAGGAACATCCTCTAAAACGATCCCCGGTTTAATTCCTGCACCCACTAAGCCTTGGACCACACGGACCTGAAAATCCTGGACCTTTTGGCCGATGTCATTAGTCCTAATACCAGGGAGCACATGCTGGTCAGCAATATAGATAACGGTTTTAGGGGCACCTTCTTGATGTTGAACGGTGATAGCTTCTTTTGGGAGGGGGAGTGAGTCCTCCGCACAAGAATCATTGCACGCAGCGAGAAAAGAAAGTCCAGCAACCCAGCAACGCGATCTCATAAAGGCAGGCCGTTAAAAATATATTTTAAATCTTAAAGATATTTTGTCAATTAGACTGCGATCTTTCAAGTGGCTCTCAACTTGAGTGGTGAAGAACACTAAAAAAGGAGCGACCACTCCATCGCCCCTTTTTTCTCGGCTACCTAAGCAGCCTTCTGTTTGGACACATGCTGCGTCTTAGCTGTTGAGGAGTAACCACAGCAGCGGTTGAAGACAGAGCACGCCAAGCAGCAAACCAATGTATATGTTTTTGTTGAGACGCTCGGACTTCACCTCCGTTTCCATAATTTGGATGGTTTCTTCCTGGCGTCGGACCTTATTTTGAATGATATCATCTTGCTGACGGATAGCCTGCTCCTTTTCTTGGTAGTCAAGAAGAGGTACAGAATGCTTCACTTGCACTTCAAGTTGTCCAAGGCGATAGTTCGCTGCTTCCAGTTTGTTGTGGTATTCACGAACTTCGCGTCGAGACAAGTCATAGAGCTCTTCAAACACTTTCTCTCTTTCGCTGGCGGCCATGCTGGGCTTAGTTTCTGCAATCGCTTCTACCATTGGATTTTCTTCTAAAGTTCCAGTTTCAGCATCAAAAATTGTAGAGTTGGCACGGGCAGCAACACTGTCGATATGACGATGAGCACGTCCTTCTACGTCCGGTGAAGCGCCATGCATGTTTTGGAACAACGTCACTTTAAGATTGTTCACTTCCTCTTCCGAAAGCAAAATATTGCCCGCTTTCTTACGAGCAGAAAGTTTTTTAGAACGAATGTAACGATCGATAGTTCGCGTAGAAACAGCCAAAAGATCGGCAGCGTCTTTGCGCGAAATCGTAAATTTGGGAGCGGTGAGTGACATAGGCGTGGAGTTGAAATTGTCTATTCCCTACCTTATCATCCGCTGTCCAACTTGACTACACAGAAGTGCGTGAGAAGTCTTGCAAAGTTTAAAAAATTGATGCGCTATGAGTAGTCGTGTATCATCCACGCATGTTCAAAGCGCTGCAGAAAATGGCCCGAAGTCTCATTGTGGTGACCGTGGGCTTCTTCACCCTTTGTGCCCTACTTCTTGTTTGGTTTGTTTATGGAATCCATTTAGATTCCAGAGCCCTCACCCCTTCAGTAGCTTTCTGGATGAGTCACGAGTGGAGCACCAGTAGCACGCCTTCGTTTACTACGCTTCAGGAGCAAATAAACAGCTACTCGATCGATGAGTTATATTTCCACGTGGGTCCACTTTCCCCCACTGGACAGCTGGCGGAGGATTTGTCCATTTCTAGAGAAAAACTAGAGGGACTCGGGACCACCAACTATGCCTGGATAGGGCAAGTACGTAGTGGGATTGATCTTAACGATCCCACTGTCCGTGCGGGGATCATAACCTCAGCAAAATGGGCTGTCGCTCAGGGCTTTGATGGGGTCCACCTCAATATTGAACCCGTCGAAAGAGATGACGCGGATTTTGTGAAGTTGGTTCAAGAACTGAGAGAGGCCCTGCCGGTCGGCAAAATTTCTATCGCTATGGACGAGTGGCAGCCAGCGCTTTTGAGTCAGTGGACAGCACAGTTACTGGGGGTGTCCATTCAAAGCTATTGGTCAACCGCGCAGATAGACTCTATTACCCCTTTTATCGATGAGTTAGTAGTGATGACTTACGACACCGGCTTTCATGACCCCAAGCTCTACGAATGGTGGGTGGAGCAACAGACCATCGCGCTTTCCAAGATTGTCCCCAGCACCGTCACCGTAAGAGTCGGTATCCCGACTTACCAAGAAGGAGCCAGCATAGACCCTGCTACAGAAAATCTTAAAACCGGGCTTGATGGCTTTACCAGAGGCGTTCAGAATATTCGCAGTGATCTCACTCGCCTCTCCGGGATTGCCATTTACCCCTACTGGGAAATGGGCACCGCAGACTGGCAAACTCTTCTACCCAAAGCCGCACCATGAAGCTCACCCTGGTCAACTCGACTCAAACAAAGGTTCCCAAGACTCTTTTTACCGAGCTTCTTAAGAGGCTTCCCAAAGTCCTGCCTCCCCTCACTCAAACTGAGCTCGAATTGCTCCTCACTACCGATGAAGAAATTCACGCCCTCAACAAAGCATACCGTGGCAAAGATCGCCCTACCGATGTCTTGTCCTTTACCCTCGATGAGCCCAAAACTTTGGGCCAACTCGTCATCTCCATTCCTCGTGCACAACAGCAAGCAGAGGATTTGGGCCAAACTTTAAACGAAGAACTTCGCTTCCTTTTTACTCACGGCCTCTTGCATCTCTTGGGCTATGATCACGAGGATCCAGAGGAAGAAAAGCGCATGTTAGAAAAAACTTACGCCTTGCTCGGTCGTACCGCACCCCATCCCCATGCTTAAAAAGCTACTCTTTTTCTTTTTGGTTCTGCTCATGGCGTACTTCTTCTTTTTGCCCAACGCCATCAACCAAAAACAAGAAGAGTTCGAGGCCGCAGGAGTGGGTGATGCTTCAGTCCTTGACCTTCTTCACCCCAACCAAGACCAAAACCCCTAAGACCACTCCGCTCACAATAAAGCGGAGGTAATCTTCCATATAAGACCAGTAGAAGAGCGTTCCCAAAAGTAGGGTCACCACACTGCCGTACATGAGCCCACGCCCCACTGCCATAGGGAGTTTAAGAGTGAGACTGACCACTAAAGTGATGAGGCCCAGAATCGTAAAAATAATAAAACTATTTCTTTGATAAGGACGCATTGCTGTGTCGTAGTCGTTGTAGCAGGTCATGGAGTTCACAGTGCTCATGTCACAAAAAGGCTCTCCTTCAGCTGGAGACACCCAACTCCCCCCTTCTTCCTTACAAGCCGCTTCATCTTGCACCCCCGGTTTGTAGACCATGGAGCCTGGGCCGCAGTAGTCTTCATATTGAGGAGCAGGATAAAAAGAATCGAGCCCCGCATAAAAAAAGACGTTGAGGGCAATCACAATCGCAGAAGAAAGGCCGATTTTTTTCCAAGCATCAAAGGTTGTAGACATAGGGTGGCGTAAGTCATTCGTATCTTACGCGCCTAGGTATGAATTGACTAGGGCACGATCAACTGGTGCACTTGAGAGGACTTGAACCTCCACCCGCGTGAGCGGACACGGTCCTGAACCGTGCGCGTCTACCATTCCGCCACAAGTGCACTTAAAAAAGGCCTGCCGATTATATCGCGAACCTGTCCAAAAGCAATCAAACCGCAAAACTCTCGCTTTTTTTGACAAAAGGTCTATTATGAAGCTTAACCAAAATTCGTATGAGCCTCAGTGTACAAAACTATGTAGAGGATTGTGATGATGAGCTCGCCCGTGAGATCAAAGCGGACGTGGCTTATGTGAAGCAAAAAACGGGTATAGATGTGAGTGATGCCGAAGTAAAATCCGTAGAGGAAATGGGAGATGTGGCAGGCACCTGCATGATAGAAACCAAGGACATAGACGTGCGCGTAGACACTCTCGCCGCCAACAATGCCAAGTTTTTTAAAGAGCGCCGCTACCGTACAGGCTCTTTCCGCCATGTGATCCGACACGAAGCTGAGCACGCTAAGGGCAACCGGTTAGAAGGCACCACGGAGCTAGTAGCCAGCAAAGAACTCAACGTGGATCCCGTGCCAGCCTACCGAGAAAAAGTTCGCGCAGCCAATATTATTGTAGACATACTCGGTTGGGATGAAACCATGGACGCAGCTCGCCAAGAAGGAGCAGAGGTGTTACTGGTGATGGCTCTGGTTCTCAAGTTTGTGGAACAAGCCATGGACCTCAAAGAGGCTGCAGAAAAGGCAGAGGGCCTGGTAAAAAAAGCAGCTTAAGACCTCGCCGAACCTCTCTTGAGCATTTCCTCCAAAACCTGCACTTGGTCTTCAGGTAAATCTGCTAGAGCCAAAGTCACCGGACCAGCAAAATTTATAGGCCGCCCCCGAGCTTGGGCCAATGAGGCCGCTGCACAGCGATGGTGACCTTCTATACAAATCAGCTCGCCCGTGTCTTGGCGGCGCACCACAATGACTTCCGTGGGGTGAGGAAAATCAGCCACCATGCCGAGCACTTTTTTATGCTGCTCAAAAAACTTCACTTGTTCCGGATCAGACATGAGCTCTGCAAAAGTCCCGCCAGATTTTCGCTTCAGGCGCTCTTGCCAGCCTCTAAAAGGGCCAACAAAAAGTAGAGGCAATTCCTCGGCGGGATTTTCCAGCAAATAACGGTCCCACTTCAACTGGGAAGCCCCCAGTTGAACAGCTGTAAAACGCCGCCATGATTCCCAGTCGGGCCATCCTTTTATACGAGTAGCGCACTCCACCCAAACCGGATCGTCTGCCTCATTCTCTCGCCATTTTCCAAAGACTGTTTCCCAATCGGTGTGTTCCAAAAATTTCATGAATCAAGCTTAGCAGTAAGCCCACGGGCAGGATACTTGACAAATTAAATTAATTATGTCAGAATCGCCTCCTTTACTTCTTCCATGTTCGACTCCTTTCTCCAAGTCGTTCTCGGTTTGTTCTCCTCTCCCGTAGCCTCTGCAGAACCTTTAGATGGGGCTCAGTGGAAAGACAAAACACCCGTAGAAATCGAAGAACAAATCGGCTTCCCTTCTAAGAACGAACTGCTCCAAGTTTCGGACACCACTCTTTATTGGGTGGTAGCAGTGCTCGATGGAGATACAATTTTGGTTTCTGCCCCCGATCGGTCAATTTTCCAGGTTCGTCTTCTTGCAGTAGACACCAACGAAATCAACGGCCCAGATTCCACCGCTGAATGTTACGGAATTGAAGCCGCGAACTTCACTATGAATTTTCTAAAAAATCGTGCTGTTTATTTGTCCGCCGACCCTGCGAACAAAGATACCGATCCTTTTGGGCGTAAACTCCGCTACGTAGACGTACTCAGCGAAGATGGAACCGTAGCTCGCCTCAACGAAGCCCTCCTCAAAGGAGGAATCGCCAGCTACCCCAGTGAGTACCCCACCTCTACGCCTGATTACTTCCAATCTTTAGAAGACTCCGCAAAAGCCAATCAACTTGGCCAGTGGGGAGCGTGTGAGTAAAAGATGGTAGCCAACTGCGGAAAGGTTACTTTCTCATCACGATGAAAGCCAGCCTGAAAAGAGGGATGCGGGGGAATCTGTTTTACTCGGAGCTAAATATGACAAGGGATACCTTTATTTGAGGCCATGTATTGACTATACGCAATAGCATGGTATTATATCTTTCCTTAAATTAAAACCAGCTATGTCATCAATAGATCATTCGAAAGGCACAGATACTGTACAAAGGGTAATAAGTCTGATTGAATCTCAGATAGGTAGAGGAACAGTTATGCGAGAGGGTGAATTTAGAAGAATTAACGGGAACTCGGAACTTGCAAAACTGGTAGAGGACATTTTAAAAGCGGGTGAAAACGCTAGAATAGAGGGGCCGAGTCCAAGTGGACTTTATTTTACTCCCACTGGGTATTACGACACGGCATCCTCTAGGGAGACATATCCATTTCTTGATGAGCATCACGGACCTCATGCACGTAGATTTGGAGGAGGTGTAAGGGCAGATGAAGTAGTTGCTATAGAATTTGTCGTGAATGGACCAGATCGAGCTGTGTCTTATAAGGCAGGGGTTGACTCGGATGAAGGCAAGATATCTTCTGCATGGACTGTAGTTTTCCCAGCTAAGCAAAAAGTGGGCCCTTGGGAGAGTGTTTTAAGCTGGTTTAAGAGTCTTAGATGATTAAATCATGAGCCGAAAAAGGCCGCACGAGCAGACTTGACTTGATTTAAAAATGGT
>CAZFAV010000004.1:0-141174 GCA_964516995.1 uncultured Candidatus Peribacteria bacterium | reverse complement strand
CCGTATCCTCGGCTGTCCCAAAGTTGGAAATAAGGCATGCGGTAGTGAGGAGATTCTCCCCCAATACGCAGCTCTTGCTTAGACAGAATTTTAAAGTTTCCACTGATGGTAGGCGTAGAAGCCTTACCCGAAGAAATAGTAAGATCCCAGACTGAAGTTTCTCCAAAACGTACATGCATGGTTTGAGTGGCCAGCTCAACCTCAATATTCCTTTCTAGTCCAGTTAGGTCAGCCGCAGACAAAGAGACATTTTGTACAAAGCCAATGTCTTCTTTCATTTGTTCGCTGGGCACTCCCACAGTGATATCCACTCCAAACGACTCTCCGATCCAAGCCTGACCTTCTATGAGCGGCTGGTAAAATTCTCGATAAATATTGTCTCCGGCGGGGGCAATGCTTTGGTAGATTACGTGGAAGGTCCCTTGGGGTTCCACATAAGGGTCCGTCATTTCTATACGGTTATAAGCAATCCATCCAGAAATGGCTAAGTCGTTGCCGGCAAAGAGGCTGCTCCGGTCTTGCGTCTTTTGAGTACCCACATTAAGAACGGGCATGCCGCTGCAGTTGCTGTCCCAAGAAAAAAGGCGGCTGTTGCTGGTATTGGTAAAGACCATGTCCACAGCAAAAACTGTTCCAGCCTCAATACTGGTAGGTACGTTCACTTGCTGCAGTTCCACGCTGTAGCTGGGCTCTGCTGGCAAACTGTAGTCGCAATAAGACCACTCTCCTTCTTTAGCCACTACAGTTCCTTCTTCGAGTTCATTTCCAGTTTGAACTTCTGTTGTATCCACACGAGTCGTCAATGTCATTCGAGTTCCCGTCAGGGTGCCTACGGGCTCCTTGCTAAAAAGTTCACTCAGAAAGTTGGTTTCAAAGTGTTGATTACTGAGTATTCCCGCGAGTAGCGTGACCACAAAGGTCGCTGAAGCAAAGAATAGAGTGAGTAAGGGGCGGCGCAGACGAAGACGACGATTCATGCGTTTTTATTTTTGGTTTTCTTAAAATTATATCAGAAAAACCCCATCAGGTCAAAGTCAATACTTGTCAAAATCCAGAAATATTGGTAAAAGAGTGAACTACACAATAAATTACAGAACGATAGTCATGAGAAACGGTGAACCTGAAGTTCGACTAAATCGTGCCTTAGACCCTCGCTACATGAAGGAAATGGGAGCTATTGATGTTCTAAGTTCTGAAGAAGAAGTAGAAGTAGCTCGAAGAATAAGCATGGGGGGGCCTGATGCAGAAATAGCTCGCAGCGTGCTGATTCAGGCCAATCTTCGGTTAGTAATTTCCATTGCTAAGCAATATGCCTATCGAGGGATGGACTTGGCTGATCTAGTAAACGAAGGGAACATTGGACTAATGAGGGCAACCGAGAAATTTGACCACACTCGAGGATTTAAATTTTCCACATATGCTTCCTGGTGGATTAGGCAGTCCATCATTAGGGTCATTGAAAATCAAGTAAGGATGGTTCGCATCCCCATTCACAGGACGGCAGTTTTGATAAAGATCAACGAGGCTGAAAAAGTACTTTTCCAAACGCTGGGGAGAGAACCCACACACCAAGAAGTGGCGGATGCTCTAGAGATGGATGTGATGGTTTTGGAATACTACAAAGGCCTGAACTCTCCTCCCATTTCTTTAGAATCTCCCATCCATGAGGACACTGCTACTACTTGGGGCGACCAGCTGCGTGATCCCAACGCTGTTTCACCGGACGCACCTTTTGATGAGGAGGAATTGAGTGGAGAAATAGAGGCGCTTTTAAGTACCCTGACTCCTCGTGAAGAAAGAGTAATGCGTATGAGGTACGGCATTGGAGGGCCCAGAGATCATGCTTTAGCGGAAATTGGTGAAGCGTTTAATCTCACACGAGAACGTATTCGCCAAATTGAAACAACTGCACTCAGAAAACTACGTCATGGGACAAGGGCGGCTAAACTAAAACCGTTCATAGAATAGGCTTCCCAAGAGGCACTCTCTAACGATCCAGTAGTTTCTGCAACTCCTGTTTAAAGCTTTCCACATCTTTAAACTGCCGATAGACCGAAGCAAAACGGATGTAAGCCACTTCATCCAGCACTTTTAAAGCATGCATCACATCGCGCCCAATAATATCACCCGTCACTTCTTTTCCGCTGGCACTCCACACTTCTTCTAAACGATCGATCATCTCGCTCACTTGCTGTTGAGTGACCGGGCGTTTTTCGCAGGCCTTCCACACTCCACGTTCCACTTTGTCTCGATCATAACTCTCACGTGATCCATCTTTCTTCACCACGATAAAGTTAGTCGTTTCTACTTTCTCAAAAGTTGTAAAACGGTGGTGGCAATCTTCGCACTCTCGGCGGCGGCGAATGGAGCGGCCTTCATTGGCTTCGCGGGAATCCACCACGGAGGTGCTTTTGTATTTGCATTTGGGGCAAATCATCGGGTTAAATGATGGCATGTTCGATGGCTTCACACAAGATCAACTCAAAGAGCTTATCCTCGTCGTGGTCTTGGCCTCCCTGCCTGCCATGATTTGGTCCTACGTGATTTTTAAGGGCCGCGCCACCTCACGCTGGGTCCTGCTTTTGGCGTTTTTTTTAGGCACACTCACCGTTTTGCCCCTCATCTTTTTATACGACTTCTTATTCGTCAAATTCCCTGAGCTAGACATCTACACGCTCATTGAGAAAAATGTAAGCGATGTGCACTTTGCGGCGCTGTCCTCACTCATGGTGGTGGGCATGCTAGAAGAGCTAGCCAAAAGTGGAGTGGTGCGCGTTTTGGACAAAACAAAGATTGGGATCCAAACCATCAACGACTCTGTTAAATACTCTATTTTAGCGGGGCTAGGCTTTGCCTTCACCGAAAACATTTTCTATTTTTACCAAATTTGGCTTCAGTCGTCAGGTCTTGGAGACTTCCTCTTTCCAGTGATTTTTCGCTCAATCTTCACTGTTTGTGCACACATGGTCTTCTCAGGAATTTTTGGCTACTTCTATGGAATTGCTAAATTTGCCCGTCCTATTTTAGAAACAAATCTTTGGATGGGTGAAAGCACTTCTGGGGTAAAATGGTGGGCCAAACTCACGGGCAGAGACGAACCGCAAGCCTTTAAGGAACTCACTTTATGGAAGGGCTTACTCTTGGCCATGGCCCTGCACGCTGGCTTTGATTTTGCTCTGCAGTTCAGCCAGTTCTTCCCTGTACTCATCCTCATTGGGGGAGGCTTCCTTTATCTTCTTTATCTTTTGGCCCATAAAGCTGGAGACATTGTTTTTGCCGCTTCTGGAGGGCGAACCACCATGGCACGCCAAGATGTGGACGTGGTCTTAGAACTGCTGGGAATGTGGAGCAAAGAAGGTCGCTACAAAGACGTGGTGGACATTTGCCAACGTCTACTGATGCGAGACCCAGACAATAAAGTGGTCCAACTCTTTCAAGCTAAGGCTATGGAAGAACAAAAACTCGCCAATTTAGAAGAATCTTTTACCTCACTATTTCGTTCTCAAAACAGCGAGATGGAAGATAAAAGTTTACGTACTTTAGTGAAGCAGAAAGTGCTTATGGAAATGCTCAAAGAAAAACAGGCTCCATTACCTGCGCAAGCACTTCAAAGTGTGCCTAAGCCTCCCACTCCTGAGGGGCCAAAACTGCCCACTATTCCCCGAGCTGCTGGGCCGCGAAAGGATCCGTCATCCCCGCAATAAAGTCCCGTACTTCTTCTGGTCTGCCTCCTTCTTCCATATAGCGAACAAACAGCGTTTTAATGATGGCCTGGCCCCGCTCCGAATGGCCCAGCACTTCTGGATGAAAATAAAGTCGTGTCATTAAAAAATCTTTTAACTCCTTGTTGTTTTCCGCCATTTTCTCGGAGAAATAGACAAGTTTCCCGTCAAATGAGTAGACATCCTCTAGGGTCTTCACGCGGGCTTCTTTTAAACGTCGGCTCGTTTCCTGGGCGATATCCACGATCATGAGTCCAATCATTTTACTCACGGTTCTGGCCCAACGAATTTTAGGATCCGCAATAGAACCATAAAATTTTTCCACCACTTCGGTTGCCCGCTGCCAGAGTTCTATTTTTTTCAAATCAGACTCTTCAAAAAGTCCACTGCGCAGTCCATCATCCACGTCATGATTTTGGTAGGCAATTTCATCTCCAAAATTTACAATCTGAGCCTCTAATGATGGTCGCACTGCTTCTCCTCCCAAGGGATTGTCCCAAGAGGTATGGTGCTTCATCAAGCCTTCAATCACTTCCTGACTCAGGTTGAGTCCCACCCAGCCGGGATAAACTTCTTCAAGCTCCTCCACAATGCGCCGGCTCTGCTCATTATGTTCAAAGCGCAATCCATAAGGCCTCAAACATTCGTCTAAAGCGTGCTCTCCGGCATGACCAAAAGGCGTGTGCCCTAAGTCATGCGCTAGTCCCACCGCCTCAGCGAGATCTTCATTAAGTCCCAACATTCGTGCTAAGTCTCTAGAGACCTGAGCCACCTCCAAAGAATGGGAAAGTCGAGTACGGTAATGGTCTCCGTAATGCGCTACAAAAACCTGGGTCTTGTCTTTGAGTCGTCTAAAAGCCCTTGAATGAATAATGCGATCGCGGTCTTTTTGAAAGGGCAAACGCTGTGTGTCCTCTGCTTCTTCATATTTTCTTCCTCGACTGTCTCGACTCAAGACCGCATAAGGTTGCAAAACCCTTGCCTCATTTTCTGCAAGCTGCTGGGCAGTAAGAATACTCATGGCATCAGTATAGGCTTTTTCCATGAGGCTTGCACTCCCCGATCAGTGGCAAGAAAATGGGCATAAATTTGACAAAATCCAGAAAAAGGGGAAAATTCTGGATGTTTTAGCGTATTAATAAATTAAAAATGAGTAGGTTTACCCTCAGACTACCTGATGATTTCCCTCTCCAGCCAAATAGGGATGGTCCGTCAAACGGCACAGTGCGTAAGGAAGATTTTACCATCGCGGGCGATTTGTTGAAGATGCCAAAAGCCCAAGACCCAGAGTATGTTCAAGCTTGTTTAGCAGCTTTTAAAGACAGAGTAAATGAAGGCCATGAACCTTTCGGCAGAACTGCGGTGCCAGCACCAAAGCGAGGACAGCCAGTTTTCTTAATGGGAGGGCACCTCACGCCCGCTGAACAGTTGCCTGGAGCCGATCTACGAGGCAAAGCGTTTGGCGCTTGGTTGGGGGAACAGCTGAGGGATGACATCGCTTCAACTCATGCAATGCAGATATCCCAGTCGGGACTTCCCCACCTTGTTACTATGAGAGAAATAACCTTAGCACAGCAAGACGTGGTTAGGGCTGGATTTAGACCAGTGGAAGGAGTTTTCGCAGGCTTCTCAAACGTACCCCATGGGTTTTTGGACTTTTATCTAAGGCATTTGCCAGAATGGAAAGGAGACGGAGGGTTTCCTTCAGAATGGTTTAATCGTCTAAAATATAATGAGGGAACACCGTTTGAAAATGCTACAGGATGGGGACTGTACCACACTGTAGGTAAGAAAATTGCCCCGGAAGTAAGGAGCAAAGCGCCGAGGAATTCAGCCGATCTCAGCTATCAGAGTCATGGTGTGATCTTAAATCCGTTAGACGGGGGAGAAAGTATCAAGGCCAAGTTTATAGGGCACAGCCGTATATAAACTAGCGGTGGAACTTTTCGTGCACTTCTCGCAGGCGCTCATTCGTGGAGTGGGTGTAAATCTGCGTGGTGGTGATGCTCGCGTGTCCCAGCATTTCTTGCACGCTGCGGATGTCCGCTCCGTTGTGCAGTAAGTCCGTGGCAAAAGAGTGCCGAATCACATGTGGGGTGACCTTTTTACCGATGCCGGCGAGTTTAGCGGCGCGACGCACCATTTCTTCCACACTGTAAGCCGTGAGCCGGCGCTTTTCTCCCAGTCCGAGCTCTTCATCGGTGCGATTGCGACCATAACTGATGAACAGAGGCTCCCAGTTGTCTTGCCGTTCCACTAGATATTTTTTAAGCCAATCCACACAACGCTGAGACAAAAATACAATACGAGGTTTTCTCCCCTTTCCACGAACGGTAAATTCGCGTCGCTCTAGATCCACTTGTGTGCGATTGAGCGATACCAGCTCAGACACGCGTAGTCCCGTAGAATACAAAGTTTCCAACATCGCTCGGTCACGCATCCCGCCCTTCTTTCTAAAATCCACCATCTCAAACACGCGCTCCATTTCTTCATGCGTCAAAAAATCCACAATACGTTCGGGTATTTTTTTGAGGTCAATTTTTTCTGGAGCCAAAGTCGGCACGTCTTCTCGCGCTAAGTATTTGAGGAAAGCACGCAGTGCAATGAGATGGTAATTTTGAGTTTTTACACCCAATCCCCGCCCCTGTTCATCGGCCCAACGATTGAGGTGCAATTGGTAACGATGCACGTCATCCAAGGACAAATCCCCGATGTTTTTTTCTCCATAAAAATCAGCAAAACGCTGCAAGTAATGGTGATAATTTTCCACCGTTTTTTTGGACTTATTCTTAGCGATTTCCAAGTGTTCTAGAAAGCGCGTAATGAGACGTTGGAGTTCAGAAAGCTCACTCATTCATGAGGGCATAAAGAATATGCGCCGCTTCGCGGCGAGTCACGAAGGCTGAAGGGTCTAAAAGAGCTCCGGGGTACAAGCCTTTAGAAGCTGCATAAGCAGCACCTAAAGCAAACCAATCATCTTCACTAACATCGGCATAAGTGCCTTCTTCATAACTCAGACGTTTGGATCCATCAATACGGTAAAGCATAGCTAAAAATTCGGCTCGATTGATGTCGTGACCTGGTAAAAAAGTTCCATTGTCATGACCAGAAACGATCCCTTCTTTATAAGCCTTAGCGATGTATTTTCGGTACCAAGCATCCACGGGAACATCCCAAAACGGAGCCAAGGCTCCAGCATCGGCATTGCGATTAAAAGCTCTTAAAACCACCTTCACCATTTGCGCTCGGTTTAAAATGGCATCGGGGTAAAGCATGCCATCACTGCCCAAAAAAACCTTCTTAGTTTTAAGGTATTGAAAAATGGCTAGATCGGGGTCTGTATCTTCCAAATCCAAAAATAAATGTTCTGTGAGTACATCATCCCACTCCTGCCCCGTGTCCGTCTTACTGGATTCAGTGCTCAAATAACCCACTGTTCCGATCATGCTTTCGGCAATAGAATCGTTCGGATAATCACCCAAATAGAGCACATTGGAAGATCGGGGTTGAGACACGCTGCAGCTGGTCTCTTCTTCTCCGTTTAAGGCCACGGAAAACCCGCCCACCCCATAGTGTAAATCAATAGAGTTCCATTCGTAAGGGTAGAGGCTAGAGTTGGTCTCCAGTCGATACCAGCCCGCTTCTTGGGTGCAGTTCGCGTCAAAATTAGGAGCATAAATTCCAGCAAATAATCGGCCTGCGCTATTGATGTATAAGTACAGATCACCATCCGTAGGGCTAGATAGCCCCGACGAATCCAAAATCGTTCCCACGGCTGCGCTAGGAGTAGTCACATAGATTTTAAGATGAATGGTACCATGAGTCGGAATATGAAAAGTATTGCTCAAATCGTAAGAACTTTTTTCACTCTGAGAGCTCCAATAAGATTCCGAAGGTGGGAACAAAAGCCCCATCGCAAGTTTTATATTGTCTAAGGCACCAGTGAGTAAAGTTTGTACCTCGTCGGTCTTGGCAATGGCATCGGCAAAAGCCTGGAGATTAACCTCGTTGTATTCGCCGTCCTGTCGGAACAAGCTGGCTTGTAGCAAAATATTCCCATTCCACTCCAGCAAATGGAGTGCTCGATATTCTGCATCAATACTATTCAGCACATCCACTCCACTTCCTCCAAAATTACTTTGATAATAAAGGGAATGAGAATCTTCGCTGAGCACCGTTTTTTCTCCGTTGGAAAAATCTCCAGAGTTGCTCAAAGATTCAAAACTGGCTTTTGCCGCTTCTTGAGAAGAATAACTGTAAAGAATGAGTTGAATTTCGGGCAGCTCACTGTCAAACCACGGATCAGCTAAGAGAAGTGCCTTATAGCGTGCAGAAAGTCCTCCCGTCATTGAACTTTTTTCCTCCAAATGAAAAGCACTGTATCCTTTCAGCAAGCCCAAACTATCGGCATTAGGAAGAAGGATATCCGCCGCCGCTTGGAGCTCGTTAGAACTCACATCCACTACGGCTCGAGCGGAAGGCACACTCAGCCCTGCCACCAGCGACAAAACCAAAAACCATTTCAGAAGCTTCATAGTCGCACTATACTACGTTCATGATCGAGTTCAAAAACGCCACCAAAAAATACGGAGATCGTTTTGTTTTAGATGACTTAAACCTAGAGATCGAAGGTGGCTCTTGGACCTGGCTCACGGGCGCTTCTGGAGCAGGTAAAACTACTCTCATCCATGCTCTAATTGGAGCTGTACGCCTGACAGACGGTGAGATCGTAGTAGACGGCTATAACGTGACTCGCTTTGATGGGAAGGCGCTCCAAGAATACCGTCGAAAAATAGGCATCGTTTTTCAAGACTACAAACTGCTCCCCAACAAAACCGTGTTTGAAAACGTGGCCTTTGCTATGGAAGTCTGTGGCTACAGCGATCGTCAAATTGCCGAACGAGTCCCAGAACTACTGGCCACAGTGGGTCTCGCCGATGCTCGTCACCACTTTCCTCGCATGCTTTCTGGAGGGGAAAAACAGCGAACAGCGATCGCTCGTGCCCTCATTCACGAACCTCGCCTTCTCATCGCGGATGAGCCCACAGGAAATCTTGACCCCGACACCGCAGAAGGGATAGTGAAGGTTTTTCAACACCTTCATACCCAAGGCGTGACTATTATTTTTGCGACTCACAACTATGCGCTTTTAGATCGAGTCCACGGACGGCGCATCGATATTCAAAACGGACGACTTAACCCCCAACATCTATGAAAATGCTGCCACTTTCTTTGTGCGCTCTCCTCCTCCTCACGGCTTGCAACTCAACGCCTTCCACACCGGTAAAGGTGCCTCCTGATTCCTCTCAAGCTCTTCCGAACAGCAACACCGAAGAAGCCGCTCCTGCCGCAGAAACTCCCGATTTCACTTCTTATCATTCGGATGAGTATGGCCTTTCTTTTGACTACCCCGCGGTCTGGTCACTCTACGAAGGTCCAGAGCTTTATTTTGTAAAAGTGAGCATTCCCTCAAAAAATTATGAAGGCACTAATTTTGAACAGGCAAGCCTAGGAGTGAGCGCAAAATCCGCAGCATCCTTAGAAGAATGCATCAGCTTTGCGCACGGATCTTCAAAAGGTTTTGATGTAGAAAATCCTATCACCATAAACGATCACACTTACTATGCTGCTCAAGGGGGAGATTCCGGGATGGGACATTGGGGCTATCTCCACTATTACAACACTTATCGCAACGGAACCTGCTTCTCTATTGTAGAAAATGTAGTGATCACCAATCCTGCTCCCGAATATCATTCCACTCCTTTTACAGAAGTAGATGTGGACGAACTTTGGTCGCGTTTGGACGAAGTCCTCCAAACGATGGATTGGGAGGACTAGAGTCTTCATCAATTTTTCACAACTCTTTCATCTCTTCATCAAAACTGAGTCTTAAGCTCAGTGAGGATTTGGGCAGCCCGCCGGTCGACATTTCCACCAAAATTCATAGTAACCCAACCACTCCTTATGAAAAACACAAGCAAGAAAACACTCGCTAAGCTACTCGCCCTCGGAATCCTCGTAGGAGGAACCGGAGCGGCAGCCATCAGCCAGGCATCTGCAGAAACGATCAGTCAGCATCCACCCCAGATGATGGGTCACGGTCCCGACTTCATGCAGAACGTCACTCACACGGTAGAAAAGATTGATAACGGCGTGGTTATCACTCTCACCTCCGATGATGCCGACGTAGTGCAGAAACTTCAGGATCGTGAAGCTAACTTTGATGCCAACCATGGTCCTGTGCAGAACTTGGAAAATGTGACTCGTACCGTCATCAACTTAGACAACGGCGTACAGATCACCATGACTTCTGATGACCCCGATACGGTAGCCCAATTACAGGAAGGTCCTAAAGAAGGTCCCCGTGGAGGAGGCCATCACCCAGGACAGATGGAAGGCGTAACGCGTAGCGTAGAAAACATAGACAATGGAGTAGTGATCACCCTCACTTCGGACGATCCGGATACGGTGGCTAAACTCCAGGAATTTGAAGCGCACATGACTGAGATGCAGTCTCAGCAACCCCAGCAGTAATTACGATTGAATGGGAGGAAGGCCTGTGAGGGGTAGCTCTGCTGCCCCTCCTTGCTTTATAATCTAAAAAACATATGCCAAAAACCATCCTCATCATCGAAGACGACCTCAAGATTGCAGAGCTCATGCAGCTCTATTTAGAGAAAGAGGACTTCCGTGTGATTCATGCAGACACCGGGACAGAAGGACTCGAGCTCGCCCTCAAGATCCAACCCGATCTTCTCATTTTGGATCGTATGTTGCCTGGTTTGGAAGGTTTGGAGGTGCTCCGGCAATTGCGCAGCAAATTCACTACTCCTGTGCTCATTGTCAGCGCAAAGTCCGATGAGGTAGAAAAGATCGTGGGGCTAGAAGTGGGTGCCGATGACTACCTCAGTAAACCCTTCAGTCCCAAGGAATTGGTGGCGCGCGTTAAAGCCATTCTCCGACGCGCACAAGCTCAGCCCGAAGATGCTCGAGAAAAAGTAAAACTCCAGGATTTGATTTTAGATCCAGAACGAATGACCGTGATGCAAGAGGGTAAAACCATCCCGCTCTCTGCTCTGGAATTCAAACTACTCTATACCCTCGTCCGTCATCCCGGTCGTGTCTATTCTCGTGAACAACTCATGCAAGAAGTCTATGAGTCCGCATCGCTCGTTTTTGACCGTACTGTGGATGCTCACATCAAAGACATCCGCAAAAAACTGAGCGATAATCCAAAAAATCCTCGCTACATCGCCTCTGTTTTTGGAGTAGGCTATAAAGTAATCGACGCATGAAACCCTCCCTCCAAGCCAAACTCCTCGTCAGTTATATCGTCATCATTTTGATGACTCTATTTTTGGTGAGTTATTTTACAGATTTGCAAATTGAGCAACACATCACCAGCTTTTACGACCAGCTCAAAAATGCCGGCTTCAATCCGCCCGAAGGCATGCTTCGCCCCAATGACGAATTCATTCAAACTGTACAGAACTCCATTGTCTACACAGGGATAGGGGCGGCACTGGGGGCCATTGTGGTGAGTGCCATCGCCATTCGTTATTTCACCGGACCGGTGCAACGACTCATCCGTGCCACCAAACAAATCGCTCAAGGCAACTATCAAGAACGTGTGCCTGTAGAAACCGACGACGAAATTGGGGAACTCACCGCTTCTCTCAACACCATGGCGGTCTCTCTAGAAAATCATCGTCATCTACAAAAGCAGCTCATTACCAATGTGGCTCATGAGCTCGCTACGCCGCTCACCAATATCAGTGGTTATTTAGAAGCCCTCACAGACAACGTGATCAAAGAAGAGGCCAAGCGTAAAGAAACCCTAGTGCTCATGCAAGAAGAAGCTCAGCGTCTCCAAACCATGTTGGAGGAAGTGCGAACCCTCGCGGCGGTGGAAGAAGCACACTATAGGGTCCAGCCAGTAGTGCTCGATGTACACGAACTCACCGCCAAGGTGCTCAAACAAATGCAGCCTCAATTTCAGCGCAAGAAAGTCGCTCTCACTTTAGATGCAGACGAAGCCCCGCATTCTTTTAAGGTAGACAAAAACCGCTACACTCAGATTCTCCAGAATCTTTTAAGCAACGCGCTCAAGTACTCCTCAGCCCACAAAAAAGTCACCGTCACTTTGCAGTACAGCGAAAAAGGGCTCACCCTAGAAGTAGCTGACCAAGGTGCCGGCATCCCCACCAAAGATTTGCCTTTTGTCTTCGAGCGCTTTTACCGCGTCGACAAATCCCGCCAACGCTCCACTGGAGGCCTCGGCATTGGTCTCGCCATCGTCAAAGAACTCGTAGAAGCCCACGGAGGAAAAATCAGTGTGGAAAGTGAGGAAGGGGAAGGCAGTAGTTTTAAAGTTTTTCTTCCAAAGCTATCTTGAGTTGTCTAAGGGCTCGGCCCATCCTTTTCGTAATGGTGCTGTGCACCACGCCAAGTTTTGCAGCCAAGTCCACCTTTGTCATCCCTTCAAAAAAATGAAGCCTGATCAGTTCTGCAAAATGAGGATCTAAAGAGTCCAAAGCTGACTGGATAACCCGGGCAGTTTGCTCTTCGTCATTTGGATCTTCGGCCAAAGCGATCTCTTCTTCCCCTGCCCCATGAGCTTCCTTGTAACGGGCTACTTTTCTAGATCGTCTTATTTCGCCCCTAAGCACATTAAATGCTTTGCTCCTGGTAGCTCGATAAGCCACGGACACTGGGTGCTGCAAGCCTGTCTCACTGTTTAGAGCCCTGCACATCGCCACAAGCGCATCTTGGACGGCGTCTTCAGCATCTTCAGGTTTTTTAGTAATCCCCAAAGCACCCCGCACCATGCGTGGCCTCAAATCTGCCCAATCCACTCCTGGAGAATTTTCTAAGGGGTAGTTCATAAATTGACTTAAGTGCAGATTATATCCTTAATAAGAATAGGTGACAAGTTCAAAGAGCCAACGGTGAAGAACTTTGACTTTCCCTTCAAAATCTTTATCCTTAGGGTGTCTAACCGAGCAAACCCTCGAATGGCTTCCCTCACACAAACCCTCGCCTTCTCCCAGATGTCGGACGAGGAGCTTGCGCGTGTTTTAAAAGAGAACAAGATCGGTCTCACCTTGAGTGAAGCTCGTGAAGTAGAAAAAATACTGGGCCGTGCGCCCACCCTAACGGAGGCCATTGTTTGGGGTATCCAAGGCAGTGAGCACTGTTCCTACCGGTCTAGTCGCCCGTTCTTAAAAACTCTCCCCACCAAAGCGCCCAATGTGATGCTGGGCGTGGGCGAAGACGCCGGAATCGTGCATTTTGCCACTGCTCAAAATGGGAAGAGTTATGGAGTGATTATGGGGCACGAATCCCACAACCATCCCTCCCAAGTGGTTCCTTTTGAAGGAGCGGCCACCGGAGTTGGAGGACTTGTACGAGATATTATTGTCATGGGAGGTCGCGCTATTGCTACTGCAGATCCGCTCCGCTTTGGAGACATTCAAAAGCCAGCGGCCAAGCATATTGCAGCAGGGGTGGTTTCTGGTATTGCTGGTTACGGCAATCCTTTGGGAGTACCCAATCTGGCCGGCGACACTTATTTTGACGAAACGTATAACGACAATTGTTTGGTGAATGTGGCGGTGCTCGGTGCCCTGCGCGAGGATGAAGTCATACACTCTTTTGTGCCTCAAAATGCCGAAGGCTGGGACATCGTCATTGTGGGCAAACCCACCGATAATTCCGGAATGGGAGGCGCTGCCTTTGCCTCACTGCAACTCAACGAAGCGGATAAAGAAGCTAATAAAGGAGCCGTGCAAGAGCCCAACCCCTTCCTGGAACGTCATCTCGCCGAAGCCACCTACACTCTTTTTGCTAAACTGCGTGATGCAGGAAATTTAGACAAAGTGAGCTTTAAAGACATGGGAGCCGGAGGCAACATTTGTGCCACCGTGGAACAAGTAGAGCCCGCTGGTTTTGGGGCAGAAGTAGATCTGGCCAAAGTGCACGTGTCCATGCCCAATTTAGCGCCGGCAGTCATCGCTTGTGCCGAAACGCAAGAACGCCTCTGCTGGATCTGTGACCCCAGTCTCACCGAGCAAATCCTCGCGCACTACAACAAAGAGTGGGATCTCCCCGGAGTATCGGTAGGAGCTCGCGCCAGCCTTGTAGGAAAAGTAACTAAGGGTAACTACGTCGCCAAATACGGAGAGCAAATCCTCATCGATGCACCCGCCTCAGCCGTGACCAAAGGGTTGCAATACAACCGTCCTTACGCAGCACCCAAACGCAGTTTCACCGAACCGACTTTCGACCAGCCCGACCTTGCTCAAAGCTTTCTCAAGCTTCTGGCCAGCGAAAACATTGCCAGCCGACTCCCCATTTTTGAAAACTACGACAAAGTGGTACAAGGTCAAACCGTATTTGAACCCGGTATCGCCGATGCGGGTCTTTTGGTGCCTTTCCGCAACCGTGCAGAGGCCCCCGAACTTCACAAAGTAGGCGCTGCTCTTTCTGTGGACGCCAACCCTCGTTATGGCCGCATCGATCCTTACTGGTGCGCGGTCAACGCCGTGGTGGAAGGCATGCGCAACGTGGCTGCCATAGGGGCCATGCCCTGGTGTGTCACCGATTGTCTCAATTTTGGAAATCCAGAAAAGCCCGAACAAATGTGGGAGCTGGTAGAAAGCATCCGTGGTATGAAAGACGCGCTCGAAGGAGTGGGGCATCTGGCCTATGAAAATACTCCACTCCCAGTCATCTCTGGCAACGTTTCACTTTATAATGAGTCACCCAACGGCAGTGTAGCTCCTTCACCTGTGATAGGAACTCTTGGACGTATTGAAAATGTGGACCAAGCCATCACCATGCAGTTTAAAAAAGCAGGTTCCTCTCTCTATTTGCTCGGCGATCGAAAAGATGAATGTGGGGGCAGTGAATACTATCGCCAGCTCGGACATTTAGGAGCCAACGTACCCAAACCCGACTTCAAAGAAGCGCGCGCCCAACTTCAGGTCATGCTGGCCGCCGTCGACCAAGGTCTTGTCCTTTCTTCCCACGACATCTCCGATGGTGGACTGGCCGTAGCTCTGGCCGAAATGGCCTCCGGCGGCCGTGGAGAGGGGCAGCTCGGCTTCTTTGTAGATCTCGGCTCTGTAGCGCCCGGCCTCCGTGACGATAAAAAACTCTTTTCAGAAACGGGAGGGTTTGTCCTCGAAATCGCAGCCGGAAAAGAAACTGCTTTCGAGGCTCTTTGTGCTGCACAGAGCATTCAGCCCATTCGTTTGGGACAAATCACCCCAGAATCCAACTGCTCCTTCATGGGTCTTTTCTCACTTCCCCTCGCTCAAGTAAAAGACACTTGGCTCAACGGACTACGTAACAAATGGGCATGAAAAAAACCTTACTCCTCATTTCGTTTGCACTCGTTCTCCTAGCCGGAGTTCTCCTCACTATAAACTTACGGCCTCAAGATGGAAAAGTCTGCCAAACCGAAAATTCGCAGCATTTGGTCTGGGGGCAAGTGGCTTATGTCCTTCCCGAATGTTGGATGGCTAGCGAAAAGACGGTAGGCGTTTTGACTATCCAAAGTGAGCTCACGCCCAGCGTCGTTATTTTCCAAAAAACTGCCCCCGATCTCCTGACGGCGGGCACTCAAACCTTTGGACTTTCTACTGGCCAAACTCTTTATGCCATCCCTAATTCCGAAACGGACGAAGACAGCGAAAACATTCTGGATTCCATCAAGATCCTATCTTTTAGCGTAGCGCCCAGCGACTGCGCAGCTCCTGATTACGATTACGCCCAAAGCATTATTTATACATGGCAAGGCATCACTTTTGGACTTCCTTATTGTTGGGGTGCAGAAGAAAGCCACACACTTCGTGGAGATCCTCAATTGGCTCTCTATAAATCCCAAGACGATAGCACCTACCTCCGTGTAAATTTTTGGCACGATGACCCCATCACTAAACGTTATGAAAAACTAGAAGATACCACCGTAGCCGGTTACCCCGCTGAGCACTACTTTTACCCACTCATGGAGGGCACCAACGACAACTCTCATATTTATAAATTAGAAAGCGATCCTATCTGGTACATAGAAACGGGAAATCCCGAGGTCTACGAAATTCAATCTCTCTTGAGCTCTATCACCATTGAACCCGTAACCTTCCCTGACGACCAATGAAACCACGAGTAGCCGTTCTCCAATTTCCCGGAATCAACTCAGAACAAGAAACTCTTCGTGCTTTGTGGGACGCACAAATCGATGCTGAAATTTTCCGTTGGAACCAAGATCCCAAGGAACTCGTCTCTTACGATGGCTATGTAATTCCTGGAGGCTTCTCTTACGAAGATCGAGGTCGAAGTGGGCTCATTGCATCCATGGATCCCGTGTTGAACGCAATTCGCAGACAGGCGGATTCAGGTAAACCCGTCTTGGGTATTTGTAACGGCGCTCAAATTCTAGTGGAGTCGGGTCTCATTCCCGGCGGAAAAAATCATGAACTTCTCATGTCGCTCGCCCGCAACAAAAGAGTCAAAAACGGTAAAGTCATTGGAGTAGGATTTTATAACGGAAATGTCACCCTCAAAGCCACGGCTCCGCAAGGACGTTGCGCTTTCACTTTAGACACGGCTCTCGATGAACTCAGCGGTTTGGTGCCCATCGCTCATGGAGAAGGGCGCTTCACTACGGATGTTCCTGGACTTCTTGAAGCTCTACGGGCTAACCAGCAAATCGTTTTTAAATACTGTGATTCCGCTGGTCAGCTAGGAAACGAGTTTCCCCTCAACCCCAACGGAGCAGTAGATAGCGCAGCAGCTATCTGTAACCCTCAGGGGAATGTAATGGCCATCATGCCTCATCCTGAGCGTGCTCCCAGCGCCCCCATCCCCAAGATCTTCAGCTCCATGTGCAAGTACATACAGGCTCGTGCTGCAGGACAAAATCCGCTCACAGGAACAGCCCCTGCCTTGGACTTTTCCAACGAAGTACCCACGCTCCAAACCCACACTCACACACCCGGTACGCTCGAATTTTTTGTAGAGCTCATCATCACTGACAATGAAGCTCAAACGCTCGAAAACGCACTTCGTCAGCACGGCTTTAAAGTCAGTCTTCGCAAATGGACTTACTTTGAAGTGGCTACTCAAAATCCCGCCCTCGCCAACCAGCTCTACAATAAGAATAAGGAGCGACTCACATCTGTCTCCGATTCCACTTCCTTCCCCAAGGCTAACAATGCGCGCTACTACCTAGTAACAGACAAAGAGGACGCCTTAGGGATGAAGCTCACTGCAGAGCTTGGCACTGCCACACGCCACGGCTGGTTCTGGGAAGTTCTGCCTGACGCCGACTACACTCTCGACGAAGCGGCCCTCTTGGCCACCAACGTCTTTGCGAATCACCACGCCCAAGACTTAAAGTCTTTTTGAACGGCGTGAAGGAAGCAAACCAAAGTCTACCGCTGCGCGCTGCCCTGGATGGGACAGGCCACGACGGTGTAAAAATGGAGACCGAGCCCAAAGTAAGGTCCCCGTTCCATAGCTCTCATGCTCCACAGGCTCAGAGTTTTTATGAGGGCCAAATCTTAATCCACAGCTCAACTCAGCTAAGTCCTGTTTGGTCTTTGGGGCTGACCACCATTCAAAAGGATTCATAACATCTAATTGACCCGTATTCTGGCCCACAGAAAGTAGACCAGTGGGTGAGTTCAAAGTCCATTCCTCTGGGTCGTCTAAAATCGGAGAATCAAAGTGCCAAGGTTGTGGAATAGGTCTGTCGTAGTGCAGGGATCCCGCGCCACCGCCTGAAAAAGCATGATCTTCAGACAAAACGAAGCGGTCCATTCGAAGAGCCAAACGATCTTCAAATTGGTTGAGTATGCCCGCTTCCTCCAGACGCTTCACCGCATAACGGGTAACTTCGCGTCCTTTTTTTAGAGCCTCTTCCCAATGGAGGGCACGATAAGGGGGTTCATTGGCCACTTCTTCTGGGGAAAACGGATCTTCTCCAGGGAAAATTTGAATATCTTTATTAAACCACATGCATAAATTATAAAATATAAATAAAAAATGGCAAGCTTTATTATCCCAGCGCAACGATTCAGGTCTTTGTCAGGACTTCCGCATAAAAAAGGACTATATGTAAAGCGGCTTTTAAAAGTCGGCATTGACGGTGAGTGCGCACTCACCTATCATGGAACCAATCTACCTATTTTTTAACTCCACCCTATGGCAGACGATAAAAAAACTGCGAACGAGAACCGCAAAAAAGCTCTCGAACTAGCCCTCTCCCAAATCGAAAAGAATTTTGGCAGCGGCTCCATCATGAAGCTCGGCGAGTCTAAGCACATGGATGTTGAGATGCTGCCCACAGGTTCTCTTTCTTTGGACCTCGCGCTTGGAGGAGGAATTCCACGCGGGCGCGTCATCGAAATCTATGGCCCAGAAAGTTCCGGTAAGACCACGCTGACCCTCCACATGATTGCCGAAATGCAAAAACGCGGAGGTCAAGCGGCCTTCATCGATGCTGAGCATGCGCTCGATCCTGCTTATGCAAGACGTATTGGAGTAGACATCGATAACTTGCTTCTTTCTCAACCCGACACCGGTGAACAAGCCCTCGAAATCGTAGAAACACTCGTGCGGTCCAACGCGGTAGACATCATCGTAGTAGACTCTGTAGCCGCTCTCACCCCTCGAGCAGAAATCGAAGGAGAAATGGGTGACGCTCAAATGGGACTCCAGGCTCGTCTCATGAGCCAAGCTCTGCGCAAACTCACCGCAGTGATCAGCAAGTCCAATTGCACGGTGATCTTCCTCAATCAGCTTCGTATGAAGATTGGTGTGATGTTCGGTAACCCCGAGACCACTACCGGAGGTCAAGCTCTCAAATTCTACTCCTCTGTGCGCATGGAAATTCGTCGCATCGGCCAACTAGAAGGCACGGAACAGGCGCATGCTGGAGAAGGTAAAGAACTCGTAGGCAATCGAGTACGAGTAAAAGTAGTCAAAAACAAGGTGGCTCCTCCCTTCAAAACCGCTGAGTTCGACATCATGTACAACAAAGGAATTTCTAAAGAAGGAGACATTCTGGATCTGGCCGCCAAATACGAACTAGTGCGTAAGTCTGGAGCATTCTACAGCTATGGAGAAACCAAGCTTGGACAAGGGCGCGAAAATACCAAGATGTTCCTACAAGACGATCAAAAGTTGCTGGCTGAACTCGAAAAGAAAATTCGAGAAAAATTCAGCAAAGCAGAGCTCACCGCTCCGGTTGGGGCAGAAGAAGAAATGGAAGAAGAGCTCGAACCTCAGGCTTAGCTCAAAATAAGCAGAGAAAATCCACTGAATTATGGAAGACCCTTTCTATCGTGAGCTCATGAATTACGCGATGCGTACGCTGGCGCGGAGAGCGCACACGGTTCAAGAGCTACGCGGCAAACTCAAAAAAAGGCCTCAGCATTCAAGCGAGCTGGAAGACCAGATCATTGGACGTCTAATCGAGCTCAAACTCTTGGATGACGAGGCCTACGTTCGCCGGACCTTAGAATCAGCGGCCCACTTTAAACACGAAGGGTACCTCAAAGTAGCCAGTAAGCTCACTCACAAAGGAATCCCCTTAGACCAAACGCGCGACGCCTGGCGCGAGCTCGATCTCCCCGAAAAGGAAATTGCTCGCGCAGCGCTCGCCAAGGCTCAAAAACGCTTTCAAAGCCTACCCAGAGAAAAAATTTATCAAAAAAAAGTACAGTTCTTGGCCGCTCGCGGTTTTGACCCTTCTATTATCTTTGAACTTGCCAAAGAACACGACACTCAGTAAAATCATCTTTGTCAGAATCGGAGTTAAATAGGCTAGAATCAACGATTCTGCCGATTTACTCGTACGGCCGCCCATCTTCTCTAGGGCTAAGCCATCTCTAAAAACCCCTTATATGCATCAACAGTTCATGGCGGCTGTCCGCCAACTCTGCAACGAAAAGAACCTTCCCGAAGACATTATTATGGACATCGTGAAGGCCGCCCTCCGCACCGCTTACCGTAAAGACTACGGCAACAAGGAGCAAAACATCGAAGTAGAGATCGATCCCAAGACCGAAAACGTAACCATCTACATCGTAAAGAAAGTAGTGAGCGAAATTGTAGACGAGGATGGAGAGATTCTTTTAGAAGACGCACGTAAGCTCGACAAGAACATCAAGATGGATGAAGAAATTCGTATGGAAGTGACTCCTATGGCCTATGGACGCATTGCTGCACAAGCGGCTAAACAGGTCATCATTCAGCGCATCCAAGAGGCTGAACGCGACTATATGTATGAGACCTTTAAAGACCGTGAAAATGAACTGGTCAACGCTCTCATTCACCGTGTGGACGGAAATCAAGTTTACGTAGAAATGGGGGGAGTCACTGCCTTACTTCCCGCTCGTGAACAGATTGCTTCTGAGCAATACTATGGTGGACAACGCATCAAGCTCTACCTCGATAAAGTGGTCAAAACCACCAAGGGTCCTCAACTCCTCATTTCTCGCACGCATCCCAAACTCGTGGAGAAGCTCATGGAGCTCGAAATCCCTGAAGTAAAAGCTGGTACGGTTCTCATCAAGGGTGTAGCTCGCGAACCGGGTGTTCGTTGTAAAGTAGCCGTAGCTTCTAAAGATCCTCAGGTGGATCCTATAGGAGCCTGTGTAGGACAAAATGGAGTTCGTGTGCACAATGTGACTCAAGAACTGGCTGGAGAACGTATAGACATCATTCCTTGGAGCGAAGACGCGGCCAAGTTCATCATGGAATCGCTCAAGCCCGCCAAAATTTCCCGTGTGGAACTCGATGAGGCTCAACACCTCGCTAAGGTCTTCGTCACGCAAGACCAGCGCGCTCTCGCCATTGGTAAGAGCGGACAAAATGTACGTTTGGCTTCTCACCTCACCGGCTGGGAAGTGGACATTCTCGATACGGATGAACCTGCTGCAGCAGCTGGTGGAAGCGAAGGTGCTGCCGCCGACAAGACTCTCATGGTGAGTGATCTCGATCTTCCTCAAGAAGTGAAAGAGAAGCTCATGGCTGTGAGCCTCGAACAAGTAGGTCAGCTCATGGGACTTTCTGCCAAAGACTTTATGCAAGTAGAAGGCATCACCCAGGAAGAAGCCGAGCAGATTGTGGAAGCAGTTTCCAAGTCCAAGTAAGACCCTAGGCTCAAACTCACCTTCAAAGCTCAAAACCCCTTCAAAAGAGGGGTTTTTTGTGATATAATTTATAGATTAAAACAAAAACCGAAATGTCTCTCTTCTCAGCAAGCGCTTTCTGGTTCGGATTCAGCCAAAGCTTCGTCATTGGGCCCATCACCCTTTACGGCATTAGCGAAGGCCTCAACCCTAAAAAAGGATTTTGGTTCCAACTCCAGGTTATTTTAGGCGCCACCATAGTGGACATTTGTTATCTCATGCTAGCCACTTACGGAGTGGCACATTTTATAGAAAACAGTTTGGTGCAGTTGGTAATGTGGACCTTGGCCTCCTACATGCTCCTCACCATGGGTGTGAACACTTTTCATGCCAGAGAAAGCAAAATGTCCCTTGAACATCTCCACCGAAAAAAAGTGCACTTCCTGCAAACGGATTTTGTAAAAGCCTTCCTCATGAACTTGGTCAATCCCATGGCCATTGTCTTCTCGGTTTTGGTCTTTGGAGGAATGTACGGCAACTACTCCTCTCTCCTCACTCCTTTTGCCTTTGCCATGAACGTAACCACGGGAGGTTTCTTCACCGCTCTTCTCATCGCCCTGACGACCCTCCTCATTAAACAGTTTTCTAAGAAAGAAATGCTGAAGAAAATGGTACAAGCGGGTTCTTTAGTTTTGATTGGATATGGCCTCTGGTTTCTCTGGAAAGCCGCCGAACATGTCCCTGAACTCACCGTCAGCTTGATTAATACTTTGAGCCAATGAGCGACAACAGCTTCATCACATCGCAGGTACAAACCGACGCTCATGTAGCCCTCGCGGGAGCTACCGGTGGAACTCCTTTAACCTCCATCAATCGCCAGTTCGAGGAAAAGGCAGCCATGGAAAGTGCCCAGAAAATGGGAATGAGTTACATCGATATTGGCAATGTGCACATCAATCCAGATCACTTAAAGGTGGCCACCAGTCTAGAAGCCGCTGAAGCTCTGATTATCCCGTTCTTCAAAGTAGGAAAGAAGTTGCGCCTAGCCATTGCCCACCCCACCAACCCCAAGACTCAAGAACTCATTAAAAAGCTCAAGAACGAGGGCTATGCCATCAATGTGAACCTCGCTTCCGAATCAGGGATTCGCATGGCACTCACTGCCTACAAAGACCTTGAAGGGCCCGCACCACTCACGACAGAAAACATTATTGATGAAAGCAAGATTCAGTCTTACCAAGCAGAGATCGAAAATCTTTCGGCTCTGCGTGAAAAACTTCAAAGCGCCACTTCTGAGGAAGCGCTCAACATTCTTTCTGTGGGAGCTCTCAAAACAGGCGCTTCAGATATTCACTACCAACCCGAGGAAAAAAGAGTGATCGTTCGCTTCCGTATTGATGGAGTGCTGCAACAAGTTTTAGAAATCGATACTTCTACCTACGCTTATCTTGCCAACCAACTCAAATACAAAGCAGGTATGCGTCTCAATGTCACCAATGTGCCTCAAGACGGACGCTACCTATTCATCGTGAACGATCGTAAAATCGACGTTCGTGTCTCTTCCATTCCCACCGAGTACGGTGAAAGTTTTGTCTGCCGTCTCCTCGACTCCAAAAAGAAAAATCTTAAATTCTCAGATCTCGGTTTTGATGGACGTAATCTCACCATCCTCACTCAGGCCCTACAGATAGACAACGGAATGATCCTGGTTACCGGTCCCACGGGCTCCGGAAAAACGACCACGCTCTACTCCATGCTTAACGAGTTCAATCAGCCCGAAAATAAAATCATCACGCTGGAAGATCCGATTGAATACCATCTCGCTGGAATCACGCAGAGCCAGATCAACGAAAAACGAGGATACAGTTTTGGTTCTGGACTTCGCGCCATTCTCCGCCAAGACCCAGATGTCGTGATGCTCGGAGAAATCCGAGATCTCGATACCGCCGAGACCGCCGCGCAAGCTGCGCTCACGGGACACATTTTGCTTTCTACGCTGCACACCAACAGCGCCATAGAAACGGTGCCTCGCCTCCTCAACATCGGACTCAAACCTTTTATGATTGCCCCCGCCTTAGGAGTGGTCATTGCTCAACGTCTCGTGCGCAAGGTCTGCTCTTTCTGTGCAGAACAAAAGCCAGTGGAAGAAGCCGATCGCAAGGCTTTAGAATCAGCCATTGCACAAATTCGCAGTGTGAACCCCGGCCTCACGCTTTCTGTCCCCGCCACCCTCCCTCGTGGAGTCGGCTGTGAAAAATGCAGCCACACGGGTTTCCTCGGACAGTCTAGCATCGCCGAAATGTTTACCAATTCCGATGAACTCAAAGAAGCCATTCTCGCAGACAAATCTACCCCAGAACTCTTCAAGATCGTTCGCAAACAAGGCATGCTCACCATGGGTGAAGACGGCATCCTCAAAGTGCTCCGAGGAGAAACCACGCTTTCTGAAGTGGGACGAGTTACGGAATTCGCCCTGCCGGAAGAGGAAGCTCCAGTGGAAGTGTTTGTACAGGGAGGAGAAGTGCCTCAACAAACCGTGTAACGAAGATCCGACGAGAGTCGGAGCACTCCTTGCATTTCCAAGTGAGTAAGGATTTCGTAAAGCTCACTTAAATCGACAGCCGACTTTTCAGCAAGTTCAGAAGCGTGTAGAGCCTCCCCCTGCAAATGCAGCAGCAGTTTTTTTTCTAGCTCACTTAAAACAAAGTCTCGTCTAGGGATTGTTTTAAGACCTAAAAGGTCCAGAACATCTTGAGGCTTTAAAAAAACATGAGCCCCTTGTGCGAGCAAGTCATTACAGCCAGCACTGAAGGGGTCAGTGAGACGACCCGGTACAGCAAAGACCTCTCGGTTTTGTTCTCTGGCATGTTTAGCCGTGTTCAATGCACCCGAAGGAAAGCCCGCTTCCACAACCACGATTGCCTGACAAAGACCCGCCACAATACGGTTACGAACCAAGTAGTCGCCTTTGTAAGTTTTTTCACCCGGAGCTTTTTCCGATAAAATTACGCCCCCTTTACTGACCATGGCACGAGCCAGGCTGCGGTGCTTTGCAGGCAGAAGATTTGGTAAAGCCTGTGCAACTACGCCTGCGGTTACCCCACCTGCCTCCAAAGCTCCTTGATGGGCCGCTGCATCAATTCCAAAAGCCAGTCCGCTCACCACACACACTCCAGCTCGCGCCAACTCACGACCAATTTCAAAAGCCAACGCTTCTCCATAAGGGGTACATCGACGAGTCCCCACAACGGCTACGCAAGGTCTTTCCCACGCGCTGGTCTCACCTTCTACGTAGAGCTGCGCAGGGGGATCAAAGATTTCACGGAGCAAGGCTGGATAATGGCGAGAACGAAGTTTCAAAATTTTCATAAACTCAGACTAACAAAAAGCTCCTGACAAAGATCTGACACAGGCTTGACTAATGCAATAAAGTTGCATTAAGCTGCGTACATGGAAGGCATTGAGCCCATTTTAAAAGATTGGAAAACAAGAGGTCACCGCATGACCAAGGTACGTTTAGCCTTGTTAGATCTCTTTATGTCTGAGCGCAGCCCCCTTTCTGTGGATGAAGTACAAAATAAACTGAAGCGTAAAAAACTCAGCGCTAATCCTTCTACCCTCTATCGAGAATTCGAATTTTTACTGGCTGAAAACTTTCTTTCTGAAGTCATACTGGACGGACCTAAAAGACGATTTGAGTGGAGTCATAAGGAGCATCACCACCATTTGTTCTGTACAAAATGTCAAAGTATAGAAGAAGTGGAAATGGAAAACGAGCTCGCAGCACTTCAGCTCTCGATTCAAAAAAAGAAAGGGTTTAAAATCAGTTCACACACGCTTGAATTTTTCGGTCTCTGTAAAAATTGTAAAAAGTCCTAATGGCTTCAAAAGCACTCATACAAACCGAGCATGTTTCTGTACTTCGAGAGGAGGAAGCTGTATTGGACGACGTGAGTTTCACTATTCATGCCGAAGAATACGTGGGAATTGTAGGCCCCAATGGGGGGGGAAAAACCACTCTCCTGCTGGCAATGCTAGGCCTCTTGCAGCCCACTAAAGGTCGCGTGCTGATCCGTGGACAAGCGCCTCAACAACCCAAAGCTTTGGAACGCGTGGGCTATGTTCCCCAGACTTTCTTAGGGCGCCAATTCTCTTTCCCCATCACAGTAGAAGAAGTGGTCGCCACGGGTCTCATCAAACCCAACACATTCGGACCCTTTCAAAAAAAAGAATGGAAAGAAGTCACTGAAATTTTAGAAGAAGTGGGGATGCGTCGTTATCAAAAACGGTCCTTCCACGAGCTCTCCGGAGGAGAACGTCAGCGTGTGATCATTGCTCGTGCATTGGTTTCTCAACCAGAAATTCTCTTCCTCGATGAACCGCTCAGCGCCGTGGATCAACCTTCTCAAACCGAGTTTTATAAATTGCTCACTCGTCTCAATAAAGAGCGAGGTCTCACTATTATTTTAGTGAGCCACGATTTAGAAATGGTAGCCCGTGAAGCTTCTCGTGTGCTTTGTCTCAACCAAAAACTTCATCTCAACTGCACTACTTCTAAGCTCAAGGGGGACGAGAATTGGGCGGATGTTTTTGGAGATCGTACCAAGCCCATTCATCACCATAAACACTGATGGGATCTTTTTTTGAATACAGTTTCATGATTCGCGCCATCTTAGCAGGAACTCTGCTCGGACTCGTAGCGCCCACACTGGGCACGCTCGTAGTGGCACGCCGTTCGAGTCTCATTGCAGATACGCTCGCGCACGCCGCCCTTGCAGGAGTAGGAATTGGAGTAATCGTAGGTTTTTCTCCCACTTGGGGCGCTGTTTTAGTGGCCATCATGGCCGCTGTCGGAATCGAAATGCTGATGAGCCAAACGCGCTTCAATACCGACGCCATTATGGCCCTCTTCCTATCCGGCGGCCTCGCCCTCGCGGTAGCGCTCATAACGCTCCAAGGCACCCCTATTAACTTCGAAAATTACCTATTCGGAAGCCTGGTCACCGTCACTGGCGGCGAAGTTTGGCTCCTCATGCTCTCTGGAATCGGGGTTCTTGTCTTTATTGGGCTCTACTGGTGGCCCTTGGTTTCCTTTTCCTTTAGTGAGGATCTCACGGCTACACGCGGCTTCAATGTCCGCTTCCTCAAATGGACCATCGCCGTGCTCACCGGCCTCATGGTTTCTCAGTCCTTAAAAATCGTAGGCGGCTTGCTCATCGGAGCTCTCATGGTGATCCCCGTGCTCACCGCCATCCCACTTTGCAAAAGCTTCCGCTCCACACTTCGCGTTTCCATACTCTTCGCTTTAATCTCGGTGTGGTCCGGACTTCTTCTCTCCTACTTCTATAATATCCCCTCTGGTAGCGCCATTGTGCTCGCCAACGTAGTGGTCTTCATTTTCGTGTACTTTGTGTCACGCCTCTCCAACCAATAGGCTTATTTACCAAGGGTAAAGCCATCGCCTTTAATTGTGATACCCAGGGGCTTCACGACCACTTCTCGTGCCTCACTAGCCTCTACGCGTCCAGCGATGCAGGCTTTGTAACCCTCAGAGCTAATAGCCAGCACAGCCTTTTCTGCTTCTTCTCGTGAGTGGACATAAACCGCCATTCCTACTCCATAATTGAAGGTACGTAGCATCTCTTCTTTGCTCATGCCGGACTGCTCTTCGATGAAAGTAAAAACCTCTGGCACGGGCAACATTTCCTCAATTACATATCGGAAGCTTGCTTTAGGCCTCATGAGCTTTTGCCATCCATGACCAGTGATCGGCTCGATGTTAGAAGGGCGCACCCCCTCTTTTAAAATGGCTTGAACCACTGGGGTGTACAAAAATCCAGGTTCGTTGATCGCGCGCCAAAACTCTTTTCCACTGGGCAACTTGGTTCGATAGCCTTGAGGCAATTTTCTAGCCAAATCCCGGAGCGTGGTAAAGCCATTTTCATGCGGACCACTGCTGGGCACAAAAACAATAAAGTCGCCATCCTTCATTTCACCCGAGTCAATAGCCTGTTGTCCAGGAGGAACAATGCCAAATAAAGCTCCAGCAATATCGAGTTGGTCCTCCAAAATCTTCGTTTTGAGCTGTGGGGTTTCTCCCGAAAAATACACACAACCCACTTCCTCACAGCCCTTCACAAAGCCTCCTAAAAATCCTTCCATAAAGGTAGGGGTGAAAACCCGTTCGGGGTACGCAGAAGGTAAATACAAAGAGACTAAAATAGTTTGCATGCCTGAGGAAGCGGCATCATTCGTGAGGGTAGAAAGAGTCTTGAGCCCAATGTTCCACCAAAACTGTTTCAATTCTTCGTCTGTCAAATCATCGGGACGAGCATCGTCAGCGGTACCTAGGCCTTCGGGCAGTAACGTCACCATCAAAGACTCAGCACCGGCTTTGATAAAAGGTTTTAAATCTAAAGCAAAAACATTGGCGCTCGCTCCAAATTTCTCGCCAGGCATAAAACCAAACTTCTCAGCAAACTTCACGGTCTTCTTGCTGGCTTGAATAAACGCATTTTTAGCCTGATCGAGGACGGTGTAATCGATGCGGTCTACAGGGGTCATTTTTTAAGCTTAGCTTGAAAGAAATCAGAAATGGCTTGTCTTGTCCCAAAGGAAACACGATCGCTCTTACATTCCGGGCAGGAGTATTCATACTTATTCCCTTTCTTCACAGGCTGCTCTACCACCTTCTTACAGTCACGGCAGTAAAAGACAATCGGAGCTTCGGTATTGGTGTTTTCTTCAGTCATTTATTTAAAAATCCATAGATTGTTCACGGGCGTCTTGGCCAGCTGGGCGGCCTGCACTGTAAGCAGAACCTCCTCCGGCACCCCACAAATTACCACGTGCTCGAGCGCTATAACGATTCTGAGCTTGCATCATGCGGTAACGAGTTTTGGGATCCAAAGTAAGAGGATCTACTGAGTCCGTAGTGGGTGCAGGAGTGCTCGTAGGCATTTGAGACTGCACTGGCACGTTATAACTTTGAGAGGGGGTGTAAGAAGGAGTGGGCATGGGCGTAAAGACCGGAGACACCGCAGGACGAGCTTCTTCTACAGGGGTTTCCACATACTCGTCTATCTCTGCACTCTCATCACTTTCCTTGCGGCGCGTCATCCAGCCAGAAAGCATCATCACACCAACAGCAAAAAAAGCCGTCATCATTCCGAAGCGAGTTCCTTTATTGGTGAGATTGAGGCCGAACTCCGGATGGTAAAATACAGAATTGGCTACGGCTAGAAGCAGCAAAGATTGTGCGCCTAGAACCAAGGCCACGGATCCACCTCGACGACGCAAATTAAAGAAGTTGCGCCCCATGAGCGGGAAAAAGAGGTTGAAGAAAGTGATAGCGCCAAAACCCAGCACCATGAGTCCAATAAGGAACAAAGGCCCTTGGACTCCCAGGTAAGTGTCTCCAATTCCAAAGCTGTTTCTCTCGTCGTACCAGGGCAAAACAGTGCTCACCATGAGCAGTCCGCTACTAAAGAGGATAGCCTTTTTTGAGAAGGGAAGACGGAGAAAGCCTTGTTTCACCCTTTGTGTTAGAGACATAATGACGAGGAAAATCATCCTGAGTCTAACTATTTTGACCCCTCATGGCAATAAAAAGCATCGGCATTGATATCCGCGAAGCCACAGAAAAAGGAGCCGGGAAAGGGCGCTACACTCTAGAACTCACGAGAGCCCTCATTGCTGCTGCTCCCCACCTGCATTTTTGTCTCTACACCAAAACCCCAAATCCTCTCTTTCCGTCTTCCCAAAATGTGCACCAAATTTTGGTGCCGGGCCGGGGGCCTTTTTGGCACCTTAATCTTCGTCGTCATATAAAGCACGAACCCGTAGATCTTTTTCTAGCACCCACCAGCACCATCTATCCCGCCATCGCGCCCCGCCAGCAAAAAACCGCTGTGGTGATCCACGATCTCATTGCATTTTTACACAGCAAAACTCACCCGTGGTTCCCCACTTTGGTTGAACGGCTCACTCTTCCACGAGCTCTTAGAAAAGCCAGCTTGCTCATTTGTGTTTCCGAACACACCAAAAAGGATCTTCAAAAACTCTTTCCAGAAAGCAAAGCCAAAACAACACTCATTGTTCCTCCAGCTGTTTCTGCCGAAGTGCATCGAGTGACCACTCAAAAGATGGATCTCCCAGAACGCTTTATTTTAGGAGTAGGCACTCTTCTCCCCCGCAAAAACTTCAGCCTACTCATTGAAGCCTTTAAGCGTCTACACTCGGCTCACCCTGACCTCCACCTTTGCATCGCCGGAGGGAAAGCCGCCCACGCGGGGCCCCTCTTTGAGCCCCTCCCCCCGGAACTGCATAAAAAAATTCACTTTTTGGGCTACGTCAGCCTCAGCGAACTCAATGAGCTGTATTCCCGTGCCCAGGTCTTTGTTTTCCCTTCCACTTACGAAGGCTTTGGAATTCCTCCTTTAGAAGCCATGGCTTGTGGCTGTCCTGTTATTACCTCCAACGCGTCTTCTTTGCCGGAAGTGGTGGGAGATGCTGCCCTGCTGGTGAGCCCGCACGACCCAATTCAGCTGGCTGAAAGCATAGAGTTCATGTTGCAGCCTCGCAGTGCCAAACTGTACCGTGAAAAAGGCCTTCAGCGAGTGAAAGCCTTTTCTTGGGAGCGTTCAGCAGAAACACTGCTTCATTCTTTATAGTTCACTGCTTCCTGAGAGACATTTACGGTAGAAGCCGTTTCTCCGTTGAGGTCCTCCACAATACTGCTGCAATTGTCGGTGAAAAGAGATACGGAAACGGTCTTAACTCCTTCCCAATCCCAAGTGCCAAAGTCTACGGAGCTGTAGAGCCCCTGCATTTCATCTTCCCATCCTACAGGGTTTGGATTTTCTGTACTGAGTACCACTTCCCACGCTTCTGTAGGATCAGCCGCCAAAGGATTGCTGCCTTCGTATGCCACGCCCGTGAGTCCATGATCAATGGCTTCTTGTACATCCACACCTACAGACACTCCGTATTTAGAGTCAGCATACCAAGCTTGGAGGTAACCACTTTGTTCCCCGTCCATTTGAGCTAAAACTGGATTTTGGCTTTGGTCCGCAGTGATCGTGTAAGAACTTTCCACATCTTCTTGACCATCCTGATAAGAGGCTAAACAAGCTTCTGCACGGATATGAATTTCTCGGCTCACATCAGGACCACAGGCGACGAGAGTAGGGGCAACTACCACAGCAGCTACGCGGCCCAAAGAAGGAAATCGGTCTAGCATGACAAAAGGCTTAGTTGAATAAGGGAGGATAAAGTAACATCAAGATCGAATTATGTCAATATACGCTCAAAAGCTTCTACCATTCTTTCCTCGCCATAATATTTTTGAGCAAAGCGTTTCCCTGTTTCCCCCAAATACTGTCGCAGTTCCTTGTCCTTGATGAGTCGCTTGAGCCCTTTATCGAGCTCACGGAACGTGGGTTCCACAATCAGTGCCTGTTCGCCAGACCGTAAGTCTGCGGCGATCCCGCAAGACGACGTCACCAGCACCGGTGTTCCCAGCATCATGGCCTCGGCTGCCACCATGCCAAAAGGGTCCATTTCACGCGAAGGCAAAACCACCAAATCCACGCTCTTTAAAAGCTCCATAATTTGACCACGAGGAAGGCTAGGGAGCAGTCGTACCGGCGCGTTTTCCGCAGCTTTTTCGAGTGCCCCTTTTAAAGGGCCTTGTCCAACTAAAACCAGCCTCATTTCAGGTTTAGAATGGACAGCATGGACAAGCATGTCCACCCCTTTGTCCGCTGTCAAACGCGCCACGCAGGCCACAGAAAACCCACTGTCTATAAAGTCGCTCAAGTCACTCGGCAAGGGCTCTGATTTTTGTAGCCAAGCGGCGCAAGAAATCGCCACGACCTTGGGCACTAAAGGTCGCAAAATTTTTGCCATCGCGTGCGAAGTCACCACCACCGTCACTCGCCCCGCTAAATGCTGATACCACTTCCTCCATGGATTTTGAGTGAGCCAGCGACCGATCCGCGCGTGCTCTACCCACACCACCTTCATGCCCCATTTTAGAGCCCAGGGCGTCATAAGCAATTTTTCGCCCAAAGAATGCATATACACCGTGTTCACTTCCCAGCGGCGGACAGCACGCTTGAGAATTGCGCGCGCACGCAAAAATAAAAAAGGACTCAGCAAAGTGAATAAAATCAACCACATTTTTGTGACCGGCGGTTTGGCCAGCCACGCTTTTTGTGTCTCAAAATGTCTCGCTTTAAATTCACGCAGGAGCACGGGGCAGCTGCCTAAAAATACGCTGCTGATCCCTTTTTGATCCAAGGCCTCCATCAGTTCCAAGCTATGGAGTTCTTCACCTCCCAGTTGGCTTTGGTAAGGAAAACGAGTGACAAGAATACGAGTTTTAGCTACAGTCTTCATGCGTAAAAACGTTGCTATCTACCGCTTCATGAAAGCAAAAAACACCGTACAATTCCAGACCATCGGCCTCTTGGGACGCAGCAACATGAAAGAAGACGCTGCTTTTTTGAAGGAGCTTAAGGCCTACTTCGAGAAGAAAAAATGCAATCTCATGTGGGACAACTACTTATCGGAGGTCTTGGGAAAGAAAAATGAAAAGGGAAGGGCCACCATTCTTAAGCACGCTCACCTGGTTTTAAGTTTGGGTGGGGATGGCACCTTGCTCAAACTAGTTCGAGACCTGCCCCTCCGCAAAAACCTTTATGTGCTCGGGGTAAATCTGGGCACGCTCGGTTTTAACACCGAAGTTTTTCAACCCAAAAAAGTTTTCCCTCTCCTCGATGAAATTTTAAAAGGAGAATTCCATACCGACGAGCGGCTCCTCATTCGAGCTACCCTCTACAGAAAAGGGCAGAAAATCGGCACGCACTTAGCTCTCAACGAAGCCGTGATCAACCAGGGTAACTTTGCTCGACTGATTGGGCTCTACTGCGAAATTGATCAAAGAAAGATGATTCAATTCAAGGCCGATGGCGTGATCGTGGCTACTCCCACGGGCTCCACGGGCCATTCTCTCAGTGCGGGCGGACCCATCATTCATCCTCGCATCGATGGTTTTGTTTTCACTCCCATTTGTCCCAGTGAACTCACCGTCCGCCCCATTGTCATTCCCAGCAATCGACAAATCACTATTCGAATAGATACGGAACGTCGTTATGCCGACAACCAAATCGGTCTCACTATCGATGGGCAAATCATGATTCCGGTGGAATACGGAGATGTGGTGAAAATTCGTGCTTCCCACCGTAAACTGAGGCTCATTCGTGCCGCTATAAAAGCCAGTGGAGGAGGCAATTATTACAAGCTTCTACGCGACAAATTGAGCTGGGGAAAACGAGGTTAAAGTCTTGCGGGTAGAGCTAGGGGAGAGTAAAAAAGGAACGGTCTAAACTTCCGCCGCCATGAAAAAAAAGTCCAAAAAGAATGGGCTTCACATTCGCCTTCAAGATCTCGTCAAAACCTTAGCAGCTTGTTCTATTGCCGCTTTCTTGGTGATAGGTGCTTTCGCGGCGACTCCTAACCCTGGCCACGACTACTCAGAAATTTCTGGCGGAGTGTTACAAGGTGATCTTCTTTACGGGTCTGCGGCAGACACACTTTCAGCCCTCGCAAAAGACACAAACTCTACGAGGTATTTATCCAATACTGGCGCTAGTAACAATCCTGCCTGGGCTCAAGTGGATTTATCTAATGGAGTCACTGGTAATCTTCCTGTGAGCAACTTAAACAGTGGTACTAGCGCTTCAGACACTACTTTTTGGCGTGGAGATGGGACCTGGGCCACTCCAGCAGCAGGAGGCCGCACTACGGTCACTTTGGGCTCGAATGTCACCAATAACAATGCAGTGGCTAATACCATTGCGGACGTGACTGGACTCTCTTGGGCGGTCAGTTCGGGGACCACTTACCGATTCTACTGCTTGATCAACTACACCTCAGCAGCCACTACCACCGGCTCCCGTTGGGCGATCAATGGGCCTGCCACCACTATTCTCTCATACAAATCGACTTATACACTTACCGCCACGACCCTCACTACCAACTACTCCAGCACTTATAATGCCCCCGCTGCGTCCAACGCTTCCTCTCTCACATCCGGTAACATAGCTACACTTGAAGGAATATTGAAACCATCAGCTTCAGGTACAGTCACAGTGCGCTTTGCCTCAGAAATCGCTGCTTCCGCCATTGTTGCCAAAGCAGGAAGCTCCTGTGAATATTGGTAGACCATGAAAAAAATCCTGATTTTTTCACTCCTCCTTTCTTTAATACCTTTCACGACGGCAGAGGCGACCTTAAGTTGTTCTGTAAAACCCGTCTGCAGCCTAGGAGAAGTTCCTATACTTAAATTGTCTTCCACGAGCGGTGGTCACGCCGAAACTATTTTGGGTCTGACCTATAGCAATAACATCTGTTGCTCGGGAGTGACTAGCTTAGGGATCCTTTGTTCTGGAAATTATGATGTAGTGGCTAAGCTGTCGGATCTAACCAATGCTCATGTGGAGCAAAACACACAAAGCAACTACGCTACGGACGTATGCCTCTCTGCACCGTCAGGAACAGTGAATATCGCCTATCAGGCTGACAACTGCACGGGTTATGACACCACTATTGCTTCTATGTCTGGAGTCACCAACGCGCATATTGGAGACAGCACTGCCTACTCCACAAAAATCTGTGGCAAAGTAGTAGCCGCGCCCGCGCTTTCTTTTAGCATTTCCGACAACACTATAGGCTTTGGAAACCTCAACCCTTCTTCAGCCCGCTACGCTACGGGTGACTTAACAGGCTCCACGTCCGAAACCGAAGCACACACCCTCACCGTTTCCACCAATGCCAGCGATGGTTACACAGTGACAGTGCAAGGAGCCACGCTCACGAGCGGAGCCAATACGGTCAACGCTATAGGGAACACCAATACAGCTTCAAGTGCAGGGACAGAGCAATTTGGATTGCGTGCCAGTGTCACGAGTGGGACTGGCAGTGTGAGTGCACCCTACGCGGCTTCTGGTTTTGCCTACAGCGCGAGTTCCAGTATTGCAAAAACAGTAGCGACTGGCTCTGGTGACAGCAGCTCCACCATCTATTCCATGAGTTATTTGGCTAATATTGCAGCGAATACAGAAGCAGGATCTTATGCCACTGCACTCACTTATATTGCCGTAGCAAATTTCTAAAAAAAGTGATACAATGATGGGAATTAAAACAAAACCAAATGAAAAAAGTCCGTTTCTTGGCCAGTCTCACTCTGACCGCTCTGCTCGCCTCTAGTCTTTGTTTACCACTCCTAGCGGACGCAGCTTCTTTGACGGCCCTTTCGGACACAATGTCCTCTGTAAAGATCTCTACGGCTTCTAGCCATACGATCCGTTTCACTACACCTACAGGAACATCCAGCGCCGGTGCTACCATCATTCTTACCTTCCCTTCGGACTTCAATTTTACGAGCAAGACCATTGGAACGGTGACTTTCACTCATGGTGCGACTACTGGAGCAGAAGCTACAGAAACTCTCGCTGCTTCACCCAGCGGTAGTGCTTGGGGAGCTGTATTTTCTGGGACTCAAAATCGAGTATTGACCCTTACCGCTCCTACCGATGGAGTGGGAGCTGCAGCCTTGGCTGCTTCCGATAAAGTGATCATCAGTTACGACAGCACGAACAGCATTAACCCTAGCTCTGCAGCGAACTATTCTATTGCCATTTCTGGTACTTTTGGAGACAGCGGATCCATCATGGTGCCCATTCTCACAGATGACCAAGTGGCCATATCTGCTACGGTTCCTCAAAGTCTCACTTTCAGCATTTCAGACAACACTATTGGATTTGGAAGCCTCTCTTCTTCAGCCGCTCGTTACGCTACCGGAGACGAAGCAGGATCCAGCTCTGAAACGGAAGCTCACAACTTAGTGGTGGGCACCAATGCAGCCAGTGGTTATACCATGACCGTGAAGGGGGCTACCCTCACCTATGGTTCTGCCACGATTGATGCAATTGGAGGTACTAATACAGCTTCTACCACCGGTACCGAGCAATTCGGTCTCCGTATGACGGCCAGTGGGGGATCTGGTACGGTCACCGCCCCTTACGCGGCTTCTGGTTTTGCCGACGCAGCTACAGTGAGCTCAACCAGCCAAGTGGCTTCTTCTTCTACAGCCTCAGCTAATACCACTTATTCCGCCCGTTACTTGGCCAACATCTCGTCCGGTACAGAGGCTGGTGCCTACTCCACCACTTTGGAATACGTGACAACCGCTAATTTCTAGAGCATACTGCGAGCACGCCACTCCCGTTATGACTCTGTTTAGAAAATTCACCGTCCTTGCCTTTGCTCTAACCTTGAGCATCTCTGGGCTTTCTGACGTTCAAGCTCTTACCGTTTCTCCAGTAAAAATCGAACTACAAGGTGATCCTGGTCAAACGCTTACCGCTGATTTTCGTTTACTCAACGAGCAAGATAAAACACTTAACTTTTATGGATCTGTCGCTAATTTTGAAGCGGAAGGGGAGAGTGGCACTCCAAACTTTGTTTCCAACGATACAGACCTTGCTTCGTGGATTCATTTGAATCCAGGTGAAGAAGGAGAAGACCCTACGGTGATCACACTGAATTCACAAGAAGAAATCACGCGTACTTTTACTGTGGATATTCCGGGTGACGCTACTCCAGGTGGACATTTTGCAGCCCTCTTTTGGGCTACGAATCCAGCATCCGAAACAGAAGGAGTAGCGGTGGGGGCGAAGGTAGGAATTTTGGTTTTTCTCAGTGTGAATGGAGATTTTGACCAAGGTGGCGATCTCCTCAGTTTTGACACTACGGATGCTCAACGTTTCTTCACAAGTTTACCGATCACTTTTGAATACCGTTTTCAAAATACAGGAGCAGATCGAGTGGTGCCCGAAGGTACTTTGGAACTCAAAAACACTTTGGGTTGGACCGCCGAAGTACTCACCGTAAATGGAGGGCAGAACAATGTGCTCCCTGCCAGTATCCGTAAGTTTGAAGAAACCTGGGGAACAGTGGACGAAACTTTGAACTCAGGTTTCTGGTCCCAAGTTCAAAAAGAATGGGAGGATTTTGCCATGGGTTATTACTCAGCTACCCTCAATCTCACTTATGGTCCAGACGAGTCTTTGGCTACGAGCGCCCTCAATTTCTGGATCTTCCCCTGGGAGCTGCTCACGGTGCTAGTATTGGGCTTTTTAATCGCTCTGAGCCTCTTTGTCACACTTATACGTCGTTACAATCGCTGGATCATACAAAGCGCCCTAGCAGCTCAAAAAAAGCCCGTACGTTCCACTAAACCTGCCAAACGGAAGCCCTCCACTCATAAAAGAAAGTAATACTTGCCGCGTGCGATTCTTTACTAAAAAATTTGCTCGACTGCTAGCCGCATCTCTTTTGTTTTTTGCAGCTATTTGGTACGGGTGTTTCTCCGCTCTCATTCTAAAAATTCCAAGCGATTTTACTTACACGGCGGACATTGCCTCTGTAGACAATTTTTATGATGAGAGCAATGAGGCTTACATGGGCCCCGCTTACTCGGTCACGCAATTCTCCTATCAAGTGCTTTCTAGTACTGATGAAGGTTTAGTGATTCAAAATGTTTTTAATGTCAAAAAACCAGACGGGACTCCTATTTTTTCTACGACCAGAAATTACGGCATAGACCCTCAAACTGGTGCACATGTTCCCACCTTAGGAGATAAAGAGCGCAGCGGTTATCTTTTTGCTCCACGTAATCTTAAAGAAGGCGAGGGTTATACCACCTGGCACGTCAACTACGATGGTCCTGCTCATATGGAATATGTAGACACAGAGGAACTCAATGGCCTTACGGTCTACCACTATCAAACTCACTATGAAGGAGTAACGATCGACCAAACCAAAGACCTTGATCGCTTAGGGGGAGTACCAGAAGAAAAAGGGGTCTTGGTGGAACCTTTTCTAGAGACCTGGACAGAGCCCCTTAGTGGCACTTTAGTAAAGTATCAGGACGACTCTATAGCTTACTATTACGACATTAAAACGGGGGAGAGACTGAGCCCCTGGAATCATTTTCAAAATAGTTTTACAGAAGACAGTGTGCTGCAGCACATCAACCTCGCTTACGAAATGAAGTGGAAGATCATCCTTGTAGAAAAGATCATTCCACTCAGTCTCATTTTAATGGCAGGCTTACTATTGATGGCCTCTTTTTGGCCGGAGAATAAAAAGTCAAATTCTAAAAATGGAGTTTCTTTAGCAGTAACACTCTTTATGACAGTGGGGCCACTTCTAGGAGTAATTGGTTCTTGGTTTTTACTCAAGGCCTCGCTTGAAGATCAAGTCCGCCTTCACTTTGAAGAGCAGAGTCAAAATATCGAAGATGCCATTGTTAGACGCCTTGAAATCTATATCAATACTCTTTACGGAATCACTGGCCTTTTTGCAGCCTCAGAAAGTGTAGAAAGGGATGAATGGAAAACCTACATTGAGCGACTCAATCTAGCAAAAAACTATCCTGGTGTTTCTGCAGTAGGTTTCGCCAGGGTGGTTAAAAATGCAGACAAAGAAAGCTTCTTGGAGTCTGTACGCAGTGATGGAGTACCCGACTACGAAATATATCCAGAGGGAGAGCGAGCAGACTACGCGCCCATCCTCTATGTGGAAAAAACGGATGGTACTCCTGCCACTGTTTTAGGCTACGACCTATACATGGATGCGGGCCGCGACCAAGCCATGGAAGAGGCCAGGGACACCGGAGAAACCGCTTTATCGGGCAAACTCACTCCGCTGGATAGCACCAGCACCGACCCAGTTTTCCTCATCTATCTGCCCATATACGAAAAAAATATTCCGCACGAAACTTTGGAAGAACGCCGTACAGCCATTTATGGTTACACGTACAGCCCCTTCTTGGTCAAAGACCTTATGGACGGAACTTTTGGTGGAACCGATTTGGGGGTGAACTTTGAACTCTACGATGGCCCTCTGGTTGAGGGAAAAAACCTGCTTTATTCCTCCGAATCCTCAGATCTCACCACGGTCATTTCCCCTTTAGATTTAAGTAAAACAGAAACGGTATACATTTCGGGACACCCTTGGACTTTTCAATTCACGGCACAAAATGAAATTAGTCTCACCGGCGACCAAAAGCTGTTGCTTTGGGGCTCACTGGTCCTAGGGCTCTTTGCTTGCATTCTGTGGATCTTCATCTATTTCTCCATGCTCGTTTCACGGCAAAAAATGGTGGAATATTTAGAGCACAAACGTAAATAGTTCACTTCATTTTTTTGTTTAAGGGCAAGTCCACTTGAAAAATAGCAAGGGCAGATTTAAACAAGTAAATGGCAAGTAAGCCAAACAAAATTCCTACAAAAACATACAAAGAGTGGCGGAGTAGAGAGCTTCTCAAAAGCATGGTCTGCTCTGTGCCGTCACTGGCCAGTACATTGAGAGAAACCGTGGAGGAAGTGGAGTTTAAAACCTGCATGCCGTCCACAGGCATCCATCCAGAAAAAATCCCAAAATCTCCTTCTTTTTCTAAAAATCGATAAGAAGCCAAATCTCCCTCCAAAGAGTTAATCACCAAGGCAGGCTGGTGAGTGATAGGATCTTCTTCAAAAGAATAATGCAAGCTGCTCAGGCTATTGCCTTGGTAGTACTTTTTAAAAGCATCCGTAGTGCTCAGTTGAGTCTCAAAGTGAGCAGAGGTGGCTTCTAGCGCAGCAGGGTGGTTGAGATAAAAAGCAGTATCAAAAAAACTCAATCCTGAGGAATTTTCTGTTAAATTTTCCCCAGAAAAATCCAAAGAAAAAAGGAGGGGAGCCTCACTGCCCACATTGATGTACTGGATTCCACCGGGAATCATGCCTGAGAATTTTACAAGTCCTTTACTTTCAATGGAGGGAACCTCGATCCAATAGATGACCTCGGGACTCTGCAGATGGACTTGCTCCAAATCCCATCCTGTTGGCACCTGCAGGGTGCCCCCAAAGGTATTCACATTCTCTCCTTCACCATTCAGGTAAATACTGAGAGTCATGTGATCGGTCTGTGCTTCTGTCAGAGGCACCAGCCCCAGCAAGAAGACGACTCCGCAAAGGAAAGGCCAAAGTTTCATTGGGACCACTGGTAATTGAGCAAACTAAAATCTGCCAAGTTCACCACTCCGTCTTGGTTAAGATCATAGACCGGATTGTAAGGATCTTTTAAAAACGCATTTCTCATAAAGGCAAAATCCACATAATTCACCTCGATGTCTTCTGTAAAGTCCGCTAAAACTTCTCCAATAAATTTGTTGGATTCTCCCACCATTTGCACCTGCACAATACCACTGGTCCCACAGTCAACACCCTCCCAGCTGCACGCCACATAATAGCGATCATAAGATAAATCTTTCTTAAAGTCGAAGTCATATGTGTAAGTCCCATCGCCGTTCACGGTGATAGTACTGAGTGGATGGAGCTCCTGGTCGCCATCACTCATTCCGTACACCACAATCTCTGCACCTGGAATCGCTACGCCGCTCAAGTCACCCGCAGGGCTGACATCAAAAAGGGGAGGCAGCACTATGGAAGAAATAATGACCGGAGACTCGTTTTGGACCGTATAGGCATAAGAAGTGAGTCGAGAATCATTGCCGAGCATGTCGCTGGCTTGGAAAGTAAAAATAGCATCTCCCACGGGCACACTGGAGCTGCCCACAAAATAACCCGTAGCATCAGCTTGAAGGGTGGTAACAAAAACTCCGTTCAAAGAGAAGGTCACTGTAGCATTGGGGAAGGTATACCCACCATAACGGACTACAGCCGTGGGGGGAGGAAGGGCAGGAGGGGGAGTGCTGGGCGTATTTTCTATGACTCCTGTGGTGTTGTTAGAACTCGTTGAGCTTCCACCGTCGCTTACCCCTCCAGAATCGCCACCAGTGTCATTCTCAGCGGTGTTTGCGTCGCTGGTCGACTCAGACGAAGCATCGGAGCTGGAAGCCTCTGTATTCGAAGAAAAAGAGCCTCCGCCCGAAGATCCCGTAGATGAACCACTGCTCGTGACGCTGGAGCTAGGGGGGATTTCGGTGGGTGTGCTGGGATCAGGCACTATCGCCGTGATGTGCACAGAATTGCTGGCAGACATCACGTCCGTCAGCAAATAAGCTGAAGGTACTACCAGTACCAAAAAAGCTAAGAGCGTGGCCAACCAATTTTTCATTCAGACGCGGATAAAAACAGCCTGAAAAATATAGCAAAACTTACTCGAGAAGTAAATCAGGCACTTTGAGCTGCAGGCTCTTCAGACGTCCGCGCCTTCTCTACTTCTTGATTATACACTTTGTAAGAGCTGGGTGCTCCCTGAGTCTTAAGGTCAGTGATCGCTAGGGTTGTACCTGCTAAAGCAGGTGCCAAATCGTCTTCAGTCAAAATTCCATTGAGTCGTACACCCGTTACTTCTTGTAGAGCGTTTACAAGGACGGTGTGACCGATCTGCCCTCTATGGAGTGCCAAAGCCGCCGCACCTTCTTCTACCGTACAGTCCCTTGCACCTTGAGCAGGGGAGTCACTTTTACCAAGTGTGATGTCTGTGAACTCATGAGAACTAAGGTTGAAAGCGCCAGATTGAGCAGTCATTTCGAAATGTTTTTAAAAAATGAGAAGCAAAAACGATAGTACTAGGACCTCAAGTTGTCAACGTCCTCACAGCGCTGCTTGCGCAGCAGCAAGCCGTGCAAGGGGCACACGGTAGGGGCTGCAGCTCACGTAGTTGAGACCGATTTCATGGCAGAACATCACACTGCGAGGCTCGCCGCCGTGTTCTCCACAAATCCCGATTTCAAGGTCTTTTTTAGTGCTGCGTCCGAGCTTCACGGCCATACGCATCAGTTGTCCCACTCCTTCTTGGTCAATGGTTTCGGTGGGATTTTCCTCGAGGATGTGGTGTTCCGTGTAGTAGGGAAGGAAGGCACCCGCATCGTCGCGAGACAGACCAAAAGTCATCTGAGTGAGGTCGTTGGTTCCAAACGAGAAGAAGTCCGCGTACTGCGCGATTTGATCCGCCACAATACAAGCACGGGGGAGTTCAATCATGGTACCCACGCTCCATTCAAAATCGAGGGGCTTCATTTCCTCCGCAATGCGGTCGATCATTTCTCGCATGAATTTGAGTTCGTTCACGTGGCCTACGAGAGGAATTTCAATTTCCACAATGGGTTTGATTCCATCCACGACTACAGCCTTAGCAGCTTCAAAAATAGCACGCACCTGCATTTCGTAAATTTCTGGCATGGTAATACCAAGACGGCATCCACGGTGCCCCAACATGGGGTTGAATTCATGAAGGGCGTCTACGGTCTTTTTAAGGGCTTCAAAGTCCACACCCATCTCCTGGGCCACCGCTTTGATTTTCCCGTCTGTATTGGGCAAGAATTCGTGTAAGGGTGGATCGAGCAAGCGCACGGTCACAGGGAAGCCATTCATTGCTTTAAAAATCCCCTTAAAGTCTTCGCGTTGAACCGGGAGCAACTTGGCGAGAGGCTCCTTACGAGCTTCTGCATCCTTAGACAAAATCATTTGTCGTACGTACATGATACGATCTTCATCAAAGAACATGTGCTCCGTGCGGCAAAGTCCGATTCCTTCGGCGCCCAAGCGGCGTGCCACCTCAGCATCAAATGGGGTGTCGGCATTGGTGCGTACTTTCATCGTGCGCACTTCATCTGCCCAGCTCATGAGTTCTTCAAATTCACCACTCAAACTGGGTTCCACGGTGGGGGCGGCGCCCAGTATCACTTCTCCCAAAGCTCCATCCAAAGTGATCACATCACCTTCTTTAAAGAGTTGACCCTTAATCATCAAAGTTTTTGCTTTATCATCGACTTGAGCGTCCTTACAGCCCGCAATACAAGGCTTACCCATTCCACGTGCCACTACAGCAGCGTGGCTGGTCATCCCCCCCGTAGAGGTGAGAATTCCTTGAGAAGCGTGCATTCCGTGGATGTCTTCTGGACTGGTCTCTTTACGAACCAAAATCACTTTCACTCCGTCTTCCGCGAGGCGGTAAGCCTCATCAGCACTAAATACAATTTGTCCTACGGCAGCTCCTGGGGAAGCGGGAAGGCCCTTCGCCAAAACTTCCTTTTTGAATTTAGGATCAATAGAGGGGTGAAGCAGCGCGTTGAGTTGGTTGGGATCCACGCGCTTGATTGCCTCATTTTTAGTGATTAGCCCTTCGTGCATCATTTCTACGGCAATGCGAACAGCAGCACGAGCAGTGCGTTTTCCATTACGCGTTTGCAGCATAAAGAGACGGCCGCGTTCAATGGTAAACTCGATGTCTTGCATGTCACGGTAGTGGTTCTCCAAAAGTCGCTGTACCTCGTTGAGTTGGTCGAACATCTCGGGCATGGTGTCGTGCATCGTAGACAATTTTTCTGGCGTACGAATTCCTGCCACCACGTCTTCACCCTGAGCGTTGCAGAGGAATTCTCCAAAGAATTCTTTTTCTCCCGTAGAAGGGTTGCGAGTGAAGGCCACTCCGGTTCCACAGTCGTCTCCCATGTTTCCAAACACCATGGACTGCACATTCACCGCAGAACCCATGTTATGAGGAATACCGTGCAAATTACGGTAGGTAATCGCACGCTTTCCATTCCAGGATTTGAACACGGCCACAATAGCCAGTTCCATTTGTTGACGAGGATCTTCAGGGAAGGGTTCGCCACTGTGTTCCTTCACGATTTGCTTGAACACACCCACAAGTTTCTTCCAGTCCGCGGCGTCCATATCCGTGTCTAGTTCCACGCCCTTTTCCTTTTTGGCAGCTTCCAAAGCCGCTTCAAAATGATCGTGGGCAATACCGAGCACTACGTTTCCAAACATGGTGACAAAACGGCGGTAAGCGTCGTAGCAGAAACGAGGGTTGTCCGTTTGCTCTACGAGCCCTTGAACGGTCTCATCGTTGAGTCCTAAGTTCAAAATAGTATCCATCATTCCGGGCATAGAAATCTTAGCTCCGGAGCGCACACTCACGAGCAGGGGATTCTTAGCGTCCCCAAATCCCTTCTTCATTTTGTGCTCCAATTCGGCCAGCTTTTCGTCGAGTTCGTCGTAAAAACCTTGGGGGAAATCTTGCTTCTCCAAATAGTAATTACAAACTTCGGTAGTGATCGTGAAGCCAGGGGGAACGGGCAGACCCAAGTTAGTCATTTCCGCAAGGCCAGCGCCTTTACCACCGAGCAGATCTTTCATGTCTCGGCTGCCTTCATTGAATGCATAAATGTGTTTCATGGGAGCAGGCACGTAAGTGCTATTAGAGAAGTAAGAAATAAGATTAAGTTTGGACAGAATGGACTGTCGTGTCGAGCCTGTCTACTACTCGATGCCGCGGCGCCATTTGAGGGCGTCTGCAATGCGACGAAGAGCAGAAATAAAGGCGGCTTCACGATAAGTACAATTGTATTTCTTTTGATTGGCAGAAATGTCCATCCAGGCCTTCACCATGATGGGCTTGAGCTTGGCTTGAACTTCTTCCGCGGACCAATAGTAATTGGCCTCATTTTGCACGAGTTCAAAGTAAGACACGGTCACGCCTCCGGCATTGGCTAAAATGTCAGGAATCACGGGCACGTTCTTGCTCTTCAAAATTTCATCAGCCTCCGGCGTCACAGGTCCATTCGCAAGCTCCAAAATCATCCTGGCCTTTACGTTGGCTGCATTGTCTTTGTGAACTTGGTTCTCCAAAGCTGAGAGCACCAAAATGTCACAATCCAGCGCGAGCAAATCGGCATTGCTCACGACTTGGCACATCCCCCCTCCGATTCCAGCATCGGTGCAAAGGGCGACTTCGCCCTTTTCTGCCTTGCCAGACATCACCTTGGCAATGTCGAGACCTGCATCGCAGAAAATACCATTTTTTGAATCAGAAACCGCTATCACCTTCATTCCCGCTTCTTGAGCAAACTTCGCCATAAAAGAACCGGCGTTACCAAAACCTTGCACCGCTACACGTAGTCCTGCTGGGCTAATGCCTTTTTCACGCAAGTATTCCATGAGTACATACATTCCTCCTTGACTGGTGGCTGTGTCACGTCCTTCGCTGCCTCCCATGGCCAGGGCTTTACCCGTCACCACTCCCAGTACATTTTCTCCTTTGATTTTAGAGTATTCATCTGCAATCCAGCCCATGATTTGAGCATTGGTGTAGACATCAGGGGCCGGTACGTCCATTTTGGGCCCGATGAATGGAGTAATAGCGCGCGCATATACGCGAGTCATTTCCTCGAGTTCACGAGGAGAAAGCTTCTTGGAATCGACAATGATTCCTCCTTTTCCTCCACCGAGCGGGATGCCCACCACGGCGCACTTCATAGTCATCCAAGCAGAAAGAGCTTTTACTTCTTCCAAGTCGACATCGGGATGGAAACGAATTCCTCCTTTGTAAGGGCCACGTAAACTGTTGTGTTGACAGCGGTAGCCGCGGAACACTTGTACAGTACCGTTGTCCATTTTGACCGGTACACTGACCTCCAAAATGCGTTCGTGGCGACTAATCACTTCACGGGCATTAGCAGAAAGCCCCATCAAATCCGATGCCTTACGGATTTGCGCTAGGGTATTTTCGAAGAGGGACATGGCAGTGGGTTAGAAAATCGAAAAAAGTCTATGTCCACGTTTCCCGCGCTGCAAGGCCATTTTCACGATTTTTTTAAAATCCTAATTTTTCACGCAGCCACGCAAAGAAGGTCTGCGGGCGCGTGCGTGCTTCATGCAGTTCCGCTTGCAGGGCTTCTAAAATATGGATGAGCAACATTTTCTCGCGGTGCTGCTGGTCCATGAGTCGTTTGAATTCCTCGCGTTCATTATTCACGCTGGGCTCTAGCACATAAAAATCGTTTTCCATGATTTCATTTAAATCTTCTTGCGTCACCAGCAGATGATCAGGCGTGTCTAGTTGACTAGTCAAAACATCATTAGCGGCTTCCATAAGCCTAGTTTCTGGAGCGCGTTCTTCTGTTTGTATAGGCGGTTGACTAGGCGTTTGTAAAGGCGTCGAAGAAGAAACTTGCCCGCGATAAATTCCGTACTGAAAACCTTGAGCAGTACGGATCTTCTGAGCCTTAAGCTCGCCTTTTTTAATCATACGACGAATCGTTTGGGTAGACTTCCCCAGCAAGTCGGCTACTTCCTGTAATGTGAGTACATCTTGTCCCATTACTCTTATTATATAGGACTTGTATAGGCGATTTTAGGCTTAGAGTAAAGCTTAAATAAACTTTGACTAGTCAGAATTAGAAGACATTTGTATAGGTAAATGTTGCTTAATCAACACTCGACTAGTCAACTAGACAAAAAAGAACACTAACCAGTAAAAGTGCAAAACTTTGACTAGTCAAAAGTTAAACTGTGTATACTTGACCAGATAGGAACTACTCACGCCAAAAACATCTCCGCGCCACAAAAAAATCCCTGTGCACTTTTGCATCTTTTCCAATCTTTGCTAATATCGTGGCCATGGAAAACATACGCCTCTCTTGGGACCTCTTCGTACTTGTTTTTTTCTCCGTCGTCATTGCCTACAGTTTTATTGTAGGAAGAAATCAGACCATGAAGATCATCATAGCATCTTACATGGCTATACTCACTGCCGACGGCTTAGGGAACCTTTTTGAACAGTACATTCTTCCTACCGCGCCGGCTTTGCAGGGGACTGATGGAGTTCAGGCCTTGGTTTTGCTCAAGATTTTTGTTTATGTTCTCGTCATTGTTCTTGTGGCGATTAAAGGAGGTTTTCATGTAGATATCTTGCCGGAAAATTCCACCATCACTCGAATTTTGGCCAACCTGGCTTTCGGTTTTCTCAACGCGGGCCTCATGGTTTCCACCTTACTTGTTTATCTCACAGGAGGCTCCTTTGTGATGGGAACGATTCAAGATAGCCTTCATACCAACTTGTACAACGAATCACAGTTTATTCAGGCCATAGTGGATCACTACAATGTGTGGTTCTCCTTACCCGCCGTATCGCTGGTACTCGTAAGTTTTTTCCAGCCCTCCGAAGAGTAGAGAAAAGAATGGCTTGCCAGGGCAGGGGACTCTGCCTAAAATACGCCCACGTGGGTCAGTAGCTCAGTCGGTAGAGCAACAGCCTTTTAAGCTGATGGTCCTGGGTTCGATTCCCAGCTGACCCACCACCCTCGCTCCAGCGAGTTTTCCACAAAACTGGACACCGGTGCTTGTCCCCATCGACAAACCTTTTTTGACTACTCTCCAGGTTGATTAATCGCCTATACACCTCTAAAAAGATTCTCGTACTTTTCCACAAGTGCTGCACAGTCCATTGTTCAAAACTTGTCTAAAATAAGCCAAAACCTTTGTTCACTTCCACGCCCGCTTCATCAGCCAATTGCTCATAGAGATCCTTTTCTTTGCGAGTCATTTTTTCTGGAACCTTCACTTGTAGGGTCACCTTGTGATCTCCCATGGCATCTGACTTGAGCGAAGGAGCGCCTTTCCCCTTCAAAGAAAATTCCGTACCGGGTTGAGTCCCCGCGGGAACTTTTAACGCAATCTTACCGTGAATAGTATCTACTTTGATGGTAGCTCCCAGTACTGCTTGAAGCAGGGGGATGCTCTCCGATGAAAAAATAGTACGACCTTCTCGAGAAAACTTTGGGTGGGGGCTTACAGAAATATGGAGGAAAAGATCTCCATACTCACCACCCATCATCCCCGCTGCTCCTCTTCCTTTGAGGCGAATAGTGGTCCCATCTTCGATTCCCTTTGGGATAGTCACCTCGACTTCTTCTGCCTTTTTTACACGCGTCTGTCCTTTACACTCGGTGCATACTTTTTCAGGGATTTCTCCCCGACCTTCACACTGCGAACAGACTTGCACGCTACTGATGCTGCCGAGTAGGGATTGACGGGTGACTCGTACTTGCCCCTGACCATTACATTGAGGACAAACAGTCACTTTGGTGCCAGGCTCGCTCCCCTTGCCGCTGCAATGGGGGCAGACCACTGGTTTAGTAATTTCCAGGTGTTTTACAGTGCCAAACACTGCCTCTTCGAATTTAATCGTAATTTCTGTTTCAATATCACGTCCGCGTTCCGGTCCCTTTTTGCGCACACCACCTCCACCAAAGCCTCCACCTCCTCCAAAAAAGCTCTCAAAGATATCTGCAAAGTCGCCAAAGTCCTTGGGATTAAAGTTTCCGGCTCCTCCAAATCCTCCCGCACCACCAAAACCTCCACCATTAAATCCGGCATTCGCTGAACCAAAGCGGTCATAGTTGGAGCGCTTTTGTTTGTCCGAAAGCACTTCATAGGCTTCTTGGACCTCTTTAAACTTTTGTTCCGCCTCCTTGTTGCCAGGATTTTTATCGGGATGGTGCTCTTGAGCTTTCTTCCGATACGCCTTTTTAATATCGGCATCGCTCGCATCCTTTGAGACTCCTAATGTGGAATAGTAATCAGTCATGCCTTAACACTCTAGTGAAAAATGGAATTTAAGCAATAAGTAAAGTAAAACAATTTCAAAAAAAAGCAACTCAATCTGGGTCCTACCTAAAATCATCCAAAAACCCCATCGCAAAGCCCTAATTAGCCTTTTTGTAGGCTTATTTAACCTGTAAGCACGACAGTATCCTTTATTTAACCTGTTTCGCCAGAGTGGACAATGTTGTCCATCCTGTCCACAATCTCTTGAAAGAATAGACAGGCCTGTCTAAACTCTCCCCGTCGGTCCCATCGTCTAGGGGTCTAGGACACAGGATTCTCATTCCTGTAACAGGGGTTCAAATCCCCTTGGGACTACCAGAGATGTGACCACATGACCACGCTGTCTTGTCAACATGGAACTTGAAACGCAGAGTGGACAGCTCGCGTTTAACTAGACGCACGGTTAAAAACCAAAATAGAAAATCTCGCTTCACTTACGTGTCTTCCCCTTCCGTTCATTGAAATCTCGGCGCGCACATAAAAGAGTGCGTATGAAAAAGTGTTCATGCTCTTATTAAGATCTCTTTATTTAATATACGGATCTGCTGCTTTATTGGTCGAAGCGGTAGGTAAAAACAAAGTGCTTATTCTGCGTTGCTTATTCTGACCTTTATTCGTTTTTTAACTTTATTTCTATGGATCTCTCTTTCGTAACTCGAAAGTTCCAACGCTCCATAGCTGGTCTGTCCCTGCTCGCAATCCTCGCTTCTTTCGCAGGATTCACGGGAACAGCGTTTGCAAAGACTTTCTCGGATGTTTCTTCATCCAGCTTTGCTTACGACCAAATTGATGCTCTGTCTGATGCAGGCATCATGACTGGTGTTGGCGATGGTACGCTTTTTGACCCTAACGGCTACACTACTCGTGAACAAGTCGCTAAGGTTCTCGTCGAAGCCTTCGTTGGCTCCGTCGACACTAGCTATGACGCTGGTTTCTCCGACGTCATGGATGGTCAATGGTACACGGACTATGTAAACACCGCTGCTCTCTACGGTATCTTCTCTGGTAACCCAGATGGAACCTTCGGAGTGGGTGACTACATCAACCGTGCTGACCTCGCTAAGACTGTTGTTGCCGCTGCTGGTCTCGAATCCAGCATCTGGGGTAGCGACAAGTTCAGCGATGTATCAGTAGGTTCTTACTACGACTCTGCTGTAGGTACCGCTTGGGCTTACACTGTTGTAGATGGAACTTCTTCTACTACTTACAACCCAGGAGGAAATGCTACTCGTGAACAATTGGCAAAGATTGTTTACAACTCCATGAACCCTGTATACCGCGGTGATGACACCGGCACTGACAATGGAAACACTGGCAGCGCTGATGCTACCGTTATGGTTGAAGTATCTGATGACACCCCAGAAGCGGACACTCTCCCTTCTAATGCCACCTCTGTTGAACTCGCTTCCTTCGACTTCACTGCTGAAGGTGACGATTCCGAACTCGATGGTCTTACGGTTCATCAATACGGAATTTCTACCGTTCCCTCCGGAGCTACGGTTTACCTCTACAACGGGGCTAGCCGCTTGACTTCTGGAACCACGGTAAATTCCACTACTCATGAATCTGACTTCCGTAACCTCAACGTTGAACTCCCAGAAGGAGAAACCGTTACCCTCACTGTTCGTATGGACATGGGTACATGGGGTTCCACTGGTGAAGTTGGTTTCGAAATCGCTTCTGCTGACAAGGTAGATGCTGGTGAATCCGCTGTAGAAGGGGACTTCCCTGCTATGGGTGATAAATTCAGCGTTTCTAACACTTCTGTTGGTACTGTTACCGTTGAAAAGAACGGTACTGTAGACAACTCCGAAGTAGGTGCAGATGACGTTTACGTTGCTAAATTCAAGCTCACCGCTGGATCCACTGAAGGTGGATACGTTCAAGAAGTTGGTCTCTATGTCTCTGGTAGCGTTAGCACCACTGATGTTGAAAACCTCCGTCTTTACGTTACCGGCAATGATGCTGAACCTATCGCTCAAGTAGACAGCGTTGATGACCTCGACGTTGCCCGCTTCGTAGTAGGTGAAGGTGAAGGTGTTATGGAAGACATGGAAGACGGATACCACCTCGAAAAGGGTGATTCCAAGAGCTTCTACGTTCTTGCTGACCTCAACACTGGACGTACAGATGACACCGTCAAGGCTTACATCGATCAAAACACTGATCTTCGTGTAGTGGGTGACCTCTACAACTACGGTATGGCTGTTAGCCGAACGGCTACTAGCACTCCCGCAGGAAGCTACGATGGAACCAGCTGTACTTCTTCTTCTGGTAACTGTACTTTCCAAACCCTCAAGGGTGGAGACATTACCGTTTCTTCCAATGGACCTGCCGCTACGGATGTGGCCATCAATGGTAAGGACGTTACTCTCCTCAACTTCGTTGTAACCTCCGTTACGGATGTTACCTTCGATAACTTCCCTCTCTTGCTCACCGCTACTGAAAGCGCTGACACCACGGAAGGTCTCTTGAACAACACTGCGGCTAACTTCACAGACATCAAGATCGTAGACACCGACACTGGATCTCAATTGTACTCCTCTGTTGATGCTACTTCCTTGACTTCTACTCTCGGTGGATCAACCTTCACCGATGCAGGAGGAGACACCACTGGTTACTACCTCTGGACCGATGACTGGTATGTAGACGCAGGTTCTGAATACAACCTTTCTGTGAAGACCGATGTTGCTAACACCTCTACACTCGATACGATGACTATCACGGCTTCCTTGCCTTTCGATAGCACCTATCCTGTTCTCAAGGATGCTAACAACAAGATCATCACCAACTCCTCTTCCTTTGTTCCCACTTCTACTATCACTGGTAAGACCATGACGGTTCGAGCTCCTAGCTTGGCTCTGTCTTTGGCTTCTTCCCCTGCTAGTGGATCTAACATTTATGTTAAGGGTACTCAGGACGTTCCCTTCACTGGTATCGTCTTCGCTTGTGGCAAGTCCACCAGCTGTAAGGTGACCAGCATGACTCTCCAAGGTTACCTGGATGACAACGGAAACGCTTCCGCTTTCTCCACCACCACTGGAGCTGATCATGGTACGAACTTGAGCTCTTACGTTGGTAGCGTATGGCTCGAAGACAGCGATGGAAACACCGTTGCCGGTTCTAAGAATGTAAGCAACACCGACTCTACCGTTCAATTCACCAACCTCAACTGGTCTATTGGCGCCGGTGACACCGAAATCTTGTACGTTGTTGGTAACATTGCTACCGACGCCTTCAAGAACTCTAATGCAGAAAACATTGCCTTCGGAATCTCTTCCGCTAGCAACGTATCTGTAGAAAACGCTGACGGTAACAGCTTCTCTGCTACCGGAACCGTTAACACTTCTCAAACGACTTATGTAACCACTTCTCAAGGAGGTACTCTTGCCTTCTCTGTAAGTGGAAGCACTCCTCGTGAGAACATCCAAGTAGCAGGTAGCACAGATGTTGAAGTAGCTAACTTCACTCTTACCTCTACTCGTGAAGCCTTCATGGTAGACACCCTTTCTGTAAACAACCGTCAAGGTGCTACAGATGGTACGAACGGCGCTTGTGTGACCGTAGCAGCTCCAACTTGTCTTGGTAACTACGACCACAACGTTTCTCGTCTCAAGTTGACTTACACGGATGCAGATGGAGCTTCTCAATCCGCTTATGCTTACCTCACTTCTGGTACTGCACAATTCACTGGATTGGAACTCTATGTTCCCAAAGATTCTTCTACGACCATTAAGGTTTACGCAGATCTCCAACCTATCGCTTCCTCTGGTTCTACTGCAACCGCTGGACAATGGGTTGATCTCGCCCTTGCTTTCGATAGCTTCAACGCTACTTCTCAAGGAAGTGGAAGCACCTTCAACGCTGGTCAGTTCGATGCAAGCAACCTTGCTATGACCATCGACAACGGAACTGGAGCAGGCAACAGCCTCTTCAGCACCTTGACCTTCTCCAACACAGGAGCATTCCTCGTGGATGGAGGGCAAGACAAGACTGCTAGCCACACGGTGGGTAACACTACTACCCTTGTTATCGATAACAACGGTGCAGTAACCTCCGCTCTCCCCGTAGGTGCATTCATCTGTATGGATGCTAACAACGGAGGAACCTGTGCTACAGAAGATATCTGGGTAGTCACCGCACGTACCTCTGGTGCTACGGAAGACACCTATTCTGTACGCTTGGCTGACGACGCAGGAAACGGAAACTACTCTGATAACATTCAGGTTCTTTACGCTCTCCCTGGAACTGGTTACTTCACGTCAACCAACCGTCAACAAGTCTACAAGACTAAGCCTACTTTGACTCTCGATGCTTCCTCACCTTCTGGAAGCCGTTCTGTAAGCACGTCTGACGATGCCTTCATCTTTGACATCTATGCGGCTACTAACGAAAAAGTGAGCATCCGTACGGCTCAAATCAATGATGCTACGACCAACACCACTGGATTCGGTTCTTCTACTGCTCTCGCAGGAACATGGACCGCCGGTACAGGTGATACTCGCAGCACAGTAAGCGGTGGAGGTATCGGTAACACCGACTTCCAACGTTCTACTGAAGGTGGTAACAACCAAGCTGGTCTCATCTTCACCTTCACATCTTCAGCTGATCTCTCTGGATACAAGGGTATGTCTTACTGGGCTCGTTCCAGCGACAACACCAATGGATTCACCATCACTGTAGATGGAAGTGGAACGGATCAAACTTCTGCGACCGGTAACTTCGTGGCTAACACGTGGACCTTCGTAGATATGCCTTTCACGTCTGCTACCGCTAACTACCAAGGTGTAACCTTGATTAGCTTCTTGGTAACGGATGGATCCGGAGTAGCTGCTGCTACCTACGATGTAGATCGTGTAGCTCTCTACTACGAAAAGATCACTGTGAACATTGCAGCTGATGCCAACATCGATACCAACACTGGTAACGGTGCTGACAACCTTGTAGCTACCTTGAAACAAGGAGGATCTACAGTAGCCACTGGTTACTTCTACTCTTCCACTCAAGGTGCTAATGCAAGCACTGGATCAATCACGTTCTATCCTCAAGCTGGTGTAGACTCTCAAATTGATATCGACAAAGGTACTACTAAGGCCTTCACGCTCAATACGTCTACTTCTGCCTTGTTGAACGAACAGTCCGGTGTTGACGATCACCTCACCTTCTCTATTGGTCTCGGATCCTCTACGGATGGAACCGTGACTGCCGGAGACTTCTGGTGGTTCGACAACTCCAGCACCACCACCGCTACGGTGAAATGGGTTGGAAAGACCGACAGTTCCTTCCTCACCAGCAACACGGTCAGCTACTAATCCTCACGGATTGGTCTGAACCTTTGCTAAAGGTTTGAACAAACTAAGCCCCCTCGCTTGAAAAAGCGAGGGGGCTTTTTTAGTGTCTAAAAAATTGCTACAATGCCCACACACTAAACTTTCTATGAAAAAAATTACTTTTCTTGGCCTCCTCGTTTCTTCTTTGTTTCTCTTTAGTTCTTGTACCAATTGGGACTACAGCGATCCCAACATGCCCGCAGAAGTAAAAGAGACGCATCAAGCCAATCTTGAGGCTTATCTCGACACGCTAGATTCCAACAGTGAAGATGTAGAGGCACTCTTCGGCGCCGCTTTTGAATACCAAGCCTTAGGAGACTATAAAAATGCCACTACTTACTATAAGAAAGTCTTGGAGATCAATCCCAATGAAATCGTTTCTCTCAACAACATGGCCAACATCTACGAAGAGATGAAGGATTATAAAAAGGCCGCCCAGTACATCAAATTGCTCTATCCTTTAGAACCCACGAGCCCAGAAGTCATTAAAGACACGGTTCGCATCCTCTTGGCGAATGATGAAGAAGCCAATGCACAAGCGGCTCTAGAGAATTTTGCACGCAATAGTGATCAAACTGATCCAGAAACCGCAAGGTTCATTAGCGAGCTTTACCAAAGCATTCTGGATTACAGCGAGGCTCATCCAGAGTAAGAATAAAAACGAGGCTTCTGTCAAATTGAAATCGGATCTAAATTTTGCATCCTCCTCAAACAGGAGGCATAATCCTCGCAGCCATATTACTCTTTAAAGTCCTCTCTTATGCTTAAACGCCTAAGCTTTAAAACTCTGTTCCAGACAGCAATGGGAACAGCCCTCTTCTTTGGATTGGGGGTCATGTCTGCCTTTGCTGCCGCTAACGATTATACCGTGAGCGGAGGAGATATAGCCACTTTGCCAGCCGTTGGAGCTGCATCTGTTGCTATCAACACCATCACCATTACAGATGTTGGGGGTGATGATTTCACCAATGATCCAGAGAACATCATTGTCACTTTTAACTCAGCACAATACCCCAATGTGGTATTTGATAACACGGTTGCATTCGGAAGCTTAACCATCGGTGGAACTTGTGGTTACAACGCTGCAAACGCTTTGACCTACAGCGCCTCTGCTAACCAAGTAACCATTCCCGTAAAGAATGGAACCAACTGTGCTAACGGAGAAACCATCACGATTGCCGGTTTAAAGATTGGTACGATCTATTCTGCTCCAGCGCCAGGAGCCGCTAATCTGATTTTAGTGGACAATGGCACTACAGCCGCAGGTTCTGCAGTCGCTTCTAGCACCACGATGAACCAAGCAACCGCTATCGGTGCGCTTTCTTCTCTCACTGTTTCTAGTGCTACAGTGGCAAGTGCAGCGTCTACTACTTATACCTTTGGATTCACCACTACTACAGTGGGGTCTCTTCCCGCAATTCAGAACAACGGGAAGATTCAGATCGTTTTCCCAGCAAGTTACAGCATCAGCGGCTTAAACGGAACCACGACTACCGTCACTGGATCAAGTGGAACATGGACAGGATCAGTAACAGGTCAAAATTTAACGCTCACCCAATCTGGTGGAAGTTCTACCAATGCAGGCGCACTGAGCTTTACACTCAACAACGTCCGCAACCCATCTGCAACAGGAAGTACTGGAACCTTTGCCATTACCACAATGACCTCAAGTGCTCAAGGATCACAAACAGGTAACGGTCCTGCTTTGACGATTTTGGGAGCCGCTAGCAGCAGCGCTACTTTCGAAGACATTACGGGTGTAACTGTGACGGATGAAGCTACAGGAGGTGTCCGCATTTCTTGGACCGATCCTAGCGGAGACGACACCACCACGATTCAAATCCTCAAAGGGACCGCTCCTATGAGCGTCAACGGAACCCCATATGCCTATGTTAATAAAGGTATTGGTTACTATGTTGATACGAACGTTACCGCTGGGGATGTAGTGACTTATCAACTTCGCCCCGCTTCCAGCTCTTCTACGGGAGATCTCACTACTGCAGTGACCTACACAGTAGGTTCTGGAACAAGCACTACCACTACAGACACGAGCACGGACACAGATACCGGTACCAGTGCTGGAGGAAGTGACACTACTGACACTGACACCACCGATACTACCGATACTACCGATACTACTGACACCGACACCACTGAAACCACCACGACAGTTAGCGCTTCTGACATGTTCAGCGACGAAATCCCTTCTTGGGCTGAAACCGCTGTTACTGTTCTCGCTAATGCAGGTGTAGTAGAAGGAAACCCGGATGGAACATTTGGAGCTTCTTCCTACTTAAATCGTGCTGAAGCGGCTGCTCTTCTCTGGCGTGTCCTCATGATGGGAGATGCTTCTGAAGCAGTAAGCGCTCCTTTCACCGATGTAGGAATGGGTGAATGGTACAGCAACGATGTAGCCGCTCTTCAAGGGCTCGGTCTGGTTGAAGGAAACCCCGATGGAAGTTATCAACCTGCTGAAAACATCAACCGTGCAGAATTCCTCAAGCTCGCAATGAACGTATACGTTTACCTTATGCCCACGGCTGATATGAGCGCAGTGAGCATGACCAACTCCTACGTAGACCTCGATACTTCTGCTTGGTACGCTCAAACAGTGAGCGCTGCTACAGAATGGGGCTTTGTAGAAGGAAACTCTTGTGAAGGAGGAATGTGCTTTGATGCTGGTGACATGATCACTCGCGCTGAAGCTAGTCAGATCCTCTACAACATGTTTGGAGCTAGTCTCTAAGCATTGAATTGAGCATTAAAAAGAGGCGGCCCAACGGCCGCCTCTTTTAGTATCTGTGAAAGGCAAATTAGCTCTCACGTCCCGTGAGACCAAGACTTCAAATACTTTTTTTGCTTTGCCGTCAGGTGATCCATTTCAACGCCAGTGGCCTTGAGCTGCAGACGAGCGATGTCCTGATCCATTTCTTCGGGCAAAGAATAAACCTTATTACCGAGTTTTTTTTGCTGCTTCACCAAATATTCACAGGCTAGGGCTTGTCCACAGAAGCTGAGACTCATCACTTCGCTGGGGTGGCCTTCGGCAGCAGCAAGATTCACCAAGCGGCCTTCAGCGAGCACAAAAATCCGTTTACCAGAACTCAGTAAAAATTCTTCCATAAAGGGCCGTATAAGCCGCGTTTTTTTTGCAGCGCCTCTGATGCCTTTTACGTCAATTTCGCAGTCAAAATGACCGCTATTCGCTAAAATCGCCCCATCCTTCATGAGCTTGGCATGAGCTGAAGTAATCACATCCACGTCTCCAGTCACGGTCACAAATAAGTCTCCTAGAGGAGCCGCTTTCTTCATGGGGAGAACCCGGAAGCCGTCCATCACAGCCTGTAGTGCACGAAAAGGATCCACTTCGGTGACGATCACTTGAGCGCCATGTCCACGGAGCCTCAAAGCCACGCCCTTCCCACAAGAGCCATAACCCGCCACCACGGCGGTCTTGCCCGCTAGCATCACATTGCTGGCACGCAAAATACCGTCGAGGGTTGACTGACCTGTTCCATACAAATTATCCATCAAGTGCTTAGTCTGGTTGTCGTTCACCGCAATCATAGGGAAGGGAAGAACTCCTTCTTTTTCCATGGCGCGTAAGCGGAGCACTCCAGTGGTAGTTTCTTCACAGCCACCGATCACTCGGGCGGCTTTTTTACATTCACGAGTAGCGAGGGCGGTCACTAAATCACAGCCATCATCAATCACCAACTGTGGTTCAAAATCTAAAACTTTCTGAAGATAAGCATAATACTCTTTAGTGCTTTCACCTTTATGACCAAAGACCTTCACTCCCGTATCTTTTGCCAGGGCGGCAGCCACATCATCTTGAGTAGAAAGGGGATTACAAGAGCAAAGAGCCACTTGAGCTCCGCCATCTCGAAGTGTACGCACCAAAACGGCGGTCTCTTTAGTGATGTGCAGCGCCATTCCGATCTTCAACCCTTTAAAGGGCTTTTCCTTTGTGAAACGAGTTCGGATTGCTCCCAGCGCCTGCATGTTACGCTCCGCAAGTTCAATATTGAGTCGTCCTTGATCTAAAAGTGAAGTCATGAGGAAACTTTTTTAGAAAGCGCTGCCGCACGATCCGTTTTCTCCCATGTGAATTCAGGAAGTTCACGTCCAAAGTGTCCGTACACGGCAGTCTTAGAATAAATAGGGCGAAGCAATTTGAGCGTTTTAATAATTCCTTTAGGCGTGAGGTCAAATTCTTTCTGAACCAAGCTAGCCAACTTTTCTCCACTTACACAGCCCGTACCAAAAGTCTCTACAAAAATAGACACAGGTTCGGCCACACCAATGGCATAAGCAATCTGCACTTCACACTTACGTGCCAATCCCGCAGCCACCAAATTCTTGGCGATATAACGGGCCATGTAGGCACCACTGCGGTCCACTTTAGTGGGATCTTTACCAGAAAAACATCCGCCTCCATGTCGCCCCATCCCTCCATATGTATCCACAATAATCTTTCGTCCAGTGAGGCCGCTATCTCCGGGGGGGCCACCAATAATAAAGCGTCCCGTGGGATTGATATGAAAGGTTGTTTTTTTGTTAAGCCATTTCTTGCACACCGGCTCAATCACGTGCTTCATCACATCCTTCTTAATTTGAGCATAAGAAACATGGGGATCGTGTTGAGTCGAAAGCACTACGGTATCCACAGCTTCGGGAAGACCATCGTCTCCATAGCGAACCGTGACTTGGCTCTTACCATCTGGACGCAAGTAAGGAAGGATTTTTTTCTTTCGTACTTCGGCGAGGCGTGCCGTGAGGCGATGAGCCAAAGAAATAGGAAGAGGCATGAGTTCAGGTGTTTCATCTGAAGCAAAACCAAACATCATCCCTTGGTCCCCGGCTCCACCAGTATCTACCCCTAAAGCAATATCGGGACTTTGTTCGTCAATAGCCGTAAGCACGGCACAAGCTTTGGAATCAAAGCCATAAGCAGCATCGTTATAACCTGCTTCTTCAATCACACTGCGGGCGATGGCAGGAATGTCTACGTAGACAGTGGTACAAATTTCTCCTGCCACCAACACCAACCCAGTCGTTACTAAGGTTTCACAAGCTACACGACCCTTGGGGTCTTCTTTTAAAATGGCATCCAACACCGCATCCGAAATTTGATCGGCCAGTTTGTCGGGATGCCCCTCCGTAACGGATTCAGAAGTAAACAAAAACATAGCTCACACACTATAGGATTTACAGAACTGACTCAAGGTCATGAACTCAAGATCCATATGCTCTTTGAGGAGAGTCAGTTTTTTAGCGAGTTCAGTAAAGGCTTCCCCATTCGTCGTTTCGGAAACCTCCCATTCAAAAATGAGGAAGGGTTGCATGCCATTGTGTTTTTGATAACTGCGCAAACGATTCACACTTGCTAAAAAAGCAGCGTCATTCATTTCCAAAACAGCTTCAATATTCATCTTGATGCGACGACCAAATGGAAGTCCCCATCGCCACACTAAAGCAGGATCGGGATCTTCACTTACAGGCAAAAATTCAAAGCCAGCTTCATGCGCCAAGTCCAAATCATCAACTTCATCCAAATCAAGTGGAGCACGCAGCATGCGCACTTCCTTAAAGCCATTTTTTTCAAGCCGTTCTCTCACTGCGCGGAGTGCTTTTTTGCGAGCAGGCAAACTCACCCATTCTGCTTGAGTCACTTTAATTCCCACTTCATGTCCGCCTTCGTGCAAACTAAGGAGTTCCTCCGCAAATGGCTCGAGTAAATCGGATTGAATAAACAAAGTGCTGGGCATGGACCACTGTGCGCAAAACTCAGAAAATCGCTCCAAAAAAGGGACCAACACACTGTCCTCGTGCGGCAGTTCATCCGCTGCATTTTGTTCCAAGTTCACAGTCATGCAAAAACGCAGGGGGGCCTTGCCTTTGTAGGGTGTACGAGAAGCACGGGATTTCCAAAAAGCAAAAGGCAAACGCAAAGGCGAAACTAAAACCTCTTTTTTTTCAATGTCTTGAACCACTTTTCTTTGCATCACGCTGTCGTAAACACGCAGCATTTTCTGCACAGTGTCGTCCCAGGTGTATTCCTGCGAAACCAAGTCATAGCTGGCTTGCCCCATACTTTCTAAGTGTGGATTGCTCGCAAAGTGCTCCAAGTAGTAAGCCAGCTCATCTACGTCTTCGGGTTCAATCAAATGACCGTTCGTATTTTCAAACACCAATTTTCGCAAATCTCCCACATCCGTAGCGAGCAAAGGCAGGCGGGCCGCGCAAGCTTCCAATGCTGCAAACGGCAAAGCCTCTGAACGGGAGGGAAGCACAAAAAGATCCATGGATTTGTAGAGCTCAATGAGTGCAGTACCCGTAACCAAACCATGGAATCGTACATACTTTGCAATGCCCAGTTGCTGGACCTTTTCTTCGAGCATCTTTCGATCGGGTCCGGTACCCACTAAGTGCAATTGAAAATCTTTTTGGGATTGAATGAAGCCATTGGATTCGATCACTCGCTTGGCAGCTTCTAAAAGCAAATCCAATCCTTTGGCTATGTCGAGTCGACCGACGCTCAGCACATTGAACTGATGCGGATCTTTTTTACCAATGACTTCATCAAAAGCCTCGGTATCGACTCCGTAGGGGATCACCAAGACAGGATCATTCACATTAGAGGCCTTCAAAAAGTTTTCAGCAATGGACACCTCTTGTGAGTACTTGGTTTCTAAAAACATCACACGGTGTATGATTTTGCGCAGTGTCCATGATTTTTGAAAAACGGCATTGGCGTGTACGGTGAGTAGAGTGGGCACACGAGTAAACCACGAAGCCATTTTCATAGCGACTGCACTGGTGGCGGTATGCGCGTGGTAAGCTCGATATGAGCGTCCTGACTTGACCAGGTGGAAAAAGGTTCCAAAAATAAACCAGAGCTGCATAAAGATGTTCCAAGGATGGCTGGCGAACCCCAGACGTTTCACCCGAATGGCATCGATGTCTTCTACAGCCCGTTCTTCTGCCGTGAGTTTGCCTTCAATGGCTCGCGTATAAAGATCCACTTCAAAGCCATGTTCTTCCGCAAGAGCCACCGCCAATTTAGCGCAGTACACTTGCTCGCCCGTGTGGACAGGAAACCACGTGTCCATAATCATGGCGATGCGTGGTTTACGTCTTTGGATCTTACGTATTTCCATCAGGGAACAGGTAATTTTTCAACAGCCAAGGATTCACGCAGTGAGTTCAAAGCCACTTCCAGTTGAAGATCATCGGGCTCACGTGTGGTGAGTCTTTGTAAAAACAAGCCTGGAGCCACCAGCATTTTAACCAGTGCAAAATTTTGATACTTCGCGCTGAGTTTGAGCACTTCGTAACTTGCTCCGGCAATAAGAGGAATCACCGCAATGCGGCTGAGCAGTAAAGCCCAAAAATTCTCACTGGGTGGGACCAGGGTGTACACCAATACGCTAGTGAGGATAACTAAGAAAATAAAGCTCGTCCCACATCGCGGATGGAAGCGAGTTTGCTTCCGCGCATTAGCTACCGTGAGTTCAAGACCCTTCTCGTAAGTCCAAATGGATTTGTGTTCAGCTCCGTGATACTGAAATACCCGCGCAATGTCGCGTAGCAACGAAATCGATCCAATGTAAACGAGGAAGATAGTGATCTTAGTAAGCCCATCGATCGCATTAAAAAGTAGGTAATGCTCTTTAACTACTGGCCATGCTTTTGCAGCTTGTTCCGCTACCCACAGGGGTAAAAATTTGAGCATAAACAGGGTAACGCCCAAAGTGAAGAGGGCATAAAGGCCGCCAAAAATCACGAATAAAACTTTCTTCCAACCTTTTTCCGATTCTTCTTCTTGTCCAATAAACACTGCGTTAGAAAAACTCAAAGAGCGATAGCCGATGATCATAGACTCCACGAGCTGCACCATTCCTCGCAGAAAAGGAAGGCGCAGTAAGGCAAAATGGCTCGTTAAACTTTCAAACTTCTTTTGCTTCATTTTAATCTCACCTTCTGGGTTTCGTACGCTCACCGTGTAAAAATGAGGCGAGCGCATCATCACTCCTTCGATCACGGCTTGGCCGCCCACCGCAAAGTCAATCTGGGGCTCTAAAGGTTTCATGCGGATAGTCTGCCAGAAAAGGGCAAAAAAAACCACCCCTAAAGAAGTTCAATAAAAGTACCAAAGCGATGCATAACTTTATCCCGTCGCCACGAAAACCATTCCGACGAGCAGCAGGTACAAACTCGCATCCATTCCACCCGGTCTTCCGTTACACCTGCTTCACGCAATTGATGCTCTAAAATTCTCCACAAATCCACGTGACGGTCTTCGCGCACCGCCCAGTGGTATTTTTCTGGAATTTCCTTCTCCGGCTCACTAAATTCCGCACATTCCACACCTAATGAAGGGCCCACGCCCACCTTCAAACGGTCCACGGAAGCTCCCAGCGCAATCATTCTAGAAATCACCAAAGGCACGATGTCCGCTGTAAGGCCTCGCCACCCCGCGTGTACCGCCGCCACCAAACCAGCCTTCTCATCGGCCATAACCAAAGGAATACAATCCGCCGTTTTGATCAGTAATGGCACTCCTCTTGTAGTGCTGATCATGGCATCTGCTTCCTCTGGCCCGCTGATTTTCTCTACTTCCAAAACCTTTACCCCGTGTACTTGGTTCAGCCACTGAACAGGAAAAGGCAGTTCTTCCAGCACATCTTTTTGGACTTTTAATACCCCGGCTTTCACACTCGGACCAAAAATAGTAAACGGCAACACTTGCATAAGAATTGCAAATTTTCCTCAGTATGCCATACTAAACCGCGTATTCCATGCCTTTCCACCCTATGAAAGCCTCCAAAACTCTTTTCTGGATCCTTGCTCCGGTCCTGGTCTTGATCCAATTCTACACCGCAAGCCCCAGTACACCGCCTATTTTTAACGTTCATGAGTCTGTAGAAAGCTTGGGCAATGTGGTAGAGCTGCAGGAAGCCATGGCTCAGCTCAATATTCAAAAAGTGGTTTTACAAGGCATCCCCAAAGATATCCTTTATTACACTGAAAAAAAGGACCTTTCTTTGGCCGACAGCAACGACAACAACGCTCTGATCGCTTCTGTAGTGCAACAAACTCAAAACCAAGACAGTTTTGAGTACTTCTGTACGATCGATCCCTTGGACTTGGAAAGAGTAGAGAAAATGCAAGAATGTTTAGCCAACGGAGGACTTGGCATCAAGCTTTACAACGGCTACAGCTACACTCATGTGATTCCTGTGGACGATGCCCGTTTGGCCGATCTTTATCAGGCTTTGAGTGACGCGGGCGGTGTGCTCATGCTCGCCATCAATAGCGGGGAATACCAAGGAGAGTTAGAGAATGTGCTCAGCCTCAACCCAAAATTGCCGGTGATTTGTCCTCACTACTGTCTCTCATCTCAATCTTTGGGCCGCCTGACGGACCTGATGACGCGCTTTCCTAATCTCTACATCGATACCAGTTTTGGAAAAGAAAGCCTAGCTCATACAGGCTTCACCACCATCAGCCAGAATCACGACGCTTTCGTCAGTTTCTTTACTGAGTTCCAAGATCGCATCTTGTTTGGAACCGATAACGTAGTGAGCGATTATGAGAATAAAGATGTGGAATACCTCACTGGTCTCTATCAGAATTACATTTGGATCCTTTCCAAGGCTAGTTTCAATACAGGCTTAGATGACGATTCTACGGCGGACTACGTCGGACTCAACTTGCCTTACTCCATTCTGAGAAAAGTCTTGTGGCAAAATGCGGCCACTCTGTTAGAATAGGGCTACCCCTTTTCTAAAACACTATGCCCTTCTTGATTTTCCTCGTCCTCTTCGTTTTGCTCATCAGCATCCGGCAGGTCAATCAGTACGAACGTGGAGTGAAATTTACTTTAGGAAAATTCACAAAGATGGTGGATCCAGGCTGGCGCTTGGTTTTGCCTATTTTCCAATCCATGACCAAAGTAGACCTTCGCCTTCGTACTGTGGAAGTGCCCAGCCAAGACTGTCTCACCAAAGACAATATTTCTGTGGCAGTGACAGCGGTTTTGTTCTTCAAAGTAGATGATGCCAGCAAGGCCGTTTTGAACATCGAAAATTTCTATTACGCCACCAGCCAACTCGCTCAGACCACCATGCGTAATGTGGTGGGAGAAGTGACCTTAAACGAACTGCTTTCTCAACGTGAACAACAGTCTGAAAAAATCCGCAATGCAGTAGTAGAAATGATTAAAGTGTGGGGAGTGAATGTAGTGAATGTAGAACTCAAGGATATCAACATCCCAGAGGATATGAAGCGTACGATTGGTAAGGCGGCAGAAGCTCAACGTGAACGCGAAGCCACCATCATTAAGGCTGAAGGAGAAGTGATCGCTGCCGAAAACTTGAGCAAAGCCGCACGTATGCTCAGCGCACAACCTGGCGCTCTTCACCTTCGCACTCTGGACGCCATCGATGATCTTTCTTCTGATGCATCCAACACCACTGTTTGGATGGTACCTATCGAAGTACTTCGAGCAGTAGAGGCTGCTGGTGAACTCATGAAATCCAACAGTAAGAAATGATCAAACAGTACTGGATTGTCGGACATCCACTGTCCTTCTGTTTAACGACTCCCGTCATGAACGGGGCCTTTGAAGAAGAAGGAGTAGAAGCTCACTTTGAGACCCATGATGTACCGCCCGAAGAATTTGAGGGCGTCATGGCTAAACTCAAAAACGGAGAACTCAGTGGTATTGTGGCCACAATGCCTTATAAAACTCCTTCCATTGCCTACTTGGACGAAGCCAGTGAAGACGTGAAGGCAGTCAACGCCGTGAATGTGATCGTGAACCGCGAAGGTAAACTTTATGGCTACAATACGGATTGGATGGGAGCAGTAGGAGCCATCAAGAACAAAATGAGTGAGCTCAAAGATAAAACTGTGCTCATTTTGGGGGCGGGAGGGGCTGCACGCGCGGCGGCTTACGGGCTCAAAAAAGAGGGTGCCCGCGTGGCCATTTGGAACCGTACACCCGAGCGCGCCAAGGCCTTTGCACAAGAAATGGAGCTGGAATGGATCGAGCATCTAGACAGCTGGAATGGCGCGCCCGATCTCATCATCAATGCTACCGCAGCCAGCAGCGCAGACCGTCAATCGACGCTCATTCCTTTCCGTTTCTGGAAGACCACGCAGTTGGCACTAGACGCAGTCTACGGCAAAACCAGCCTCTTTTTGGAGGAAGCCAAAGCCATGCACGTTCCCCACGTGCTTTCGGGCGAAATTTGGTTTCTCAATCAAATCTTTCCCATGCACGAACTCATCACGGGCAAAACCGGCCCCGAGGAACTCATGACCAAACTCACGCACGAGTCCAAGGACATCGCTCGGTAGCACGCCCACTCAAAGATCATCGAGCGCGTTTTCGTGGAACAAAATGTCCCAAGCCAAAATCACCACGGCGCTCACAATAAATACGTCTGCCAGGTTGAAATTGGGCCACCAATAGACTTTGATAAAATCCACCACCGCTCCATAATGCAGTCGGTCGATCAAGTTACCAATGGCACCCGCCAAAATGAGGGCAAAACCCACCAGGTGAATTTTTTGTTCCCACATCTTATTTTTGAGTACCAGATAAACGCCCAGAGCTAAAATACAAAAAGTGAGAATATAAATGGCCCACTGAGGCAGAGAAATGTTGAACAAAAGCACTCGGTTGTAAACCAGAGAAAAGCCAAAATCCACATTCGCTTCTGGAGCCACATGATTCACTGCCCACCATTTGGTGACCTGGTCCAAAGCTAAAAGTCCGACAAAAATCGGGGCAAAAAACATCCAAACGCGGTCGAGTCTTGTGGCTTCTTTGCGGTCCATGGCCTCATAGTAAGGATTTTTAAATTTTTGAATAGCTCAAACGCATATTAAATTTCAGAAGGGATTGACTAAAAAACAGATCTACGTTATAATAATGTAATATTGATTTTTAAGATCAATGTATGGCATCAAACACAGATCAAAGCTTTGATCGAAGTCTCCTCCCCGAAGTAGCCCAAAGGCTGCAAGTGGACGCAGATGGAAATGTGAATGCCGTAGGAAATTTAAGGGAGCATTTAGGACCTCGTGCTTTTCGCATAGAAGCTGGCCGACTCACGATCATTGACCGCGGTACAGAGCGCGCACCTAATCCACAGGAATACGACGAGGTTCGTCATGTGCTCAATGCGCCTCTTCGTCGCGACCACGGTCACGTGCAAATCAACAGAAACGGCAATCACCCCCTCTTCCAGCTCATTCTTTCCGATGGAGGAAACGATCGCACGGTGCCCGATGCATGGATCGAAGTAATGAGAGAGCAACTCCGTAGAGCCGCTGCAACGCATAAAGCCAAAGAAGAAGCCGAGACAGCCCGTGTTGATGCAGAGAGAAAAGTAGCCGAAGATCGACAAAGAGCCGAAACAGCGTTCGTCTCTAGGTGGGGAGGCAATAGAAAGAATTTAGGATCTCTTCCTCGGCACCAAGAAACCCTTCAGGCAGCAGCTAGCTCTGCTACCGCGGACACCGCAGCACGCAGGTTTTCTAACGAGCTTCATAAAGCACAGAATAACCATGCAGGCACCAGGGCAGTTCATGAAGAACTCAATGAGTACTTGCACACCTTGCACGAATTTGACCGTTACGAGCAGGCCTTAGGGGAACAAGCTAGAAGCGAAAAAATAGATCTCACAAAAACTCCTTTCTCTGATCTTTTGATCGGCAGGGAAGAAGGACGCGCCGCACTGAAAAGCCAACTCACTACACTCCGAGATCAGGCTTCGAGACGCTTAGATGAACTGGCCGATATAAACAGCTTTGTCCAAGAAGCAAACACAGAATGGGGCCGTGTAGCCGAAGAAATCGATACAGAGTCTGGATGGAGCCTCCTGCATTTGTCAAAACAATGTGCCACAACAGCGAGTGCCAGAGTCTTTGTTGCAGGTTATCAGACGGGAATCACTACGAGTAATAGCACAGGGAATCCAGAAGCGGCTACGAGGGTTCTTATCAACGATCTGCTTAAGGCTTTAACAGCCTTAGAAACAGTGGGGGGGCGCATCCAAGAGATGGCTACCAAACGAGGGATCAACCTTTCAGAACCTCATTTCACAAGTTTGAATAATCTAATCCGGCCCGCAGGTTTGAGGGAAGCGATTGATGGGTTTACTCAATTAAGAACACAGGTATCTGCTCATCTCTCTGTCCAAGAAGGAGTCTTACAAGGTGAGATGCAAGCACGCAGAGGCCTCACACAAGCAGAAGAAGATTCTTTCGAAAATATAGCGACAAGGGGCTCTGATCTAGCCTTAGCAGGAAATACTCAAAGATTAGCTGCTTTAAACACAGCCATCAATGAGCAAACCGACGACGCCACTTTGACTGCCACAGGTGAAGAACTCGGTGAAATAGAAGCTTATCTCACCCATTTACAAACCGCAGCCACACAAACTCAAACACACTTAGAACAAACCATAGCAGGCCTCCCGACAGAAACTTTTAATAGAGCTGGACTGGTTCGTAGTTACACAGAAAGAAGAGACCATTTGGCACAGGCCTTGGCTACGATCACTTCCGCCTTAGCAACGATCACTGAAATCCGAACTCGCATCGGTGAGCTAGAAACCCAAAGAGGAACAGCCCGAGGGCGTTTAGCTCGACACAATAGGCCAGCCCCCCCAACTCGTCTTCAACAGGCTCAGGTTGCAGTGACTGGAGCAGTTTCAGGAGCTTGGGGCGCCTTGACGGGTGCCGCACGCTCAGCCCTGGGAGCTCGCGCCGCTGTAGAAGGACAAATTGGCGAAGTAGTGAGGGAACGCGCCGCAGCGGAAACCACCAGAACAGGAGTCAATGGAACAGTAGGTGTGGACTTAGCAGGTGAACCTGAGAACGTCCTCCTGTATCAGGGTGAAGTGTATCGCCGAAACTTAGATGATGAAGGAAACGTGGTTTTGAATGAAGATGGAAACGAAACTCATGTACGAGTAGCAGACAACGACGTTTTACAACAGGTGGCGCAGAGCCTCAATACTGGAACGGCACAAATTCCAGACGGCACGCCTCCTGAGGAAGCTGCGCATTTGAGACCAGCAGATCGAGTTAGTTTTGTAGTGGACGAGGACACGGGCACCATTCAACGTGTACGCCGCGGTTCTACAGAAACTACAGATGGAGATCGTCTAAGGGGAATAGGCCGTGCAGTGGTCAACGCAGGCAATGCTGGAGCGGACCGCCTAGTAGGAACGCTTCAAGCTCGCCGCGAGCAAGCCGAAGTCCGAGCAGCTTTGGGACGATACATTACAGCCAACAATCTCATCCCCATGGTGACCGAAATGCAAGCCGAGGGAATGACTCGTGACCAAATCGTGAATGACCTCCGCGCCGCACTAGATGGGGCGAATCCTGGACAAGCAGAAGAAATTCAGCCTGGATTTTATGGTGATATTTACGATGAAATTGTTCGCCTTCAAACAGCCGACCGCACGAGTCCTGTGAAAAGGGCTGGGCGTTGGGTGAGAAACGATTTGCAACAAGGATGGCAAACTGCTCGGGACCTTACTCGAGCAAGCCCTGGTTTTTTTAGAAATCAATTCAATCGTGTAAGAAACTGGTGGAACGGCACCAATGCACCTGCCGGAACTGCGGCACCCGCAAGACCAGCAGCCCCCGCTGCGCCTAGTCGATTTCCTAACTTAGTGCGTAATGTGGCCATTGGAGCTGGGGTAGCCGTAGCGGGAACCGCTGCAGTCGTGAGCTACGGCGCACTCAAATTGATTGGTAAGGGAATCGATGTAGGAGTGGCAGGGATCAAATCGATTCCAGCAGTGGCCAAAGGAGGTGGACTCTTAGTGGCAGGCGCTCTAAATGGAGTTGCTGCTGGTTTAGGAGAACCGCTCACCGAAATGAGCGCAGGAGCCGTTAACGCCTGGAATTACTTTGATGAGCCGAACTATTCAGAAATGAAAGAAGCTAAGGGATGGACCAGTCCTTTTACGTGGATGGGCAACGGACTACGCCGAGCTAAAAATGCGCTCCAATGGACCGCCGATAAAGCCCTCCGCACCGTAGCCGCTGTTCCCACAGGAGCTGCTGGTTTAGTTTGGGGTGCTTTAGGCGCAGTTCCTACTTTTGTGGGAGTGACTCTCGCTGGAAGCGAACACGGACGATATTGGTCTCGTAACTTAGTGCCCGATCTCTTTGGAGGTGCTGATGGAAAAGCGACAGTAGAAAGAGGAAAGTCCGCTGCTAAGAAGGGGAAGCCAGCCCTCACGGTAGTAGCTGGAGGAAAATCAAAAGAAGATCATCCCAAAGAAGATCATCCCAAAGAAGATCATCCCAAGGAAGATCATCCCAAGGAAGATCACGCTAAACACGCCGCTTAACCTATTTCTATGGTCGCAGGACCTCATCACCCCAACCACGGACCTACAGGCGCTCCCTCAGGAGCCCCTTCTGCCCCCTCGGTTAATCCGTGGGCAGACCCTTCAGTCATGGCCGCCCTCGGTCAATTTGGACAAGCCTTTAGCAATGTGACCAATGCAGCTTTAGGTACAAAAGAAGATCATCCTGCAGAAGCCGATAAAAAGGGTGGAGGTCATCCTAAGCCAGATCATCCCAAAGGAGACGGTGATTCCTCAAAAAAAGAAGGAGAACATGGGCATGGACATGGACACGTCAAAGGAGAAAAAAAATCCTTCTTAAGACGACTCATTCCAGGGGATAAAGGAGACTTGTTAGAAGCGATAGAAAGCTTGGGAGAACTCAACGATAAACGAGTGGAGGGCAACCTCTCTCAACACGATATAGAGCATGCTTGGGGTCATTTTGCTGATCTCGCGGATTGGGATTTATTTCGCTCATCCTACACAAAAAAAGCGGTGGCTCGTTTAGCTGGCTGGCTTTTTGGAATCCCAGAACACCCCGTCACTCCTTTAACTCCCACTTGGGACAATCTGGGAGGACAGGTGCTCAGTTTTGTGGATCACCGGACACATCACTTTCACCACGATGTAGAAAATCTTTGCCGTGGTTTTGGAAACGGCTTTGCCCTCACTACACGCCTCCGACGGCTCTCTAATCCAGCAATGTTCCGCCATAGCATGGGCAGTCCTGCGGGTCGAGCCGCCATTAAAAAAGAATGCAGCATTCTTTTCAATCTGGACGATGACCTCACCCGAGATGAAGTAGAAACCATGACCACAGAAATCATGCGCCGTTGGGGGGCACACATTGTCCCCGATCCTATGCATCCCGATCGATACATTGTAGACGCTGGTCATCGTCACGGACTTCGCAATCCTCAAGACGATGCCAATCATTTGCAATTTGCTCAAATCTACGCCAACGCCATGACGCTCTTAACCGCGTCCAACACCGCCGCCGTTCCTCCAGTAGTCGGAACTTTGGACCGCCTTTACCCACAAGATAGGACCAAGGTAGACATCAAGTACACAGAATTTGGAGCCAGCATAGACGCTCAAGTGCAAAGTGGTACGACGCGTGAAGCTTTCTTAGAAAACTTTAATGCCGACGCCTTTCGAGCGACTTTTGCACAACTTCTCAATCCTGGTCGTTTAGAAAATGATTTGGTGACTCCAGAGGGAAGAGAGGAAATCAAAACTTTGCTTAAAAATCTGTTCAATCTCAAAGCGACGACCAAGCTGCGTCCAGACACTTTGCCCATCGAAATTTACGAAATTTTGCGCACCCATTCTCCAGCAGCACCGGGCACAGTTCTAGATTTAGGAGGTATTGCTCCTGGGACCACCGACTCTAAACTGGGAGAAAGAACGGCCTATACGGGTGAGGCTCAAACTCACTTCGATCAGCTCAATGCTTTCTTGGTGACCGTCTTCAACAACTTGGCCGCAGCAGCTCCTGCTCGCGCCGGAGTTCCTCAACGCACAGCAGGGGGAGCTTACGGTAGTTTAGTGGAAGCACTCTACCATTCCGACCCAAAGACCATGGAACTCGGTCTCGGAAAGATGAAAAGCTTTGGAGAAATCGTTTTGGGTCTCGAAAAACCAGCAGATCAAGATCAATTCCTCCGCAGCTACCGCACCGGTGACTTCACGCTTCATTTTGGACCTCTCTTGCAACGCGCAGAAATACAAGCTGCTTGCGTGGATACTACGAAACGAGAGGGTTACAAGAGACTCGTTCAACAACTTACGGGTAACGATACGGTAAACACGGGACCTCGTTTGGCCAACTTTATCACCAACTTTATTACGCGCTTTAACCCAGCACGGCTTACGGCAGGTTCCACAGAAGCGACTGCTCACGCTGCAATGGCCGCCGATTTAACAGCGGTTCTCAATGCACTCTACGACACCACGGTTACTCCTCCTGTCGACTTGGTGGCCCTGATTTCCAATGGACCGGAAAAGAGGGATCTCTATCAGGATACGTTTGGAAGAATTACCGGTGCAAGAACTAGTCAAGAAATGAGCGATGTCCTCAATGAATTCTCATCAGGTCTTTTTGGAGCGAATTTTGGTATTATTTATGGTACAGGTGCAGCCGCAATCAACCCGGCAGATAAGGCCATCGCTCGTGATCAGTGCAATCGTCTTTTAGGTATTGCACCAGCAAGAACCCCAACCAGAGGAGAGGTGGCGCAGAATGTAAAATTAATGGACGATTTAGTAAGTGGTTGGGTCACCACTGGACCTTTGAGGACAAATGTTGCGGCAAGTACTCAAGCGAATGCTTTCCGCATAGCATTAGCGCAAGTGAACCAATGTCTCACCTTTGGTACAAACTACGATGTCATTTTTACGTAGTTTACTGAGAGGAGGTTTAAATTAGAGTTGCTAAACCCTGACAACAATTTAAAACGCAGCACGATTGACAACTCACACATTCGAGGGTAATTTAAGCGATCTGACTACTCTTTAGAACCATGGCTCGAAGTACAGATGTTCAAAGCGATCGATTCTTCGAAAGCGTGTTTTATGGGACACCTTCTTATAGCTTGAGTCGTACACCAGATGGAAGGATTGTAAGTGAACTGCATAGAGCGAGGAAGGAACAAGCACAAAGACATGGAGACACTTTAGTTTTACAGAGAGAACTCGTGACAGCTCTAAAAGGGTTGCATGGAGGAAGTACGGTAGTAAGAAGGGAAGACTTCGACAAAAAAGCATACGAAACGCAGAGAGTTTTAAAAGAAGCTGCTTTTCAAATGGGTGCTTTAAACCAGAGAGGCGAAGGTTTATTAGAAGAGACAAGGGTACTCGCGAGGATTGCACAAGGTGGTTTTAATGGGCTCATAGGGGAAACAAGAAGTTTGGCCAAACTTACTGCCGGAGGGTTTGATGATTTAGGTAGACGGATAGACCACACAACCCATGCAGTCCATGAGGTGGAATCTGCTGTTCGTGCAGTAGGGAGGGAGGTAGTTTCTTCTGGCAGCGCTTTAGCGAGACAAGCCAGAGAGGCACAAGGACCTCGGTATACTAAAGAAACACCTAGAGAGTTCATCCGCACTAATACGCGTTTCATGCAAATTCTTTCAGCACATCAAAATGGCTTACTAAATGAAGATGCAAGCGGGGATTTAGAGTTATTACTGGACACGAGGCTCGCATCACCTACGGCCAAAAGATTTATTGAGGGTGTAATTGAAAATAAAATCGCAGACGCAACTTTAAAAAGAGAGGGTCGCGAGATACTCACCCTAGTAGACCATCCAAGTAGACTGGCTAAAAGAGCAACAAGAGACGGTGCAGTTCAACAACTAAGAAGGTTGGAAAAAGTTGTGGGGGAGTTCCCTAATCAGGATGTTGAAAGTTTCATTCAAGATGCTTATGCACTTTTAAATGTGTGTGATCAAGCCCGTCAGTCAACCATTGAAGAGGATTTACTCATAGACATGAGTAATAATAACTTAGTTGTGGAAGGAATAAGTTATGAAGTTAAAAAAAGGTATAGAGAAGCTCGTGTAGATGGTTCTGCACTAGAAAGGAGTTTCAGTTTAATTGACTTACTTATCCAAGGAGACAAAGCCATAGATCAGCGAGAGATAGGAATAGGAGAGCTAAGAAGACACACTGTATTGGGAGAAATATTAGTAGTCGGTCAAGAGCATGAAATAGCACAGCGGGAAAGAGGCAATCACCTTTTATCAGACATTGCAGTTGGGATAGTTGGTACTAATCAGCATTTAGTAAATTTAGAAGAGCTAGCAGCAGGGTTCATAGAAGCAATGAATTACGGGTTCTCACAAGTAAATGGGGTTTTGGAGCGTGGAGTCAATTTAGGGCTAGAGGCACTGGATGCCATAGCAACACAAATTGCTATTTCAAAAGCAGCTATTTTGTCTCAATTAAGGCAAATAGACTCCACGCTCGAAAGAGGAAACGCAAATATCCAAAAAGAAGTTCAACAGGGCAACGCTTTACTTGAAAGGTTAATAGATCTAACTGAAGATAGTCTTGGAAATGTTGCTAAACAAAGGTTGAGGCAAGGAACGGTATTTTTAAGAAGTGCGGAAGCTCATGAAGATTTTCGAGAGGCACTGAAGTTATTTATGGAAGGAGTTCAAGCAGATCCTACGGTTATGGGTAATCAATATGGGGCAGGTGTATCGGCGGAAGTTTTAGGTGAGGATGAGGAAGCAATGAAGCGGTATAGAATAGTTGGAAGAATGTCAGAAAATGTGGAATTAGCCTCTGAGGCATGGACAAAATATGCCGGATTAAAATCAAAAACAGGTGAATTGCCAGAAGCGCTTACATCTTTAAGAAGAGCAGTGGAAGCCGATAAAGGAAACGTTAAAGCTCAATTTACTCTAGTTAGGGCATTACTTTTAGCTGGATTGGTAGATGAAGCTTCTGAAGTAGTGCTTGAGCTAATTACCCGAAATATACGATATCTTTATGCCTTAGATCTTGAGATGATTTTTGGAGAACAAATAGCGAAGACTATTTATAGAGATATTCTTAAGAATATCTCTATAATACTATGTAAACCTGAATTTCAAGGAGCTACAGATTGCATTCTTGAGGAGCTCGTACTTTTTTGTTTAGAGAAGTGCGTAGAGACAGAAGATGAAAGAATACTAGCCACCATTTTAGAAACTGCCCCGGAACTTTTTTACATAGATATCTTTTTAGGAAAAGAAAGGAGGGTAGGAGTGTTTAGGCAAAAAGCTACTGAGAAAATAGAATTCACAAAATTGAGACCTCTCTTAAAAAGAATTATTGAAAACAAGCCAAACAGATTTAAGGGTAAAACTTGGATGGTATTAGCTGCTCTAGCTCTTAGATATAGATTTGCGACTGAAGATGCTAAAGCTGCTATAGATGAAGTGAAAAAAACTCCGGAAAAATCAAAAATAGCTTGGATAATGGAGTGCTTGACTATAGATCCAGAAAAAGCTCATGAATTGGCAGCGATGGGTGGCATAGAATATCCACGAATAGTAGAAGTGAATCTCTCGAAAGATCCTCGCGTGGAAGGTCTCATTAGATCTTACGGAAAACAGTACCCAGCTGGAACCGAAGCAGACATTTCTTTGGAAGAAATTGGCCAAGCACTGGGAAGAGAGAATCCACTCACCGGCCAATCTTTTATCAATAGCTTGGAGTACATAGAAAAGGGTAGTGATGGAGAAACAATTTTTTGGGTGGAAGATCAATGTTTAAAAATTGCAGATTGTAGAATGCACAGAAACACACAAGGTAAAACATTTATAGAAAATAATACGAGTTTAATGCTAAGCGAAGGATTAACCATCCCTACTAATTCTGAAATCGAGCAGATCGCTAGTAGAGCTAAAGGTCACTACGGAAGTAGAGCAATGATGGTTCAGTTGGCGCCAGAAGGAAGACATGGAGCTGTAGTCTATCAAGGTAAAGCAAAAATTTGCTTTGATGAGCAGAGGCATCATCCCGAAATGGGTACGATGGGCATCTTGAGAATCCCTCTTCAGTAAACGCTTCAACTTCCAACAGCTACCCTCTTCCGCTACACTGTCCTCACTTTAATGCATCCCAAGGCCAGTGAGGCTATTTAAGAACCAAAAATACGATAAGATTCTCCTCCTGGCAGTTTTAGCGCTGGTCGTGGTGGGCGTGGTAATGATCACTTCTATTGGAGTGCCCAAGTCCATCCGTATTTCCGCTCCCGACCTCAAGTACGCCGACTGTTCCAATGTGGCCGTGGATTGTTACCTCATTTTGAAGAAGCACTTGGTTCGTGCAGGCCTCGGCCTAGCCGCTATGCTGGTGGCTTGGAAGACCCCTTTTCGCGTGTGGAAAACCTTAGCGCCCATTTTTTATGCGGCGGGTTTTGGACTGCTCATGTATGTGCTCATTGCCGGAGACAGCAACAACACGTTTGCCAAGAGCTGGATCAATCTGCCCGCACTGCCTTTTATTGACTCCGTTCAGCCTTCGGAGATCGCCAAACTCGGGCTGATTTTCTTCCTCAGTTACTTTTTTGCCGAAAGGATTTCTTTTGAAAAAATAGGAGAGCTTAAGGAAGGTTTTCTTAAGTTCGCCATCATTGCAGGGCTTATTATTTTGCCCGTAGCCTTGCAGCCTGATATCGGATCTTCCATGATTTTTGCTCTCATTGCAGTCGTTATTTACTATCTCGCTGGAGCACGACTGAGTCACATGCTCGGGGGAGCTTTGATCGTAGCAGTGGCGGTTTTAGGAATTTTCGCCAGCTCTCAGCACATAAGAGAGCGAGTGGAAGCTTTTGTGAATCCTCCCAGCGATTGTACCGAAGATTATTGTTGGCAGACGCGCCAAGCCAACATTGCCATTGGCAGCGGAGGGTTTTGGGGGAAGGGACTCACTCAAGGAATTCAAAAATCTTTCTGGCTGCCTCAAGCAGTGGATGACTTTATCTTTGCCGCTTCTTCCGAAGAATTGGGCTTTGTGCGCATGTCCATGATTGTGCTGCTCTATGCGGTAGTGGCTTATCGTAGTTTCCAAATCGCCAGTCACGCCCCCAATAAATTCGCCATGCTCACTGCTGCAGGGATTGGAACCTGGATTTCGGTGCAGGCTTTCGTTAATATCATGGTGAACACAGCCTTGTTCCCGATCACTGGAATCACCTTGCCGTTCATCAGTTACGGAGGTTCCTCCATGGTAATGACGCTGTTTGCCATCGGCATTCTGCTCAACATCTCTCAAACCACGACCCTTTATGAATATTCTCCTGACCGGAGGAGGAACAGCTGGGCACGTCATTCCCAACCTCGCTATAGCGGACGCTATACGCGCGTTTGAACCCAAAGCAAAACTCGTCTATCTAGGCTCTCATAAGGGAATTGAAAAGACTCTTGTTACCGCAGCCGGAATCCCTTTTGAAGAGATCAGCACCGGCAAACTGAGGCGTTATTTCTCCCTTCAAAATCTCGTGGATCTCTTCCGAATTCCGCTCGGCATAATACAGGCCTATTTTAAACTAGGGCGCTTAAAGCCCACGGTGGTTTTTAGCAAGGGAGGCTTTGTGGGTTTCCCAGTGGTATTTGCTGCCTGGATGAGGAAAATCCCAGTAGTGATCCACGATTCGGATGCTATCCCAGGGCTGGCGACCAAGCTCAGCGCCCGCTTTGCCAGCAAAATTCTTTTGGCTTATGAAACAGCTCACCTGGAGTTGGAAAAATACGAGGAGAAAATAGAAATTGTGGGAAATCCAGTTCGACTTTCTTTATTTGATGGAAGTAAAAAAAAGGCACAAAAAATGACAGGTTTCACCGGCACACGGCCGGTGCTCTTAGTGATGGGAGGCAGCAGTGGCTCTGCGCAACTCAATGCCCTCACTGAACGTGAAAAAAAGTCATGGCTGGAGCATTTTGATGTGATCCATATCAGTGGAAAAAAAGGAAAAGTGAAAAGAGAAAAGCACTACATAGAATTCCCTTACGTAGAAAAAGGGATGAACGACCTCTACGCGCTCGCTTCGCTCGCGCTGACCCGTGCTGGAGCCAACACTCTTGCCGAATTGGAGGCGGTACAAATTCCTGCCCTGCTTTATCCACTCGGCACACACGCCAGTCGTGGAGACCAAATGGCCAATGCTCAAATCGCTGCTGTAGAATCATCGCTTTTCTCCATTGCAGACCAAACTAAGCCTGCCCTCAAACAACTCCTCGCTTTGCCCCAACGGCCCCAAAGCATCCACCCCAATACCGCCACAGAAAAAATCGCTTGGCTCCTTTTATCTTACCTTTAAATGAAGCTTGGATTCCAAGGCTGGTTCCTCTCACAGCCTCATACCGGCATCGGTCAGCATTCTCTAGGACTACTCAAAGCCTTGGCTGCTACTAAGAAAGTAGAACTCACTGTGGTGAGTCCGGCTCCCGTGAAAATTCCTGGTCTCAAAGTGCACACGCTTCGCCCTAAAACTTGGCTTCCTCATCCCGCTCTCAAAAAGTGGGTCTGGGAGCGGGTTCAAGTACCGGCCTATTTTGCTCGTCACAATCTCGACTGGGAATATTACCCTTACCCCTGTCCTTTGCCAGCGCGCTCCTCGCATCTGCGCGCCATGACCGTGCACGACCTCATTTTGTGGGATGATCCTCGTTACCAAGGGTCCAGACTCAAACGCACTTACTATAGACAAGCTAAAAGGGCCTTAGTGCACGTAGACCAACTCTTCACCGTCTCCCACGCCACTCACGATGAACTTGGTATACCCGCTGCTAAAATCTTGCCCAATGCTGCACCAGAAATTCCCACCGGGCTGAGTAAAAAACCTTATCAAAATGATTTTATTTACATTGGTGGCTACGATCTTAGAAAAAATGTGACAGAGCTGGTGCAGCAATTTGTGCTTTATCAAAAAACTCACGCTGAGAGTCGTTTACTCCTGGTGGGTGTGCCCCACCATCGTTCACGTTATTATCCTGCCGTGCCCAGTCATCCCTCAGTTCTTCATTTAGGAAGGCTGTCCGAAAAAGAACTTTACTCTGCTCTCAAGTCTAGTAAGGCGCTGTTGCATTTTTCAGATCAAGAAGGCTTTAATATTCCTTTGCTTCAAGCACTTTCCGTAGGGACGCCCGCTGTCGTTAAGGATTTGCCCGTCAATCGTGAAGTGTCCCACGGGGCGGCGCTGTTTCTTAAAGGCTCACTTTCTGCTACGCTTAAAAAGCTAGAAGACCCTCAAGCCGTTGCCTCACTCCGCGCGGCAGGACGAGCCGCCGCGAAGCAGTATTCTTGGCCCAAGTCCGCACAACTCTTTCTCAAAGCCCTCCGTAAATGAGCAATCACGTTAAACACTTTCCCGGACAAAAAGAAAACGAGCATATCAAGCTTTTGATCCGCAAACATTGGATTACCGATGTTAAAGCGGCTTTGGTACTTTTGCTCATCGGAGGAATTCCTTTCTTGTTGGGGATGGCTGTTTTGGGTGGCCTCTGGGAGAACAGCAGCAACCAGATTTTTTGGGGCAGTATGCTGCTCTTCATCACCTACATTCTTTTCATCAGTCTCATTACTTATGTGCATTGGCTCAATGATGAACTCGATATCATTGTGGTCACAGATCAACGTGTTATTTCACACGAGCAAATTGACCTCTTCCATAGGCAAATTTCTGAAACCAATGTGAGTCAAATTGAGGATGTAAAAGGAATTGAGCAAGGAATTTTAGAAAGCATTTTGCACTTTGGTACATTAGAAATCATGACAGCTTCCAACGATATTTTTTTCATCATGAAGTATGTGGATCATCCCTACGAAAACGCGAGACGTATTTTAGATTCTCGCGATCAATCTATCGCAAATCGTCATGCTCACTAATTTGATTTTACTGTTGATCACGCTGCTTATCCTCTACTTTGTAGGGATGCTTTGGCTGAGGCAAAGTTTGCTGAATGCACTGCACGATTTACAGAGGCGCCAAGAAGTCCTCTTCAAAGACTATGAGCGTCGTCGAGATCAAGTCCCTTTACTTCTGGAAAGTATTCGAGAACTTCAAGAGCCCACAGATGCATGGAGAAAATTAGTGAGTGATCGCATGGCCTTTAGAAGTGCCGCATCTCGTGTTGAGGAAGAAGCTTTTGAGAAAGAACTTTTGTCTTTTTTGGATCAAACAAGCCTTCGGTCAGTCAATTTTTTGGAAGCTAAAAAGGGAATTCAAGAAATCAGCACTCTGATCGATCAACAAAAGCTTGAATTACAAAAAGCGGCCGAAGCTTTTAATGCAAAGCGTAGAGAGTTCCCGTATTCTTTAGCCGCAGCGCTTTTCCGCTTCCAAACGCTTTAAAATAGCCCTCTTTTCTGTTAGACTCGGCTCCGCTTTTCACGTGGAATGAAATACACTATACAAACTTACGGTTGTGCGATGAACTACTCCGACTCCGAGCGGGTCGCCAGTGTTTTGGAACGTCTGGGCTATGAAGCTGCTCAGAAAGATGAGAAAGCAGACGTACTAGTTCTCAATACTTGCAGTGTGAAACAGAAGGCAGAGGACAAGGTTTTTGGACTTCGCAAAATCCTCAAAAAACTCCATGATGAAAACCCTGAGCTCCGCATTGGCATCACCGGTTGCATGATACGCAAAACTTCAACTCAAAATGCTCACGAAGAAAAAAGAGATCCTATTTTGGATACCATGGCCGAAGTAGACATTGCCTTCCGTATTGAGGATGTAGCGCAACTCGCCGAACTTCTGAAAGACGTCAATCCGCAGCTCGATTTTAAAGATCAAATTGATGATGGCGAACTTGAAAATTACTTCAAAATTGTACCGACAAAGACCAGCAATCACTCTGTCTTTGTTCCCATTATGACAGGCTGTGACAAATTTTGTACTTACTGCATTGTGCCCTTTACTCGCGGTAGAGAAAAAAGTCGAAACTTCAAAGAAATCCTAGCGGAGTGCGAAAAACATGTCCGCGATGGAGCCGTAGAGATTACACTTGTGGGTCAAACGGTAAATTCCTATGGACTCTCTTTTAGCGACAAAAAATCTGGAGACTTTGAAAACTATGGTAAAAGCCCTTTCGCAGCGCTTTTGAGAGCAGTAGACCAACTCTATGATTTGGGCCTTCGCCGCCTGCGTTTTACTTCTCCACATCCTCGTGATTTCCATGACGAAGTCATAGAAACCATGGCTAGTCTCCGGACGATATGTCCTTATGTGCACATGCCCATTCAGTCTGGCGATGATGCCGTACTGCGCCGCATGAACCGCAATTACCGCAGTGCTGAATACATAGAAATTCTCAAGAAAATTAAAGCCGCGATTCCAGGATGTGCCATCAGCACGGACATTATAGTGGGCTTTTCTGGGGAAACAGAAGAAGAGTTTGAAAGGACTTACCGTATGTACGAAGAACTGGAATGGGACATGTGTTATTCCTCACGTTATTCTCCACGCAAAGGCACCTATTCTGAGCGTAGTCTCAAGGATGACGTACCAGCCAAAGTCAAAGCCGAGCGCTGGCATCGTCTAAACGAGCTCATCAAAAAAATTGCCGACCAAAAAACTCAAGCTTTTGTGGGACGCACGGTGGAAGTGCTCGTCTCCGAACAAATCGGACAGACATGCCGTGGTCGAACACCAGAATTCAAAGAGATTGAGTTCCGTTCAGGCAGACCACTCATTGGGGAAATAGTCCCCGTCAAAGTGACAGGCTCGCACAACTTCTACTTGAAAGGAGAACTTCTCTAAAAGCTGTTGAGGTTGACTTAAGGGTGGAATTATATTTAAATAAGAATCTTTCACTATTTAATTAAAATGGAAGGGGAAGAGGTACAAGACTACGGGGACGCCCGATGGGGAGAATTAACAAGACCTCCTGCACGTTTAATGCAGCTTAAAAATCCAGATGCCTTGAGAGTGGCTATTTTTGGTAGCGCCTACCGAGGGCTCAATGTTGTTTTTAGGCTCAACGAAATGGCTCGAGGCAATCCAGGTTTAAACATCGTGGGAGTTTGCACAGACGATGTTATTAATGCTCGTCAGCCAGGACAAACGGAGGGTGGGCAGGCAAGGGTGAGTGCTCATAAACGTTTATGGCAATACATTCCTCCAGAGGCACAGCGGACTCTTCAAGGTTGGATGACGGGCTTTTCCCTACTCGCAGGTGTGCCCGTGTGGACTGGAGACATTAAAGCAAAGTTTTTTCACGAAGGTCTGTTAAATGAGTGGAGACCCCATGTCATTTTTTCGGCCACTTTTGGGCAGAAGATTCCTCCTGAAGTTTTTAGTCAAGCTCCTTTAGGTACCTACAACTTTCACCCCTCTGATTTGGCCAGGGGTAAATATCCTGGTGGAAATCCTTTTGGAGAAATGATGGAAGCGGGAGAGAGGACCACTCGTATGACTTGCCATCATGTGGATGCAGGAATAGATACAGGAAATGTAGTAGGTGCTAGCCAAGCCATTAATATTGTTTGCAGTGATGATACTTATCCTCAAGTCACTAGAGGAAGACAACACGGGGGGAGTTGGGTAGACGAATCTATGTCCGCCGTAGAGGCTTTGCATGCCCATACTTCACCTTTTGCCGCCGATATGGCTCAGATCTTAATTGATGAAATCATGGCCAAAAGAAGCAGAGTAGACCGATTGAACTTTGAAGAACGAATGTCAAAGCGGCAAAAAGAACAGGCAGCTTTACCGCCTTTAAAACCGCATTCAAGAAGCGCTGCACTCCATCATCTCTTAGCTGATGTGCATCGTATGGTGGGCGATATAGCACATTGGAATCCGCATCCCATTTACGAAGGGCGGTAATCATTCCAAAATCGCCTTTACGCGACGAATACCAGAAGAACTGGACTCCTCCTTTACGATCTTAAAGTGTCCTCCCAGTTGCCCCGTGTGATCCACGTGAGGACCTCCACAAATTTCCTTGGAGTAATCACCCATAAAGTAAACTTTTACACGCCCCGCTAATTCCCCTTCATACTTGTCCACAAACACTCCGGTAGCATCGATTTTACGAGCCTCTTCTACGCTCATTTCTTCCCAGTGGATAGGATAATCGGCTTGAATCGCATCGTTTACTAATTTCTCTACCTCAGCAATTTGTTCCGGGCTCAGTTTGTCCTCGTAGTTAAAGTCAAAACGTAGACGTTCTTGGGTGATGTTGGAACCCTTTTGTTCCACAGTTTTCCCCAGCACACGACGCAGCGCCTCCAGCATGAGGTGGGTAGCCGTGTGGAGCTTCTTGGTTTCAAAACTATGGTCCGCTAAACCTCCCGCAAACTTTTGTCCGGAAGCCAAGCGGGATTTTTCTTGGTGTTGAGAAAAGGCTTCATTGAACTTGATTTGGTCTACCGATAAACCTTTCTCTTTGAGCATTTCAATAGTCATTTCTAAGGGGAAACCAAAACTTTCAAAGTAATAAAAAGCACGTTTCCCACTCACGATCAAAGTCGTAAGCTCTCGGTCCAAAAGCTTCTTCACACTCTCTCGTACAGAGCTCAAAATAGCTTCATCTACAGTTTTGTTGGAAGCTTCATTTTTAAACTCGCTGCGCATTTTTCCTAAAACGGGGCTGAGGTCTTTATAAATAGAAGTTAGGATTTTATCATCCTTATTCTCACCGCTGGGGAGCACCTCATTTTCTAGAGTTTGCTTCAAAATATTGAGAGCCATCTCTAGGCGAGCCACATTATTTTCATTCAACAAAATATGGAGAGCTTGATCCACCTTCTCAATGTCTTTAGAGATCTCCGCTTCTCCATTGGTAAGAGCTTCTTGGAATTGCTCTTCTTCTTTCTTGAGACTGTCTAAAATGCGCTGTTCATACTTAGGCAGCTCTTTATAAAAATCTCCATAGGTACCAATCACTAGGCGAGCCAATTCCACCGTAAACGAACCTTGAATCCCAAGCTTGCGTCCGTGACGAATCGCACGGCGAATGAGTTTGCGTAGTACATAGCCTTGATCGTTGTTGGATGGGGTTACCCCTCGTTCATCTCCAATAATAAATACGGCGCTACGAATATGATCAGCCACAATGCGCTCACTCACCGTATTCTCCTCTTTAGAAAGAGCACGAATCCGTTTGATCATGGATTCAAAAAGCTCCGTATCGTAGTGAGTGGCTTTGCCCTGCAAAATAGCCGTCACACGTTCCAGTCCCATACCAGTGTCTACATTCTGTTGCTGGAGGGGCTCAAAGCGTCCATCCTCTGTCTTATTGTACTGCATGAACACATCGTTCCAAATCTCTACATAACGTCCACACTCACAGTTGGGATGACAGCGACCACTGCCATTCTTGAGGGGATAACGGGCGATTAAATCTGCGGAAGCTCCTTCGCGGTGCTGCCCCACTGGCAATTCAGGGCAAAGATCATAGAACATTTCGGTGTCCGGACCGCACGGACCAGTTTGTCCCGCAGGACCCCACCAGTTTTTCTTTTTTTCGTAAAAGAAAATCAGTTGTTTTTCGTTAGGGGCATCTTCCGCACGCTTAAAGCCAAGCTTTTCCCATTCTCCAGCCGCCTCATCGTCACGAGGTGCATTTTCATCTCCTTCAAAACAAGTCACCATGAGCCTCTTGGGATCCAGCCCCAGTTCCTTTGTCATGAATTCGTAGGACATTTGAATGGCTTCGGCCTTAAAGTAATCTCCTAAAGACCAGTTGCCCAGCATTTCAAAAAAAGTACAGTGCGTAGGATCACCCACTTCTTCAATATCATCGGTTCGGACGCATTTTTGCACGTCCACGAGGCGTGTTCCTTCTGGATGTTTTTCGCCGAGAAGGTAAGGTACTAAAGGGTGCATTCCTGCGGTCGTAAAAAGCACCGTCGGATCGTTTTCGGGAAGCAAGCTCGAACCCAGGATGACCTTGTGGCCATGTTTTTTAGAGAAGAAATCGAGGTATTTTTGGCGAAGTTCCTGAGCGAGCATAAGTACTTTTTAGAGGAGCACAGCGTTGTGTGCAGTGTGGGCAGATTTTACACAGGCTTTCGAGAAAAATAAAGAGATGCTACAGTAGCCCGAGCATGAAAAAGCAAATTCTTGTGAAAGCGCTTTTTGCACTCAGCATACTGCTGGGGGTACTTTTAATCGCTGCGGCAATTTTTGTTAAATGGACCAGCTTGCCAGATTTGGCTGAGATTTTACCTTTAGAAACAGAGAGTTTTTACCTTGTCAAAACGGCTCATACGGGCACAGTACTTAAAAGTCCTTACGTATCTGAGCCGTGGGTAGATGCTTACGGTAGCGCTACGGTGGACAACGCCAAACTCACCATTTTGCAAATCAATTCTAGCGAAGCTGCAGAGCAGTATTTGAAGAGTTTGAAAACAGAGGGAGAGACATGGGAAAGCACACGGGCCACAGCCTCTTTGTGGAGCCAAGTCACCTGTTATTCAAAAAAATCACAACCTTGTTTTACCTGGATGGGAGATTTACTCCTCTTGTCGGAGGATCAGGATCTTTTGAGCACTGTCCAAAAAGTAGCCAGTGGCGAGGAGGACAGTTTAAAAAGCAGTTCAAATTATCAAAACATCAGAGGAAGGTTAGCTTCTTGGAGGGATGGCTTTATTTATGCTGACCTGCAAAAAGTCTTTCCTCGTTACCAAGAAGATTTCCCTAATTTAGAACCCCTCCTTGCTCTTTATCCGGCCGTTGGAATGAGTTTGCGTTTCAATCAGAAATGGCAGGTAGAAAGCACTCTGGCGATCGACAAAACTTTAATCGAAGACGATGCTTACTGGCACCCCACAGAAAAATATTCAGGCCGCCTCTTACCATGGACGTCAGAATCTTTTGCAGTGGAGTGGGGTGGACAAAATCTGGGAGAGCAGTGGGCACAAGTCCAAAATGTACTTAAAAAACGGACCCCGCTCGCTGCTCAAGCTTGGGACGAAGAGATCCAGAATAAAGTCGAAAATTTATTCGGCCCCGATGTCGACTTTGGCATTCAACTTATGCCGCTCCTTAATGGTGAGCAGTATCTTGGTTTTACTCCAGGATCTGATTTTTTGTTTATCACGCAGCTCGATTCAAACGAAGAAGTCACTCAGGCTCTTCAGTTGAAGGACCTTTTTGCTGAGTATTTTCTTTACGGAAAAACCTATCGTATCGAGAGCGGAGAAACCCGTGCTGAATGGATCCCTGTAGAAGAATCTACGAGTCAATATCAAGGTTACCAGTACTATAGTTTTTCCGCCGAAGGAAACGCAGTTGCGACAGTACTTCTCACAGAGAACTTGGCCCTCATTGGCGGGCAAGAACAAACGGTCTTTACAGCCCTCGATCGCAGCTTAGGTCTTCAAGCTCCAAGAACTCTGGACAATTTGGACAGCTTAATAACAGGTTCAGATGAGCTTTTTACTCTCCATTGTCTACTCCTCCCAGAAGGGTCTATACTAAAGACGCTTCTGAGCGACTTCGACACCATCATTACCGCACGTAAACTCTTTGATGACGGAAGCTTTAGCCGCTCAGTCGTTCAACTTTCCACTCCTTGAACGCCTCGCATGATCAGGCTCGACATCGGTCCAGAAAACACGCCTCCTCGGGACAACCCCAAGGCATCCAGTCATGTCATTGATTTAAAAAACGTAGACGCTTCCAGCAAAAAAAAGGCCCACGAAAGAGTCACCGTGGACCTCAAGAAAGAAATTGAATTCAAAAATTCCAGTCCAGAAAAAATTCATATTGTAGGAAAAAACTTTAGTCGTCGACGCGGATTGGGGCGTATCCCCATGCTGGTAGCCGCGCTCTTTATGATCTTAGCACTCAACGTAGGTCAGATGATCTTTCTGGGTAAAAACCAGGGAGAGGAAGCTCTCGCCTTGGCAGCAGAAGGTTTTATGTCACTCAAAGGAGCGAGTCAGTCTTTTGTATCGGGAGAAAGCGGGGCTGACCTCCTGATGTTTGATCAAGCTCAGCAGCTTTTTGATGAAGCCAAAAACAAAGGAGCCTTCTTGCTCACCGCGGCTTCACCTTGGCTGGACGAACCTGGTCCTGTGCAGAGCCTCAGCAATGTTTTAGACGCCGGATCTTTGATGGCCGAAGTAGGGAAGCACCTCTCCAGTGCACGCAGTTCACTCACGCAGCTTCCCCCAGAAGGCTCCCTCACCGACTATCTTCGCACCGTTTCCGAAGCCGATTTAGAGCCCGCCGCCGAGCAAATGAATCAGATCCAAACACTCTTAGAAAATGTGGATCTTTCGGGCACAGAATATCAAGTTCAATTCGCTGAATACGAAGACAAATTAGCTGCGCTATCGAACCTCCTCAATCTATGGGTGAGTGTTAAAGATCCGCTCCTCACCGCTCTGGGAGACAAGACTCCTCAAACCTACCTTGTACTTTTGCAGAACAATGATGAAATGCGCCTGGGTGGAGGATTTATTGGAAGCTTTGTTTTAGTGACTCTCAATGACGGACGCCTTTCACCACTCGACTTCCACGATGTTTACGAGTTCGACAACCGCAGTTATCAAGACATTCCGGTACCCATCCCTGAGCTCACCGGACTCACCACTCAGTGGCGTCTACGTGACAGCAACTATTCACCTGATTTCCCCACTTCTGCTCAAAAAAGCGCGTGGTTTTTAGAACAAGAAGGAGGCCCCGGTGTAGATGGAGTCATTGCCGTCAATCTTTCTGCCGCTCAAGCTTTTATGGAAGACACGGGAGCGCTCACTTTGCCCTCACTGTCTAAGGCTCTTTCCGCCGAAACTTTCCCCGCCGTTTTGAGCACATTGGTGGAAGCCAAGACTTTTGGCAAGACCACCCCCAAAGCGGTGCTCGGAGAATTGCTGAATGCCTTTATGGAAAAAGCGAGTAACCCACAAACCGCTGCTGCTTTGGGAGGAACCGCATGGGAGCAAATTCAAAAGAAACAACTGCTCTTCTATCACAAAGATCCCCGCGTAGAAAAACTCTTCACTGATCTTGGAATGGAGGGATCTATCCCAAAACTTTCTACATTAGAAGGGGACTTTTACATGCCTACTGTAGAGACCATCAGCGGGAATAAAACAGAGCGTTACATTCAAACTAAGCTTACGCACGATACCGAAATTTTAGAGGATGGCAGTATGGTGGCTACGGTCAGTCTTACTCGCACTCACACCTTTAACGACAACACCCTCGCTTGGCTCAAGCAGACCACGCGAGAATATGGGTTCACGGCATGGACGGGTACTTTAGAAGCTCTCATGGGCAATGCTCCCAATAAAGCAGCCATCCGCCTCTATTTGCCCGAAGGAGCCACCCTCCTTGATTCAAGCGGAATTTATCGTGACGATGTACGGATTTTCTACGACTCCGATCAGGACCTATCATACTACTACTTCGACCAAACGCTTCTGCCCGGTGAAAGCCAAACCATCACACTGCAATTTGCACTACCGCTCAAACTTCAAGGATCTTTCCAAAATTACAACTTCCAATGGTTCAAACAACCAGGTTTAAAAAACGTAACCTACGAAGAATCCGTCACCGCAGAAACTCGCACGCTTCTGTCCTCTAGCCCTGTCCCCACAGAGATTCAACCGGGTAGAGATTACTTTGTATCTGGATCTTTTGATCAAGATCTTAGTCTCAATCTTTTGTACCAGTAAAGCCCACAACGGTAGCACGGTCCACAGGTGAGCTACACAGCCCCGTAACAGCTTCGGAAAGCCCCACATCAAAATCCAAACGTACCTCGGCTAAATGCAGATAAGTAGCATTGTGCAAGAGTGGAAGGTTGCTCACTACGGGTTTGCCGCTTTGGTCCAAAACTTCATCACCCCGAAGACAGCCCAAGCGGAGCCAAACAGTATTACCTTCTAAATGGAGAGCGCCACCTTCTTGTGCTGCTTTTAAAAGTTGTTCATGAAAAGACGGATTGGGTACTTCATTGACCACCAAATAGGCCAGCGCAGTCCGGTTGTCCTCAGAAGCCGGGCGCACCCTCAGCTGTCCGTGAACAGTCTCCGAATAGGGTGCTGTAAGCTCACGCAAAGCCGTTTCTGACGCTTCTGCAGTTCCAGCTAATCCAAGACCCAAAACGCTCAGCTTCAGTAGATTCATAAAAAGACTTTAAAAAGCTAAGGGAACATTATAGCTAAAAGTTCTTCCTTTTGAACAGCTCTTCTAACCTACCATAAGTCCAGGTAATGAGGGCTGGACGACCATGAGGACAATGAGTGTAGTTTGGTGTATCCGCCATGTCCCGGAGTAAAGCCTCCATTTCGATCATGCTCAGCGAGTCTCCAAATTTAATTGCACCGCGACAAGCGGCGCTAGTCACTAAGGCTTCGCGCACAGGCAATATTTTCTGACGTTCATCACGGGCCACATCCGCGAGTACTTCCCTCATCACCCGTTCGGGGTCTTTCTTTTGCAGTCCATCGGGCACAGCACGGAGCAAATAAGTGTTTCCACCAAAGGGTTCAAGGTCAAAGCCTAAAGCCAAAAATTCGTCCAAGTGTCCACGAATGAGCTCAAGACTTTCTACCCCCAAATCCAGAGAAAGAGGAGTGAGCAAGGGTTGAAGCATGGGCTGTTTTTCTTCCAAAGATTTCATCAGACGAGCATAGCGAACTCGCTCGTGCGCCGCGTGTTGATCAATGAGCACCAAGCCTTCCTCACTCTCGGCCACAATATAACAGTTAGCCACTTGTGCGACGGGTTTAAACAAAACTCCTCGCGCCTCCATAGGATGCTCCACCGCGTCCGCGCGGCGCTCTTGCTGAGCAAGAACAGGCCGTGGCTCAAAGACCATTTCCAGGGAAGGAGTGGGCATAAAATCAGACGAATTTTGTCGGCCCAAAACAGGAGCAATCATGCTGTTTTGCAAAGCATGCTGCACGGCCCCAAAAACCGCTCGATACACTTCCTGCGTATTTACAAACTTCACCTCCAGTTTTCGTGGATGCACATTCACATCTAAAAAAGTGGGATCCATTTCTATGGTCACCGCAAACCAGGGGTGCTTGTCGGTCATAAGTAGGGAATGGAAAGCTTCTTCCACTGCCCGAGCAACAAGGCGGCTCTCAATGGCTCGTCCATTCACAAATAAAAATTGGTACTTTCGGCTGCTGCGTGAGAGTTCGGGTTTTCCTACAAAACCGGAAATCCTTAAATTGGACTGCTGATAATGAAGGGGCAAAAGCGCATCCGCAATGCTACCGCCATAAAGAATTCGAATGCGCTCTTTGAGGTCTTGCCTGGGGGGAAGTTCAAAAACCAAAGTGCCATCTTTACTGAGACGAAAGCCCACCTCTGGGTGAGACATCCCGATCTGGCTGAGCATGTCAAAACAGTGTCCATATTCGGTACCCACGCTCTTCATGTATTTTTTACGAGCAGGAGTGGCATGGAACAAAGCTAAAACTGTAACATCTGTTCCCACAGGGCAAGCGGTTTCTTCTACAGAAAGTTCTTTTCCTCCGTCCATTTCAACGCGCGTCCCCACCCGTTCTTCTGCTGGTCGAGTCTTCAAGCTCAACCTAGAAATACTGGCGATGCTCGCCAAGGCTTCGCCGCGAAACCCCAAGCTTTTAATTGTAAAAAGATCTTCTAAACTCTTAATTTTACTCGTGGCATGCCTCAGAAAAGCAGTTCGGGCTTCCTCCCCGGTCATACCACAGCCATCATCCACTACACGTATTTTTTCCAAACCTCCTTCCTCCAACTCTATAGAAATTTGAGTGGCTCCTGCATCTATGCTGTTCTCCACCAACTCTTTGAGAGCCGAGGCAGGACGTTCAATCACCTCACCGGCGGCAATTTGACTGATGAGCTCATCCGAAAGCAGTCGGATACGATTCATAGCGTCAGAATAGTGGCTTGGGGACGCAAACACAACCGGAGCCCGCTTGACCCACCACCATGCTTGAGCTATCCTCCATAAGATGAGTACTGTCAATAAAGAGGCCCGACAGGAGCGGCATAAAAAGCTCTGGGAAGGTCACTACCACAGCACAATCGGACGAGTTTGGTTCAGCACAAAGAGAGCAATTAGAAAAGCCTGGGATTTCATTTCCCCTTCTGGGAAAAGGTTGTCCCAATTTATGCATCCCTTGGATCGCCTTCCGGCACCTCGCCGTCTTTATACTCAGTTGGCCACCTGGAGTGTCGGTTTGTTATTACTCACTTCTGTGAACACCACGAATGGACAGTTCGCTGGAGGAGAAGGGGCTGGTCAGGAATATTTGAGTCTTAATCCCACAGAACAGGTTACTGATGAAGAGGGGTATTTAATCAAAAACATGCCACTCGCAGGGCAGGCTACGTTTGACCAAAACCGCACCGAAATGGCAGACCATGTGGTTCAAGAAGGGGAAACTCTCTCGATGATTGCTTATCGTTATGGCCTTTCCGTAAACTCTATTATATACGCCAATTCTGGCCTCTCTAGTGATTACCTCAAGATCGGGCAAACTCTCAAAATACCTCCTAAAGATGGTGTTTATGTGACCATCCCTAAAGGAGCCACCCTCGTGTCTCTCATGGACAAGTACAAGGGGAATTTAGACAAGACCAAAGACTTTAACGGAGTAACAGACGACAGCGACTTAAAAGAAGGCGAATCATTCTTCATCGTAGATGGAAAGCCTGAAGTCACGTACATCGCGTCTAACAGCAATAAAAACTACAATACAGGCAGTGGTTTCAATACCACGGGAGGATACTCGGCCTCTGGGCCTGATGTGGGAGCCATTATTTCGGCTCCCAATGCTTTGGGTTGGATCCGTCCCACCAGTGGAAGCATCACCCAAGGTTACCACAGTGGACACTACGCTTACGATATCGCTGACCGCAGTAAACCCGACATCGTGGCTGTGGCCGCCGGTACGGTAGACAAAACAGGTACAGGTTGGAGCGGTGGATATGGAAATAACGTCTGGATAGACCACGGAAACGGTTACCGCACCCACTACGCCCACATGTCCGAATTCTACGTGCAAGAAGGGGACTACGTCTCTCAAGGCCAAGTCATAGGAAAGATGGGAAATACCGGACGTGTGTATGGAGTCACAGGAATCCACCTTCACTTTGAAGTGGAATACAATGGAGCCAAGATCAGTCCCAGCTTCATGGGAGTATGGTGATGCTATGAAAAAAATCGCCCAAGGTCTCATTCGCCTCTATCAACTGCTGCTCTCTCCAGATCATTCATGGCTGAGGCATATCTTCCCGGGAGGTTTTTGCCGCTACACACCTTCTTGCAGCGCCTATACTCACATGGCTATTGGTAAATACGGTGTGATCCGTGGATCTTTTATGGGTCTATGGCGCATCCTCCGCTGTAATCCTTGGAGCAAGGGCGGGCTTGATTTGCCTTAAAAATGTCGTTAAACTCCCCCAGGTTTGCCCTTCATTATGGAAAAAGGTTCTAGTGACGTTCGGATCATTAAGCGCGCTCTACTGAGTGTGTCCGACAAAACAAATCTAATTCCTCTTGCCCAAGCGCTGCACCAACATGGAGCAGAGTTGCTTTCTACAGGAGGCACCGCTAAGGCCATTAAAGACGCAGGCATTCCAGTAAAAGATGTTTCTGAGTACACGGGTTTTCCTGAAATGATGGGGGGCCGCGTAAAAACCTTGCACCCCAAAGTGCACGGAGGTCTTTTGATGCGCCGAGGTGAGGACGACGAAGTAGCCGCAGCCAACGGAATCAGCGAAATCGATATGGTAGTAATTAATCTTTATCCTTTTGAAGACACCATTGCCAAAGAAGGAGTAACTGAGCTTGAAGCTATTGAACAGATCGACATCGGTGGGCCTTCCATGCTTCGTAGCGCTTCTAAAAACTTCAAATGGGTCACCGCCGTGTGTGATCCAAAAGATTACCCACTAGTGATCGAAGAACTCGAGAAACAAGGGGGTATAACCCTGGAAACTCGACGTCACTGTGCCATTTCAGTCTTTGAAAAAACCAGCCATTACGATCATGCCATTGCAGAGTATCTTCGCTACAAAGGCGAGCCCAACGAACTCCTTGACCTCCATTATGAGAAGGTAATGAAGCTACGTTATGGCGAGAACCCACATCAAAAAGCAGCTTTCTTCCGCGACCCTTCGGACAACTTCCCCAATGTGACCAACGCAAAGGTACTGCAAGGTAAGGAACTTTCTTACAACAACATCATTGATGCCGACGGCGCTCTCGAACTCGTCAAAGATTTTGACAAGCCAGCAGCGGCTATTATAAAGCACACCAACCCATGTGGTGCCGCTACTGCTGACAGCATAGAGGACGCCTTTCGAGAAGCTTATGCCGTGGATCCCATGGCTGCTTTTGGCTGTGTGATTGCTCTCAACCGGCCCTGTACCAAAGAGATCGCTGAATTCATTCAGGAGAAAAAACTCTTCGTAGAAATCGTCATCGCGCCCAGCTTCGACAAAGGCTCACGCGAACTTTTTAGCGCTAAAGAAAAACTCCGCTTGCTGGAAACAGGAGAGCTCCGTAAAAACCCCAATCAAAGACACATTCGTTCCGTGTCGGGGGGTCTTCTCGTTCAAACGGCAGACCAACATGTTGTTACGGAAAAGGACTTACAGGTGGTCACTAAAGCTGCGCCCACCCAGGAGGAAATTGAAGCTCTGCTTTTCGCTCGCGTTCTCGTAAAGCATGTAAAATCCAATGCCGTCGTTTTTGCCAAACTCAACGATAAAGGAGGTTGCACCGCTACTGGAATTGGAGCCGGACAGATGTCTCGTGTAGACAGTGTAATTATCGCTAAGCGCAAAGGTGCCGACCGCATCCCAGGATCCGTTATGGCTTCCGACGCGTTCTTTCCTTTCCCGGATGCTGTAGAAGAAGCACATGCGGCAGGAATACACGCAGTGATTCAGCCCGGAGGCTCTATTCGTGATGCAGAGGTGATTGCTAAAGCGGACGAGCTAGGAATGGCCATGGTGCTCAGTGGAATTCGTAGCTTTAAACATTAAAAAATGGATCTCTTATTTAAAGGGATTGGAGCAGCAGGGCTTCTTTTAATTTCCATAGGAATCGTCACCAAAAAACGTTCTCAGCAAGATGGGCTCTACATTGCGGGAGGGCTTTGCTTAGAGGCCTACAGTATTTATTTGAACGACCTCATTTTTATCGTTCTGCAAGTCATCTTCACGCTGGCAGCGATCTACGACCTTGTAAAAAGACCCAGCAAAAACTAGACTCAGCCCATGAGTCTTTTCCAAGCCGCTTTTCTCGGATTACTCCAGGGCCTTACGGAGTTTTTACCCATTTCCTCTTCTGGACATTTAGTTGTGGCAGAAATTTTATTGGATCTCAAAGTCGACCAACTCAAAGACTTTGATGTAACACTGCACCTCGGTACTTTGCTCGCCATATTAATTTATTTCCGTCGCGACATCTTCCAGCCCCGCCGCTGGCCGTTACTCATCCTAGCTACGCTTCCCGCCGCTATAGCCGGGGTACTTTTAGAAGACACCATCGATGCACATTTACGGAATCTCAACTCAATCGCTATTCTCATGATTGTGATGGGTCTTTTGTATTTTATACCTCAACCCCGAAATGACCGGCCTCTGACATGGGGGAGAGGAATCGCTATAGGGTTTGCACAAATGTTTGCACTCATCCCTGGTGTTTCTCGGAGTGGCTCCACTATTTTTACGGGAATGATGCTTGGGATAAAGCGCGAAGAAGCAGCCAAATTTTCTTTTATGCTGGGAGCAGTGGCCATCACCGGAGCAGGATTACTGACCTCATACCATATTGCCATTGGCGAGGATCCCGTTACGCTCAGTGCCGCTGTGCTGGTGACAGGGTTTGTTACCGCTTTTTTCTCGAGCTGGTTTGCAGCAGACTTCCTCATGAAATTTCTTCATAAGCACGGCCTACAGGCCTTTGGTTATTATCGCATCGCCCTGGGACTCCTCCTACTCGCATTTTTCTAAACCCTCGACAATTTTCTGGACTTTGCTAAGATGGCCAAAAGCTCTGCTATGTCCACTTCTATTTCCGATTACGCCATTGCCACCATTGGCAGCCACACGGCCCTACAAATTCTAAAAGGTGCCAAAGATGAAGGCTTCCGTACCATCGCCATCATCACGCCCGAAATACGGCCGGTTTTTGAAAGCTTTCCGGTAGCAGACGAACTCATCGAAATTCCCAGTTTTGCAGATTATTTTAGCATCGAAGACCAACTCATCGCTAAGAATGCCATTGTGATTCCTCACGGCAGTTTTGTGAGTTATGTCGGAGTAGAAAATGTGATTCAAAAAATGAAGGCAAACTACTATGGTTGCAAAGGAATCTTGCAATGGGAATCCGATCGCAGCATGGAAAGACAGTGGCTCAAAAAAGCGGGCCTCAATCTCCCGGAAGTCTTCAAAAAACCGGAACAAATCGATCGCCCAGTGATTGTAAAATTCCATGGAGCCAAAGGAGGGTTCGGGTATTTTATCGCCAAGTCACCAGAAGAATTCCAGGAGCGCATCAAAGAATTTCCGGAGCAAAGTGAATATGCCATTCAGGAATACATCGTTGGAGTGCCTATGTATGTGCATTATTTCTACTCGGCGCTTACCGGAGAACTCGAAATCATGAGCTTCGACAAGCGCTACGAGTCCAATGCCGATTCCATCGGGCGCATCGCCGCTAAGGATCAAATCGAAGCCAACATCAGGACCAGCTACACCATCACCGGCAACATCCCCATTGTGGTGCGAGAATCCATGCTCCCCATGTTTTTCAAAATAGGGAAAAGCGTAATTGAACATTCTAAAAATTTGGATGATAAAACCGCAGGTCTCTTTGGGCCCTTCTGTTTAGAAGGCATTATCGATCCCAATCTCAACTTCCGTGTCTTTGAAATCTCTGCTCGTATTGTGGCAGGAACCAACCCCTATATAGAAGGATCCCCCTACACTGCCCTTCGTTACAAGGAACCCATGTCCACGGGCCGTCGTTTGGCGCGTGAAATCAAGCAGGCGATAGAGTCAGGGCGTTTAGATGAGATTTTAGGTTAGCCATTTTCTTGCAACTGGAAGCCTAGGAGGAGATGATGGCAGCGACTTTAATTTTTCCCATGAAAAAAACTTTCCTTTCATTTTTCCTACTCGCACTGGCTTTATCCGCTTGTGAGCAAACAACTACTCCCATCACAACGGACACTACAGATGGCGGCGAAGAAAGTAGCATGGACACAGAAGATCGTTACACTTGGACAAAACACGGAATCTCCTTTGAAGTACCGGATGGCTTGGTGGTTTCTGACATGCCCTATTCCGACTTTCTGGTATTGGACACCGTGGATCGTACTGGTTTTGAAGGAGAATTACTCGGGGCCATCACCCTTAAGCCATCGGAAAGAAACTTGAACGCGGAAGTGGACTACCTTAAAACTGGGGGAGCTGTTGACGAACATGAATTCACACAGGAGACGGTAGACATAGGGGAGAATACTTTCACAAAAGTAACATATTATTCTGAGTTCGGTGACTACATGGTGACCGAATACCTCTTGGAAAAGAACGGAACCCTCTGGGTGGTACGGGAAGGAACTGATGAGAAAAAAGAAAAGACTCAAACAGTCCTGGAAACTTTGAGGTTCTAAACCACTATTGACAATTAAGCAAGGATAGTATAAATTACTCTCCTTTTAACTGTATCCCATGAAAAAGTTCTCCCTTTTACTCATTGCGCTCCTGGGCCTTTCCTTCCTGAGTGCACTCGCTCCTTTGGCCGGTTCTAACTCTACCACTGAGGTGATCACCGGTGCTTCTGCAGATCTCGACTACGTTTACACCGACGGTGAAGACACCGATGATGTGACAACTGCTGCAGAAAAGAATGACGATGCCAACTTCTCACTCTTCGGAGGCGATGAAGAAGACAGCGAATATCTCTATATGGGATCCAAGTCTCCTTTCGATGAAGTTTTCTTCACTATTGAAGGAGATGCTCAATATGAAGACGACAAGGATGCCGAGCTCAGCTGGCAATACAACGACGGAGATTCTTGGCAAACTCTCGATGTGAACGACGATACCATCGACAACTTCAGCAAGATTGGTACTTACAATGTCATTTTTGACCTTCCTTCCGACTGGGAAAAGTTTGAATTCGAAGACAACAATGCTTACTGGATTCGTGTACGTGCCGATGAAGAAAGCACCAAGAGCGCTAAGATTGACCAAGTATCTGCTCGCGTTTTCAACCTTGAAGTGACGGTAATCAACGACAAGGGAAGTTCGATTAAGAACCTCGATTCCAGTAACTTCCAATTGGGAGAAGGAACCGACACCCACATTTATGCCGTTGAAGACAATGGAGATGGAAGTTACCTCCTTGCTCTTCAAACCGAAATGAGCGACACCGATTACATGCTCGCTGTGAGCGTGGATGGTTATCTCGATCAAGGTTTCAACGTGAATGATATCAACACCGAAACTCAGTCTTATAAGGTTCAACTCACTCCTGATAACGGTTGCCAAACACCCTTCCAAGACATTGATTTCCACTGGGGAAAAACCGCTATCACGGATCTTTACTGCCGTGGAATCATCGAAGGTGAACAAGGAAACTACATGGTGAACCACACCATCACTCGTGCTGAGTTCCTCAAAATGGCTATTATGAATGCCGCCATAGACACCAGCAAGTACGATGACTTCAGCGTTCCCTTCAGCGACGTAGAAGAAAGTGAATGGTACTACAAGTACGTAGCGACCGCTTACCGTCTTGATGCGATTGATGAGGACAATCACTACTACCCCAACCAACCCATCTCTCGTGTAGAAGCTCTCATGCTCCTCGTTCGTCTCGCTGGTGTAGACACCGATGAAACCGCTACTCGCTTCTCCGATATCTACCGCAGTGACTGGTTCGCTTCCACCGTTCGTGTGGCCACCGACTACGATGTAGTAGAAGGTTACCCCGATGGAACGTTCAAGCCTGAACGCAACCTCTCCCGTGCCGAAGCAGCTGTAATGGTGAACAACGCCTACCGCGCTTGGGTCATGGACAACTAAGAATCTCACTCAAAGGGACTCCCCAGGGAGTCCCTTTTTTGTTACCATAGTCCCGCTTTAATCGTTCAAACCTCATGATCTCCCTTCCCGAAGTCCTCAAATCCTACAATCTCTCTCAAATCACCATTGGGGTGCTGGGTGGACACAGTGCTTTGGAAGTCTGTGAAGGAGCCAAGAAGCTCGGGTTCCAAACCTTGGTAGTGGCTCAAAAGGGACGTGAAAAAACTTACGAAAAATACTACCGAACGCGAGAAGGAGGGAAGGGCTGCGTAGACCATCTCATTCTCCTCGATAAATTCGCAGACATCGTGAAGCCCGAAGTGCAAGAAGAGCTCCGCGGGCTCAATACCATCTTTGTGCACAACCGTTATTTTTGGGTCTACTGCGATTGGGAAGCGATTGCCAACGACTTCAATGTGCCCATTTACGGCACGCGCCACCTCGTGCGCTTGGAAGAACGCGATGTAGAAAACAATCAGTACTTCTTGCTCGAAAAAGCCGGCATTCGTTTGCCGAAAATGATTGCCAAGCCAGCAGACATCAACGGCCCCGTGATCGTGAAGGTAAATGAAGCCACTCGCTCCTACGAGCGAGCTTTCTTTGTGGCCACCAGCCCGGAAGATTACAAGAAAAAGTCTGACGAAATGATTGCTTCCGGTAAAATCACAAAGGAAGGACTCGATAAAGCGGTGATCGAAGAATTCATCATCGGAGCCCAAGTGAACCTCAATTATTTCTATTCTCCGCTCACCGGTGAACTCGAACTCATGGGAACCGACATGCGTCGCCAAACCAGTCTCGATGGCTTTCTTCGACTCAGTGCCGGCGTGCAAAACGAGCTCCTCACCAGCGGCTACCAGCCCAGCATGGTAGAGACCGGCCACGTGGCTGTGACTATGAAGGAATCCTTGGTTGAGAAAGCCTTCGATATTGGGGAAAAATTCGTGAAAGCCACTCAAGAATATGCTAAGCCCGGCATCATCGGTCCTTTTGCGCTCCAAGGTGCTGTGGCCGCAGAAAATGGACGTGAAGAGTTCGTGATCTTCGACGTGTCCATGCGCATTCCAGGCTCTCCCGGCACCCGCTTCACTCCCTACAGCAGCTACCTCTGGGGTCACCCGGTGAGCTACGGAGAACGTATTGCGATGGAAATAAAAGAAGCACTGGCGGCCAATAAACTTCTGGAGGTTTTAACCTGAAGATCAAATCCTAAGTCTGACCTAACGCAATAAAGTTGCATTAGAAGTATTTAAGTCAGGTTTTTGTCAGGACTTTTAAAAATTCACATGCTAAAACTAGTCCTGCCAATCATGGGACGGGGACGGTTCCGTTGAGCGAGTTGAGATAGGTCAAAAATAGTACTAAATCAATGGCATTTCAAATTCCGGAGATTCTTGGATCACATCATTGGCGGAGCTGCTCGTAGAAGCAGGAGCCATCGCATCCACCTCGCCTCCTTCGTCCCACTTTTTAAGGCTTTCTTCCACATCTTCACGAGAAGCACAGTAGGCCGCACGAGAAGCCTCTATGATGGCTCGAGTGTGATCCACTTTTCCATACTCAATACCCAGTGTTTTACCAGAAAAAGCTTCAGTGAGTTCCCCATCAATAGACATCTTTAAATAGAATTCTCGCACACCCAGGTTGATGATGTCACGTACTCCAAAAATAGGAGTGTATTCTTCAGAAAGCACAGCGGCGTCTTCGGCTCCCACACGGAAGCTCACCATCGACCCCACGTTACCAAACACCGTTTTGCGGACCTCTTCTTCCAGCTGCCCGATGTACTGGTGGGCGATGGTCAAACAGAGGCGATATTTACGAGCTTCAGATAAAATTTCCGCAAAGGTATCAGTAGCAAAGTTTTGGAACTCGTCCACGTAGAAGTAGAAATCTTTACGATCTTCTTCACGCATATCGGCTCGCGCCATGGCCGCCTGGTAGATCTTAGTAATGATCATAGAACCGAGCAGTCCAGCGTTTTCTTCTCCCAAAAGACCCTTAGAGACTTTCATGAGAAGAATTTTTTCTCCATCCATGATCTCACGAATGTTGAAGGTGTTCTTAGGCTGACCAATGATGTTACGAATCATGTTGGTAGACACCAATTGCCCGACCTTATTGAGGAGCGGAGTAATGGCCTCAGAATCAAATTTTTCACTCCATCCGGCAAACTCATTCACCCAGAAATTCTTCACCACGCTGTCTTCAATGCGCGCAATGATTTTCTGACGGTAATTTTTATCAGAAAGCATTTTCAAAATGGAGAGCACCGTAGTGTTGGGCGAGTCGAGCAGAGCCAAAGTGGTATAGCGCAGCACGTGTTCTAGACGGTTGCTCCAGTTAGATCCAAAGAGCTTTTTAAAGATGTCGATGAACCCAATCGTGATCTGCATTTTAAACTTTTCATCCACTTTTTCGAGTGGATTGAAGGCGATGGGGAACTCGGTATCGGAGGGATCAAAGAGAATCACATCCTTGATGCGATGTTCCGGTACAAAGCGCAAAATATTGTCCACCAAGTCTCCGTGCGGATCGAGTACCCCCACACCTTTTCCTGCCTCAATGTCACTCTTAATCAAAAGTTCCAAGAGTTTGGACTTACCGGTACCACTCTTCCCCACCGCATAGAGGTGGCGGCGGCGATCGGCACGTTTAATCCCGAAGTCTTGAAAATTGTTGTGATAGTTGGTGGTTCCAAACATGGAAATTTCTGGGCCCGGATTAGAAGGCAAATTCTTGGGAGGTTCATGCTTCTTCGCGAGTATATGAACCACGTGAGGAACATGATCGGAGTTGGGGAAGTGGTAGAGAGTCGCGAGTTCATGAGCGCTCACCATCATCGGACTTTTAATGTGTCGATGTTGGTATTCTTTTAGGAAAGAATTTCCCATCTTGATACGCTCCACCATAAAATGATTGCGGTCCGTTTTATTGAACTGATAGAAGGCCTTGGCTAGGGCTAAAAGGTTAGATTGAGCCTCAGATTCGCTGCTAGCCACGGCACCAAAGCGAACTTCAATTTCAAAAGGGTGATGTTCACTCTTATGCACAAAGTCATGATGTTCTTCTTCAAAAAACTCTTTTTTGTCTTTTAAACGGGTATAGTTTTTAAGTCGAAAATTACGCTTCACATTATTAAAACGCATCTTCATACGGCGACCCAAATGGTACTGCCAGTCTTCTTCGCGAGGATTCACCAAAATTTGAACCCACGCTTGATCATTGCGGCCCAGTTTAGACACTACGGAAAAAAGACCCGAAAGAGAGTCGAGCTCAAATTCTTCGTAAGTCTTGATGGGATAAATATCAGACATTTGGAACCCCACACGGGTTCCGGCCAAAAACTGCTTACTAGGATCATAAAAATTCGTATAATCCTTCATCGGACGAATTTCACAGTTGGGGAAGAGGGAATAGATCATTCCTTCAATCAATTTGGTCATATTGGGCTCACAACCTATGAAAAAATAGGTGTATTGGTTGTAACCAAAGAGCTCCAGAGACAAATGGGCATGATGGGCCGTATTGTGTAGATTCTCCAAAAATTGGAGGAATAAATGCTCTTTTTTGGCCCCTTCGGCCGTTCCCTGTTCTAGTACAATCTGTAGAAATTCCATAAATATCCAATAACCTATTATACCAGATTATTGAACCTGATACAACCTGCAAAGCTTTAGTAAACCGTTTTTAAATAACAGGCTTCGCAGTACACGATTTCTGGTCGATTCGGAGCATAGCTACTGAGAGTGTTTTGTCCACAAGCGCTGCAAGCTCGATTCCAGAGAACACGAGGATTTCGCCGAGCCGCTCGATCCAAAAGCCTTTGCTCAGGACAAACAAGGGGCACAGGGACACCCATTTTTCGGTAGAAGTTCAGTTCTTGGGGGATCACTTTATAAAGCTTTCCAGTTTTTTTGCAGCGTAAAATTTGTTTGGTGATTTCATCACTTGTTTCACGAATTTTACTAGGGATCTCTACATCCGGTCCAATATATTGTGCTTTAGCTTCTTCACGCTCATACCACTTCCAACCCTTGGCTAAAACTTGCTCTTTGCTTAGAGGGAGCACCAGTTGAGCTACGGTTTCGTTATACGCAAAAGGACTCATTTCAATCGGGAAAAATTCACCCCATTCCCCCGTTTTTTGCATGTGTTCCAAAATGCGAGCCACCATCGATTCATATTCTTCTTTAGTGTATTGCTTATTGAAAATACAGTATTGAGCACGACGGAGTCCAAAACAGCCAAAGCAGTCTTTAACAGATGGGAAACAGCTTTCGCTGTAAAGAACATTCGTCAAATTCTGCCACCCATGATTGGTGAACAAAACGTTGTAAGCATTGTTTCCCACGCCATTACACTCGTAGAGCAATTCCGCATTTACACCCCACATGGAGTAATCGTAAGCATACTTGGCACCATTCAAAATTTCGTAACAATAAGCGCATTCTTCTAAATCTTTAGAGTCATAAACATCGTGAGAATTTTTACACTGCACCAAATGGTCTCCTGTTACGTTTTCGCACTGAGTCTGGTGCACGGCTCGATGCGGAGTTTGGAGTCGTACAGTCTCACTTTGCGCTTGAAGTTCTTCAATGAGAACCGGGGTCAGTTCCAGTTCTTGAACTCGTTTCTCCCACTCTTCCTTGCTGAGTGGCTGATTAAAAAAGTAATACTGTTTTTGAACCAAACCATGGCAGCCAAAACAGTTTTTACATCCTTTTAAATCAGATGAAAAAGCACAGTCCACGCTGTTTTCGCAGTCTTGGCAGTAAAGGCAGCGATAGCATGAAAAAAGCCCTACACATTCATAGCAGAGTTCCGACTGTTGGATGCGCAAATCATCAACGCAGTCCTTACACTGGTTGATGCCACGAGTGTAGTAACAGTCTTCATTATTTTCTGCCTGAGAAATGAGATAGCAGTTTTTTGAATGATCGGCACAGTTCGTGTATTCGGAGTTTACATCCATGTCTGGATCTACAAATAAGTTGAAGTGTGGAACCCGATCACAAAGCTCCTTAAATTGTTCAAAGAAAGGTCGAGAGAAATCAAAATCTCGACCGTAATCTAAAGGATTCCATTTATCGGAGCGCCACTCGTTAATGGAGTACACAGGAAAAGGAACGTCGGGACGATGCATGGAAATCATGGACTTTCCACTCAGCCCGCAAGTGGCATGATAGAGCGTCCGCTCATTTCTAAAAGCAGTACGCCTTTGCCATCGGCAGGTTGGGCAGAGCGTGGGAGTAGGAATAGGAAATTTCTTGCCGTCAAAAGTAGGAGAGATGCGCTCATAAAAAGCAAGGTCTTCAGGATAAATCTCAAAAGAAATTTGGCAATTTTTACAAGTTTTTTGCATCAGTAAACGGTTTTAATAAAGCATTCTTCACAGTAGACAATCTCAGGGCGCTCAGGGCTATAACTGCTCATCATGGTTTTGCCACAGAGCCCACAGCTTCTTGCCCATTGTTGACGAGGATTTCGCAAGCGAACGCGATCCAAAAATCTTTGGTTTGGAGAACGCCGTGGCAAAGCCAGTTGGTGCTCTTTATGGAAGCGAAGTTCTTGAGAAATGACCCGGTAATGTTCATCACTGACTTCACAAGTGAGAATTTGAGAACAGATTTTTTCATCCGTTTCCTTCACAGAGTCAGGCAAGCTCAGCTTCGGACCCTGATAGGAGGCTTTTTCTGCCTTATTATGCCAACGTAAACCTCTCTCTTGAGCCTGTTCCTGGGTCAAAGGAAGGTAATCCTGCGCCACCGTCTCGTTGTAACCAAAGGGACTCAATGGTGAAGGGAAGAATTCGCCCCATTCACCAGTTTTCTTCATATGATCCACGATACGACCTACCAGCACATCATATTCTTCCTTACTGTACTGCTTATTCAAAATGCAGTATTCGCCTTTATCCAGTCCAATACACCCAAAGCAGTACTTCGAGTTATTCATCAAATCACAGTAATAGAGGTAGCTATTACCCACCCAACAGTTGGTGGCAAAAGCAGAAAACTTCAAATCAACGCAGCCACTAATTTCGTAACCCATTTCGCTTTTGTCTCCACAGTAGTCCCAATCCATACAATCTTTAGAGTTGATAAAGTGAGAAACATAGCGGCAGTCCTGACAATTACTTACATCGTAAGCATTAGAACAATTTTTTGAGAATTTAATATGATCTCCAGAAACATTTTCCGAGGCTTTAATGTCCAGGGCGCGTCGTGGATGACTTAAAAAGAATGCCTCTACCTCCCCACGAATAGCCTTTAGTGATTCATAGGAGGCCAGATTTAACGCATTGATTCTTTTTTCATACTCTTCTTTAGTCAGCTGCTCGTTAAAGTAACAGTACTTTTTATTTCGAAGATTAATACAGCCAAAACATTCACTGCATCCAATAAGATCACGAGAGAACAAGCAGTCCGTACAGTTTTCCAGATTCAGGCCAAAGAAACAGTGGTAGCAATTCTTACAGTCTACGCATTCATAGCAGAGTTCTGAGTTGAAAACATACAAGCTATCCACACAGTTCTTACTGTCAAAAAGAAAGTAGCCAAAGTATGAATCTTCATTTCGATCCGAAGTGACAATGAGGTAACAATTGCGATTCCAGCCGGTATAACTAGTGAAATCTGAATTTTCATTGCCTAAAGCATTGATGGCAATGCGAGGCACCTTTTTTTGCAACTCAGCAAACTGCTCAAAGAAAGGTCTAGAAAAATCAAAATCTTGCCCATATGTTTTAGGGTCCCACTTATCGCTCCTATAAAACTCTTGGCTATAAATAGTGAATGGACTATCAGAGTGGTATAAGGAGATGATTTCTTTACCCGTGGCATCACATTTACGGTGGTAGAGTTGGTGATCGTTTCTAAAACTCATACGACGTCTTTGACGCTCTTGAGGACAAAGCGTGGGTAATGGCATCCCCAGCTTAGCCAGCATGGCTTGGTCTCCATCATCAATGACAAAGGCTTGGCCAGTCACCCGACATTTTTGAGTAATAGGCGTCATTAGTAAACCAATTTTAAATAACATGCTTCACAGTAAACCTTTTCCGCTCGCTCAGGTGAGTAGACAGTAGAAATACCAGTCCCGCACTGGGAGCATTCCCATGGCCATAGTTTTTGAGGATTACGCTTTTGGAGGCGATCTTGATGCCGCTGGTTGGGACAGCGACGAGGCACGGGCAAATGCATTCGTCGGTAAAACTCCAACTCAGCGGGGATGATTTTATACAGTTTCCCACTCACTTCGCAGGTGAGTATCTGGTCCATGATAGAGTCCGGCACCTCAGAAATATTTTCCGGAATTTGAGCGTGTGGACCTTGGTAAGTACTACTTTCATCTTCTTTTCTCCAAGCGTAGCTACGGGCCTTAGCTTCTTCCTCGGTCAGAGGAAAATACTCATTGGCCACTGTTTCGTTGTAGGCAAACAGAGAGCTGTCTATAGGGAAAAACTCACCCCACTCGCCCGTTTTCTTCATATGCTCGATGATACGAGGAACTAAGGCTTCATATTCTTCCTTACTGTATTGCTTGTTCAGAATGCAGTAAGACTTTCCTCTCATTCCAATACAGCCAAAAAGATTTTTGGAATTGAAACAACTGTCACAGTAGAAACTTTCAGAGACCTTATTGAGAAACTTAGAAAACAAGACTCGCTGATTTTGATAAGCTCCTAAATATTCGTAGCAGAGCTCATTTTCTTCTGTAAAATTATTATCAAAGCAATCTTTTAAGTCCACCACTTGCATACAGTGAGCCACGTCTTCTGAGCGGTCAGTAAAGAAGCAATCTTCTGCGTTTTTGCTTTGATAAACATAATCTCCGCTCACATTTTCTACCTGCCCGCTGTGCATGTAGCGGTGGGGAATTTCTAACTTTAACCGAGCGAGTTCTTGCTCTAAATGAGTTCGAGTAGCTGGGTCGCAAAGATTCAGCTCTGACTTAAACTTTTCATATTCTTCCTTGCTCACTTGTTTGTTAAAGATGCAATACTGCTTTCTGCGCAGACCCGCACAGCCGATGCAGTCTTGGCAACTTTGGCAGTCATAACAGGCAATGAGCTGCGAAGAAGTGTGGCAATCTTGGCAGTAAAAACATTCGTAAAGTTTGCGACAGTCAATGCATTCGTAGCAGTGTTCACAATCGCGCACCACTAAAGTATCGATGCAGTCTCGGGAATAGTAGGGAGAGCCGAAATAACACTGCTCGGAGTAAACCGAACCAAAGATCAAATAAGAGTCTTTCACGTTCCCTACATAGTTGCAATAACTACTGTTCTCAGAATTCCAAACTGAGAGAGCCAATTGAGGCACTACACGACTAAGTTCCTTAAATTGCTCGAAAAAAGGACGGGAGAAATCAAAGTCACGGCCATACTGCAGGGCGTCCCATTTGTCGCTCCACCATTCCGCAGATTCATACACGGGGATCCCACTTTCTGGAGAAATATTGGAAATCAAAGTCTTGCCACTGAGTCCACAAGTGCGATGGTACAAGTGCCTTTCATTGCGATGAGCATAGCGTCGTCGTCGTCTTTCTTCCGGGCTCAAAGTGGGTAAAGGAACTCCCAGTTTCTCATAAAAGGCTTGATCCGTAGGACTCACCACAAAATCTTGGCCGCTCACTCTACAAGTTTTAGTCAGGGAATTCATATTAGAAAAGGCGACCACCTAAGGGTAAATCTCTATCAGGCTGAATAAGGACCACGTCTCCATTTTCATCGGGCAAACCCAAAGTTAGCACTTCAGATTGAAAAGGCCCGATTTGCCGAGGAGGAAAGTTCACCACGCCCAGCACCAAACGACCCACCAAAGCTTCACGTTCATAATGCTGAGTGATTTGAGCTGAAGAGTGCTTCAGTCCAATTTCTGGACCAAAGTCTATGGTGAGTTTGTAAGCAGGTTTTCGTGCCTCAGGGAAGGGTTCTGCCGCTGTGATTTTACCCACGCGGATGTCTAAGGCATTGAAATCGTCGATAGTCGCCATAGAAGACAAATGAAATAAACGGACAGGGGTTTGGCCCTGTTTTCTAAATGCTAGTACCCATCATAGCAAATTTTGTAAATATTGTCATACGATTTGCTTGAAATTATACTTATAACAGATTAAAATTATTGTAGAAAAAACTTTACAACACTATGCTTCCTGAGCTCGAAGAACTCGGTTTATCCAAAGAAGAGGCACAAGTTTACCTCACCGTCTTAGAGCTGGGAGGGTCCTTTGCCAGCACCATCGCCAGCAAATCCAAAGTACCACGCGTGAACTGTTATTATGTCTTAGAAAATCTGCGGCGCCGCGGACTCGTCACGTCCAATCTCAAAGGCAATGTGAAGTTTTTTGTGGCCGAGCCTCCGCAAGTTCTCGTTAATCAAATTCAAGAAAAATACGCTTCTGCCAAAAAGCTTTTGCCTCAACTCCTTTCGCTCATCAGTCCACAATCTTTTAAACCACTTATTCGTTCTTACGAAGGAATCGAGGGGATCAAAACCATCTTCGATCAAACCCTAGAGGCGGAGTCGGAAGTGCTGGGTTACACCAACTTGGCTGCATTAGGCAAATTGCTCCCTGACTATCTGCCCAGCTACACCCAGAAACTCGTGAAGCGAGGAATTAAAACCCGTCTACTCTCCCCCTCCACTGAAGAAGCGCGTCGCTTTGTGAAAACCTTTTATCCCAAAAATTATCCAGAAGAACTTGTGGAAATTCTCTTTGTAAACCCCAAAGAGTTCAACTTTGAAAATCAAATTTCTATTTATGGGAACACGGTTGCAGTCATGTCGCTCGATCCCGAGGAATCCATTGGCCTACTCATTGAATCCGCAGTGTACGCTCGCACACAAAGAGCGGTGTACAATCTCGCTTGGCTCGGTGCCACTTCCTTTGTGGCTCAGTAAATGAGTTTGAGGTAGCACTCTTCACAATAAACGATGGGTGCTTTTTGAGTTGAGTAGGCAGTTTGCATGTCTTTGCCACACTGGGAGCAAGCGCGATCAAAAAGGTGATAGGGGGTATGCAACGCTACCCGATCCATGTGCCTTTGATCCGGATGTCGACGAGGTATTGGCAAGCCTTGGGAGCGATAAAACTTCAACTCTGGAGGGATGATTTTATAAGGTCTTTTAGTGACTTCACAAGTCAGAACCTGGCTTAAGATTTCATCACCCACTTCTTGAATATTTTCGGGCACAGAACTCAGTAAAGTTCCTTCCAATGTTTCTGGAGCTACTGGGTACCAGCGCGCGCCGACTGCTGCCGCTCCCGCCTCATCCAAAGGGAAATATTCTTGGGCCACGGTCTCGTTATAACAGAAGGGAGAGAGCTTATAATCAAAGTACTCACCCCACTCTCCGGTCTTACGCATGTGCTCGATAATACGTGGCATCAAAGCTTCATATTCTCCCTTAGAGTACTGCTTATTTAAAATACAATAACGTTTATTTTTGAGACCTACACAGCCAAATAAATCATTAGAATGGTGGCACTCCTCGGAGTAATAAACACTGTCGCAATACCACACTAAATAGCCCGTCATAGAACGAGTACTGATGGCGGAGCACATATTGTAAGAAAATTGCACCCCGTCCGGCGCGCAGAAAGAAGTGTCGTAACTGCCCTTACACTTGGGTGCAAAATTCATGAACTTACAGTCTTCACACTCTTTAATGTCGTAAGAAATCTGGCAATTTTTTGAGTTATAAATATTGTCACCGGTACAATTCTCTGACGCATAAATACGCGCTTGTCGATGAGGAAGCTGAGCCTTCATGGCCTCAAACTGAGTCCGAAGCGCAGCAATCTTAGCAGGAGTCAAAGGATATAAAGCCGCCTTAAGTTCCATAAACTTCTCCTTCCCTACAAATTGATTGAAGTAAAAATATTCTTTATTCACCAGGCCAAAACAGCCGATACAATTCTTGCAGGCTAGACAGTTGTCGATCATGAGGCAGTCCACGCAGTTTCGTGAATGCGAAAAGTAATGGCACTGGTAACAATTGTCCGAAGCCACTCCTTCATAACAAAGTTCAGAGTTGTACAAAGTCAGATTATCTACACAGTTTTTGCAGCTCACAATGTACTTTCCATGCATACAATCCTCACTGTTCCCTCCGCCAAAAATGAGGTAACAGTTTTTTTGAAAAAGAGCGAAGTTGGTGAAGTAACTGTTTTCGCAACCGGTATTGATGAGAGAGATGTGCGGCACCTCGTGCATGAGCTCGTCAAACTGCTCGCTAAAGCTTCGATTAAAATCAAAATCCCGACCAAAACTCAGTCCCTCCCACTGGTCGGACCACCATTCATCTTGATCGTAAACTTTATAATTTTTCTCAGGAGAATAGTTAGTGAGGATTAATTTTCCGCTAAGATCACTTTTGCGATGGTAAAGCTTTCGTTCATTCCTAAAAGCCATACGCTTTTGAAGGCGACAAGAAGGACAGCGCTGAGGAGGAGGAATAGCTTGCTTCTGTCCTCCCATCACTGGAGAGATGGAATCATAAAAAGCCAAGTCTTCGGGGGAGATGTCGAACACTTGGAAACATTGGGAACAGTTTTGCAGCATATTTATAGGGAACTGCAGCACTATACCAGCCTAGTACACCGACTCCAAATAACACTTCTCACAGTAAACTTTTTCCGGACGAGAAGGGGAATAGGTGGTTTGAATAGACATACTGCATCGATCACACTGTCCAGACCAAAGTTGGTGGGGATTCTTCCAGCTGAAAAGTTCTGCAAATCGGCAGTCTGCACATAATGTAGAAGGAGGAACACCAATTTTTTGACCCAGAGCTGCTTCCTGTGGAATGATTCGATAAGGTTTGGAACAGACTTCACATTGTAAAACACCAAGTGCAGTCGCCACGGATCGGGACTCTTCTTCTGCCCAAGAGTAACCGTTCTGTAAAGCTGCTTCGCGGGTAAGGGGGAAGCTATTAAAAGCCACACTCTCATTATAAGGAAAGGAAGAGAGCGTGATAGGGAAAAACTCGCCCCATTCGCCAGTTCTCTTCATATGTTCAATGATCCGCTTTTTGAGTTCTTGGTATTCACTTTCACCATATTTTTTATTCAGAATATAGTTTTTTTGACGCGCATGAAAACCGTCACAACCCAAACTGTCCTCCAAGTAAAAACATGAAAATAGATAGCTGGAATTAGGAGAGGCACAAGAGCAATAACTGAATTTAAGGTTAAAATTACTGTCACCCCCTGAACACAGTTCATAACAAAGCTCGATGTCTTTATCGTGCATAGAAAGATCCATGCTGTCCTTCACATTGACGCATTCGAGTAAATATTTGGAGTCTTGAACTTCAAAACAATCATAAACCTCCGTAGCATTTCTAGAGTTATAGATATAGTCTCCAGAAGAATTTTCACAACTGAGCTGATTTTGGTAACGCTTAGGGATGCTGGCACTGAATGTACAAAATTCTTTCCAAATATCTTTAGGGTTTTTATCCTGATACTCCTCCACCTTTTTCTGATAATCTTCTTCACTCAACTGCTGGTTTTTAAAGCAGAATTTTTTATTACTAAGCCCACTGCACATAAAGCAATTTTCACAGCTTGTGCAGTCGGCTAGGTAGGCCGAATTGTTGCAACTTCTACAGTTTAAAAGATGGTGAGCACGATAACAGTTCTTTGAATTAGTGCTCCATGCCACCAGTTCACAATGGTCCAAGAAATTACTGATCAAACAGTCTTTACTGTACTGACTCTTGCGAGCATACAAACAATCCTCTACGTAATAAGAACCAGCAGACATATAAGTGTTTTTGCTGAAGGCGAGCAGGGCATTATATTCAGAATTTTCATTGTTTAAGTGAAGCGCAGAAGCTTTGGGGACTACTTGCATCAATTCTTTCATCTGATCAAAAAAAGGACGTGAAAAATCAAAATCCCGTCCATAACTAGAAGGATCCCATTGGTCGGACCACCAACACTCCATGCAATAAACAGGGAAACGGCTCTGCTCAGAATAAAAAGAAATGACGGGTCTCTTACACAAATCACAACTCCTCTTATGGAGTTTACTTTCATTCCGGAAACTGAGACGTCTTTGCAAGCGACACGAAGGGCAAAAACTAGGAGGCGTCACTTCTATCTTTTTATAAAACTCCATGTCCTTATCTGTGACCTCAAAAGGATTTTGGCAGTTTCTACAACGATTAATCATTTAGTACATCAAGGCTAAATAACAGTCATCACAGTACACGATTTCTGGACGGTGGGGAGCATAAGAACTCTGAATCGGTTTGTTGCACTTCACACATTTCCGCTCCCATGTTTGAATGGGATTTCTAAGGGCAATCCGCAGCTCATTGCGAGTTTCTGGTGCATAGTGAGGCACGGGCACTCCCATCTTTCTATAAAAGGCCAATTCCTGAGGAATCACGCGGTAAGGACGGCCCGTTTTTTCACAGACTAAAGCCTGACCCAGAATAGTATCTGTTGTGTCAGAAATACGATCAGGAATCATCGGACCAATGCCAGAGCGCCTTTCTTCATCCAGCCATTGATAGCCCTTAGCCAGAGCCTCCTCTTTAGTGAGAGGGAAGTAGTCCTGGGCCACGGTCTCATTGTAGGCAAACAAGGAGTTTTGAATCGGGAAAAACTCACCCCACTCTCCGGTTTTCTTCATGTGCTCCATGATTCGATCTCGCAAAGCAAAATACTCCTCCTTGCTGTATTGCTTGTTCAAAATGCAGTACTCCGCGCGCTTCATATTGCTGCAGCCAAAAAGGTCGTGAGAGTTTGTGACCATTTCGCAGTAGAAGGTGGATTGGGAGGTCCAAGAAAAACTACAAAAAGCACAGTCGCGGCCTTCCAAGGAACCGAGCATCTCGTAATAAAGTTCCACCTTGTATCCAAAATGACTCGAACTCAAACAGTCTTTGATGTTCTCCGCACTCAAAAAAAGATCCTTCGCATCCTCCGCTGGACCTTCTATGCCAAAGCAATTGATGCAATTTTTAGCATTAGAAATATGGTCCCCGGTGCAGTTTTCCGAGTTGATGATTTGCGCATAACGGTGAGGGAATTTAAGCCGAAATTTCTCAAATTCTTCTTTTAAATACTGTACGCTCTTCCAAGAACTCAAATCGTATTCCGCAATTTTCTTTTTGTACTCTTCGGGCGAGTAGGGCTGATTGAAAATGTGGTATTTCTTTCCGATGAGCCCCACACAGCCAAAACAATTCTCACAGTTGCGGCAGGCAAAAAGAAAGGCACTTTCGCGGCAAGAGACACAGTTGCGAGAATACTTAAGGTTGTAGCAGCCCTCACAATCGGTGCAGTCATAAATGAGCTCCGAGCCCGTGACCCAGTATACGTCCACATTGTCTATGCCATGCATGCTGAAGGCGCTGTACATGGAGTCTTGGTTGTAGTCCCCGCCAAAGACCAAATAGCAGTTTTTATTACCGGTGGTGAGATTGCAATAGTCGCTGTTTTCTCCATTCACATTGATGAGCGCGAGGTGAGGCACATCCCGCTCAAGCTCTGCAAACTGTTCAAAAAAAGGACGAGAAAAATCAAAGTCACGCCCATAGGACTTGGGATCCCATTGGTCACTCCACCACACCTCCGGAGCCAGCACAGTATAGGGTTTATCCGGCGAGTAGACCGAAACAATATCTTTGCCGGAAAGGGCACATTTGCTTTTGTAAATCTTACGTTCATTGCGATGCGCCAAACGGCGACGGTGCCGCTCTTCAATGCACAGCGTAGGAGCTGGGAAATCCACACTAAATTTCCTCAGAACTTGAAGCTCCCAGTCCGTAAATTCAAACTTTTTCCCCGTGATTTTGCAGGTCTGTTCCATAAAAATCAAAGAGCTTATTTATATCGGAAAAAGGTCGACAGGACAAGCTCTCTATTGGAACTTACTGAGACAAACACCAAGCGGCTGGATTAGGATTTCCCTCAAAGCAAAAAACAAAAGGGTGATGGCGTACGAAATCATCAAGAAAATCTAGGCGGTCTTGATCACTATTCATAATCAAACAGACTTTTGGATGAGAAAAGAGCTCCTCCATCAAAAAGGGCTCCAAGTCTCCAAAGGGGATGGATGTTTTGTAACGATCACTCAGGTCAGATGCAAATTGTGACTCTATTGATCTAGCCTGCTCTGTTAAGTCAAAATTAGGAATTTCAGGACATTGAATATGAGAGCCCACCCTAAGCACAGCTTGGTCAAAATAGCCCTCTTGTTCGGCCTTTTGGTGGTAAGACCAGATTCCATAACTGGAAGCCACTGCTACCGCGATGCTTGCGCCTAGGCCATAGATGCCATGGATACGAGATCGAGCTCTATGAACAATGCGCTCTCTTTCAAATTCATTCTTATTTCGATCAATATTAAGGGCTTGGAAAGACTGAGCTTGGAGAAGAGTGAAAAGTGGATCCAAGGCTAGAATAGAGGAAAAAATGCCTTCTCTCCCTCTAATCAGCTGAATAATTACTTGGCCGAGAGCTCCTTGCCTATCCACCCCACCATGGATGTATCGGCCACGTAAAATATCCACCAAGCGTATGGCGACTTCAAAAAGTCCGTAAGCATCCATCGAACAGAAAGTATTTTCATCCGCGTCCCGTTGTTTTTTTAGTTCCTCCGGAATCAAACTTTGAAAAGCCTTTCTGAGCTTGCTACTTTTTTGCGCCGCTTTATAAAGCACAGTAGCCAGCTCCAGGGCATTAGACGAAGCAGAAAGTATGGGCATTTCTGACAGAAAAACTTGATCTAGCTGAACGCGACCGGAAATAGGGTCAGCAGCAGCATCTAAAGCCAAAAACAGTTCTGGATGGTCTTCTCTAAAAGTAGAAATTAAAACATCCTCCAACGGCACGTGGTGCTCTTGGGCCACTCTAAGCAAAAAAGCCCTTTCCTCTTGAGCAGACAAATGTCCCTGCATAGAATCACGGCCATTACAAAAAGTTTGTAGCTCGACTCCAATCACAAATCGTACGGGACCATCTTGAAGAAAAGTCTGAGCATAAGACAAGGCCGCTTGTAGATAAGGTTTTGAATAAGTGGGATTCTGTTCTTCCCACCCAGAGATGTCTTTAAGTGCTAGCCATGGTCCCCTTAAAGGAATCTTTCCCACATAAAATGCATGGACATCTCCTCCTGGGATATAACAGTCTTCGATCAACCCTTTTGGTCCAATTTTTTGCTTTTTCTGAACGGAAAGTCCTTCCTCATCTATATCTAAAGTGAGGCTCCGCTCTGTTAAAGTGCGTTTCCAAAACGCTTTTAAAGCTTCCCACCCGCTTTCGTTTTGTGGCACTCTTTCCATGTCAAATATAAGATTCTATTTTAAAATAAAGAGATCGAAAGTCAATAAGCCAAAAACATGTCGAACCAGCCAGGGTCTTGGCAAATGGCATAGAAAAAGGATAATGAAATCTAAACATTAAAAAAGTGAGAGAAGAACTCTATAAACTCGGATTTTCTCCTAAAGAGGCAGCCATATATCTTCTCTTGTTTAACCTTGGGACCGCTCAACCCTCAGTTCTTGCACGAATGAGTGGAATTAAAAGGCCCACCGTATATGCAGCCTTAAAAAACTTGGAGGAAAGGAATTTGGTCTACAGCTACAAAAAAGGCCGCGTGACTTATTTTGTGATAGATGATCCAAAAAAAGTTTTGCATCAAGAAAAAGAAAAATATGAAGCAGCACAAAATTTAGTCGACAGATTCGCTGAAGCTACTAAAAATGTTCCTCAGGTCATCGAGGTTCAATATTACAAGGGCACAGAAGGATACCGAGAAATGTACGAAGACATACTCCGAACCGAGCCCGAAGTAATCAATATTTGGATCAACTACGATGTTTTCTTAAAAGGCATAGATCCAAAGAGGGAGGAGAAATGGACTAAAGAGAGAATAAAAAAGAAAATTTACGCGCGGCTATTAGCTCAAAAAACACCAGCAGCATTAGACTTAAAAAAGAAAGATAAAACCAGCTGCCGAGAGGTAAGATTTCTTCCTAAAGACCCTTATTTTGAAACCACTTGTATCCTGTTCGACAATAAAATCATGCTTTTTGATGCAACCGCAGAAACCAACTGCATTTGTATTACCAATCCTGCCTTTTACAAAATGTTCATGGCTGTGTTTGAAAAAATGTGGGCCGAGAATTAGATAAAGGGTGAGACATGAATCGTACTCAATACACCTCCCTCAAATAACACTCAATACAGTAAATAATACGGTCTTCGCTTTGGTCTGTCCAAATGCCCTTAGAGCATTTGCGGCAGGTGCTGGGGTGTAGGGAGTAGGGATTACGCAGGGCCACCCGTTTTAAATGGCGGAGGTCCGGATGCACGCTAGGACGTGGTAGGCCCAATTGCGCATAGAACTTAAGCTCCTGTGGGATCAGCCTAAAGCTGCGACCGCTCTCTTTGCATTTCACGATGTTCTCGCCTTCGGCCTGCACAGGGGCACTTTCTTCCATGTCGTGCCAGTGATAGCCCTGAGCCTGGGCTTGTTCCTTAGTAAGTGGACGTACGAGCATCGCGCAACTTTCGTTGTACCCCACATTAGACAGCTCTATCGGGAAGTACTGGCCCCATTCGCCGGTTTGTTTCATATGTTCAATGATACGGGGCACCAGTGCTTCATATTCTTCCTTCGTGTACTGCTTGTTCAAAATGCAGTAGGAGTTTTTTTTGATTCCCACACAGCCAAAACAATTTTGATTTCCGTTGTAGGCCACCATTGAGTACAGAATATCATTGTTGCTACCAATCACTGCATAAGAAAAATACACGCTGCGATTCATGCCATCAGACAGCACTTCATAACCAATTTCAGATCTCGTTCCAAAATCCACGTCCATAATATCTTTGCAGTTTTCACTCTGGGTGCAGTAACGCGAGTCCTCGCACTGCACCATGTCGAAAGAGTTATAAATATTACGGCTGTCGAAGATGCTGCTGCCAAGAACATTTTCGGAATTGAAAATGTTCATTGCGCGCACAGGGTATTTTTTCTGGTGCTCACGGAAGGCGCTCAAACAACGCTCCACCGATTCGGCACTGCCATCGAACCACTCGGCCACTTTCTTCTGATATTCCTCTTTCGTGAGTGGCTGATTAAAAAAATAGAATTGTTTTTGCACGAGTCCCACAGAGCCGAAACAATTCTGGCACGAACTCATATCCGCGCAGAATTTGAGGTCGCTGCTGCCCTTGGAACGCTCGGTGTAAATGCATTGATAACACTGTACACAGTCGCTGCATTCGTAACACAGCTCACAGTCGTTGATGTTGTAACAGTCGATGGAAGATCGACTGTGAATGGCCAAGTAGCTGTAGAAAATATCCTCGCTGCCAAATAGGCGAGATGTTAAAAAACAGTTGCGACTTTGCAATGTGAAGGCGGTGAAATCGCAGTTTTCGCTGTTCACAACCGAAGAAGCCGGTCGCGGTACGACGCGAGAGAGCTCGGCAAACTGTTCAAAAAAAGGCCTAGAAAAGTCAAAGTCCCGCCCGTATTCTAGCGGATCATAAGCATCACTGAACCACACGTCGATGGCATAGACGGGATAAATTTTGTCAGGTGAATTGATGGAAATAATATCGCGCCCAGTTTTGTCGCACTTACGTTTGTAAAGGTGTCGATCATTGCGAAAACTGTAGCGGCGTTGGCGTCGGCAATCACTGCATCGGGTGGGCGCGGGGAATTCGTAATAAGTACCAGCTATACTCGGGGCGATTTTATTGAGGAAAGCCGCGTCTTCGGGAGTCCACTCAAAGGGGCGCTGGCACTGTATGCAAGTGGTCATACTACAGAGGTTAGGTAACACTTCTCACAAAAAACCTTCTCCGGTCGCTCACTGGAATAGGTGCTTTGAATATCCATTCCACAAGAGCCACAGTGGCGATCCCACAAATGACGAGGCGTTTCCAAAGCCATGCGAGCCAAGTGTCTACAATTGTAGCACTGCCGTGGCAGAGGCACTCCGAGTATTTTATACAGCGCCAATTCCTGAGAAATCAGACGATAATTCTTACTGCATAGTTCGCAGGCCAGTACTTCGTTCACCAAATCTTCTGCAGCTTCTGTGGAGTCCTCTGGTAAGTTCATTTTTTGTTCGGTGTAAGACCTTTCATCTGGGTCCCGCCACTTCAACCCTTCTGCGAGGGCCTGTTCTTTACTCAGAGGATAGAAATCACAAGCCTTGGTTTCGTTGTAGCCATAGACCGAAAGTGAAGCGGGGAAGAACTCTCCGTACTCACCCCGCGCTCGCATGTCTGCACGAATTTTTTCCACCAAGCTGGCGTATTCTTCGGGCGAATACTGCTGATTTAAAATGCAGTAGCGATGTCCCTTCAGCCCCATGCAACCGAAACAATTGTGCGAACTTTGGCAGTTGTCGCAGTACTCCATGTTACTGGACTGATAACACAAATTGCAGAATTTACTAAACTTGAGATCGATGAGCGCCGTCACATCGTAAACAAATTCACCACGAGCACAACGGGTCACATCCATGCCATCTTTGAGTCCACCCACTTCGTATAAATGAGAGCCATCCTCCACATCTTTCACCGCATAGGACTCCTGTGCGTTGCGAGAATTGGTCACGTAATTTCCAGTGCAGTTTTCGCTGTTTTTATCCCAAGTGGATTTCACGGGAATCCTGAGGCGAAGGGCACGATATTTCTCTTTAAATTCCTTACGAAAAGTCGAGTCAGTCATCAGCCTATTCCAAGTGCTTTCAAATTCCTGCGCGCTCACTGGCTCATTTAAAATCATGTGTTGTTTTTGACGTTGTCCCACACAGCCCAGAAGGTATTGAGAGCTACGGCAATCAAAACAAAGGGCAGAGAAACTCACGCCCATACAGTTTTCTAGCCACATGCCGCTATAGCATTGCTCGCATTGCATGCATTCGTAGCAGCGCTCCATATTTTGGCAAATGTAGAGATCAGAAGAGTCTTTGCAATAAAAAGCCCAGTCCGAATAATAAGTGTTTTCACAATTCACAAAAGAAGCGCCCATATAACAATTGCGACTGTTGCCAGTGTGCACGGTGTAATCGCAATTTTCACACTGCGTAAAATAATTGGCCACTCGAGGTACACGAGCTCGCATCTCAGCAAATTGCTCAATAAAAGAGCGAGAAGGATCGTAGGAAGCGCCATAAACGAGCGGGTCGAAGCGATCGCTTAAATAACATTCCTTGCAGTAGACGGGGAAGGGTTTATCAGGAGAGCAAATGCTTACGATCACTTTTTGGCAAAGATCACAGCTGCGTTTGTAGAAATTCCGGTCATTACGGAAAATAAGCCGACGTTGGTTGCGACAATCAGGACAAAGCTTGGGGTCAGGCACATCAAACTTCTCTAAAAAAGTGCGGTCACATGTACCGATCTCAAACCCCATTTGGCAGCGCTCACAGGTCTTCATCGATTCAAGAATAGCAGAAAAGGGCTGTCTTAAAAGCAAAAGTCGTGTCGATTGGGGACGACAGACCGTCCAGGCTCTGGCCTTTTAATCTGTATTCCGCTATACTCTCCGCACATGAAAACCCTGTTATTGGCCGCCGGCCGCAGCCGACGAGTTAAACCCATTGAAGATAAAAATTTTCTCAAATTCTTTGGCCTCAGCTTGATTGAATTCCAAATCAGCCGCCTGAGCGCTGCTGGTTTTAAGGTAATTTTGCTGGTGGGAGGAGGACACAATCAGGATCAACTCAAAGCAGCCGCACAGAGACAAATGGAGGCTGACCCCGTTCTTAAGGTAGAAGTTTTTGAACAGAAAGATTTAGAAGAAGGAATGGCTGGAGCGGTACTCGCAGTGGAAGAAGCGGTGGGGGATGAGGATCTTTTTATAGTGAGCAGCAACGATCGCGTAGATGTAGACGCCTATGATGCGATTAAAACTGCCATTCAAGGCGAGGGCGATTCCTTTTTGCTTGCTCACGAAGTCAAAGAGTACTTCCCCGGAGGTTACCTCAAAATGGAAGGAGACCGCATTACTGGAATCATAGAAAAACCTGAGCCAGGAACGGAGCCTTCTCAATGGATCAATGTGGTGCTGCACGTACACAAAAAGCCAGCCGCCCTTTTCTCAGCACTCAAAAAAAACACTAGTACTCGCGATGATCGCTACGAACAAGCGCTCGATCAGCTGATGAAGGAGCGCATTTTTAAAGCCGTTCCCTACGCTGGTTTTTGGCAGCCCATTAAACACCCTTGGCACATTTTGGATCTCATGATGCACATTTTTAAACGAGTGGAGGGTAAGGTTCACTCCAGCGCTCAAATCGCTGAAACGGCCGTGATCAAAGGCGACGTGGTCATCGAAGAAGGGGTCAAGATCATGGATCACGCTACGATTGTGGGCCCCGCTTACATCGGGAAAAATAGCGTGATAGCCAATAATGCTCTAGTGCGGGAATCCATTTTGGGTGAAAACTGTGTAGTGGGCTATTCCACAGAAGTGGCACGGTCTTTTATTGGTGATGACTGTTGGTTTCACAGCAATTATGTGGGAGACACCATCATGGGCAACGATGTGAGTTTTGGAGCGGGAGCCATTTGTGCCAACCTCCGCCTTGACGAAAAAGAAATTCTTTCGGGTGGGATACAGACGGGTCGCAATAAGCTCGGTCCTATTTTGGGAGACCACATTCGTGTAGGTGTACAGACCAGTCTCATGCCCGGTGTGCGTATTGGCTCTAATACCATGATCACTTCTGGCCTCGTGATTGCTGAGGATATTGAAGCCGGAAAATTTGTGAGCGGGGGGCGTCCTATTCTCGAAATCAAAGATAACAAAGCTGTACTCTCTTCGGAAGATCGCGCTAAGATGAAGGAGAAATTATAACCCTCCTGTATGCGCCGTCTTCTGCCCTTGCTGTTGGTTTTAGCAACCGCTTGTTCCACAAACACTCCCGCGGATACATCGACACCCAATAAACCCACGGGAATGAGCAGTCCTCAAGCCACAGCATTTCTGCAGATTTGTGTGAAAGAAGAACAGCTTCAGGGGCCATGGAACAATAATTTGGACCTTCAGTGGTTGGATGAGGAGGGTGATGCATTCGAGGAGGATCCCGTCACTATTGTAGAAGCGGGAGGAGTACCCAATTTGGTACAAGATGCAGATGGCCGGCTCATTCTAGCTTTTCAGTGGTTCAGCTGTGACAGCGAAAAAACTTTCGATCAAGTGGCAGTGATCTTTTCTGACGATGAAGGGAAAACATGGACCGAACCCGAGCCCATCACCATCGCAGATTTTCCAGATCTTCAACGGCCCTTTGATCCCACGCTGGCAGTGCTTGATGACGGGCGCATACGTTTATACTACACTTCCAGCCCGGAAGGGACCGCTACCTTCGCCGACGAAACCAACATTTACTCCGCCATCTCCGAAGATGGCATTCATTATACCTACGAAGAGGGCATTCGTTTTGATGTGGCAGACATGCCTGGATACGACTCCGCTGTGGGCTATTGGGACGGACTCTGGCACATGATCACGCCCAACAACATGCCAGAAAACACCGCAGGAGCTCACTACGGCACTTCTGAAGATGGTCTCACCTTTACCATGCAAGATGATCTCACTTTTACTAGCGAGCAAAAACTGAACTGGACAGGAAACTTTGTCGCTCGGGAAGACGGCCTTTATTTCTATGGTACTCCCGGAATGGGGCAGGCTTCCAGTAACTGGGTGGCTCACTTGGGCAAGAACGGCTGGGAGGACGCAGTTCTCATCGGCACACACGGAGGTGACCCCGCAGTGGCTTGTATTGCTAAAGACCGCTGCCTCATGGTGAGCGTGGTGATGGGTCAGGTTCAATGAGGAATAGTTGACAAAGAAAATAAAAAGTTTATAGTAAATAACTTTATTATGCGCCCCATGCTTTTGCCTCTGGTCCTTTCCGCTTGTGCTCCAATGCACGAGCAATCTCAACCCTTAACTTTAGCCCCTTTCCCTGGCGGCGAAAACGGAGCTGTTTTAGAAGCACGTATGGACATGCTAAGAGCAAATTTAGATCGTCTGATGGATGTGGTTGAATCGCCTAGATTAGCTCCAGGCGCCTTGAGTTTAGGGCTTGGGCTACACGCTGAACCTTTTGTAAGTGCAGTATTCTTTAGCGACCCTAATAGTGGAATGGAAGTAAAATATAAGCCGAATGAGGGCGGGATCTGTGAACTTACCGTGGATTTTGGGACCGCCGGAACGATTAGTCTTGTGGATAATAAAATGGGTAAAGTGGATCTTATTCAAATAAGAATTCCAACGCCTCGCCAACCGGGAGATATACTCACTGTAAAAGCAGACTCAAGCGGTGAAAGAATACTTTGGATGGCCATCACGGAAGAAACAAGCATCCAAGAATACACAAATCCTAGGCCCATCCTAGCACCAGAAATTAGAGGACGCGTAACGGCAGCTTGTGAGTCTTTGGAGAGACAAGCAAAAAAACCTTTCCGTGTCCCCACTACATCCCCGGTTCAAACTCCACATCTCCGTTGATTTGGCATTGGCAGCCTAAGCGCGTATTCATGTCGTCGGGTGCCACGCCACGGGTGTCCAACGTGAACTCTTCTTGATCCGTTTTAGGACTGATATTTTCTTTTCCGCTCTTAATCTGAATGAGACAAGTGGAGCAAATACCACTTTCACAGCCAAACGCTACATCCAGGTTTTGAGCTTGGGCCACTTCACGGAAGTTAGAGCCAGCGGGACAAGTGGCCTTGGCGCCGGTCGCGGTATTGGTGATGGTTACGTCAGACATGGTTTAAAAGTAATTCTGTAAGGTCGCCGCAAAATCTACATCGGCAGGATTGTATTCCACAAGGGTTTTGTCTTTGAGCTGAGGAAGTTCATCCATGTAGGTAGGACGCTCTTCCTTGTAGTATACACCCACTGCAATGCGCTCTCCCCACTCCTCAGCCTTTTGCAAAGCCATAGCACGGTTGGTGGGATCGTAACCTTCTTCTTTGTCGAGCTTGTAAATGCGTTGTTGGTACCACTGATAAGTGTTCACTTTATTGAAGGTGACGCAAGGTTGCAGCGCATCGATGTGAGAGAAACCACGATGCTGAATGCCTTGCTTGATGAGCTCTTTGAGTCCCATCACATCCCCGGCAAAACCACGAGCCACAAAAGTCGCTCCAGACATAATAGAAAGTCCCAATGGTCGTACGGCAATTTCAATCACACCTTCAGGAGTCGACTTGGTCTTAAAGCCATGATCGCTCGTGGGGGAAGTTTGCCCCTTGGTAAGGCCGTAAACTTGGTTATTTTGCACAATATAGGTGATGTCGAAGTTGCGTCGCGCAGTGTGAATGAAGTGTGCCATCCCAATCCCGTAACCGTCTCCATCCCCTCCAATCACAATTACATTCATTTTGTGGTTGGCCATTTTCATCGCAGTAGCCACCGGCAGTGCGCGTCCGTGCAGGGAGTGGAAGCCATAAACTTTGATGAGGTGAGGGGCCTGAGATCCGCATCCAATTCCGGAAACAATCATGGTGTTTTCGGGGTCAATCTTCAATTCGAAGAGTGCCTGCTTGAGCGCCACTAAAATTCCAAAATCGCCACAGCCCGGACACCAGTTGCAGGGCGAGCCCGTGTCGAGATCCGTGAGTTTCTCCAACATTTTGAGAGGTTTTTCGGTCATGCGAGTTCAGAGTTAATCCGGTCTAGAATTTGTGCAGAATGAATAGGGCGGCCATCGTAACGCAGCAGGTGATTCGTGATGGCGAGGCCCGTGTTTTCACGAATCACTCCAGCCATTTGCGCCATAGAATTGTTTTCCACCAGCAAGGTTTTTTTAGCAGTACTCAGAATTTTAGCCACTTGTTCTGTGGCAAAGGGCAGTGCCATTTTTATCTGTAAAAAGTTCACTTTTTCGCCATTTTCGTTGGCCGTTTTCATGGCTTCCAAAATGGGTCCTTTCATAGAGCCCCAACCCACAAGTGTAAGGTCAGCGTCTTCGGGACCATGCAGTTCGGCCCCATCGGTTCCGTTCATCGCTTCACGCTGTAAGGTCTCGAGTTTACGCGCTCGTTTGTCCACCATCTTGATGCGATTCGCGCTGCTTTCATCCAGGTCCCCATCTTCTTTGTGTTCGTCCGTAGACACGGCATGAATGGTGTTGGGGTAGCCCGGAAGAGCCCTGCGAGAAACACCGCGTTCCGTGAATTCGTAACGTTTGTAGGTGCCTGGAGTGATTTTGAGCGCCTCTTCCATAGTCATGAGTTCTCCACGGTCCACTACATAATCTTCGTGCTTAAACGGATCCGCCGTGTGCAATGATTCACCCATATACTTGTCCACCAAAACTAAAACCACCATTTGATATTTTTCTGCCCAGTTGAAGGCTTTGAGCATCATATCAAAACACTCCGTCACATCGCCGGGCAGCAGTACCATGCGGGGGAATTCTCCCTGAGAAGCGTGCATCACAAAACGGAGATCCGCTTGATCGGTCCAGGTGGGAAGTCCCGTAGAAGGACCCGGGCGCTGTCCTTCAATCGCCACCAAAGGAGTCTCAGTAATAGCGGCCATACCGATGGCTTCCGTCATCAAAGAAAACCCTCCACCCGCCGTAGCGGTGAGCGTGCGAACACCCATGTAAGAGGCACCAATGGCCATGTTCATCGCCGCAATCTCATCTTCCGTCTGCTTCATTACAATGTTGTGCTTAATTCCCCAGCCCGCAATGGCGAGCATAATGGAAGTCACGGGAGTCATGGGGTAGGCTGCCATGAACTTCACGCCGGCTTTGAGCGCGCCCAAAGCCAGGGCTTCGTTCCCAGAGAGCAAAATGTGCTTGGGCGCCTTAGGCTTGGCCTGCATCTTTCGTTCATAAGGCCCAGTGCCTCCACCCGCTAAGGGGAAGCCTGCCGCAAAATGTTCATTCACATAATCATAGCCTGCCTTCGCCACATTCAAGTTGTGCTGCACCACCTCGGGTCCTTTGCGGCCAAACATGCGTTGTAGCATTTCCTCCATATGGGAGAACTCAAAACCAAAAACTGCCAAGCTCGCACCGAGGGCCACAGTGTTTCTCATCACGCGGTCCGCCTCCAGTTCCTTAGTGATCCGAGCCAATGGAACATCACAAAGCCTCAAACTTGGGGGGGCTATCTTCACATCCCAGACGAGACTTTCACCGTCATAAATCACAATCCCATTTGGTTGCATTTCCGGAATTTGAAAATCTATGGCGTTGCGGTTGAGTGCGAGCAAAATGTCAATCTTGTCGCTGTGAGAAGTCACGGGTTCGTAGCCCACGCGCACACCGGCTGTATTGTGTCCACCGCGAATCAGAGAAGGGTATTCTCCATAGCCGTGCACATACAAGCCCGCGCGGGTACAGATCCGAGCGAAGGTGGCTCCCATCGTCGAGATTCCGTATCCGGCCTCCCCGGCCACAAGCCAGGTCACTGGTTCATAAATATCTTTCATGCTACGGCATTTTACAGGATCCCCCAGCGCAAAGGAACCCCCTAAATCAGTTGTTTCCCATCTCCGATCCGAATCAGATGGATCACATTGACCGGACAAATGCTTGCCGCATCCATATTCTTTTGAAAATCTCCCTCCTCAATTTCAAGTTCTTCCCAGCCATCCTCACCTAAAACACCACCGACTACATCAGATTTGCCATCTTCCAGACTCATTTCCCAGAATCCCGGAGCAACAGCAGCGCAAGCAGTGCAGCCAATACAATTAGGACGATCATGACGAATTTTGTAGGGCATTAATTTTGAAGAGTTTTTGAAAGCATGCGGATCACTTCCGGATAAGCCTTTTTTTCGAGCGCCAAAACCTTGGCACGTAAACTTTCAGGTGTTTCTCCAGGTTCAATCGCCACTTTTTCTTGCAGAATTGTAGCGCCACTGTCCACCCCAAAATCCACATAGTGAATGGTCATGCCACTTTCTTTTTCGCTGGCTGCAATCACTGCTTCATGTACCTTCATCCCATACCACCCGTTGCCGCCGTATTTAGGGAGCAGGGCAGGGTGCACGTTAATGATTTGCCGAGGATAAGCGCGCACAAAGACGGAAGACAAAATTCGCATATAGCCCATGAGACAAACGAGATTCACTTTCCCTACATGCTCCACTAGTTCTGCGTCGTACTCTTCTCGAGTTTTTCCCGCAGGATCCACCCACACTGCACGCAAGCCGCGTGCTCGAGCCTTCTCCAAAACGGGCGCTTGCTCTTTATCGGAGAGCACTATTTTAATTTCAATGCCAGGCATCCGCCCTTCGTCCATTTCTTTATAAACGGCGTCGAGGTCGGATCCATTTCCGGAAGCGAGAATAGCGAGAGTAAAGCTCATTTTGATCTTAGCCTAGCACAGCTCTTTGCTTTTTTGTATCCTTGAATCACCAAAAATACCATGACTAAAATCGCTGCCTTTTTACGCGGAATCAACTTGAACGGAAAAACCGTAAAAATGGCGGAGCTCAAAACCGTGCTCGAAAAGTTAAAACTCAAAAAAGTAAAGACCTTACTCGCCAGCGGCAACGTGATTTTTGAGAGCGAAGAGAGTCCAGAAATACTCAAGCCCCTCATCGAAGACGCTCTGGAGAAAAAATTTGGCTGGCATATTGAAGTGATCCTCCGCACGTACGCACAACTGCAAAAGCTCAAGGACAGTCAGCCCTTCAAAGGCATCACGGTGAAGCCCATCACTCGTCTCTACGTCACGTTTTTAGTAGACAAACCGACGGTAAAACTTCAGATGCCGCATCAGCCCAACGCAGACCTCACCATCCTCGCGCTCTCTCCTACGGAAATTTGCAGTGTACTCGAATTGAACGAAGGGTCTCGCAGCGTGGACGCCATGAATTTTATCGAGAAAACCTTTGGCAAAAATGTGACCACCCGCAACTGGAATACCATTGAAAAAGTGCTCAAAGCGTAGGAGCTTGATAAAAACTAGCTTTATGTTATGATTCGAGCATGAGCGCTTCATTTAACGGTCAAAGAGAGCCAACGCAGCCCCAACTTGAAGTAGTAGGGGAAAAGTATAGTCCTGAAGAATTATCCATGGTAGGACTAGTTCTGGGAGGAGAAAGGCTACCCTTTTTAGAGGACTTAGAAGAAAACAATAGACGATTAGTCGCCCTGGCTTTGGCTTTTGACGATGCACTCGTTGCCGCAAGGGTAGAGACCACAAAGCCCGAGCATCTCCAAGAGCTGAGTGCGTGGACGGGCCTTCCTAAGAGCATTCATTTAAAATCGAGCGGAAGGGGAGGCACTCTGGTCTATTGGAAAAATGACAATGGTGAGCTCATGCGGGCAGTGATTGAAGGGAGAGACTTCAGTGCGGAAGACGGCATAGCAGAAGCGCTCACCTGGCATTTTCCTTTGAGACCACTGGCGGCCGAACGATGGCAGGCTTTCTTAAGCCAGGAGCCTACTTTGAACAGGGGTTCCCACCAATATTGAGCAGTCCCATGCGCTCTGCCACCGCTTGGCCGGTAGGCGTCACCGCGAGACCACCGAGGGCCGTTTCGCGAATCTTGGGAGACATGAGATCACCCACTTCTCGCATGGCGCGTACCACTTCATCAAAGGGAACAAAACTTTCCACACCCAGGTAAGCCATATCGGAGGCAGACATCGCAAATACAGCACCAATCCCGTTGCGCTTAATGCAAGGCACTTCCACCAGTCCGCCAATAGGATCACAGGCCAGGCCGATCATATTTTTGAGCGCGAGCGAAGCCGCATGCAAACTCGTTGCAGGAGCTTTCCCGCGCACCTCGGTGAGGGCCGCTGCCGCCATGGCGGTAGCGCTTCCCACTTCGGCTTGGCAGCCTCCAGCGGCGCCAGAAAGGGTGGCCGTATTGGCAATGATCACTCCAATGGCGCTGGCCGTAAGCATCATTTGCACCATCTGTTCTTGAGTGAGGTCGAGCTTGTGCTTGGCTCCATAAATCACACCGGGCAGAACCCCCGCCGCTCCCGCCGTGGGGAAGGCCAAAATCACTCCCATTCTTGCATTGTTTTCTCCGGTTGCTACGGCACCGAGCATCGCGCGGATCGCGGCTTCGTTCAGCAGCAGTTCTTTCTCCAGCTTTTTAAAATCATGCACCCCTTTAGCAAGCAAAGGCGTATTTTTACCCACCATCCCGCTCGGTGACATCTCTGGATTTTGAATGGCTGCATCCACCCCATCAAAAATCACTTGCAAGCGTTCTTCGAGCATTTTCCAAATTTCTTCGCGACTGCGAGGAGACATTTGCATCTCATAGTTCAGCATCACTTCCCATATGGGCATGCCGTGCTCCGCACAACGCTCAAGCAGTTCTTTCCCGTTATGGAACATGAAGGACGCAGCCATAAAAAGGGGTTAGGGGGCTATTTTATTGAGCGATCGTGCGAACAAAATGCCATCGCATTTTTCCAAATCCAAAAGATCTTCCAGAGTGAGTGGTGTCTCGATGCTCAGCACCGATAGCACCTTGTTTTCAAAAGCTAAATAACAACTTTGCATATTCACAATTCGAATACCTTTTTCTCCCAGAAAACCCGTGATTTTAGCCAGCATCCCTGGGCGATTTTCATTCTCAGTCACCAGTGTAAAATATTGCTCAGCTCCATTACCAGTGAGGTGTACATCAAAGCCATTGATCTGGGTCATTACAATATTGCCTCCTCCAATGGAAGAACCAATCAACTCCATTTTTCGTTCAGGATTTTCCAGCGTGATCTTCACGCTGTTTGGGTGAAAACCTGCCCCCAGATTCCCAGGTTCAAACTGATATTCCAAGCCTTTCTCTGCTGCAATTTCAAAAGCCTCTTTAATACGAGCATCGTTTGGGGCAAATTTCATCACACCTCCCAGCAAAGCTTTATCCGTGGCGTGCCCTTTATAGACCTCACCAAAAGAGCCGTGCAGCAGGAAGTGTACTTTAGTAGGGGTAGCATCAAAGATGGCACGAGCAAACTGCCCAATCTTGGCTGCACCTGCCGTGTGAGAACTAGACGGCCCCACCATGATCGGCCCGGCAATATCGAAGAGGGAAAAGGTACTCATCGGTGCCAACATTATGAACCAAACTAAAAATAGTGCAAGAAAATCGCTGCAGGCCTTCAGGTTTAATTGAATTAAGCTGAAACAATTTTGTACTCAAGTCCACCGCAGAAAGTTGCACGACATTCATCCACTTGATACAGTGACATGAAACGCAAAAACAAAACGTTTCACACAGACCTTTCAAAACTCAAGACAAAAACAAAAGTCCCCTCTACCTATAAGGCGTTTGCTTTACGCTGGTGGTCCCGATTAGACCACCCATGAGACTCAGACTCTCCACTCCACTTTGTGGATCACGCTTCGCTCCCTGCTTCGGCACAGCGACTTCGACTCCACGCCAAAAGTAGCCCCGGTCCGGCCCTAAAGTCGACCAAAGTACAGCAAATGAAAAACAAAAATAGAAAGGAGTCATCACCTTTCACACTAACCGGTCTCTCGCTCACTATGAGCCCAGCGCCCTAATATGCGTCTGAGTGCTCGAGCAGGAGGCCGGTTTTTTATTACAATTATAGTTTACAAAAGTGCTAAAGTTTACAGATTAAAATATGTCAATACACAACAAAATTCTGCTGCCGTCCACCGCAGAAACTTGAAAGCCTAGGACTCTTTGGATACAATGACTTGAAACGCTGAAAACGGTACAAAAGCCGCACAACAAAAACACAACGTTTCACTCGCACTTTCAAAACTCGAAACAAAAACAAAAAGTTCCTTTACCTTCAACGGCCCTGCTTTACGCTGGTAGTGCTGACTGCATTACCCGCGAGAGTAAGACTCTCACACTCCACTTTGTGGATCACGCTTCACTCCCTGCTTCGGCACAGTGACTTAGACTCCACGCCAAAAGTAGCCCCGGTCCGGCCCTAAAGTCGACCAAAGTACAGCAGGTGAAAAAACAAAAACAGAAGGGATTCGTCACCTTTCTCGAAACCGGCTCAAGCTCATTATTGATCTTCGCACTTTATTTATAAGGGCGCCCTAGATCGAGCAGCGGCCGGTTTTTCTGTGCCCAAAATATTTACAGATGAAAATTTAATGTCATTATATAGAATATGCGAATTTTCCAAGCTGAACATTTAGAGGAGCACTTAAGCCTTGTAAGGGATCGACCCTTGGAGGTAGTGGGAGGGGTGGTGCGCGGGAGCAATCACCTTATAATTTTGAGTGCCCTGGAAGGATTGAACTCAAAAGTGCACGCGCATCTGGCAGTGCGCTGGGATCCTATTCTTCAAGCGAGGGCTATAAGGGCTTTGAATGAGCTCAACAAAAGTAAAGGTTGGGGGTTGTGGCTTGTGGATAGTCCTACCATCGCCAATTTTTACATTAGTCCCGAACTTTGTTTGGATATGCCAAGGGGCTATGTACCTCGGGATAGAGTGGCACAAATCCTCATGTATGTAACAGGTGAGGCTTTTACAGAAAACCTGGTAGATCCAAAAAAACCAGAAGGAGAGAGAAAAAAAAGAGAGGAGCAAAACGGAAACGAGTTGGCGCAGCTATTGGGCAAAAGTAGAGGAGTAACAACAGTAGAATTCAACCGGCAAACATTCCGCAAAGAAATAGCGAGCTTCTTTGGAGCGCTGAAGGAAGGGCAAATGCCCATAGGGCAAGATCAATAACGAAGGCTCAGCACCTTGCCCTTGTTTTTGCGGCGTTTTCGCAGAGCGAGTTTCTTTTTCTTGTACATAAAAATATAAGTAAAGTGCCTTATTTATACAAAAAGCACAAGATGGCAGCAACTTTGACTTACAGTATGAATTAATGCATAATAACCACTCTCTCAGAAAAAATGGATTTATACTCAATCATCAAACCCTACGCAGATCGTGCAGATGCCGCTAGTGACGTCTTACAAAAGACCCACGGCTGGACAGCAGAGCAAGTGGGGGAACTCAGGGAAACAATCAACGATCACGTAGAAGCAGTGCATCGTGAGCTCTTAGCCGCAATGGGTGAAGTGGAGTCCTCTGAAAGCTGGGATGAGGTAGAGTTCGACGAAGGAAGAATAGCAGCGGAAGCGTATGCTCGAGAAAAAGGGATCAGCGATGAGACTCTCTTAGGGGCCATACGGCAATTCGGCTATCATCATGCAGCCCTTAAGTTGCAGCTTTCCATTCATCAAACACCCGGTAGATCGTCTGAAGATGATTTTGATGAAATAAGAGATCTAGATCTCTAGCTCCACTTCGGTCCTCTTCATCAAACCCCAAAGGGATTTACAAACCGCGCCTTTGTTCCCAACTGTTCTTCAATACGGAGAAGCTGATTGTATTTAGCAATGCGGTCTGTGCGGCTGAGAGACCCCGTCTTGATTTGTCCAGTTTCTAAAGCCACTGCCAAATCGGCAATGGTCACGTCTTCTGTTTCTCCACTACGGTGAGATACCACGGCGCTCCAACCCGCCGCTTTGGCCATTTGGATCGCTTCAATCGCCTCGGTGAGAGAGCCGATTTGATTCACTTTTACCAGAATGGAATTGGCCGCTGCTTCTTCGATTCCACGTTTTAAAAACTTCGTATTGGTCACGAGCAAGTCGTCACCCACCAACTGGATTTTTTTGCCAAGTTTTTCATTCAATTTTTTCCATCCCTCCCAGTCATTTTCACCGAGGCCGTCTTCAATAGACACTATGGGGTACTTGCTCACCCAACTTTCCCACAGACCAATCATCTCCTCCGTAGTCTTGGTGGGCTGTCCGCTCTTTTTAAAGACATACTGTCCATCCTGCACGAGCTCACTGGTAGCAGGGTCCAGTGCAATGGAGATATCACTGCCCGGTTTGTATCCTGCCACTTCAATGGCTTTCACCAAAAATTCCAAAGGCTCTTCGTTGCTCTTCATAGAAGGAGCAAATCCCCCTTCGTCTCCCACAGTGGTGGGGTAACCCGCCTCTTTGAGCACTCTTTTAAGAGCGTGGAAAACTTCTGCTCCATAGCGGAGAGCTTCTTTAAAGGAAGGAGCTCCTTTTGGTACAATCATGAATTCTTGGAAATCTACGCTGCCATCTGCATGGGCGCCTCCATTGATCACATTCATCATAGGAAGGGGAAGCAGGGTTGCATTTGGATTGAGGTGCTGCCAAAGTCGCACGCCTTTTTCGCTAGCCGCTGCATAAGCCACGGCCATAGAAATTCCTAAAATGGCATTGGCCCCGAGTCGGCTCTTGGTGGGAGTACCGTCGAGCTCAATCATTTTATGGTCCACCGCCGCTTGGTCCATGCTGTCCATTCCAAGTACGGCTTGAGCCAATTCTCCATTGGCATTCGCCACCGCCTTGCTCACGCCCTTGCCTCCGTAACGGCTTTCTCCATCACGAAGCTCACACGCTTCGTGCTCTCCCGTAGAAGCACCACTGGGCACCAAAGCTCGTCCAAAACCTTTTTCGGTAGTCACTTCCACTTCTACAGTCGGATTACCTCGAGAATCCAAGACTTCGCGAGCATGAACTTGAGTGATTTTGGACATGACAGCAGGGTTAATCGCGCACACTATATTGTAAACGCTGCAGGACGACTAGGCGAAACAGCAAGGCTTTGTTAGAATGCCCGCGACTTTACCGCAATTTTCCCTGAATATATGGACATTTTTTGGCACGGACACTCCTGTTTTACCATCAAAGGCAAAAACGCTCTGATTGTAACCGATCCCTTGGAAATGGGCACCAAACTCCCCAAGCTCAAGGCCAATGTGGTTTCTCTGAGCCAGGAAGGTAAAATGGCCGACGTGGAAGGAGAGCCTAAGATTTTGAACTGGCCTGGAGAGTTTGAAGTCGCGGATATTGCGATTGAAGCCATCCAACCAGAAGGTGAAGAATCCAGTATATTTATTTTTGCAATCGACGGGGTAAAGATTTGTCATCTCGGCTTCTTAGCCCATGAACTCCACGACGATGTTTTGGATCATATTGGAGATGTGGACATACTCATGGTCCCAGTAGGTGGAGGAAGCGTACTCGACGGGAAAACAGCTCAGAAAGTAGTAGAAGCCATTGAGCCCCGTGTAGTGATCCCGATGCTCTACAACGCAACCGAAACTGATCTAGACATTAAGGGTGCAGAAGATTTTTTGAAAGCTCTAGGGAAAACTGGTCAAGAAACGGTAGAAAAATACTCAGTTGCCGGACGAAGCAGCCTCCCAGACGGCAGCATGGGCTTTGTGGTTTTGGAACCCAAGCTTTAAAGAGCCATCAAGGCACCAGAAGCCGAACTACGGTATCCAGCTCGACTTGTATAAGGGCGTGCAAAATGCAGCACACGAGTGAGTAGGCTTTTGCGACCAGCTAAATACATGCGAGAAGTGGAGACGTGAAAAGATTTGCGGGTTTTTCGAACAAACATATGGAGTGGATTAAAAAATGAATGAAAATTAGTACAGACGAATGACAGTTGTGACCACGCCCTGAATCTCTAGAAATTCAGTGGGTTCAATGTCATTGTATTCAGGATTTTCAGCCTGGAGCCAAACGCGCCCGTCTTTTGCGCGGTAACGCTTCACGGTATTTTTTCCATCGACAAGCGCCACTACAATATCTCCGTCTTTGGCCTTCATGGCTTGATTGGCTACCACAAAATCTCCTTCTAGAATTCCAGCATTGATCATAGAAAGGCCAGTGACTCGAAGAGCAAAAGACCCTTGAGGTCGCTTGAGTAAATCATTACCGACTTCAAAGTAATCAAGCACATGTTCATCGCTCAGCACCGGACCTCCCGCAGGAATGGTTCCGAGAAGGGGGATGCGAGCCACATTGGAAGCAGATTCCAAACGGTCTTTCACTTTTTGCAAGAGCCCTATTCCACGAGGCGTATCGTCCTTATTGAGGTAGCCCTTTTCTTGCAGGGCGTTTAAATGCTTGAGAATACTATTGTCACTGCTCACTCCAAAATGTTCACGCATCTCACGCAGCGTAGGGGATTTCCCAAATTGAAGTTGATAGTCTTCTATGAATTGAAGAACGGCTTGTTGCTTTTCGGTGATCATGGCGGGATGGTGAGTTTGTACTCACATGGTAGGTGAGTGAGCGCTCACCGTCAAGCGAAAAATCTTTGACTCCATTAAAAAATGCTTTTTTTAATCTGGGGCAGCCGCTAATTCGGCGTTTCTTCGTGAGTGAGTCTGCATTAAGAAATATATCCCTACAAAAGAAATCAACAGAGCGCTCATCTGGTAAATGGTAGGGGTTTCTCCGAGCCAAAAATAGGCAATAATGAAGCTGATCACTGGATAACTGAGTCCAATAGCAGAGGTCTTGGAGAGGTCCGTTTTTTGAAGTGAAATCTGCCAAAGCGCCTTAGGGATGCTGAAGGCAAAAAGACCAAAAATAAGCAGAAATGGCCAGAGAGAAGGGGCAGGGATTTTGAAAGGTTCTAATAAAAGTGAAAAGAGGAGAAGCGTCCCGCCGCCCACCGCCCCACGGAACAAAAGCAAGGGCGCGTAGCCAAGTCCGGTTGCTTGCAAACGTTTAGCCGTGGCATTTCCAAATACGAAGAAAATGGGCACGCTCACCAAGATAAGATCGGCTGGATTAACTTTTATACCCCCTTGGTAAAGGGCAACCAAATTGGCTACAAGCACAAAGAAAATACCAAGCCATCGATAGAGTTGATGCTTTTCTTTAAGGATCAACCAGCCGACAAAAGCTGCAAAAATTACCTCCGATTGAGTGAAAAGTGCGGTATTGATAGCGCTGGTGTGTTGGGTGGCATAAAAAATCGCAACGTAAGGCAGCAGCAAAAGTGCCGTATACAGCGTGCAACCAGCCAATATTCTCCAATGAAAAAGTTGTCGAATTTGGCCTTTCCTTAAGGTGAGAATAAGAAAAAAAACACCACTAACAAAAGTAGCGATTCCTAGCACTTCTGTAGGAGGGAGAAATTGCACTCCATAATTTGCACCTACAGGCCAAAACCCATCGAGCATCATATGTCCTATAGCTGCCCATTCTCCAATCCACTCATCGGGGTGTTTCTTCATCAATAAAAAGTAACTCCTGAATAAGATGAATAGGAACTCATGACCATACTGCCGTCTTTGTGAAGAGACAGTTCCATCAAATAAGGGTCACCTGCTTCTGGGTCACCCTGTTCAGGGGTCACTAACAAGATATAGTCATCTTGATTGCCATCGTTTTGATGCATGACTAGCGAATAAGAGCCGCTTGAAGCAATAGGAGGGTAGCCGGTCATAGAATACGCTCCTCCAGCAAATTCATAGGTTTGAGTCCAGGCCATAGCCTCATCTCCTCCTAAGCTGCCACTGGCCGTCCAACTGCGTTCAAACGGGAGACCTCCTACACCACTGCGCGCCAAGAACATGAGGCCAACGGTGAGTAAAAGAGTGACAAGAAGATAAGCGGAAGTTTTCTTCATGAGTGGAGTAGTGAAGAAAGTCTACTTTTTAATGCAAAGCTTGTAAACAAGCCCAAGAGTGGCGTAAAAGCAGAAAAAATGTTATAATAGAGAGAAAATTAACCTAAGACATGGAAAAAATTTCATTACCTCAATCTTTCGTCGACGTGACCGGAGCAAGGATGGTCCCACTCCATTTACTGCCATATTCAGATGAAAGGGATGCCAAAAAGCATGCTTTCATGACCAAAGAAGCGATTGCTCGTGCCATTGAAGTAGAAGCGGACCCTGCTGACGAAGGCAATTTTAATGTCAATAATGGATTTTTAGCTGCCGTTCTTGGCGGGAAAGTGTACTTGGCACTCGCAAACGATGAAAACAGAAAAGCCCTTACAGACTTAGGGTTTAAAGGCTCGGGGGCTGTGAGTGTGCCGTTTTCATCAGGACAAAAAACGATAGACCGACCCGTGGTTTGGGCGGGTATCCAGGCTGGACTATGGGGAGACTCATATGATCGTTTAGTCGAATAAAGGCAGCCACTTGAATTTTTCTAAGTTCTTGGTAGAATCCGCACAGCCTTGGGTAGTGAGGAGCAAATGACGCAAAGTTCTGCGAAAGCGGACGTCTAGAGCTATGATTCACTATCAATTACAACTGGCATCTCTGCTAGTTTTATTTGTTTATCTCAAGGCACATGTCTCCTCAATCAATTCTTTGGATCATCTTCTCGGTGATCATGATCGGATTTTTAGTAGTGGATCTTGGCTTTCTAAATCGTGAGGCGCATAAAATTTCTACAAAGTCTGCACTATTGCAGAGTATCTTTTGGGTGAGTATTGCGCTCGCATTTGCAGGCTTAATTTTTGTGATGCTTGGACACATTAAAACAGTAGAGTTTTTAAGCGCTTATTTGACCGAAAAGATGCTTTCTGTGGACAACTTATTTGTGATCCTGCTCATTTTTAGTTTCTTTAAATTGGATGAAAAATACCATCACAAGGTTTTATTCTGGGGAATCATGGGGGCAGTGGCATTTAGAGCCCTTTTTATTGGAGTAGGTTCGATCATCATTGAGCAATTCACGTGGGTACTTTATGTGTTTGGAGCTATTCTCTTGTACACGGGTATAAAATTATTTACCGAGAAGAAAGAAGAACATGTGGATTTTGAGCACAACGCAGTCGTAAGGTACGCAAAAAAATTCTTAAGATTCACACCCAATCTTCACGGAGGGCATTTTTTGATTAAAGAAGGTGGAAAATGGCATTTTACCACGATGTTCCTTGTTCTACTTTTAGTAGAATCTACAGATATTATTTTTGCTGTGGATTCAATCCCTGCTGCCTTCTCGATTACACAAGATCCGTTTATCGTTTTTACATCGAATATTTTTGCGGTAATGGGACTCAGAGCCCTTTTCTTTCTAGTGGAGCACATACTGCACAAGTTTCACCATCTTCAGAAGGGACTGTCCTTTATTCTCATTTTCATTGGTTTAAAAATGCTAGCTGGGATATTCCATTTTCATCTTTCGCCAGTGATCTCATTCGCGGTAATCTTAAGTGCCTTGATCATCTCCTTACTGCTTTCAGTGATCTTTCCAAAAAAGATCTAGCATATGGAAAATAAACCTAATAAAAAAAATAAGTCTCCTTGGCTTGCAGAGCTAAACCGCAAGAGAGATTTGGTGACGTTACAAGACAATACTTCCTGCGATTTACTGATAGTAGGTGGGGGAATTGCCGGGCTCATGACCGCCTATTTTCTTCTGACTCAAACTTCTCAAAAAATTATCCTGGTAGAGGCAAACAAAGTGGCACATGGAGCTACTGGCCACAATGCTGGACAAATGGTGAGTGGTTTTGAGAAAGGTTTCAAAAGTTTAGTTGAGCGCTACGGTTTGCCATTGGCCACTCGTGCCCAGCAGGACATTCTGGAAGCCTGGGATTTATTGGAAGGAATAGCTAAAAAAATGAAGCTAGAAACACCGATGCGCACATTTACTGGATATTCAGGTTTCACGAAACTAGAAGATTTACTAGAACATTTGGAAAATCGCTATTGGCTAAAGGAGAGTGGTTTAGCCATTGAGTCTGTTTTGATTGCCTCAAATTTCAAATATTTAAAAACAATTCCAAAAAAATTCCAAAATCTTTTTGCTACGGCTCCTCATGGAAGAATTCTCGAGCTTCTACAGACAAAAAACGAAGAATATATGGCAGTGAGCTTGTCAAAAGCGGGCGTGACAAACAGCGCAAGGCTTACAGAAGAACTTGCCACGAAACTTCTTTCTCTTTACTCAAGTCGATTTATAATTTTTGAAAAAAGTAAAATCGATAAGATCTCCTTATGCAAGGACTCTGCTAAAGTATATAGCTCTGAACGGCATCAAATCCAAGCAGACAGAGTAATACTTTGCACCAATGGATTTGAGAAACTGACCATCGAAAACGGAAAAGGGCCAAATATTGATGATGCATTTCATTCTTTAGTAGAAGGCTTAGTGGGATATATGCTGGGTTTTTATGAACCAGCAGGGGGAGAGCCCATGTCTGTAAGCTATCACGGTAACGAAGCATCAATGCTTAAAACGGAGACTAAAATACCTCCATATTTTTATTTAACGAGGAGACCATACAGGGAAAAAAGTCTACTTTGTTTGGGGGGACCAGAGTACTTGGTGCCAGATCGGCATCATTACGATAAAGACACCCACGTCTTTCCAGAAGAGGCGAGTATAGCTATGGATTTTTTCCTCAGGAAAAACTACTCGAAAGCAGGGAGCAGGATTAACTATACCTATTTTTGGCATGGCGTGATGGGGTACACACCAAGTGGGTTGCGTTGTGTTGGTCCAGACAGTGTAAACCCTATCCTAATGTATAATCTTGGCTGCAACGGGGTCGGCATCTTATCTTCCATTATGGGTGCCAAAAGGATCGCTGACCACATAAACCATAAAAAACTAGAACCTTCCTTATTTGACCCGATTTACTCGGAAAGGGAGTAATAGATTGTCTGGTGCCCCCGGGTGGAATTGAACCATCATCTTATCCTTAGGACGGATCTGTTCTATCCGTTGAACTACGGGGGCAAGAAGCGTTGCTAATCTACCTGAACTAGCCAGCAATCACAATCAAAGGGGATCAAACTCGTGATTTCAAAACACAGCGCCTTGCCTAGCAATGCCGTTTTTTTGCAGCCCCAAGCGGCTTCTACTATCATGCCCCCATGAGCGAACTCACCCCCATGATGCAGCAGTACGAAGCCATAAAAAAGGAGGCACGCGAGGCCGTTCTATTTTTTCGTTTAGGGGATTTTTACGAGATGTTTGGGCAGGATGCCCTGGAGGCTTCGCGCATTTTGGACCTCACTCTCACCAGCCGAAGCAAGGGGGAAATCAATCCGGTGCCCATGTGTGGGGTTCCTCACCATGCGGCAGAAAATTATATTGCCCGCCTCACCAAAGCCGGTAAGAAAGTGGCCATTTGTGAACAGATGTCAGATCCCACCTTGCCGGGTATAGTGAAGCGCAAAATCGTGCGAGTGATCACGCCAGGAACCACCTTCAGCGAACAAGTGTTGAACCAAAAATCAAATCGTTTCGTTCTCTCTATTTTCCCTCAAAAAGACTATTTTGGACTGGCTTTTGCAGACCTTACTACGGGGGAATTTAAAACCGTGGAACTCCCCGGAGTTGAAGAAATGGCGCTGGAACTCCTTCGCCTCGATCCGGCAGAAATCGTGCTGCACCGTGATGATTACGACAAGCCAGAACTTCGCGCACTTCTTGCCGCGATTTCTAGCGCCCCGCTTTCTCCCATCGACTTTTTTGAAGAAGCCTATCCTTACTTAGCTCGCCACTTCCGTGTCACAACACTCGATGGTTTTGGCATCGCCAACCTACCTTTTGCCATCCAAGCTTCGGCACTTCTGCTCGCTTATCTTCTAGATACACAAAAAGATTCGCTCGCACATTTGGATCGCATTGCCGTTTATCATCGGGAAAAAACCATGCCCTTGGACGAAGCCACTGTGCGGAACTTAGAGCTCTTCACTACCCTGCGTGAACAAGAAAATGAACACACCCTACTCGCTCTTTTAGATGAAACTAAAACCGCCATGGGAGGACGTTTGTTGCGCCGCTGGCTGACTCAACCTTTGCTTCGTCGAGATGAAATTGAAGCTCGCCATGACGCTGTAGAAGAACTGGTCCAGCAAAACCAACTTCGTCACGATGTGGAGGAAGGACTCAAGCCTTTGAACGATTTGGAGCGGCTGCTCGGGCGCCTCAGCTCTGCTACCGGAAATGCTCGTGACCTCATTGGGCTCGCGCATTCTTTGGCTTACGTACCCCTGCTCAAATCACGCTTGGCCACTTCACAAGCACTCGAACTCAAAAACCTACAAAAAGAACTTACGCCGCTGGATGAGCTGGTGGAAAAAATCCATGGAGCCATAGTGGAAGAACCTCCTCTGCGTCTCACTGAAGGAGGTCTCATTAAACCGGGCTACCACGCCGAACTCGATCAACTCCACGGCCTCATGCGAGACGCCAAGTCCGCCCTCAAAGACATCGAAGCACGGGAAGTAGCCGCGACCGGAATCAACAGCCTCAAGGTGAGCTACAACCGGGTCTTTGGCTATTACATCGAAGTGAGCAAGACCCATCTCGCCAAAGTCCCGGAACATTACATCCGCAAGCAAACCTTGGCCAATGCTGAGCGTTATCTCACTCCCGAACTCAAAGAATACGAAGAAAAGGTGCTCACTGCAGAAGAACGTGCCAAAGCCCTGGAATATGAACTTTTCCTTCAAGTCCGTGACACCGCGCTTGCACACGTTCGCGTCATCAAACAAAACGCCGCCCTGCTCGCGGAACTGGATGTGCTGCATTCCTTTGCCACTACCGCTTTACGACGTCGTTACTGCCGCCCCGTGCTCACCACCGATCCTGTGCTCGAAATTGTAGAGGGACGTCACCCTGTAGTAGAAAGCATCACCTTCGAGCAATCCTTTGTCCCCAACAGCACACGCTTCATTGCCGACCACGAAGAAATTGCGCTCATCACTGGGCCCAACATGAGCGGAAAATCCACCTACCTTCGCCAAGTGGCGCTCATTGTGCTCATGGCGCAAATCGGATCTTTTGTGCCTGCCACCGCCGTGCGCATGCGCGTCTTCGATCGCCTCTTCACCCGTGTGGGTGCCAGCGACAACCTCGTGCGAGGACAGTCCACCTTCATGGTGGAAATGCAGGAAGCTGCATACATCTTGAACCACGCCACCGAGCGCAGCCTCGTGATCCTCGATGAAATCGGCCGAGGCACCAGCACCTACGACGGTCTCTCCTTGGCTTGGGCTATTTTTGAACACCTCCACGATCGCATCCGTGCCTTCACGCTGTTTGCTACGCACTACCACGAACTCATTCAGCTTGCCGGCAGCCTCTCTCACGCCAAAAACTATTCCATCGATGTGGCAGAAACCGCACGCGGGGTACTCTTTCTCCATCAAATCAAAGAAGGTGGCATCGACAAAAGTTATGGAATAGAAGTGGCCAAACTCGCCGGTCTCCCCTCGCCACTAGTGGATCGTGCCACTCACATCTTGGAAGCGCTCGAAAGCCAACATTTGAAGGCCGAAAAAACTCCAGACAATCAAGCCAGCCTCTTTTCACAAGCAGTTCGCCCCGGCGGATCAGGCACGTATCCTTCCCGTCGTGAACCTGGAAAACTGAGTCATCCCGCTCTCGATAAGCTCAAAACCCTTAAGCTCGATGAAATGACGCCCCTAGAGGCACTCAATACTTTGAATGAGCTCAAGGGGATGAAAAGTTAAACGTGAAGTTCATACAAATCCTTAAGGCGAGGACGTTTAAAAACAGTCGTATCGCGACCGCCCTTTTGCCATACCTTCTTCATGAGCCACCTATTGAACAAGTGCGATAGATCTTGATCGCCCACATAAAAACCCACTCCCGCTTGCGTGACGAATGATTTGAGGAAAACCTTGATGAGCGGACTCATCCCCATACCCCACTGTTTTTTGCATTTGAGTTTAACAGCTTGATACAACTCTTCGTCTACTCTGATAGTGATCTGCCTTTGTCGTGCCATAGAAAGGGGGTAAAGAGACTCTACAAAAATACAGCAAAAAGGCAGCAAAATGTAGAGGGTGTTTAAAAGGATTTTGTGTTACACTGCACTTATGAAAAAGATCCTCCTTTTTTTGCTGATTGCGTTGGGACTCACTGGTACCCTACTGACTGCGCAGGCCTACACCGATGTCTCCACAGACGACGATTACTCTGAAGCCATCACCTGGCTCACCACGCAGGGAGTGGTGCAGGGCTACAGCGATGGCACATATCAGCCGGACAAAGACGTGAACCGGGCGGAACTTTTGAAAATTCTGCTACTCCTCAAAAATTCAGAGCCTCCCTCTGCGCCCGACTCTTCTTGTTTTGATGACGTTGCTCTAGAGGCTTGGTACGCTCCCTATGTCTGCAGCGCTAAAAACTCCGGTATTGTTTCCGGCTACACCGGAAATCTCTTTAAGCCCGACCAAAAAATCACCGTAGTGGAAGCCTCTAAAATCATCGCTCTGACTTTAGAAGTACCCTTGAACAGCAGTATCAACGGCACTCAGTGGTATTCGCCTTATCTGGAATCCCTGGCGGACCTCAGTGTTTACCCCACCGAGCTCAACTACCTCACGGAAAACGTGACGCGCGGGGAGCTGGCAGAACTCCTCTGGCGCTTGGAAGAAAAGAAGACGGGCTTTGAATCCACTCCATGGACCGGCTTTTCCTCCGACTGCACCAATTTTTCCTACGATATTCCATCAAATGTAGACATAAAAACCATTGAGTCTACTTGGCTCAAATGGATGAACGACACTCGTGCTCAGCAAGGACTCGCCGCTTACACCTATAACGATCAACTGATTCGCACCGCCACGGCTTGGTCTGAGTACAACAAGGCTCGCGGCTATGTGAACCACAAACGCGAGGGAACCACCGCTTATTACGATTACTACGCCATTGAAGATTGGTTCCAAAACCTCGGCCTCACGTTTAAAAACGATGCCGGCTACACCTTTACCGAGAACATTGGATACGGTCCGTATTACTGCCAAACTGAGGACTGCACTACGGATCTTTTGGAGGCCATTCGCTACACCTACGATTACTATTTGAGCGAAGCGGGCTCTTCCTACAGCCCGCACTGGAACAGCATCGTAGCCTCCCGTTTTAAACAAGTGGGACTCGGTCTCACGGTAGATGAGGACACGTATTATCTCACTGTTCACTACGCCACTTCCATCAGTTCCAATCCACCTCCACTGTGTAACGCCCTGTATTAATGAAGGCCAGTTCTCCGCATCCCCGTCAAACGGCAGAAATGGAAAAAGCCTTGCATCATCCTTTTAAAGCAGCCGCTTTTGATGTGGATGGAACCCTCACTCACTTTGCACGTTTTATCATCCCGAGCTTTGTAGCTGAAACCTTGGTGGGGATCCCAGAACACATCCCACGAGCCATCTGCACGGGCCGAGATCTCGACTTCATTCAAACTCAGCTCCGTCACATTTGCAGCCACAGTCAGAATCCAGAAGAAGAACTCAAGCGTTGGTGGATCTTTGCCGAAAATGGAACGGTGGGCTATCGCTGGAATTCCAAAAAAAAAGATTATGAAGTGTGGTGTGAAGTGAACTGGCCCAAAGAACCACAGCAAGACACTCTAGAAGCTTTCTCCAAAGACGTATTAGGAAGTCAGGGGGTGTTTATTCTTAGGAATCATACAGTGGTGGTGCGTCATCCTGATTGGGTTTATCTGTGGCCCCGGCTTACACGTTTTATGTCTAAGCGAAGTCACAAAAAACTGGTCAACATTTTAGAAAAAAATCGCTGGGGAGATTCATTCCGCGTGCAAGACAGCGGCATCGGCAACGTGATTCTTCCTATTGAGGGAGGGAAGGGCAACGCTATGAAACGTTGGTCTAAAATGCTCAAGCTGCCGATCAAAGATATTTTAGTGGTGGGCGATCAAGCCGCACCCGGAGAAAACGACGAAGATTTTTTAAACGGACACAACGGTACAGCCTTTTCAGTAGGCACTCTCACTGAAAACCTCTACCCACTTCCTGTTTTGGATCACCGCGGACGCCCCCTGAGTGGTCCTGAAGGAACCGCGACACTCCTCAAAAGAGTGGAGTGGGCGAAGGTGTGAGGATCAAACGTAGGTCAAATGCATCAGGATTTGAAAGGCTGTTCACTATAGAGAAAAATTCGGGTTCCACCTCCTTGGCTCTCAGCCAAAAACTCGCTATTGACCTGCACCGACTGAGTTTCACTCAACACTTTCAATCCATTTCCACGAATAAAACCCTGTCCGCTGCGCTGAGAAGGCCCCGCAAAATCATGCCAATAGCGCGGCCGCTCAATAATTCGACTCAAAGGGTCGAGATCTGCGGGCAAAGCCATTCTTTCAGCATAGGTTCGATGGATATCGAAAGCCGCTTTTTGCACGCCTAAAAGCATAAATCCATTGGAACTGATCCAAAGTGAAACTACAGCATCTGGTTCGCTGGTGTGTTCTGCCACATTCGCAGTCAACTCATTGGCTGCAATAACCACTTCTTCTTTCACTTTGGCTAAATAGTGAGGTAGGTAAGGCATTTTTAGCTCATAATCTTTTGAATCGTAATCAAACCAAAAGGAGTCTTCCATTAAGTAAGCTTGGACCAAACCGGCTGCATCTCGATTGAGACGATTCCACATCTGCGCCAGATGTACATTTCGACTATTGAGGACCCAATCTCTTCGTTCAAAGGTTCCACGTCCAGGCTTATAAGGGTAAGCTCCACTCAGTTCGTTGGTACCTCTAACGATCAAAGGGCTCCTAGCCACCACCAGAGCACGGATCAATTCATCTTGGGTAGCAATCGACAACCTTTGTTCTACAACGGGCAGATGAAACGTTTCCAAATTCTCTCCAGCTTGAACCGCGTCCAAACATTCATTGAAATTGAGAGATGGGTTGAGCATATACCACAGTAAATTAAAATAAGAAGATAATTCTCTCACTTTGTCAACTATTTATCAATCATCACGGTCATAAACAAAGAGTTATTTAAATTCAACAGATTAAAATCCACTCAAAATCTGCCCACCATTCATGGGCATTTGCTCGACAAATCCACCAAAAT
>CAZFAV010000003.1:124593-248505 GCA_964516995.1 uncultured Candidatus Peribacteria bacterium | reverse complement strand
AGGGTACTAGACCCGACCGGTCAATCAACTCCGGTTCATTTTTTAATTTCAGTTTGCGTTTTAGCGATTTTTTTATTCTCTAAACCTTCATACTCGTCTTTTGAGTAGCGCCCGTTGAGGTCAACAATCTCCACAAAGAATAAATGCTGCGCGCCTTTGAAGTAAGTAGTTTTCAGTTGTTGGAAATCGCCCACGTCGACTTTTTGTTTTTTACAAAGATTTGGCAGTTCTTGTCTATAAAGTTCAACAGCTCTTTTCAAAAGTTTAGACGGTTTTCCTCCTATTATGGAACCATTCAAGAAATCAATTGTCATATAGGGAGCACCGCTACTCTCCAACTCTTCAAAAATATACATCTCATAGACGCCAATCATTAATCCTATCCCAGAAGCAAGGGAGCTGGAAATGTTGTGGGCTACGTTCCTGAGTACATTGTGCTTCATTGGCTTAAAGTGTACCATTTTAGTGGAAGGGCACTAGGCTAAGCTATTCAGCGATTAACAAATCCACGCTATGACCCTTGTCCTTAATGAGGGAGATCGCATAACTAGCGTATCCAACGGCGATCAGCATATTGATTACACGCCTGGTTTTCAAGAAACTTCCGTGACCCTGGTTTTCATCATTTTATTAGTTGTTTTCGCTGCTTTTTTTCAAGATCGAATTTTTAGGAATCCAGGCACTCTTTTAGCTCAGTTTCTCAAGTACTTTCTTTATCTTGTAGGTGCTCTGCTTTTAGTGTACTGCTACACAATCTTGCCTCCATGGAGAGAGAACCCCGGATATCATCTTTACATAGGTCTGTATGCCTTTTTTTGTGGATCAATCTTTTGCTCCTACTTTGTAAGGACTCACCATCTTTATAAATACAAAAAAGATACACGTTCTTTGCTCGTTAAAATTCTATTTACACTGGTGTTGTTCCAAGTGTTGTTACCTCTTATCATAATCAAGTTGTAGCTGGCTTAGGGTTTAGACCCGAGTGGCCAATGAACTTTTTACGGGTTCAGTTGCCATATGGAGAAATTGAGAACGCTTGCAAAGCTGACCCACAACAAATAAGGGGCCAAAAGTGCGGCGGCGGTTTTAGATATTTTATGGGAGTAAATGATTGTTAATCCTATAAACACCCATAATGGAATAATGACAATCAGCCCGCCAAGAGGGGACTGTAGGCCGAAGAAAATGGGAGACCAGATCGCATTTAAGAGCAGTTGAACGAAAAAGAACAGAAGCACTTTTTGTTTGGATTTAGAATGGTTCACCCATATTAAGTACAGCGACAAGCCCATCAGACAATAGAGTATTGTCCATACTGGGCCAAAGATCCATGAGGGCGGATTAAACCAGGGTTTATTGAGTGTTTGATACCAAACTGGAATGGCGGAGCTTGTGAAGATGGCTCCGATAGCTCCAGCCATTTGGCAAAGAAATATGGAGGCTAAAAGCTGCAGAGGTTTTTTCATATTCATTTAGATAATCTAACTCAATAAATTCCTCTTTATTTTTTAAAAGTCCAGATTTTTTTGTGTTTCAAAGAAATGAACTTTAGAATGAGCTTGACCAAAAAAACTATATCAGCCATCTGACTGGCTGTTAATTTCTATCATTTATTTGTATGAAAAACCTTTCTGAGAAAATTCGGTCCCACCAAGGATTGTTACGCTTAAGCCCGCATCAAAAGAAACCCCTAGTTGCAGTTTTTGTGGGGATGCTTTTTATGATTGGTGCCGCCGTTCTGCTTTGGTCTATGGGTGCACTTGAAGTTTTGGATGAAGCTCCACGTTTGTTTTCGTCTTTTGGTGAGACTTATTTGTATTTCTTCTTGTTGGGACTTGGAGGATTTTCTTTATTTATTTTTGGATTAGTGAAACTACTCTTTTTTAAAGATAGTAAATAATAGCTTAGGTTTTAGAAATGGGTCTCTAAAAAAACCTTTCTTTGTATTTTGTTTTTTTGTTGTCACCGTCCCATACCACCCAAGAATGTATTCCTTCGTTTTTTAAAGCACGAAGCAATGAGTGATACGCGGAAATCAATTTAGTCTTGGAACAGTAAAAATCTGCACCTTTAAAGTTTAGGCATACAGTGTCTTTTTTTGATCTTTTTTTATCTCCAAAATCTTGGTCGTTTATCCAAAACTCATTAAAACCACTGAGCGCACTGACTCCAGTTAAAGAAAGGAGCATCTCTAGGATAAGCTCCCCGTATGCTTCATGACCTAGAGCTTCTTGCATGCAGTCCCAGACGTTTTTTACTTCAGGATCTTGAATTTTGACCTGATTGAAAATACGCATGAATTTCTCTGGAGGGATTATTTTCTTTTCAAATTCCTTAATCTGCTGTTGTTTAAAGTTTTTTAGATGAGCTTGAACTCCAAAAGCTATTCCAGTCAAACCTGCAATAATGAGTACTAAGACTACTTCTTTTCCCATGGGATCAGGTTTTTTGAGAGGGGTAACGCTTCTCCATTTCTTTTAGATTGGAGAGGATGAGTTTTTTGAGGATTCCAAGGTCAATATCAGATAGGCGTTTAATATAAAGACAAGAACCACTGCTTGTTTTGTGCTTGCCCAATTTTTCCAACAAAGCTTCGTGCCCCTTAACCCCAGCCATCAGATAAATCGTGAGATTGTCTTTGCGAGGAGAGAACCCCACACGAGGCCAATCACCCTCTTGTTTGCTTTTCTCTGATTTGTAGTGATAGAGGCCAAAGCCCACGATACTCTCTCCCCACATGGAGGGCTTTTCTCCTGTTATTTCGGTGAAAATTTTGAGCAATTCAAGAGCATCTTTGCGTTTTTCTTCAGAAGAACTTTTATCTAAAAAAGCTTCTACACTGGCGGCCGTTTTTTTTGTTTTGAGTTCAGCCATGGGAAGAAGTGATTGATAAAATGGGCTCAGGGGAGTTCGGGAGTTGTTTGAGTCTCGGGTTCGAGAACCTTTCTTTCTAGAATGCGTTTCCCCCATTGGAAGAGTAAGACCAGGGATACTACACCAATCGTTAGAAGCACGGGATGTCTCATCAGATTCCCAAAGAAAGTGGAACCTCGACCTGCTAGCCAACCAATGCCAATGACAATAGCTAGCCAAGGAATGGTGACTAGAATATTAAGGAGCATAAAGCGGAAAACTTTGAGCCCTTCCAAACTGAGATAAAGTACACTCACTACACGCGTTCCTAGGATAAACTTGGTCATAAAGAGCAGGCTCGCTTCGTTTTTAGACATTCGTTGAGCGAAACGTTTTACTTTTCCGTCACGTTGGATCCAGTTTTGTAGCCACTTCCAACGCCGTCCTAGTCGAGCTAAACCAAACCAGAAAAGATCCACTGCGATCGTCGCTACAAAAGTCACTGCAAAAAGGTGGGGTATATTCCAAAAACCCTCTCCGACCAAAAAGGCGAGAGGGAGGATCATTTCTTGGCCGCCCACCACTGCTGCCACAAAGAAAAGTAAATCTGGGTGATGAGAATAGTGCTCAATGAGCCCATGGAGTTCCATGGCCATACTATGCGATGTGTCCTTGATTTTTACAATGCTTTATGGGATTTTCAGATCATGAAGATGCTCATTTTTGGTCAGGGCTATATTGCTCACAAGTTCAAGGATTTCTTTGGTACCGAGGCAGAAGTTTCATCGATTCGGATTGAGGACTACAGTAGTGTAAAAGCTGAACTGGAAGCCAAAAAACCGGATGTGGTGGTGAACTGTGCAGGTAAAACGGGTCGTCCTAATGTGGATTGGTGTGAAGATCATAAGATGGAGACCTTGTTTGGGAACGTTACTGCTCCTCTGATTTTAGCGCGAGCTTGCGAAGAAACTGGAACTTATATGGTACACATTGGTAGTGGCTGTGTTTATCAGGGCTATAACGATGGTAAGGGTTATGGAGAAGAAGACGAGCCTAATTTTGCAGGAAGTTTTTACTCTCGTACCAAAGCTTGGAGCGAGGCTATGCTTAAAGAATTCCCAGTGCTGCAATTGCGGCTCCGTATGCCTTTTGACAGTGTCCCTAGTGAGCGAAACTTCATCACTAAGATTGTGAAGTACAATAAGGTTATTTCCGTACCCAACTCGATTAGTGTGCTTGAAGATTTTTTGATCGCGGCGAAAACTTTGATCGAGCAAAAAGCTACTGGTGTGTTTAATGTGACCAACCCTGGCACCATTACTCACCAAGAAATCTTAGACATCTATAAAGAATTGGTGGATCCCAGTTATGAGTACAGTCTCTTTTCTGTAGAAGAGATGGAAAAGATCACCAAGGCAAAGAGATCTAACTGTGGACTATCTGTCGCTAAATTGGAGAGTCATGGAGTGCATTTGCGACCTGTAGCGGAAGCAGTGCGTGCTTCACTTGCAGAGTACCGTAAGCATTTGGAAAACGGTGTCACTGTGTGATAGAGTGGGTAAGAACTTATCTCATGCCACGACGTAATTTAGTACTTCCAGATTTTGCTCGTTACTTCTTTGCTTTGGTGATTGGAGGCATTTTGTTGTTGTTTGCTTGGGTCATTTCACCTTTTTTCAATATTTTGGTGTATGCGGCTTTGGTGGTAGTGATCTTTCATCCTTTCAACCGTTGGCTCAACCAAAAGACCCGACACCGAGAAGGCTTTAGTGCTTTTATCAGTACGGTTGTGGTGACCCTTTTGGTGCTTGTACCTCTCACACTCTTTGTGATTTTTCTTGCTCAGGAAGCTTTGGATATTTATGGCTTCCTCACCAGTAGGTGGCTCGATCTTAACGTGAACAGCAGCTTGCAGTGGGAAGGGCTTAACGAATTGCCGGTTATAGGACCTTGGCTTGAAACTATAGCCGAACGTTATGGGTTCTCTTCTTTTGTTTATAGTACTCGTATTGATTTGATCCAATTGGTGCAAGAAATGGGCAAGTCGGTAGCTACCTTCTTAGTCACTCAAAGTGGGAATATTGTGGGAGCTGTCAGTTCTACTATTTTGTATGCCCTTATTTTTATTATTACCTTGTTCTTTTTCTTCCGAGATGGAAGGCGCTTTATAGATCGAATGAAGTTTTTGAGTCCTTTGCCCGATAAATATGAAACAGTGATTGAACAAAAACTCATCGATACGACTTATGGCATTGTGATGGGAAATTTTGGATCTTCTATTTTGCAGGGGATCACCGCGGGTGTTGGTTTTGCTATTGCAGGGGTCAATAATATTATTTTTTGGGCCACGATGGTGGCTTTTACTTCACTTATTCCTTATGCGGGTGCAGCTATCATTTGGCTGCCCATCGCGATTTCTTTTATCCTTCGCGGAGAAATTGTTTGGGGAGTTTTCCTTATTCTGTGGGGAATTTGTGTAGTCTCTGTAGTCGATAATATTGCTCGCCCCATTTTGATTGGGACGCGCAGCAGTATGCATCCATTGCTCACTTTCTTGGTGGTCTTGGGCGGTATCTTTCTCTTTGGACTCAAAGGAATTATTTTTGGACCGCTCATCCTCAGTCTTACCATCACCATTCTCCATATTTACCAATTGGAGTATGAAGATATGCTTAAAAGTTAAGCACTCCTCATAGGTGGTTCGTATTAAAGTAAGTCGCTAGTCTTATTTTCCGTGACGAACGGCGAGTTCAATGAAGGTGCGCAGACCGACTCCTGTAGCGCCATAATGTGTGAGTGCGTCTGGTTTTTCTGCCCATCCGGTTCCACCAATATCAAGGTGCACCCAAGGTGTTTTTTCTACGAACTCTTTAATAAAGGCAGCTCCCATAATGGTGCCTGCACGGAGACCTTTAGCGTCGTTTTTTAGATCAGTAAACTCTCCCTTTGTGCCTTTTTGAAAATCTTCGTCCATAGGCAGTTGCCAGTAACGCTCGTAAGTGGCTTTTCCTGCATCCATTACATCATCAATCCATTTTTGATCGTTACCCATCACTCCAGTGATGTTGTATCCCAAAGCAACAGTTACTGCTCCTGTAAGCGTGGCAATGTCTATCATTCGTTTGGGTTTGTAATTTTTTTCGGTGTAGGCAACAGCATCTGCGAGAACAAGGCGACCTTCAGCATCGGTGTTGGTGATTTCGATGGTTTTCCCGTTGTAAGCACGTACTACATCTCCAGGATGTTGAGCCCGATCTGAGATGGCATTTTCGGCAATGGCCATCACTCCCAGAAAATAACCAGGAAGCTTGAGTTCTGCTATGGCTTGCATGGTTCCCAGTACTGTAGAAGCGCCAGCCATATCTTCCTTCATGGTCTCAATATAGCCAGTGGGTTTAAGATTCATACCTCCACTGTCGAAGACGATTCCTTTCCCAATAAAAGCGATTTGAGGTTCTTTAGCGGTGGTTTTGGAACGGTATTCCAAAATGACCATGCGAGAACCCACGCTGGCTCCTTTGCCCACTCCCACCAAGGCGCCACAACCGATTTTTTTAAGTTTAGCTTCATCAAAGATGGTGATCTTAAGTTTAGACTTTTGAGCTACTTTTTTTGCTTCATCTACGAGATTTTGAGTGTTGAGATCTCCGGCGCAGGTGTTGATGAGTCCACGAGTGAGAGCAGATGCCCGCATAAACACGCTAGCGCGTTCCACTGCATCTTTAGTTGTTTTATTTACTTCGCTGACAAAAATGAGTTCCTCAAGCTCTTTAGTTTTTGGATCAGCTTTTTTATAGTTCATGAATTCGTAAGCGCCGAGCACCATTCCATAACTGAGTTCACTTAAACTTTCTGGATTTACTTGCACCGCAACTCGACTGGCCTTGGCTTTTTTGGCCACTGCTACGAGTTGAGCTCCCAACTGTTCAGTTGCTTTGGGCAGTTGTTTGTTCTTGTCTCCACGTCCAGCCAGGATGACGCGTTTAAAATTTCCTCCGGAGGTGAAGAGCGTGAGTATTTGTCCTTCTTCTCCCTCAAAGTCTTTGGCGCTAAAACGGGCTTCCACCATTTTTAATGTGGCGTTGTCCAATAGGCTTGTTTCGTTTTTAGATAATTTTTGACCTTTGAAGAACAGTAAAAAAAGTATGTCTGCTTTTGGGGTGGAGGAGCTGAGGGACAATTTCATGGCGGCGGAGTGAAAAGTTTACATTGCTCCCAGAGTACAATAGAGTGAGGTCGTGAAGCAAAAACTTTTTTATTTTTTCTCCGCATTTGTTACCGGTGCTGCGGTGATGACGGTGGAGATGAGTGCTACACGTTTGTTGGCTCCATACTTTGGCACTTCTCTTTTTGTGTGGACCAATGTAATTGGCGTGATCATGGTGGCTTTGGCCCTTGGTTATATGTGGGGAGGGAAGATGGCTGATAAAAATCCTCGTTCAGAGCTTTACTTTTTTTGGATCTTGATCACTGGAATTTGGGTAGCGCTCATCCCTTTTGCTGCACCTTTTTTGCTCCCGTTATTATCTAGTGGTCTGGGAACCTTAGAAGCTTCATTGCGTTGGGGTTCTCTCATTGCAGTGAGTTTGCTTGTGGCTTTCCCTATGGTGCTTTTTGGGATCAACGTTCCTTTTACAGTTCGTTTAGTAGCCGAGAAAATTCAAAATATCGGGACTATTTCAGGTAGAGTTTCTATGGTTTCTACTGTGGGGAGCCTTATTGGCACTTTTTTACCAGCTTTCATTTTGATCCCTCAGCTGGGCACCACTAAAACTTTTATTTTTGTGGGACTGGTTTTATTTTTCTTGGCGGCCATTGGACTCCGGAACTATATTTTGATGGTCCTCGGTCTATTGGGCTGTGCTTTGTTTTGGTTTGTTCCACCCGTTTATGCCGCAGAGCAGCTCATTGCTTCCACGGAATCTTCTTATGGTTATGTTTTCGTTACTCAAAATGAAGAGGGTGTCCGTTACTTGCACATTGATAATGATATCGGTGTGCAATCGGTTTATGATCCTGCTTCCGTTTTGCCTCCGCAAAGTTTTTATTATGGTTATTTTGGACTTTTGCCAGCTTTATTGGAGGAACCGAAAGAGGTTTTAATTTTAGGGCATGCGGGAGGAAGTTTTACCCGCATTTTTAAGAACTATTATCCGAATTTAAAGATCACCGGTGTAGAGCTTGATCCTGCGGTGACGGCTATTGCTGAAGATACGATGGGGTTTGATCCCAGCTCGGCAGAAGTGGTCCATGGGGATGCCAGACAGTATCTCCTCAATACTGAGAAAAAATTTGATTTGATTTTGGTGGATACTTACCATGGTGCCAATATTCCTGCGCACCTTGCCACGGAGGAGTTTTTTCAACTTTGCCAAGCTCACCTTCAACCGGGAGGTTTGGTGGCTTTGAATGCGGCCTCAACAAAGGGAGAGTTTTTGGATGAACTTAAAAATTCTTTGGCGCTCCCTTTTAAGGAAGTAGTGTCTTACCCTATCCCACAAAGTTTTAATACTATGCTGGTAGCTGGAGATAACGTGAGTGAAGCTGTGCAGGGTTTGCCCAATGACTTGAATCCTTTTTGGGAAAACTTTCAGGCTCAAAAAAACTTATTCGCTTATGATCCCGAGGCCACAGCTTTCCATGACGAAAAACTTTCTGAAGTAGAAGTGAAGAATGAAGTGATGTTTATGCGACTGCTGGAGAATTTTTAGAGTTTTCACTCAAAAATTCATTGGTGATTTCTCGTCGGCAGAGATGGTGTTCGCCCACTTCATGCCAGTGGAGCACTTCTTCTTCACCGAGCTGCCAGCAAAGAAACACCGGTTCTCCTCTGTAAAAGCTGGGGAAGTCCACGACTCCTTCTTGAGGCTCGCGTGCAATACAACCCAGTTGTTTGAGTTCCTCAAAATGGTGTTTGAGCTTTTCGATGTGTTTTTTAACTTCTGGTTCAGTAGGGAAATTCCCACGGCTTTGCAAAAGAATCAGTACCTCCATTTCTTCTCTGAGGTCTTCTACAATCTCTTTCACTAAAACTAGAGTCCGACTCGCTTCATAGGCAGTGAAGGTTTTCACCATGCGCTTTGTGGTTACTGAGTATTAAAACGCCGTTTTCAGCAAAATGTTACAGTTTCTTTTACTTCCTCTAGAACTTTAGCTACATGCCCAGCGGCTTTTACATTGCGCCAAGCTTTGACGAGCGTGCCTTCTTCATCAATGAGAAAGGTGGAGCGGACCACTCCCAAGGCGGTTCTGCCGTACAAGGTTTTTTCTTTCCAAACTCCAAAGTCTTCCATGAGTTTAAGGTCTTTATCTGACAGTAAGACAAAGGGGAGTTGGTATTTCTCTATAAATTTTTCGTGAGAATTTTCTGAGTCTTTACTCACACCTACGATCACCACGTTCAGGTCTTTGAAATCCTTAAGAGCGTCTCTAAAATCACAAGCTTCGGTGGTGCAGCCAGGGGTGTCGTCTTTAGGGTAAAAATAAAGGACGATTCTTTTCCCTTTAAAATCAGTTAAAGCGACTTCATTTCCAGTAGAAGAAGGCAATTTATAGGATGGAACTTTGTCGCCGAGCTCGAGCATGTGGTAGAGTGAGTTCGTTTTAATTTTACTGATTTATGGCACATACCGCAAAAGATTTTAGCTCTCTTCTAGGCAAACTTCAGGGCCTTTCTGACAAGCAATTGGCCGCTCATTTTGAACTCTACGAGGGTTATGTAAAAAAAATCAACGAGATCGAGGAAAAGCTCATGACCGTTGATAAATCTTTGGCCAATTATAGCTTTGGAGAATACAGCGAACTTAAGCGACGTGAGGCTACAGCCTTTAATGGGACCTATTTGCATGAGATGTACTTTGAGAACATGACCGGAGAAGCTACAGAAGGTTCGGCTGCTCTCAAGGCTGCCATCGAAGGATCTTTTGGCAGTATGGAGGTTTGGGAGAAAGATATGCGTGCAGCGGCTAGTTCTACGCCGGGATGGGTTCTGTTGACCTTTAATAAGATGGATAAGAAGCTGCATCACTACATTATGTTTGAGCATCATATGAATTATCCGATTCACCAAGTGCCACTCATGGCACTCGACTGCTGGGAACATGCCTTTATGATCGATTATGGAATTGATAAGGCAGCTTACTTAGATGCCTTTACTAAGGCGCTCAACTGGAAAGTCTTGAGCGAGCGATTTGCTGCCCTCTAGTCTTTTTTCTAGAAGGGGTTTATAATCTCCTCTTAATCATTGTTTTTTCGTTATGCAGACGGTTGAAGCTACTCCCCAATTGGATGTGGCCTTCCAAGAAGCGTTGTTGATTACTGGGGCTTTTGCGGGGGATCATCCAGACCCCAGGAGAAGAACCATGACTGCCTTTTATCATGCCTTCCCAGAGGGTGTTTTAAATGGACACCTTGCCAAGGACTCTGCTTTTGAGGCATTGCTTGGTTATACGGGGAAGCAGATTCCTGCCAAAGAGCGCCGTCGATTGTTTAACCTCCTTCAGCCCTGGACTAGGTTGGACCGGGCACAAATTCTTTTAGATCAAGCTTCTCTTGATGCAAATAGGTATTCCGTTCTTCAGCAGTCTTTAGAAGATATGAGACGAGTTTTATGGTTTCGTTTACAAGAGTGGGGCTTTAAGGTGCAGCCTCAAGATCCTGAATTGGCTTATGCTTCTGTGATGGCTAGATCCATGGATCCAACCCCGCAACAGGAAGTAGATGCTTTATTGGACTCACGGGCTTTGGCTTTAGATCGAGCAGGGTTTCCTGTGGGACCAGGTTCTACTTCTGGAGAGTCCATAGTCCGTTGGATTCAGGCAAAGTCATGGACAGCAGACAAAGACCCCACTGCCTTATTTGAGGAAGTGAGAAGGGGCTTTATTGCAGCAATGAGGGAACCCTTACAGGCTTCTTCACTCCCCGAATCTATACGAGACCATCTTTTGAATGATGTGATCCCTGGAATGGAAATTAGGCATGATCCTAACGCTCCATACAACTTTTCGGGATATTTAGGAAATGGGGTTTCTGCTCTGGTCATGAAAGGAAGTATACAGGGCAATACTGAAGCTCAGTATCAACGTTTGTTAGAGCATGAAATGGGGCATGCTCTGCAGACTGCTTTGGCCGATCGCCTCTACCAAGAAGGCCATGTGGGAGTGGAGTCCCAAATGGGCCTTATGCCTAGTGCTGCTGTTACTTTCCAAGAGGGTTTTGCCGATGGCTTTGTTCCTTTGATTTGCGGAGGAGCTACTGTCGAAGAAATGATTCAAAATAGAGGAGCAGATTATGCCCTTGTACAGGTTTTGGTGCGTGTTCGAAATATGATTGCGCATGACGGAGTGCGCGCACGCCTGGTGGAAAGGCGTCCGTTGGCTGAAGTAAAGGAATGGGCTCAAAACCGATATGGAGTTCAAGACGCAAAGAGCTTGGATCCTTATGGACCACCATCCTTTGATCTACTTTATGGAGGAAAAGCCAATCATTGTGGAGTGAAGGCGGTGGATCGTGTTGTTGCGAAACTTGGTTTTAAGGGTGCCTTTGATCGAGCGCTCCACTGTTCGGGCTTTATGGATGTAAATGCTTTTACTGCAGTTTAAGTATTTCTTCTAAGAGAAGAGGTAGCTCTCTGTACCCTGCACTTTGGTTGAGGTGACCTCCGCCTGGAATAATATGAAGGGGCGCTTGGAGTATTCCTGCTAGAATTTCGGTTTGATCCAGTTGGAGGTAGGGGTCGTTTTCGGTGTGTAGAATGACAAAGTAGGGACAATTGGATTTAATTTTCTCCCAATCAAAAGGATGCTGATAAAAGCTCCTCATCGTGGGTTCGAAGATATTTTCTATTTTCCCAAAAACAGGCGCTACTAAGAAAGCGGCTTTGGCGCGGTATTTTTCGAGCACGCTCAGGATGAAACTAGGTCCTAGGCTGTGACCCACTAAAATGGTCTCTGGACCGAGATCGTTTTGATAACCGTCCATCACTTCCATCCATTCCTCTAAGGTCTGATTCTCGGGAGTGGGGAATTGCGGAACAATAACGCGGTGACCCACTTTTTCCAATTGAGCTTTGAGCCAAGGGAACCAGTTTTCTTCTGGATTGCCGCCTACACCGTGGATGATGAAAATAGTACTCATGCTCCCTTTATACTCCATACTTTTTTCTCAACCAAGCGTCCAGGAATAGTAAAACCAGCTGCTTTTTTGTGTCCACCTCCGCCGAAAAGGCCCGCGATTTGAGTGAGGTCAACGGCTTCGTCTTGAGTGCGCATGGAACCTTTAATAGAACCGTTCCAATCTTCCGTCAGGAGCAAACAAAACTTGGCGGGAGAGGCATGGTTGAGATAGTTGATGAGTCCAGAGATATCGTCTTTTTGGGCATGAGTGGCTTTGTAGTCGGCTTCGGTGAGAGCGGTGACTACCGCTTTTTTGGAGTTGAACTCAGCTCGCTCCAAGGCACGACCCCAAAGTTGCAGTTGAGATAAAGAGTGGGTGTGGAATTGTTCCTTCATCGATTTGGAATGGTTGGCGCCTAGGGCAAGGAGTCGACCGGCAATGCGTAATCCTGTGGCCGTGGTGTTGGTGTGTTGGAAGGAGCCCGTGTCGTAGTAGAGGCCGTGGAGTAAGGCCGTGGCCATACTGGGAGTGATGCTCCATCTACAGTAGGTAAAAAAGAGGAAAAGGAGGAAGCAAGTGGCTGGGGCATCGGCCATTACCAGATTTACCGTCCCAAAGAGGTCGTTGGAGGGATGGTGGTCAATATTGAGCAGCAAGGTTTTGCTGCGATCCAAAAGCTCTGGCTTGGTTTCGTGGAAGGCCATGAGTTTGTGACCTCCGCAGTCCACAGTCACGATGAGATCAAAGTCGGTTGGGTTGAAGTCTGTTTGATACTGATCGGCTTTCCTTAAAAAGAGGCAGTTTTCGGCGGGTTCGTCTACGCAAGCGGAAACCACTTCTTTACCCATGTTTTCCAAAGCTTCACGCAAAGCTAGATTGGAGCCGATAGAATCGGCATCCGGATTTTTATGCGAAAGGATCACAATACGACGTGCGTTTTGTAGAAGTTCGCGGGCTTGGTCGAAGGCGGGAAGGGCCTCAGTCATAACACGTTGATAAGTGGACTATGCTAAGTTTTTTTTCCACTTTTGCGAAGTGCTAAAACAGTGTTTTGACTTGCATGAAATAGGGCTTGTGTCCCCAGTCATGCATTTTCGAAGAGAGCGGATCCGCCATTAAGCCTTCCCCAGAGTCTTTGCGCCGGGTTTCCAGTTGATGGGGCACAGTTCGCCGGTTTGGCAAGCCTCTACCACTCGTACGATTTCTTCTACATTGCGACCAATAGCAAGATCGTGCACCACCGCCATTTTAAGAATCCCCTCAGGATCGATGACGAAGGCTCCACGAAGAGCAATGCCTTTGTCTTCAATGAGTACGCCGTATTTTTCAGAAACTTCGTGACTGAGGTCAGAAAGCATTCCGAACTTCATGACGCCGAGGTCTTTTTGCCAAGCCATGTGTGCGTGAACGCTGTCCACGGAGCAAGAGAGTACTTCGGTGTTCATCTTAGCGAAGGTGTCGTAGGCATCGTTGAAGGCGGTGATTTCTGTGGGGCAAACAAAAGTGAAATCGAGAGGGTAGAAGAACAGGACCACCCACTTTCCGCGGTATTCTTTTAAGGAAACGGTTTTGGTTTCGGTGCCAAAGAGACCTTCAGCCGTAAAATCAGGGGCGAGCTTGCCCACTTTGAGACAAGGCTTTTCTTTACAGGAACAAGAGGAGTTAGAGCAGGAACCGTTACACATAGGAAGCATGGTTATAGGTTAGTTTTTTGAGCAGATACATATTCAAAGGCTTTAAAGGCAGCCTTACAACCTTCATCGGCACTGACGATGGCTTGTTTCCATTCGGTGTCGGCCACGTCTCCGGCGGCATAGAAACCAGGAACAGAAGTTTCGCTCATGCCATTGATTTTGATTTCTCCTTTCTCATTCTTTTCTACTCCGAGATCGTTGACCATATCGGTGAGTGGGATGCGGCCAATTTCAATAAAGACACCTTGCACTTCCATTTCACTGCCATCGTCGAATTTTACTTTTTCTACTCTTTTTTCTCCCATGATTTCTACGATATTGGTCTTGAGGCGCACTTTAATGTTGGGAGTAGACTCCATCCGTTTGAGATTGATAGGTTCAGCTTTGGTGAGTTTTTCACCCCGGTAGACGAGGGTCACCTCGTTGGCGTGTTCCGCCAAGATGAGGGATTCTTTTACCGCGCTGTCACCTCCTCCCACGATGATCACATTCTTCTTCTTATAAAATGGCGCATCACAAGTGGCACAGTAAGAAACTCCTTTGGCGGCAAGTTCAGGCTCACCTTTCACTCCCAACTTGCGATAAGTAGTTCCAGTGGAGAGAAGGACGGTTCTAGCTTCGTAGACATCTACTCCAAATTGAACTTTAAAAACTTCGCCTTCTTTCCAGACACGAGTGACGCGGCTACCGAGTCGGAAGGGCACGTCATTGGCTTTAGCATGGTTGATGAAGGCATCAGCCAGTTCTTGTCCAGAAACAGAAGTGAAGCCTGGATAATTTTCTACCAGGTGAGTGGTGGTGATGGTGCCGCCAAGTCCTTCTGTCAGGACTACGACGTCCATGTTGTATCGGCGGGCGTAGATGGAGGCAGAGAGGCCGGCGCAACCGCCACCGATGATGATGAGATCGTGCATGGAGAAAGGTTAGGAGTTTTGTAGGGACTTGATTTTAGCTTCTAAAGCGTCGGGGCGCATGTGATTTTCTACGTGACCTTCGTTGAGGAGGTTTAGAAGGGGACTTCCTTGGGTTCCAAAGAAAACGTTGGGTCCGTCGTCGCAGTTGGAAAGGCAACCACAAACTTCCAAATGGAATTCTCCGTCTGGGGTGCTCTCTCCAGCTTTAATTTGGAGTACTTTTTCAGCTCGCTTTAGGGAGTCGGCGGCGAAGTTCATGGTGCAAGAGCCACCCTGGCAAATTTTTATGAGATGCATGCTTAAGCAGCCATTTCGTTAATGTAGTGGTCTTCGTTGTTGGCAGAGATGGTGTAGTTGTCGAATTCCTCCATTACGGATCCTTTAGCCACGCTCTTTTTGAGGGTTTTAGAATTGAGGACCATTCCGATCATGGCTGGGTTGAGACCCATTTTAACAAAGAGTTTGGCCATCATTTGATTGAGATACATTTTGCTGAATTTGATGAACTTATCGTCGAGACTACCGAGGAGATCCAGTTCATCCTTTCCAGTTTCATCGGTGATCATGATATCTGTGGCGTAGCGCGCTTCTTTCACTTTTTTGATGGTTTCTTCGGTGCTTCCTTCTCCATTTAGATCGGAATCTTTAAGAATCGTGAGCTTGCCCATTTGTCCGCTGGACCACTGGGTGACTCCAGCCTTGAGTCGTTCCAGAGAGCCTTGACCTTCTTGGTACTGCCATTCATCGCGAGCATTGTCGTGGCCATAATCTTTTTTAAAGACATTTTTGGACCGGCGCATCCACTTGGCTTGATCTTCCATGTGGTAATCTACTAAGGAAATATCGCGCTGCTGCATTTCCATCCCAATGCCATGCATGCGATTACGAGTGGTTCCCAATACATCGAGAACTCGATAGGTTTGCGTAGTTTCAGTTTCATCAACGAGCTCTTCCAGAGCTTCTTGGCCATCCTCACTTTGAATGATGCGACTGATGTCTTGGATATCATCAGCATCCAGGTACTCCATGTAAGAGAAATCCAAAGGATTCTCCTTCCGTTTTTCTTCTTGTAGTTCCGCTTCTCGTACCATGCGTTTTCGAGTGATGCCGTCGGCCTCCTCAAAGACCTCCATTTGATCTTTGGTGATAGTGGGGTCGACCAAAAGGTATTTTTCTACCATGCTGCGGCGTTTATCGAGGTCACAGTCTTTGAGGAAGAGCAGTTCGGTTTCTTGCGCTTTTAAACTGGAGCCTTTAAATTCATTTTTTTTCTCTGCGATTTCTTCTCCTGTGAAGAGGGGGATGCCTTTATGTTCTGCTTTTTCCATTAATCCCACAAATTCCAGATAATTGACTCCATTGTTCTCTACATTTTCTTCCATCTCGGGAATGTAGGCTTTTAGTGTGTGGAAGCGCATTTCATCGGTGAGCCCCTTGATGCGCTTGCGACTCTCTTCTGGGAGTTTGTTTAAAAGTTCATCACGCTTTTCATAGACTTTTTTGCGTTCTGCAATGATGCCAGGGAGTTTTTTTAGTTTATCGTCCATATCTGCAAAGTTCTCGCGTTCTTCGATGTAGTCATCGAATTCCTTGAGAGCTTCGGGCACTTTTTGCCCATCGTTGAGTTGGACTTCTTTTCCTCCAAAATACTGTTTGTTGGCGAGGAGTTTTTTTCGATAAGTATCTTTACGTTTTTTGAATCCTTCTAAGATCTTGTTTTTAATTTCTTCCGTGGTTTTTGCACCCTTGATGGTTTTTTGTATTTTTGAGAACTCGTACTGTACAGGAGCAGGAGCATCTTGCACTTCCTTGATTTCTTCCAAAATGTTATTGAGCAGAGCTTGCTTGCTGTCCATAAAGGGCAGGAAGTTGAGACGACGGAAGTATTCTGCTTTAACAAAAGAACTTTTTTGACATTCGTTTTTGAGTTTGCCACGGAAGAGCAGGCGCTCCCTCAGATTGTCTTTGAGGTTCAAAAGGGTATCGAGTTTGCTTTCTTGTCCGTCGTAAAGCTTCTGTTTGTTGAACCATTTCCCTAAGTCTTTACGTTCCCGAGCCAAGGAAAGTTCTTCAGATTCGTGAATGGGATCAAAGGCTCCGCTTTCCTTGAGTCTTCGTTGGTATTCCCCCTCTGCTATTCTGGCCACTTTCTTTTCGAGTTCATTGAGCTCCCACTTGTTCAGACATTTATCGGTTTGTTCGATGAGGCGAGAAACGTCGAGGCCTTCTCGATTCTCAGTTTGGAAACGTTTTAGAGCAGCTTTGAGATCTTCCTTTTGTTTTTCTCCATCTTCACCCAGTCGATTGGTAAGGTCCATTCCACGCTTTCCTTCCCGTATCTTTTTTTCGGCGTCTAAGCGAATCTTTTGGTTCTCGGCACTGTTCAAGTCTTGAAGATCGAAACGGCCCATCTCGTTGGATTGCCTTCGCCAAGTTTTTGAGTTTTTCCAGGGGTCTTTAAACGACTGATGGAAATGATTTTTTTGCATGCGAGTTTTTTGGGAAATCGAGCTCCCTTAGTTTAAGGCCTGAGGCTCCAAAGTCCAAACTTTTTTACGTTTTTTGTAGATTTCGTAGCCAATCCAGCTGAGAGCGGCGAGTCCGGAGAGTATCCAACTCCATGGGAAACGATTTGCTGAACTAGAAGTACCACTTTCTACAAGTTCACTGTGCATGATTTGATAGATGCCACTGACCATCGCTGCTTGCACCAGAACGGTGTTACCCGTTTTGAAGAGCAGGGTGTTTTCATCAGAGTTTGTGGCTTCAAAAGTCCAGTTGGAAAGGCCGTCGTTCATGGTGAGCCACTGGCCATCCCATTCCGCTACAATTCCTTTGATTTGTTTCCAAGTGGGGTTTTTCACCCCGGGGCTGGGGTCAACCCACTGCCATGTGGAGAAGCTAGGATTGCCTAGTCCCGAGGTGGAGGCTTGAGTGCTGCTGCTCGTTTCCACTTCAATTTCTGCATAGGATTCGTCTTCTTCGCTGCTGTCGTAACTGACTTCGCTCACGACTTCGCCTGTGTAATCAGCTAATTGAATTGATTCATTTGAATTGTTGAGAGAGATTCCTGATTCAGTGCGATAAATCACAAGGCTTTCACCGGGCTGAATAATCGTGCCCCCTGGGAAAGTGAAGGATTTCCCTGAAGCATCGGTGATGGTCCAGTTTCCTAAATCAATCGGACTGGTGCCTCCATTAGTGAGCTCAATCCATTCTTCTTCGTTGTCGGTTCCGGCAGGATCGGGGAAGACTTCGGTGAGCGTGACCACGTCGGAAAGGTCGCCATTGTCTGAAGGATTTGTGGAAGAGTCGCTTCCATCGTCCCCGTCAGTTTCTCCTGAGGGTGCTATCGTCCCGACTGTATTTTCTTCGCCGGGCGTGGGAGTGTCGGTCCAACTGTAGCTGCCATAGAGCGAGGCATAGCTGTAGCCTTCTTGCACGTCGTTATAAGGAACATCCCAGAGGACTTCGTTGTTCACTCCGAGTAGTCGTATGTGATCGGTGGTGTTGTTGAGGGTGATGTTGCTCTCGTTAATGGGGACGAGAAGGTAACTTTCCCCAGCGAGTGTTCCACTCAGAGAGTGAGGGCTGCTGCCGCCATCTTCGTCGTCCAATTTGAGTCCGTCGAGGGTGAGCGGTTCGGAGTAAGCATTGTAAAGTTCAATCCATTCGGCCGCGCTGTCTGAGCCTGAGGGGTTGGGTAGAGCTTCCGAAAAGCTGGGCCATTGGGTGGGGGTAGTGGCTGCAGTGGTATTTGTAGTTGTTGTTGTGGTGCTGGTTGTGGAAGTAGTGGTGGCGGTAGTGTCGCCGACTGTTGAGGTGCTGGAGCTGTTGTCTCGGTATAAAATTTCTCCTTTGGTGCTACTGGCATAGGACCAGGTATCGATTTGAGTGCCGGTGGAAGTTTTAAGTGTTACGGTTTCGTTGGAATTATTGAGAGCGAAAGAAAAGCCGGTAACGCGCGTGCTGGAGCCGGCGTTCAAAGTGCCGCTGGGCGCCCAGGGGTGAGCGGTGGCGTCTTCTAAGGTATATAAGGAGAGGTCCACGCTCTCATGATCGTTATTGGTGAGTTCTATCCATTCTTCTTCACCCGTATTTGGGTTGGGGTAGAGGGCAGTGATCTCTAAATCAGTAGAAATGGTACTGGTGGAAGCGGGGCAAGATTCTGCTCCTGCTGTTTGAACGGATAAACTGAGGAAAATAAGGAAAGCGAGGAAACGTTTGAGCATAATGAGGGGGTTAGACAGGGCGACTTTAAAGGCGGTGTCTGACATGGACCCTGATTTTTTTCTGACGCGCTGCTGACAAAGTTCTGATCTTGAGAAAATCTTGTGGAAAAAGATTTGCACAAAAAGGCTTGCGTTTGTTACCATGCGGACGGTTCTTTTATATCTCAAAGTCCGGGACGCAAACGGTCTTAACCAAAGGAGTTGGCAGTGGATAAAATCTTGAATATTTTAGACAGTTCTCAACGGTTACAGGTTTAAAAAGGCGGAATCATCCGTCCGTTTTTGCGTTTCGGGGTTTAACCCCATTCTGAAATGTTTACGTATTTAATTCTCCTCGTGCTGGGGCTGGCAGCCGGAGGAGGGCTAGGGTTCGTGGTTCGCAATCAGCAGATCAAAGACGAAGATCAAAAAAAACGTCGAGAACAAGAAAAAGCTCTTCAAGAAGCGCATGCCAAGGCAAACGAGATGATTAATAAAGCTCGCAATGAAGCCATGCGAGAAAGAGAAGAGGCTCAAAAGGAAGAAAAAAATAAGCGTCGAAAGCTGGAGGAATCTGAGCTTCGTTTGGTCAAAAAAGAGGAAGCTCTCGATGGAAAGGTAGAAGAGCTTGATAAGATGAAAGCAAAGCTTGAAGAGCAGGCAGATCATCTTAAAAAAGATCGAGAACACGCTAAAACTTTAGTGACCGAACAGGAAAAGAAACTCGCTGAAGTGGCGGGGCTTTCTCATGAAGAAGCAAAAAAACTACTTCTCGACCAGATTGAAAAAGAATCTAAAGATGAGCTCGTGGCTTACGCTAAAAAACTCGAGGCTGATATGAAGGAAGAGGTGGATGCTAAAGCCAAGCAAATCTTGGCCGATGCCATTCAACGGTATGCCTCTGAAACCACAGTAGAATCTACTACTACGGCAGTACCTTTGGCTTCTGATGATATGAAGGGACGGATTATTGGTAGGGAAGGTCGCAACATCAATGCTTTCGAGTCGGTTACGGGGGTGGATGTGATTGTTGATGACACTCCTGGAAACATCATTATCTCCGGATTTGACCCTATTCGTCGCTACATGGCCAAGATTACTTTGGAGCGTTTGGTAGAAGATGGACGCATCCATCCTGCACGTATTGAAGAAGCTTATGCTAAGGTCAAAGAAGAAGTGAATCTCCTCATCAAAGACCTCGGAGAGAAAGCTGCCTTTGAAGTGGGAGTTCCAGGTTTACCTCCCAACTTGCTTAAGATTTTGGGACGTCTCAAATTCCGTATTGCGTATGGCCAAAACGTGCTCAAACATTCCATGGAGGTGGCCTTCTTGGCGGCTGAAATGGCCGGAATGATGGGTGCTAATGTAGAACTTTGTAAGAAGGCTGGCCTTTTGCATGACATTGGAAAGGCTGTGGATCATGAAGTTCAGGGTAAGCACGCCACTATTGGCCGAGATATCCTAAAGAAGTTTGGGCTTCCTGATGAAGTTCTGCATTGTGTGGAAGCGAATGAAGGAGACGTGGAAGCAGAAAGCATCGAAGCCAAGATTGTACAGGTGGCAAACCTGATTTCCGTGGCTCGACCAGGAGCAAACAAGGATAATATGGAAAACTACATCAAACGTCTTTCGGACATCGAAAAGGTGGCCACCACTTTTGATGGAGTAGAAAAGTCATTTGCCCTTCAAGCTGGAAGAGAGCTCCGTGTTTTTGTAAGCCCCGAAACCGTTGATGATCTCGCTTCTATCAAGCTTTCTCATGAGATTGCTCGTAAGATCGAAAAAGATCTTCAATATCCAGGCAAAATCAAAGTTGAAGTGATCCGCGAAAAGCGTGTGGAAGCTTATGCAGGCTAAACTCTTGACCTTTTCTTGTTTTCTTTTATAATTTCCACTCTTAATCGAGTGGAATGTCGGAAGTTGATCCTATCGATAGAATCATTTTTGGTTTAGATGAAAAAGGCAGAGTGCCACGACCTAAAGGTCCAGTAGATGTTTGTGAAAGAGCTCAGGCTTGTGCTGTAGCGTGCGGAGCTGAGAGCTCTTTTGATGGGCCTGCGCTGATTTTAGAAGAGTTGGCCAAGTGTTCCAAAAATACCCAAGCTCTCTTGAGGGCAGCTATGGGTTTGGGTGGGCCTATAGAATGGCTTACGCTGCCCCATTCTTGGTTGGAACCAAACCGGCTTCAATCCAGTTTGGACATGTCTTTGGGGGTTTTTGCGAAAAAGGGTACTTATGCGCATCGGATGATCCCTGGAAGTAGTCGCCAAAAAAATACTTCGCCGCGAGCTAACCTTTTAGAAAGCGAATTTGAGCGTTGTTTGAGGCAAGACCCCGCTCTTCCTTTGACTTACCGAGCCACCTTTCACCTCACTAGAAAGGTTAACTTCAAGGAAGCACTGCTTGAAGAGCTAGCCGCTAAGGTCCCTGAAAGATTTGAGTGGAGGGGGGCCTACGAGCTTCAGAGCCAAGATGATAGAGCCGTGCTTTTATTGCCTGTTCAAGACGATTACTTGGAAGTGAGCCGCACAGTACCCTTTGATTTTTTTGAAGCTCTTTTTAGAGATTTAGAGGAGACGGGGAGGGGGGTCAATGGTGGGTATAAGTTTTCTGGTTATGTTGATCTTCTTTCCCCTGCAGAGGATCTAAAAGGAGGTAAGAGGTCCCAGTTTGACCAATTACAGTTGAATTCTTGTACGCTGGAAACCACTGGCAAACTGCCTAGTGTTTGGGCGGTATCTCAGTTTTTTGGCATCAGTGCTGCACAGGTGCAAGCTACTGTCTGCCACTTCTTTGCTTCCCCACAAATTAGGGTCGGCTCTGTACAAGGGAGTTCGGACTTCTTCGTGGAAGGGGCTAGAAGATAGAAAAGGAGTAAGGTTTTCATTCGTCGGTGCATTTTTATGGCTATCTAGCCCTTGACTTTCCATTGTCGCTGCTTAAAATTAGCACTGCCTAACTGCAAGTGCTAATTTTGTAACCCCACACTTTATGAAGATCGTACCTTTAGCTGGCTACGTCGTTGTAAAACGACTAGAAGAAGCCTCGCAAACTCCTTCGGGAATTATTTTGACCGACTCTGCTAAAGAAAAACCTCAACGAGGAACTGTAGTGGCCGTGGGCCCAGGTAAGGCAGAGAAACCGGCTCAAGTGAAAGAAGGACAAATTGTACTTTTTAAAAAGTATGGACCGACAGAGGTAGAGATAGAAGGGGAGGAGCTTTTGCTTTTGGAAGAAGAAGACGTTCTCGCTATTATTGAATAATTATTTTGTTCATAAATCTTTAATTAATCCTTTAAAACTATGGCAAAAAATATTACTTTCGATGACCAGGCTCGACAAAAGATTTTATCCGGCGCTCAACAATTGGCTGCCGCTGTCCGTCTCACCATGGGGCCTAAAGGCCGCAATGTGCTTTTAGAAAAAAAGTTTGGAGGACCAATGATCACCAACGATGGAGTTTCTATCGCTAAGGAAATCGATCTCAAGGATCCCGAAGAAAATATGGGTGCTCAGCTAGTGAAAGAAGTAGCTACTCGCACCAACGATGTAGCGGGAGATGGAACCACTACGGCTACCGTTTTGGCAGCTGCTCTTTTAGAGGAAGGAATTCGTAATGTGGTAGCGGGTGCCAATCCTGTGCTGCTCAAGCATGGCATGGATAAAGCTCTCCGTAAGGTGGTAGAAAAGCTTCTTGATATGTCTAAGCCAGTAAAAACTAAGAAAGAAATTGCTCAGGTGGCGACCATTTCTGCTCAAGATGAGGAAGTCGGTGAGGTGATTGCAGAACTCATGGATAAGGTAGGGCATGACGGCGCCATTACTGTGGAAGAAACTAAACATGGTATGGGTATTTCTATGAAAGTAGTGGAGGGCATGCAGTTCGACAATGGTTACATCACGCCTTACATGGTGACGGACACCGCACGAATGGAAGCGGTGTATGAAGATGTGCCTCTTCTCATCACAGACAAGAAAATTTCTAGTTTTAAAGAACTGCTGCCTCTTTTGGAGGCTTTGGTCCAATCTGGCAAAAAAGAACTCGTGGTGCTCGCCGAGGATGTGGAAGGTGATGCCCTCTCCAACCTAATCCTCAACAAGCTACGAGGTGGACTTTCTGTGCTCGCCATTAAGGCTCCCGCCTTTGGTGAACGCCGCAAGGAAATGCTCAAAGACATTGCGGTGCTCACGGGAGGAACCGTGATTACCGAAGAAGTGGGAATGAAGTTGGAAACTGCAACTGTGGAAGATTTGGGACGCGCTGGCAAAGTGCTGGCGACCAAAGACATGACCATGATTGTGGATGGCAAGGGAAGCAAGAAAGACATCGATGCTCGTGTGGCCGAAATCAAGGCGGGAATGGAGCAGAGTAAGAGTGATTTTGATCGAGAAAAGATGATGGAGCGAATTGCTAAACTCAGCGGTGGAGTGGGTGTGATTGAAGTGGGAGCTGCGACAGAAATCGAAATGAAGGAACGTAAGACCCGCATTGAAGATGCTCTCAACGCTACCAAGGCTGCTGTAAAGGAAGGCATTGTGGCGGGAGGAGGTAGTGCACTGTTGCACGCTGCTCAGGTTCTGGAAGGTTTCCAAGGTCGCAACAACGATGAAGCGATCGGAGCTCGTTTGGTGATGAGTGTGCTTTCTGTCCCCACTCGTCAAATCGCTGAGAATGCCGGTAAGCACGGAGAAGTGGTACTCACCGAAATCCTCAAGAGTAAAAGTGAATCCTTTGGTTACGATGCGCTCAAAGATGAGTTTGTGGATATGTTTGAAGCGGGCATTGTGGATCCTACGATGGTGACTCGCAGCGCCCTTGAGAACGCCGTTTCTGTAGCGGGAACCGTGCTCACTACTGGAGCAGTTGTCACTGATATCCCTGAAGAGAAAGCCGCTGGAGGGGGGATGCCCGACATGAGCGGAATGATGTAAGGGCACTTTGGTTTGAGCCATGAGAAAGCCTCCTTGTAAAAAGGGGGCTTTTTTGCTATAATTATAAGATTTAAAAACAAAAAATGTCTGGTTCACTCTCTACAGATCGTAAAGAACGAGTTGAAGCGCTGGCCCTTCGCGTAGCGCTCAGCCCGTCTTTTCAAGCTTTTTTCAATAGTGAAGCCACTCCAGATGAGTGGGCTTTGCTGGTAGACACTTGGGATGAAGACACCATGCACACCATGAATTTGATTTTGGATGAGGAAGATTCTATGCGTAAAGATTTGGCTACCGAAACGCTCCGTAAAAAAAGTGTGAACAAAGCCGCATTGCTTCAAAAACTCGAACAATCTCGAGTAGCAGCGCACATGACTAACACCCCAGACCATGACTGATGCACCTAGCAATGTTCCAGCCACGCCTCCTGCAGCTCCTGCAGCTGCGCCTGTTGCTCCAGCAGCTCCAGAAACGGTAGATGTGACTCAGCAGGATTTGAAAGTCCAAGACATCGCAAAGAAAGGTCTTCAGCAATGGATTTATGAGGAATTTGGAGGGGACGATGTTTGGCTCAACTATATCGCTGAGCATCCAGAAGGCGTGCAAAACGCTGTCAGTCTTTTTGGTGTTAAAGAATCTCAGATCAATACTCGAGAAGCACTTCAAAGCTTGAACGTGACCTGGAAAATAGGGCTCCTCATTTATGCGGAGTTTAAAGGATCTGGGAAAAAGTCTACTGAAAAAGAAAAAACAGAGGGCCTCACTTTGGCTGAACAACTCAAGGATAAAGGTCCCACCCTCACTTTTGCCGATTATAAAGCTTACTGGCAGGCTAAGGGGGGGGCGGAGGCACCTTTATTTTTGGATACGTCGCCTCATTCCATTTGGAAAGGCCCCGCTCTCTTTGATTGGGTAAAAATTGCTACGGCCATGGGCACGAAGGGAGCCGACTTGAATAAAGAATGGCCTCGACTTTTCCCTTACCCTGCAGGATCTCGTGTGGTTCTCGATAAAACCAATGCGGACCTCGAAAAAATCGTTTCCGCAGGTGAAGCTAAAATTATTATGGAAAATACGGGAATAAAATTGGTTACCGTTCCTGCAGGCCAAGTGCCGCCTAAACCTGCAGACAATGAAGTCCAATTGGTGAGCATGCAAGATCCAGAACCTATGACTTGGGACAAAGTGAAGGAAAGTGCCAAGCTTTGGGAAGACAGTACCGTTCCTACTCAGTTTGAAGGTGCTCCTAAAACCTTAGCGGCAATTCAAGCTCTGGATGAAAAAGGACCGGTTTATAGCACGCCCGAAGACCTTTGTAAGCAAGTGGGCTACGCAAATCCCGCTCCTGAGTTTCTCAAGTTCTTGGAGACCGCTCATTCTCAAACTAACTCTTAAATCCTTTTTATGGACATTAATGCCTATCTCAAGCAAGTCGTGGACAGCGGGTCCCCGGATCTTCACCTCAAAGTGGGACGAGTTCCGATGGTGCGTTTGCCTAATGGCGAACTCTATGAGATGGAAAATGCGGAACTTGTGACTGCTCAAGTGATTGAAGAACTCATCAAGCAGATCTTAAGTGAAGAACATTTTAAACATTTTAAGGAAAAGGAAGAAGTGGATACTTCTTACGCCGTGATGGGCGTGGGACGTTTCCGTGTGAATGTGTTTTGGGACACCGAAGGACCTGCTGTGGCTTTTCGTACCATTCCAGTAGAAATTCCTTCTTTGGAATCTCTGGGACTTCCTTCTATTCTCAAAGAATTCACTCAAAAATCGAAGGGACTTTTTGTGGTCACTGGGCCTACGGGTTCTGGTAAGTCCACTACGCTGGCAGCCATGGTCAATGAGATCAATCGCAGCCGTCGCGTGCATATTATTACTATTGAAGACCCGATTGAGTTTGTTCACTCCAGTAAACTAGCACTGCTCACTCAACGTGAGGTGGGAACTCATACTCTTTCTTTCCCCAATGCTATTCGAGCTGCTCTACGTGAGGACCCCAATGTGATTCTGGTAGGAGAAATGCGTGATTTAGAAACCATTTCTGCAGCCATCACTTTGGCCGAAACGGGACATTTGGTGCTCGCCACTTTGCACACGCAGGATGCGGCCCAGACCATTGATCGTATGATTGATATTTTCCCGTCCAGCCAACAAAGTCAGGTTCGTGCTCAGCTTTCTACCACTCTGATTGGAGTCATGGCTCAACGTCTGATTCCTCGTGCCGACAACAACGGGCGTGTGCTTGCGGTGGAAATCTTGGTGCGCAACGATGCTATTACCAACTGTATTAAAGAAGGAAACACTCACCAGATCTACTCGATGATGCAAATCGGTAAAGCAGACGGAATGGTGACCTTGGATTCTTCCTTGGTGGAACTCTACAAGCAAGGCTTTATTACCGAAGAAGACATGCTCCTCCGCGCTCACGACCCAGAACTTATTGCTAACTTGGTTCAAGGATGAACGTCAATCACCTCTTTATTAATCTGGCGGATCCCGTGCTTTTCCAAAGTTTTGGAGGAGAGGAAGCGTGGACCAAAGTCACTGCAACTGCGGGGACTAAGATTTTTGTAGAAGGTGAACATAGCCAAGATTTTTACTATATTTTCTCAGGCAGTGTGAGTGTAGAGAAGTCTCTAAAAGATGAGGCAGGCAGTCAGAAACACCTCGCCACTTTAGGAGAAGGGGATTTTTTTGGGGAAGGCGCTTTACTTTCTGATAAAACTCGTGCCGCTACGGTGACTGCTTTAAGCGATACGATTCTTCTCAAACTGTCTCAAAAAAGTTTTGAAACTTTAGTGGTTAAAGATCCACAGGCAGCTGTGGGAATTATTTTAGGACTCGTAAAAGTGCTCAATGCGCGCTTACAAGACACCAATGAACGCCTGGTGGTTTTGCATCATGTGGCTCAGTTGGTACGAGTGCATCAAGGAGATCCTACGGCTGTATTAACGGCGATTTTTAAAGAGCTCGAAGGGGTTTTACATCATGGAATGTTGGTTCTGTTTGGAGCGGATGGAGTGGTCCAGCTCCAAACGGAATCTACAGATGCTTCATTTGCCGACACGCTCACGCAGGGCTTGCCTGCGGTAGTCCCTCACTTGTCTGTTTCTGGAGCTGCAGAGTCTTACTATGAGGGCAACCGTTTGTATGTGGGGGTAAAAAATCTGCAAGGCCAAGTGGTGGCCACTTTAGGCGCTCAAGTTTGTACAGGTTGCCAAGATGAGGATGCTCATTTGCTCCTCACTATTGCTGAACAAATCGGACATTTGCTCTAGAAGAGGATTCTCTATAGAATGAGCACATCCTTTTCTACCACGCATGGATGATATGTTTATTCCCGATGAGGATGACGGCGAAGAGCAAGAAGCCCTCTTTGAGAAAAAAGAGATTGAACCCGAGCGAGGAAGTGCTGCTGAACAAGCATCGGACCTCATTCAAATCACTTTTGATCGTTTTGTGACGTTGGTGGCTAACCATAGTTTTTTGGAAGTGGTAGAAAAAAATAAAGATCAAAAAGTGATCATCAGTGCCAATTTGCTCACAGATCTAGCCAATGCGCGTCGCTACTCCAATCGACCCAAGGGGTCTTTGGTGGCAGTGGCTGGCGTGGTTTTGGGCGTTTTACTTGGTTATTTCCTCTTCACCTAATGGCCTACAAACGTGTCATGCTCAAATTGTCCGGCGAAGTTTTAGCATGGGACGATGGTTGGGGTGTGGACGCGCAGGCCCTGAAACAGGTGGTGGAACAACTCAAGAGTTTGGTGAAGAAAGGGGTGCAAGTGGCTGTGGTGGTAGGCGGAGGAAATTTTTGGCGGTACCGCGATAATACGGCGCTTTCTAAAGCCAAACTTTTGGCGCGCAGTGTCTCTGACACCGTGGGAATGATGGCTACTATTATGAACGCTCGTGTATTGGCTGAAGCCCTCAATCAAAATGGGGTGAAAGCCTTTGCACTGGCGGCTCATGGAGAAGGCTATTTTGCTCTCAATTACTCTCCAGAATTGGGGAAAAAGCTACTCAACGAAAAAGCGGTAGTGGTTTGTGCCGGTGGTACAGGTAATCCGTATTTTACTACAGATACCGCTGCGGCTCTTCGAGCTCTGGAACTCGAGTGCGAAGTGCTGCTTAAAGGTACCAAGGTGAACGGTGTCTATGACGACGACCCCACCAAGAATAAAAAGGCCAAGATGTTCACCACCATTTCTTATGACGAAGTTTTGCGACGCGAGCTCAAAGTGATGGACTTGACCTCCATTGTGCTTTGCAAGGAAAATAGCCTCCCAGTTTGTGTCTTCAACGGCCGAGACAAAGGTAATGTGCTCAAGGTGGTGACAGGCAAAAAACTCGGAACAATCATTCATTAATTTTTCTCTCTATGCATCCGCTGGTTCAAAAAACGCAAACTGACCTTCAAAAAGTACTTGAGCATTTAGCTGATGAATATTCTAAGCTTCAGATTGGACGTGCTTCCGCTTCTATGGTGGAACACCTTCTCGTGGAGGCTTATGGGGCTATGCAACCTGTGAAGGCCGTGGCCAGCGTGATGGTGCCGGATGGGCGCACCGTGCAAATTCAGCCCTGGGACCGCAGCATGCTCGCGGCCATTGAGAAGGCTATTCGTGAGTCTGATCTCAACCTCAACCCTTCCAATAATGGAATCGCTGTGATCTTGAATATTCCCCCTCTGACAGAAGAACGCCGTCGTGATTTGGTAAAGGTGGTGGGTCGCATTGCGGAAGAAGCCAAAATTTCTATTCGTAATAAGCGTCACGACCTTATGTCGGACCTTAAAAAGATGGAGCACGACAAGCAGATTACCGAAGACGACCAGAACAAAGCAGAGAAGGATTTACAAGAAGTGGTGGATAAGCTCAATGGACAAATCGATGCCGCCGCTAAAGACAAAGAGACTGCCATTATGACTGTTTAGTTTTTACTTATCTTATAGCTCCATGCATCTTTTCCTCACTGTTGTCGTTTTTCTCGTCATTTTTTCTGCTCTTATTCTCATTCATGAATTGGGACATTTTATGGCGGCTAAACGGGCGGGGGTGAAAGTAGAAGAGTTTGGTTTTGGACTGCCTCCTCGGATGTTTGGAGTAAAACGTGGAGAGACGCTTTATTCCTTTAACTGGATTCCCTTTGGGGGGTTTGTGCGCATGCTCGGAGAAGACGATAGCAGTAAAGAGGCCATGAGCAGCAAACGCAGTTATTCCAACCAACCGTTTCGTGTTCAAGCTTGGATTGTGTGTGCCGGAGTGATTATGAATTTGCTTTTGGCTTTTGTGCTCCTCACCATTGGTTTTGTGGTGGGTATTGAGCCGCTCATCGCTACTCAAGATGATTTTTTGAAAGCGGTTAGAGATGAAACAGTACAAGTAGAATCCGGGATTGTGGTGACAGAATCCAAAGGGGGGGCTTTAGATGCAGGTGACCGAGTGCTCGGCTTTGAAACTTTGGAAAGTTGGCAAAATGTGGTCACTCAACTTCAGGATGATCCTAGCGCTTCGAAATTGCTGACGGTTGAAAACGTGGATGATATTGAGCGTAACGTGGCCCTCACCGTAGAAGATTTAGAACAAGCCACGTTTTATCCACTCTATCTTCCTCGCTTAGTTTACCGTGACCAAGAGGATTCTGTATTCCATGGCTCCCTTCAGAGTGGCGATATTCTCTTATCAGTGAGCGCTCCAGAAGTTTCCGCTCAGTCGGGGCAAATCCTCACTACGGAGGATTTGGAGGAAGCTCTCACGAGTCTTCAATCTCAATCAGATGATCCATTTATTTTCTTGGTGGATCGGCCTGGGCAAGGGGAAGTGAGTGTATCTGTCCTTTTGCCATCTCGACATCCTGTGATTAGTTATGTTGAGGCAGGATCTCCTGCGGATCAATTGGGGCTTCAATCGGGAGATCAAATTTTGAATGTAAATAGTTTTAACGTGTATACGGCTGAACAAGTGGTGACCGCTACAGGAACTGGAGGTGAAAATGTCGCATATGAGATATGGAAAACGGGCAGTGTGGTTGCAGAGGACCTTTCTATCCCTCGACGTGAAGACGGTCGCATTGGCGCGGCTTTGGCAGATCCAGTGCCTTACTTTGGAAATCTTTCTTTGTATCCCAGTTATGTGCCACACACTTTGATGCACACTCAAAAAGTGTCCTACGGATGGGAAGCCCCGGTGGTAGCTGTTCAGGAAATGTGGCGTCTCGGTAAAATGACTGCGGTGATGTTTGTGAATGTACTCAAACAATTTGTTACAGCGGGTGGCGTGCCCGAGGGCGTTTCTGGCCCAGTAGGCATTGCACAAATGACGGGAATTACGCTCACGCAAGGGTGGGCGGCCATGCTGCGCTTTGTGGCTATGCTTTCACTCAGTTTGGGAGTGATCAATATTCTTCCTCTCCCGGCCTTGGACGGAGGGCACTTCGCTCTCATTTTACTCAAAGCCGTTTCGGGTAAAAAACGCAGTTTTCGCTGGGAACATGTGATCAATATGGGAGGCTTTCTCTTCCTGATGGCCTTCATTCTCTACATCACTTTCAATGATGTTCTGAGTCTCTTTTAGGTTCTGTCCAGACACTGCCTTTTGTGCCTCAAAAAATGTTTAGACGCTACCAGTATGGAGCACGATTTTTCTCCAAAAGGTCTTCCACAATTTAGGCCTGTTTATGTCAAAGAGTTTTGCACAATTGAACCTTGCTAGGGTGCACGTGTGCAACATAGAATGAGCTCCCATTTATCGTGGAAAAAACTATGGACGCTGTTTTGCCCTCCCACGAACTCTGGCTTCGCATCCTCGAAAAAGTCGAGAACGAAGTGAAGAGGCCTCATTTTCTGACTTGGTTTCAAAATACTGCCATTCTTTCTTATCACGATGGACTTTTAGTTATTGGGGTGCCGAATATTTTTGCCAAAGATTGGCTAGAGCATAAGCTCGGCGGGCAACTCATGCAGGCTATTCAATTGATTCACCCTGAGGTGAAGGAAGTGATGTTTGAAGTAGATCCGGAGCTTGCTTTGCCAGAAGATGGGCGCGCGCTGGATGTGAATAAGCTTTTTAGTAAAGAAAAAAAATCACGCAAATTGCCCGGCAAGCAAGAAGTTCGTTTATTAGAGGGAATCTCTAGTAAATGTCTCAATCCTAAATACACTCTGCAAAATTTTGTGGTGGGTGGCAGTAGCCGTTTGGCTCATGCGGCCTGTGCGGCGGTCGGACAAAAGCCTGGTGCTATGTACAACCCACTTTTTATTTACGGAGGTGTGGGGCTGGGTAAAACTCACCTTCTTCAAGCCACTGGTAATGAGATTTTAGCCAATGACCCCGACAAAGTGGTGGTTTATATGACCAGCGAGCGCTTTACTAATGAAATCGTTGAAGCGATTGGTAAACGTAACTCTAAAGAATTCAAGGATCGTTACCGCAAAGTGGATGTGCTCATCATCGATGACATCCAATTCCTCGCAAACAAGGATCGCACGCAGGAAGAGTTTTTCCACACCTTCAATGAGCTTTACGACAACAACAAGCAAATCATCATCAGCTCAGATCGCACACCCAAGGAGCTCGATCAGCTGGAAGATAGGCTCGTGAGTCGTTTTGAAATGGGAATGATTGTGGATGTGCAATTTCCTGATTACGAAACCCGACTGGCTATTTTGCATTCTAAGTGCCGTGAACACGAGGTGCTCATCCATCCAGAAGTTTTAGAATTCATTGCCATGAATGTGCATGACAGTGTGCGTGAGCTCGAAGGAGTGCTGATTCAAGCTATAGCGCAGGCTCAGCTCGAGCATTCTACTCCCACGGTACGCAGTGTGGCCAAGATCATTAAAAAACTGGGTCGCACGCATTTGGAAGGTTTTGATGAACCCTCCGAGGCTGCACAAAGTCGGAGCTATCACCCCGAAGATGTGATTGATTTGGTTGCACAACATTATCGTTTATCGCAAGAGGAAATTTTAGGTGATTCTCGGAAAAGCCATGTGCTTGTACCACGCCAAGTGGCCATGTATTTGGTGCGCCACGAGCTAGGAGCATCCTTTGAACAGATTGGAACTTTGTTTGGAGGCAAAAATCACACCACTGTGATCCATGCTTGTGAGAAAGTGGAGAAACAGCTGAGGCGCGATAAAAACTTGCTTCGAGACATCAATTCCATTAAGAAAGAGATGGGCCTCTAGTTTTCTTGAATGAATTACACTTATTATCGACGCTATCGACCGAGTTCCAAACGTTCTAGCTTTAAATCGTTTTTTTGGCTAGTACTCATTTTGGTGGTTGCATTGCTGATTCTCAAGGGTTGTGTGGGAGTGGTGTCCTCTTTGCTTAAAGATAAAGAGGATGAGGCAACGCTTACGCTGAACAAGGGAACGGCTCAAGTTACGGAATGGGGTCAAGACACTCCGCAATCAGTGGCAGATGCACAGCTCCTTCTGGTGGGTGACACTGTGGAGACCGGTGAGTCCAGTGTGGTGACACTCAGCTTTACCAATGGAACTACCGTGATGCTTGACCAAAATTCCAAACTCACTTTTGTCCAAGCAGATTTGAACGAGGATGCTGATGTGCTTCAAGTGGAACTTTTGGAGGGGCGCGCGTATGTGGAACAAAGTCCGAAAGATGAAAATCAACCCACGTTGCAGCTCCACACCGACGTGATGAACATCGAATCCATGTCCGCAAGCTACTTGGCTTCCAATCAAGCCAATAAGGAATACATTTATGGTTTTGGAGGCCAAGCTACAGTGAAGTTTGTGGATCGTTCCCAGGAAGATAGTGTGATTGATACGATCACTATCGAAAAAGGAAAGAAATCCATTTTGACCGATGAGACGGAGCGCAATCTTTTGGATCGACAAAGTGTTACCTTGATGGGAGATGCAGGGGACGACCTTATGGGAGATGCTTTTTTGGCTTTTGTGAGAGGGGACTCTTCTGCTTTGGGTACGAGCTCCGAAACGGATGAAGCGACGGATGAGTCAGAAAGCACGAATGAAGCTAATAATGATGAAAGTACGCCGGACGAGAGTGAGACTGAGGAGAGCACCACAGAAACAGACTCTACCGAAACCACGACTCCGGTTTCTACTTTGCAGATTAAAGTGACTTCACCTGGCCTCAATTCCACCATTCAAAAGAGCGCCATCGCTATTGAAGGCAGCATTGTGGCAGGCACCGCTGACCATGTGACGGTGACGTGGAGTGGCAACAACAGTCCTTACACATTGGCGGGCTTCAAGGCCGGTGGCAGCAGTTTTCGTTATGTGGCCGATGCCTCTTACGGAAACCTCAAGGCGGGCACCAACACCTTTACGGTAGTGGCTTATACCGCCGACGGCACCGTGAGCAACACGGTGACGGTAGTGATCAATGCAGAGTTTTAGTTCAAATACTGAGCCTTATTGGCCTCGTGCTCGGCCTCGGTTTTGCCGTAATGCATTTTGCCATCCGTGCCGGTGAGGTAATAGTAGTACTCGGAATCGGTGGGCTCAAAAGCGGCTTTGAGGGCGTTGAGTCCAGGGTTACAGATGGCTGTGGGAGGCAAGCCTTTAGTTGTGCGGGTATTGTAGGGGTTGTCAGCGACAAGATCGTCTGAGCTAAGAACACCGTCAGCATCTATATATAGGAGGGTTGCATCAATTCCTAGGAACCAACCTTCATTGTAACGCTTCCAGATGATGCCAGAAATCATACTCAGATCTGCCGAATCTTTGACCTCACGCTCGAGCATGGATGCAATAATCACATAACTTTCTATAGACTTGCTTGCATCGTATTCTGGAATGGATTCAACTTTACTTTGGAAATTCGTCAGCATTTGATTGATTAGACCATCTACAGTGAAGCTGGCGTCGTCAATAAAGTAGGTGTCTGGGAAGAGGTACCCTTCTAATCCTACTGTTTGATGAGTGGTTTCTTTGCCTGTCAAAAAGGGATAATCAAAGGTTCCATTGAAGGTCTCGGCCTTAAATTCGCCTGCTTTGATGAGAGCCATATCGGTGAGCCGGGCGTCGATTTGATCCACAGTAAAGCCTTCGGGTATGGTGAGGGCCAGGGTTCCGGTACCTTCGGTGGTCAGAATGGTCACAATATCGGACAGGGTCATGCTGGGCGAGAGTACAAAGCTGCCGTAGCGGAGTTTATCGTCCAAATCTTTCTCTTTTACATCACGCACAAAACTGATGTCACTCACAATCAGGTCTTTGTCGTAAAGGTTGTTCCCGATTGTTTTAGCAGAAGAGCCTTTCTCTATGGTAAAGACCACTTTATCGGTGCTGCCTGCTTCCACGGCTTCGTTGAGGTCGTAGCGCCAAAAAGGGTGCCAATAGTGGAAAACCCCAAAAAAGATGAGGCCTAAGACTAGAAGTTGGAAAAGACGTTTTTCCATTATTCGGCTGCTGGTAATTCACCTTCACCGGGAAGGTTCATACCGAGATCTCCCATCATGTCGCGCATGCGTTCCGCGGCGACTTCTTGAGATTTTTTAATGGCTTTGTTAAAGACGGTTTTGAGCGTGGTTTGAAGTTTGATGAGGTTTTCGGGCTTCATCATTTCTTCGGCAATCATTACATCTTGCACTTCTTGCTCTGCATTGATGATGACTTTTACACCTTCTACTTCTGCTTCAATGTGAAGATTTTTGAGTTCTTCTTTGATTTGCTTTGCTTTTTTTTGAAGTTTGTAGAGGTCCTTCGCTTGTCCAAAGAGTCCCATAAGGTTGGTTTAGAAAATAGCGTGAGGATTATACCGCGTTAGGGGTTGGCATCCAAGTAGGTCTTTACAATGTCCCACTGCGAACTCCACTGAATTGTGCCGGCTTCTTGAAGCTTTTGCATCTCACTAAAGAAGTAACGGAGAACTGTCTCGTTTTTGCTAGCAAAGAGATTCACAGGCAGGTAAGTGGTGAGTTTAGCCACGCGGCTGGGGTCTTGCTGAGAGCTCACTGCTTTTATGGCTTCTACTAAGGTATCCACGTCCTCCTCGGTGAGAGGGCAGTCTGTTTCTCCGCAGATTTTGCTTTCTCCTCCTTCTTCCATATTAGCGAGAGGCCCAAGTTCACCATTGCTGATCACCAGGCCGGTTTCGTCGGCTTCAAAATCATCAGCATTAGCGAGTTTCATGAGATAGATGCGGTCCATTAGGTCTTCAGGGACATTTTGATGGTAGCCCTCATTAATAATGTATTGGTTGTTCCAGGTAGGGTCTGGGCGGGCGGCTTGAGGAACCGCTAAAAGATGCATACCCACGATCCCGTTGATGTAGTCAAAGCCGGCTTCCTGCGCGGCGCTCACCCAATCCGTCATACTGCCGGCGCCGCTGCATCCGTGATTGTTCTCTGCGCCCACCAGTTCATCCACGAGACTCTTGTTCTCCACCATTTGAGCAGCCAGTTCTTCTACGGTGAGAGGATCTTTTTTGCTTGTTTGAGAAAAGCCCAGGTCACAATGCGTACCCACGCCGTGGCCACGGTCCAAAATCTCCTTCATGATATTGAGATCCCATAGAGTATTAGCCTTGGCAAAAGGCTTTTCGGATTCAACAGTGAGGATGGCGTCGTATTCTTCTGCCAAATCCATGGCGTAGCGGAGCATGCTCACGTGGAGCATAAAGAGGTCCTCATCGGTATCGTCCTTAAATTCCCCTTCCATGTGGGTCATGGTGGAGAAGTAAAGTGGATAGGTTTTTTGGGAGGGGAGAGCGGCAGAAGGGGCTCCGCAGGCGCTAAAAAAAATACTCGAGAGGATTAAGAGGGGCAAAATCTTTGGCATAGGCTGAAAAGTGGATGAACCCAATTTAACCTTTTCCTCTTGCCAATTCTAGGTTCAGCCGCTAAAATCCCTCCGCATTTTGTAATTTTTATGGCACAAGCAACACTTTCAGCCCAGGTTCGAGATAAAGCCGTGAAGGCCAAAGACGTTCGTCGTATGAAGATGATTCCGGCTGAATATTATGGCCGTGGGATCGAAAACGTGAGTCTTCAAATGGATTACCAAGACTTCCGTCGTCTTTATCGCACTGCCGGTATGAACACGGTGATTGATTTGAAGATTGAAGGTCAGGGCGACAAAAATGTGATTGTGCACCGTGTGGATCAAGACCCAGTGACCGATGAAATTGCCTATGTTGAACTGATCAACGTTCGTATGGATGAAGAAATCACAGCTGATGTGCCTCTTCGTCTGGAAGGTCAATCATTGGCTGTTCGTGATCTTGGAGCTATTCTCGTTCAAAATCTTGATACCGTGGAAGTAACCTGTCTTCCTGCTAAGTTGCCTCACGAAATCGTGGTAAACATCGATTCCCTTGTGGATTTGAGTTCTTCTATCCACGTTTCTGATATCGTTGCTCCTGCTGGAGTAACGATCACCAGCGATCCTGAAGAATCTGTAATCTCCCTCACTCTGCCTCAAGAGGAAGTGGTGGAAGAAACTCCCGTAGATGTTTCCTCTGTAGAAGTGACCACAGAAAAGAAGGAGGAAGGAGCTGAAGGTGGAGCTGATGAAGGAAAGAAGGAAGAGTAATTTTTACATCAGCACCAAAAAAGGCCGGGCTTGTCCCGGCCTTTTTGTTGAAGATGGGTTATTGACCCATTTGTGGCAGGCGCCTTAGTCCTGCAGCTAGATCTGAATTGCTCCTCGCTTTCTCTACCTTATCCAACACAGTCAAAGTCTCAGAAGACACGGCTATTAGAAGCTCCCGTATGGCTGCTTCTTCTGGGGTCAGTGGGCGTCCGGATATATCTTTCAGTAATACTTTTACCTTTTCTGCCAAATCCAATCTCCCCATTTGTAGCAAGAGTTCAGTTTCTGCTAGGGTTGTTTGCCTTACTGCTTCATCTAATCTGGTTTCGGTACTACTCATGTAGAAATTTTTCTATATTTTAAAACTATAACCCCTGTATGTCAACGGTCCATTACTTTACTAATTCCTCCAACAACTGCTTCATTATGCTGGCTTCACTTTGTTTCAGAGCTTCCTGCGGTTCAATCATCAGGGCAGTGGATTCGCCCGGTTGAAGTTGCGGAGGGAGTAGTTTTTTGGGAAAGGCGATTTCGGACTCGTCTGTTCCGCGGCGGATTTTTAGGATGGCTGAGTCGCCTTCGTCGCGAAGATAGGTGGCTTCAAACTGGTATTTGAACGGGTTGAAAAGCATGGGGAGACTCGCGAAAGCGAGGGGGATCATGCTAACAAATTTGTGCGTAAAAAAAAGTGCCAACGCCGATTTGACGTTGACACTTTTTGATTGTGAAGCGGTCTATTAGAGAATGGAGTGCATCACGATCACGGGAGCCAAAATGAGGGCTACCGTATTGATCACCTTAATGAGCGCATTGAGAGCAGGGCCAGCGGTGTCTTTGTAAGGATCACCTACGGTGTCTCCCACTACAGCGGCCTTGTGGGTATCAGAACCCTTGCCCCCAAAGTTTCCATCTTCTATATACTTTTTAGCGTTGTCCCAGGCACCTCCGGCATTGCTCATGTTGATGGCTTGCAGAAGTCCAGTCACGATCACTCCAGCGAGCAGCCCTCCGAGCCCTAAAGGGCCAAAGATAAAGCCCACGATGATAGGAGAAAAAACGGCTAAGAGACCGGGAAGGATCATTTCTTTGAGTGCGGCACGGGTCACAATGTCCACACAGGCGGCATAGTCAGGCTTAGCGTGACCCTCCATAATTCCTTTGATTTCACGGAACTGACGGCGCACTTCTTCTACTACGCTGTAACCCGCTTTACCCACGGCTTGCATGAGGAAGCCTCCAAAGAAGAAAGGCAGTACTCCACCAATAAAGAGACCAATCATCACGCGGTAGTCGGTGAGGTCGAAGACGAAGGTGGTTCCGCTGGCTTTGAAGAGAGCTTCACCATAGGCTTGGAAGAGCACGAGCGCAGCGAGAGCAGCAGAAGCGATGGCGTAACCTTTGGTTACAGCTTTGGTGGTGTTTCCTACAGCGTCGAGAGCATCGGTGTTTTCACGCACTTTTTCAGAGAGCTTGGACATTTCTGCAATTCCACCAGCGTTGTCGGTGATAGGTCCATAAGAGTCCATGGCGATTACCATCCCGGTGGTGGAAAGCATGGCTACCGCCGCTACGGCGATTCCGTAAACTCCACTGTTTAAGGTAGAGTGAGCTCCAAACCAGTAGGCTCCAAAGATGGCTGCTACGATGAGGATAGTCATAGGGAAGGTAGAGAACATTCCTTGAGCGAGGCCTGCAATAAGATTGGTTCCGGCTCCGGTCTTAGAAGATTCAGCGATGTTTCTAACAGGGTTGTAGTCCTTAGACGTGTAGTACTCCGTGGCCACGTTGATGAGCAGCGTGAGCAAGAGTCCTACGAGGGTTGCGAAGTAAATCTTGAGGTCATTGAGCATGTTCATGGTCACAAAGTAGAAAGCAATAGCGCTCACTACTCCTGTGGCGAAGGTTCCTTTATAGAGGGCACCCATGATGTTTTGCTTGCTGCCGAGTTTTACAAAGAAAGTTCCAATAATGGTGGCCACTACGGCTACGGCTCCCAAAGCGAGAGGATATTCCACTCCAGTGGCACCGAGTTGGTCTACGAGGGTGGTAGAAGCCAAGATCATAGCAGCAATCAAAGTCACGGCGTAAGTTTCAAAGAGATCGGCACCCATACCAGCGCAGTCTCCTACGTTGTCTCCTACGTTGTCTGCGATGGTGGCGGGGTTGCGGGGGTCGTCTTCTGGGATTCCTTTTTCAATTTTTCCTACCATGTCTCCACCTACATCTGCAGCCTTGGTGAAGATTCCTCCACCCACACGGGCGAAGAGAGAGATGAGGGAGGCGCCGAATCCAAATCCAATGAGGAGGGAAGGAGCCTCACCCACAGAAAGTCCAAAGCTGTTCGTGAACATCCAATAGAAGCCGGACACACCGAGGAGAGCGAGACCCACTACGGCGAGACCCGTAACGCTACCCCCTTTAAAGGCAACATCCAGGGCGGCAGGCAGACTTTCTTTAGCAGCTTCGGCGGTACGAACATTGGCTCGGACAGAAACGCCCATTCCAATGTAACCAGCAAGAGCCGAGAAGAAAGCTCCTACCAAGAAGCCCAAAGCCACGAGCATACCGTGGTCGGGAATGGCAAAGCCGAGTACCAAGAACACCAAAATGGTGAAAATGGCGAGGGTCTTGTACTGACGATTGAGATAAGCCATGGCTCCTTCTTGAATAGAAGCAGCGATTTTGCTCATGGCTTCGGATCCGTCGTTTTTGCTGAGAACGCGGACGATAAGATAAGCGGCCCAGGCGAGCGAAAGGATGCTAGCGCCTACGGCGAGTACTGAAATGTCCATAGAAAGCAGTTAGAAGGTAAGATGCACGAATGTGCAAGATCGGCGAGATTTTAAGAGAAAAATGGCTTTTCTTCAACCTTTAATGCTTTGGAGCTCTTTAATGGCTTTTTGGAAGTAAGCCTTGTTCTCTTCTCGATAGACCAAATATTGGAAATTGCGGAAGCAAACAGCGAAGACAGTGACACCTAGCATTACTACTACAAACAGCACCGATAAGATGATTCCGATGATGGGGACGGCCACTGCAATCGATTCTTCACTTTGATTCATCATGGCAAATGCAGGAATGCTCAGAAGGCCGATTATATAGAGACCGACAAAGACCAGGTAAAAGAGAAAAGCCAGAGCTGAATAGTTCCCTACTGTTCGGAGTGGTCCGGCCTCTTTAATGAGTTTTTGGCTAAGTCGATTGGCATCACCACCAGAAATTTTTTCTAGATGTGAGATTTGTATGGACATGGAATACATGAACATTTTGTATATCCCTGGTAGAAAGAAGAGGAGAAGCCAGAGAAAGCACTTTACCAGAGTGAGGAGGGTGGTTCCTAAAGAGCCTCCTAAACGAGAGAGCCCATAACGCATTCCTTCTTTGATGCTCAAGTTTTTTTGACCTGCAAAAAGACTTTCGCACCACTTGGAAGTGGCTCCGCCGTACACGAGAAAGTAAAGGATGCAAGCGAGGTAGCCTAGTTGAATGAAGGCAATCCAATCTTGAAAAGATCCCATAAAACCTGTTGAAGCCTTTGTTAAACCTAGAATTACTCCTAGGACGATCAGGATAGCCCAGGGGAGTACGAGCATCCCAAGAAAAGCTTTCCATTGAGTTGTTACGGCTTCCCAGGAAAGAAGTGCAATATAGTCGGTAGAATTTTTTTGCATGGCGTGGGTGGAGGAGTAAAAAACTGTTCCAGTATAGGTAAAGATTGCTAAACTGTACATGTCACTTTACCTTAAACTCCACTGCCATGGATTTCCAAAAAATGGACTTTCAAAAAATCTTCCGTAATGCGGTTGAAGTCATTCAACTCAAAGAGCCTGCAATGATGGCTGTTGCTTCTGATCCTCAGGCCACACAGGTGGCTTGGGTGATGGTGGTTTTAGGTGCTTTAGCCACGAGTTTGGGAGTCACTTTCTTTCCGATTCACTATGGTGAAATTGTGATTCGCCCTGATCTATTTTGGATCTTGCAGCAAACTATTTTCGAATCCATTGGAATGCTGGTGGGACTCTATGGTGGTGGTTTTGTGGCCGAAAAATGGTTCCATTCCAAGTTGTCTATGGAAGGTTTTGTTCGAGTGATGGGGCACGCGGCAGCTCTTGGCTTGCTCGCTATCGTACCTGTTTTGAGCATTGTTTGTGTTTGGGAACTTGTGGTGATGTGGCGAAGCTGCACTCGTTTGGGGAAAATGCAGGCTGAATCGACCATTTTGTTCCTCATTGTCCTTATTCTTTTTAGTGGGCTTTTGAGCTCTTTGGGGCAGTTTGGACTTCTGTAAAAAAGGTCCACCAGGCTCTGTTATCAGGTTGAGTTTTGTGCTATAATATAAAGACTATCTTCTATTATGGCCGATCAGGACGATAAAAAGACCGCTCCCGCTGCTCCTTCTGAGGAGCTCACGCCTGCACCCAGTTCGGAGCAGAAGCCTGAAGAAGCTCCTCTGGAACTTTCCGCCGATTCTCAGAATATTTTAAGGGAATTTGATCAGGCGGGGCTCGAAGTTGCTGCCATGCCGGAGAGCAATGAACTTCAGGAACGACGCAAAAAGACTAAAAATCGTCTGCGCGAACTGGCTGAAGTGGGCGAACCTGAAGATGAGGAAAATGGTGAAGAAGCCTTTGAAAAAGAAGAAGGAGGTCTCATGGACTTGCTCAAAGAAGCTAATCTCTCTAAACGCCAAGTGGGCTTCTGTTGTGGAGGAGTTTTGGTTTTGATTTTGGTTCTAGGTTTGACTTATAGCGGGTGGAAGGCTTGGGGGAATTGGCAAGCCTCACATCCTGTTGAAGAAACTCCTGTAGAGGAGATCCCAGAGGAGCAAACGCCCGGTGAAGAGACTCCGGTGAGCAGTGTCCCTGATGCCAGTTTGAGTGCTGGATGGATGGTGGGACAGACTACAGAAGCTGATGGAAGCACCCATTTGGGAGAAGACTTGGGCGAGGCCGCTTCGAGCCAAGATGAATTGACCCAACTTATTGTGGATTTCTCCGAAATGTATCAAGCCATGCAAGTGGATGTAAATCAGCTTTTGGACCAATCTACCGATCGTGCCACGGCGCTTTCGGAGTATGAACAAAACCTCAATTATCTTTTGTATGTGGGACGACAGAATCAAGAACGGCTACTGAGTGAAAGTGAGGCTTTGGAAGAACAGTTCGCCGCCATTGAAAATCAAAAAGAAACTCAAGAAGAAATTTTCTTTGATCGCTTACGCAACTTAGATGCCTATGCCAGTTCAGCAGCTCTCAATAGCTTTGTGGCAGATGGTCAAGAGGCTTTGCGTCTGAGAGCTCATTATCAAGCCCGTCAAAAGTTGTTGAGTTACTATCAGCAAGTCATGGTGAGTTTGAGTGCTCGAATTGAAGACATCCAACTCAACGAAGAAGCTCTCTTGAAGGGTATTAAAGTGGTGGATGTAGAAGGTTCTGACATCGATTTGATCATCGACGAAGAGAACCTGTAGAGTAAGGAGCATGACTTACTCCGAGTTCCGCCTAGAATTGGCTCGACGCCGACCGGATCTTCCTTTGAAAGAAGTGGACGCGGCTTATGAATTTGCAAAAGCGGCACATGGGGATCAAGTGCGTTATTCTGGTGAGCCCTACATCGTTCATCCCGTGGCGGTAGCGCAGATTTTGCTTTCTCTTCAGCCCGATTTGGCTACTTTACAGGCGGCTCTTTTGCACGATGTGACTGAAGATACTGAGATTAAACTGGAAGAAATAGAAAAAATTTTTGGCTCTGAAGTGGCGAAGTTGGTCCATGGCATGGATAAGCTGGCAGTAGTAAAGGTGCGAGCTGAAGACCAAGAAGCGGAAAAATGGAAGAAAATGTTTTTGGCCATGGCCAACGATGTTCGTATCGTTTTTATTAAACTCGCGGATCGACTCCACAATATGCGCACTTTATACCACGTGCCGCCTCACAAGCAGGAGCGCATTGCGCGCGAGACTTTGCTCGTGCACGCGGCTATTGCTTCTCGCCTCGGTATTTACGAGATTAAGGGTGAGTTGGAGGATTTGTGCTTCCGGTATCTTTACCCGCGGGAATTTGCTGAACTGTCTCAAGAACTCGAAGAACTGAGAGCTCGCAGTGAAGAGTGCATGGCTTTCGCTACTTCGGAGCTAGAGCAGCTTCTCTTTAGAGAAGGAGTAGCGGTGGAGCAAGTGCAGGGCCGCTTTAAGCATTTATGGAGCATTTTTCAGAAATTAGAAAAGAAAGATCGGCATAATTTGGAATCCATTTATGATCTGTTTGCAGTGCGAATTATTTTGCCAGATGTGATCCGTGATGGAGAGGAGCAAGTGGCTCATGTATATTCCACTTTGGGCCTCATCCACAGTGCGTATATTCCTTTGCAGGATCGCTTTAAGGATTATGTGGCCGTCCCCAAGCCCAACGGTTATCGCAGTTTGCATACCACGGTCTTGGGCCTTGGTGGAGAACTGTATCAAGAGCCTACGGAAGTGCAGATCCGAACCATGGGTATGCATCGGCAGGCTGAACTAGGAGTTGCTTCGCACTGGTCTTACAAACTCGGAGCCAAAGGACGTGGCGCCCTCGACTCCAAGAGGCAGAGGCAGTTTGAAGAGGTGCTTAAAAAGGTTCAGGTTTTGGTGCGCCGTCAGCCCGACCAAGAGGGCAGTGTTCAGGAGTGGTTGGAAGATTATCAACACTTAAAACCAAGAGATCGCAAAACGGTGGAAGACTGGTTGCATGATCAAGGCCTCAGCGAAGATGAGCTCAAGCTCATTCGGCTAGCCCGAAGCAAAGGAAAACTCAGTTTAGAGCCGCAGATGGAGGAACAGCTGGCTTGGCTACGGGGTTTGGCTGAATCCACTGAGGCACATACGGAACTCAATCTTTACTCTGAGCATATTTTTGTTCTGACCCCTCAACGTAAAGTGCTGGAGCTTCCACGAGGGGCTACCCCGGTAGATTTTGCTTACGCAGTGCACACCGAAGTGGGGAACAAGATGGTGAATGTAAAAGTGAATGGTCGAATCGTGCCTTTTGATTACGAACTTCAAAATGGAGAGATGGTGGAAGTGCTCACTCGCAACAACGGGAAGCCCAGTCGCTATTGGCTCTCGATGGCACAGACTGCCTCTGCTAAGAATAAAATCCGCAACTGGTTCCACCGTCAGGACAAGGAGGCCAATGTGGGCGCAGGGCGAGATTTGCTCAATAAAGAATTGGCTTCACTCGGGAAGCCTGTACTAGATGAAAAGTATTCTTTGCTTAAAGATTATTCTGGTAAGGAGAGGTCCATGGTGGATCGGGAACAGATTTTAGAAAATTTAGGCTTGGGCACTGTGAGTGTGACTCAGATCGTCAAGACCCTGTTCCCCGAAATGGCACCTCCAGAAAAGAAAAGGGAAGAAGTCTACAAAGTTTCTGCGACTCTCACGGAAAAGGTGGTGGTGACCGGTGAGGAAAACCTACCGGTAGTCTTCAGTTCCTGCTGCAAACCCAAACCCCCGTACCCTATTATTGGTTACGTCACTCGAGGGCAATCCATCCGTATTCACCGGCTGAGTTGTCGTGAACTTTCCGGGCTCGATGGTCAGCGTTTTGTCAGCGTGCACTGGAAGGAGAAGGTTTAAGATTTGGCTTTAAGCCCACTCTAAAATCTTCATGCTGTCTTGGAATTGGCGCTCAAAGTAGCGGCGAATGAAGGAACGTAGTACGCTTTCTTCTTCGGGAGCCAAGTGTACTCTACGGTACTCTGTTTCGTGAGCCTGCCGGAAAAATTCTAAGGCTTTGAGGTATTTGAGCTCTAATTTTTCCGCGTCTGTTTCTTGGCACTCCAGGCAATGGACGGTGCCCAGTTCAGAATTCCATACAGCATTTTCTTCCAGCGCACGTAGGCACTTGCCGCAGTGTTTAAAGCTGGGCAGGACGCCCAAATGATGAGCTAGTTTTAGTAGGCTGATTTCTACAGTGAGAGGATGAGTCGTTTTTTCATTTAGAGCCTCCAAGGTTTCCTTTAAGAGTTGATAAAGTTCTGGCTCCGGGTTTTCTTCGGCCACACTTTTTCGTATGATTTCTAGTAAAGCTTGGGCATGAAAAACACACTCGAGTTTATTTTTGAGGCCATTGAAACTGTTCACGCATTCCACACTTTGTAAATAGAGATGGCGGGGGCTTTTGCGCACCACGAGCTGCACTTCATTCATGAGTTCCAAGTGTGCACGACGCTTGGATTGCGGCCCGGCAGCTCCCTTCGCTACGAGCTCTAAACGCTCTCCATTGGATGTGAGTAAATTCACGATAAGATCGTGCTCCGTGAAGGGGCGCTTTTGTAAGACGATTCCGGTAAGGTTTTGAATCATGCTTGGTCGAGCAAAAGGGAACGTTTGAGATAAGTGCGAGTGGCAAAAATGCTGGCCAGCATACCTACTGTGATACTGCCAACCACTTCTACGAGGAGCAGCCAGAAAGGATTGATGCTGGAAGTCCAAGATAGGTAACTCGCGAGCTCTGTGCTTTTGAGGAAGATGAGCAAAAAGAACAAGCTCACCACCACGGCTAAGACGGCATAGATGGCGCCTTCCAGAAGGAAGGGCGCGTAAATCATGCTGGGTCTAGCGCCCACCAACTGCATGATTTGAATCTCAGTTTTACGGGTATAAATGCTCAAATGAATGGCGTTCATCACCATGAGCACAGAACCAAAAACAAAAGTGAGAATCACTCCAAAGATCAGTTTTTGAGTGAAGCGAGTGAGGCTGAGAAGTCGGCTAGCGATTTCTTGATTTTCTCCTGCACTTTCACTGTCTAAGAGGAGGTTGGAGTAGGGAGAGTTTTGTAGGTAGGTCAGAATGAGATCGTGATCTTCTGGGCTTTGAGTGACCACTTGTAGGTTCCCGGGCAAAGGGTTACTGATGCCGTATTGGCTAAAGGGATCGGCTTGGTCCGGGTAAAGATTGAGGAACTGCTTCAATGCGTCGTCCTTGCTGGTGTAGGTCACGCTAAGCACTTCGGGTTGCTTATTGAGTTCATTCACCATTTGGTTCACCTGGTACACATCCGCTTCATCGGTAAGGTAGACAATGAGGTCGATTTTTTGAGCGAGTTCTTGGAGGCTGCTTTGAGCGAGCACATTGAGTACTAAAATCACATTTAAAATAAAGAGGATCAGTCCCATCATTAAAGTAGTGGCGGTGCTCAGCAGCATGTTGCGGCTGAGGCTCTGAAAAGAGAGGCGTGCTAGTCGATGGAAGGGACTTCGGATTCGCATGGCGTGGCGACGGAGGTGAGAGAACTGCGGATGAGAGAACTTTTAAAAGTTTGAGGTTCAAAAGCTTTGAGACGGGTGATTTCGATGTCTAACTTTTCTTTGATGAACAGATTCTCGAGCCCATAGGTGAAGACAAATTGATCATAGCCCAGGGCTAAAATATTGGGGCGATACTTGCGGATCACTGCATATTTATCGTCGGCATTTCCGAGGATGGCTTTATCCACATGAGGGCAGTTGGCCACGTCTCGGAGGCGTTTGCGTTCATTAAAACTGGGTTTAAAGCCTTTGACTTTCTTTACGGTTTCATCTCTGGCCACGACCACAATCAGTGTGTCTCCCAGGGCTTTGGCTTGGCGCAAATAATCCTCATGTCCCGCATGAAAGTAATCAAAAGTCCCGAAAGCCATTACGATTTTAGAGTTGGACATCGGCCAGTGCAAAGTTGATGTAAAGAGCGCCGATTAAGACGACCACGGAGAGAACGCTGCATAGGATGAAACAAGCTTTCCCTTTTTCTGTGGCTTCCTCCATCGCCAGAGAAAGGCGGGCACTTCCATAAAGCAAAGCCACCAGTAGAAAAGGAAGGTCTAAGGCTTGGAAGAGGAGAGTAATGGTGGGAGTGGCTACTCCTTCAGCCACCAGGAAGGTGCTGCTCATGTGGAGGCCTCCTAAAGCGATGAAAAAAAAGAGAGCAATGGAACTGAGATTCTCCAGCGTTTTTTGCATGGCCCGAGTATAAACCACTTCACCTTGAAGCGGAAGCCCAAACATTATAGAGTTTCCGCATGAAGCTCACCAAAGAACAAGTTCAGAAGATTGCGCAACTCGCGCGACTTCAGCTCACGGAAGAAGAAATTGAGCGCTATGCTGATCAGCTCACGAATATTCTGACTTACGTGGACGTGCTGAAGGAGTTAGATACCCACTCTGTAGCAGAGACTTCTCAGGTCACAGGACTTTCCAACGTTACTCGAGCAGATGAGTTTTTGGCGGTTCCGCTCTGTGCTCCTGACGAGCTCCTTGAATGCAGCCCGTTGGCTAAAGAAGATCATCAAATTCGCGTTAAACGCGCTATCTAATGGATTTAAATTTTCTCACCATTGTGGAAGCCCATCAGGGACTGATTTCTAAGCAGTTTACTTCTGAAGATTTGGTGAAGGCTTGCCAGGCGCAAATTGAAAAGTCGGAAAGATTGAACACATTTATTACCCGGACTGATGAATTGGCTTTGCAGCAAGCTCGTAAAGTCGATGCCAAGATTGCTGCGGGTGAGGAAATCGGTGTCTTAGAAGGAATCCCAGCTGGAATGAAGGATATTTTCAACACTCGAGGTATTCGCACCACGGTGGCTTCTCGTATGTTGGAAAACTTTGTTCCTCCTTATGAATCCACTGCTACTCGCAAACTTTTGGAAAAAAATTACGTGCTGATGGGTAAGATGAATTTGGATGAATTTGCCTGTGGAACTACTTCTGAATTTTCTTTTATTGGGCCTAGTCTCAATCCTTGGGATCAAGAGTACACCGCTGGAGGTTCTTCTGGGGGTAGTGTGGCTGCGGTCAGTGCTGGACAAATTTTTTATTCACTTGGTACGGACACAGGCGGCTCGATTCGTTTGCCTGCCTCTTGGTCAGGATGTGTAGGACTTAAAGTGACTTATGGCCGGGTGAGCCGTTTTGGGGTGACCTCCATGGCTTCCAGTTTGGACACCATCGGACCCATGGCCCGAAGTGTGGCCGACGTGGCGCATGTGCTCCAGGCGATTGCGGGGCACGATCCTTTTGATGCTACTACTCCAGATGTAGCTGTACCTGATTATACGGCTAATTTAACCAAGGGTGTGAAGGGTCTACGCATTGGCGTGCCTAAGGAATACTTTATGGAAGGGGTGGACGATGAAGTACGGACTTTGGTGATGGCTGCAATTAAAGAGTACGAAAAAATGGGAGCCACTGTACAAGAGGTCAGCTTGCCTATGACAAAGTATGGGGTAGCCATTTACTACGTACTCGTGCCCACAGAACTTTCTACCAATTTGGCTCGTATGGATGGAATCCGCTTTGGTCACAAGCCCGAAGCTGAAGTGGGAGACCTGGTTGATTACTATAAGAAGAGCCGTGGAGAAGGTTTTGGTACCGAAATCAAACGCCGTATCATGGTGGGAACCTTTGTTTCTTCTGCAGGTTATGCGGATGCTTACTACAAGCAAGCCTTAAAGGCTCGCACCTTGGTTTGTCAGGAATTCGCCTCTGTGTTTAAGAATGTGGATGTACTCATGGCTCCCGTAGTGCCCTCCATTGCCTTTAAAGTGGGAGAAAATCTCAACAACCCATTGGCGCTCTATATGGCTGATATCCTTACTTTGCCTTCTAATGTGGCGGGTATCCCCGCATTGTCTGTGCCTTGTGGGTTTACAGCTAAAGGTTTGCCTGTGGGTCTTCAGATCATTGGTCCTCACTGGTCGGAGCCCCTTTTGTTTCAAGCGGGCGCTGCTTACGAGCAAGTGACAGACTGGAAAAATATGCACCCAAAGTTCTAGAGTTCACCAGTCTTCTGGTCTTTGTATGCCTGCGAACTCCCAAGCCATCATAAAGATGGCTCGTTGAGTGTTGGCTATTTCTGGACTTTCTATGATCATCCCCATGATTTCACTTTTGCTAAATGAAACGATGCTGACTTTGTCGTCGTAGATATTGATTTCATTGTTGAAAGAGAAAGGACCAGCTTGTACTAAACGGATTTCACGGAATTTCTTTTCGTTTTGGGCTACTACTTTTTTCCCATAGTCGTCTAATGGTGAAATCCCCCGTAGATAGATGCGTTTTTTTACGCGCTCATCCACATATTCCTTGTCGTACTTGGGCCAAGACTCTCTGAGCAACTTAGAGTCGGAATAGTTGAGGATTTCTGTGCGTGCACTTAAAGAGTCGGCGTAGATTTTTTTTACTGCTTCTAGTCCTGAGTAATAGCGAATGTAAGGATGGGAAGTGTTCCCCTCAAGACGTCGAAGATCGGGGAGGGCTTCTTTGAGATCCATGTACTTTTTACGAAAATCTTCACGCAGAAGATCAGGCGAAAGCATGGTAAAATACTTCACTTTCTTTTTATTTTGTGCGGTAGCTAATCCTCGACCTTTGAGGCGTAAAAGAATGTCGTAGGTGCTTACACGGTTCATTTTAGCTCGTAAGGCGATGTCTGAGGCGGGTGCGCTACCAATTTCTAGGCCAGCTAGGTAGATTTTTGCTTCTTTTGGGGTGAGCCCCAAATTTGTCAGAACACGAGAGAGGGCCATCTGCAAGTGGAGTTTAGACTGTAGAAATTTTCGACAGTTTTTCTGTGTACCACGATAACTTCAGATTAAAATGTGGTCAAGAAAGTTGTGTTGAAAATTTCTACATAAATTTACAATACAAAAATTCCGCTTGAACAAGCCATGCCTTGGTTATGAGAATGGCGCTGTTCTCTTCTTAACCCCGTTCCTTATGACTATGGCCACGCAAGTTGGTTCAGCAACGGCTCAAGGCAGTGCCCTGCGAGGGCAGCGCCACGAGCACATGTACGACAAGTTCCCTCGTACAGGAGTTACCAAACAAATGGTGCTCGATATGGCCAAAGAATACAATGTCCAATTTGTGGATTTTCAATTCACAGATATGGATGGAGTGCTCAAGGCAGTCACTGCTCCGGTACACAAGTTAGAAGAGCTTATCGATCATGATATGTGGTTTGATGGATCTTCAATTTCTGGCTTCACCATGATTACGGAGTCTGACATGATCTTACGTCCAGACCTCAACACCTTTGCCGTTCTTCCTTGGACTATGGATGGGGAAGATGTGACCGCGCGTCTGATTTGTGATGTTCATATGCCTGATGGAACTCCTTACGATGGTTGTCCTCGTCAAATTTTGAAGCGCCAATTAGCAGAGGCTGCTAAGCTGGGCTATAACTTTAACGTGGGGCCCGAATTGGAGTTCTTCCTCTTTAAGAAAGATGCAGATGGTAATCCTATTATGGATACTCACGACCAAGCGGGTTATTTTGATCAATACACCGATTTGGGGCTCCAGCTTCGCCGCCACATGGCTTTTGCGCTGGATGTGATGGGCATTGAAATTGAGCGCATGCATCACGAAGTGGCTCCTGGTCAGCACGAAATCAACTTCCGCTATGCAGATGCTCTTCGCACCGCTGACAATGCAATTTCTCTCAAGCTTACGCTTAAGGCACTCGCCAGCAAGTTGGGACTACACTGCACCTTTATGCCCAAACCTATCTTTGGGGTGAATGGAAGCGGCATGCACGTTCACCAATCTTTGACCCACATCAAAGACGGAACCAACGCATTCTACGACAAGAGTGGAACGTATGGACTTTCTACGACTGCACAAAGTTACATTGCCGGAGTGCTTGAGCACATTCGTGCAATGAACGCGGTGATGAATCCCACAGTGAACTCTTATAAGCGTCTCGTGGTGGGTTATGAAGCTCCCGTGAATGCGGCTTGGGCTCAACGCAACCGCAGTGCACTTATTCGCATCCCTCGCATTTCTCCTGGGGTGGCAGCCAAGGCAACTCGCTTTGAACTCCGCTGCCCGGATCCTTCCAGCAATCCTTACCTTGCGTTTAGTGTCATGCTTGCGGCTGGACTTGATGGTATCAAGCGTGGATTAGTGGCTCCCGCTCCCGTAGAAGACAATATCTGGGAACTTACTCCCAAAGAGATGAAGCGAAAGGGTATTAAGACCGTTGCTGCTAATCTCAAGGAGGCTTTGGATGAACTGGCTAAAGATGAAGTCATTAAGGGAGCTTTAGGTGCCGATACTTTCGTGAAATTCTACGAAGCCAAAGTAGAAGAATGGGAATCCTACCGCACGTCTGTTTCTAAGTGGGAAACGGATCGTTACATGGATTGCTAATTGCAAACTTTCTACAAAAGAGCCCGGCGTACGCCGGGCTCTTTTGTTTCCTTAGTGTAGGAGCGAGTAAAGATCTTTGGGGTCTTTGAGCTCCGGCAAAATGGAGAGCTCAGTGCCCAGTCCCTTTTCGTAAAGGAGCCTTAGCATGCTGTAGTCCGCCAGAGCAAAGCCTACGGCGTCATAAACAATGAGTTCAGTACCTTTTCGACCTTGTTTTTTGCCTTGAATCAGTTCCCAGAGTTCATCGTATTCAAAAGAACCAGGCGTTAGATTTTGTATCTCGCCTTCCACTTTAGTTTGCTCAAAAAACTCCACCACGATGCGAGCATGTCTTAAGATTTCTGGATCCAGTTCTGTTTTCCCAGGACAATCTCCTCCAATGGCGTTGATAAAGAGTCCCGAGTGATTTTGAATCGCTTTATAGGGGAAAAGCTGAACGTGTGCTTTCTCACAGATGCAGGTGGTGAGAATATCGATGCCTTCAACGACTTCGCTTCCATCCTTACAGGAAATGAGTTCTAGGCCGCTGCTCTGCATATTACGGGCAAACTTTTCCATGGCTTTAGGATCTCGATCAAAATAACGTATGGTTTTGAGCGGGAAGAAGCTTTTGAGGGCATACACCTGGAATTCAGATTGAGCTCCTGTACCTATGAGGCCTAAAACAGAAGAGTTGGGCTTAGCTAGGTATTTAGCTGCGAGAACTGAACTTGCTGCCGTGCGGATGGCAGTGAGTACGGTCATATCACAAAAGAGCTGAGGATATCCTGTTTCTATATCGGCCAACATGCCTACTGCCACGATGGACATTTTGTTCTGTTCCGGGTTGGCAGGGTGAGCGTTGACGTATTTGGTGGTGTAAAACTGATTGTCGGCACAAGGCATGAGTTCAAAGACCCCATGCTTAAAGTGCACGGCGTGACGAGGACTTTTGTGGAAGTCCTTCCAGCGTTTGAGGTCGGATTCTAGAGCGACCGCAGCTTCTTTGAGCAGCTTTTCGAAGGAGAAAGAGGCAAGGTCGCGGGCAGTAATGATTTTCATATAAAGTGGTTAATAGAGAATGAGATTCATTAAAAGATGATGCACCCCGAAGGGTGGATTTAAATGAAGCTGTTTTTCTACTCTGTAGACGGTGAATTTAAACATAAAAAAACCGAGCGCTAGGCTCGGGGTGTAAGGATGACAGAAAGACCCCGAGCTAGGCTCTGGGACTTGGGTTAACGAGGTTGAGGAGACGAGTCATCATCCTTAGGAGTGTAGCAGAATTTTTTCCAGGGCCAAGAGAAACTGATCTTCATCTCGAGGTTTAAGAGGGATTCGGCCGGTTTTGAGGCGTTCATCCAAATGGAGCAGCTGCTCTAAGGATTCTCGGAGTTCTCCATGGGTAAAATTCTTACTGAAGCGCAGAGTATTTTGTACTACAAATGGATGCACACCCATGGTTCGCGCGATTTGAGTTTGATCCTTACCTTCTTCGGAAAGGGCTTTCATCTCTAAAAGCAGGCGGAATTGACGAGTGATCATGGCAAAGAGAAAGGCGGCTTCTTCGCCTTGCTTTTGTAAAGAATCGATGGTGGCCAGAACGGCGGCATAGTCTTTTTTTGAGAGTTGATCGGTAAGATTGAAGATAGACTGCTCTACTTGATTGCTGACTAGGAGATCAATCATGGGTACGGTAACAGCTTGGCCTTGGGCATAGAGTGCCAGCTTTTGTACTTCGTTCATCAGGGCTGAAAGGTCATCTCCCACCCAGTTCACTAGATAAGAGGCTGTGGTGGTGTCTATTTTGGCTCCCAGTGCCTCCATGCGACGAACCACCCAAGTGCTGAGTTGAGCTCCTTTAGGTTTAATAAAAAGACGCTGAGTGGCCATTTGAGTCACTGCTTTAAAAATGCTGGTGCGCTTGTCCGGCTCTGCTTCGGTCATCAATAAAAAAGTGGTGTCTGGGAGTTGTTCTAGAGTGGGGAGGAGGGCATTGGCTTCCTCTGCCTTTTTGCTCGTCAGGAAGTTTTTTAAAACCACCAAACGTTTTTCTGAGAGAAAGGGGGTGGCGCGTAAGGTGCGACTTAATGTTTCTGGATCGACGAGTTCTCCGTCGAGTTCTTCTAAATCGCTGTCGCCAAATTTCTCTACAAAAGCGTTTTTCCAACGTTTCACTTCTTCTTGAAGAGAGAAGTGATCTTCCCCGGACATGAGGTAGAAATTTGGCTTGGCCATGAGACTTTTAGGGTCTCTAGTTTATCGCCTTTTCGGTGCTTACGTCCACGTATTCGGAGAGGGATGGGGGAGTGTTCAAAAGGATGCGGCTGTCGTAACGAACCACGAGTCCTCCTCCTTCCATGGTGGGGGGTGCCACATAGCGGCACGCGTCTACGAGAGGTTGAACGTTTCCGTAGATGGAACCATCAATCGTGAAGACTCCATTCACTGGGCTACGGGTGTCTCCCGTGAGGTCTTGATTGGTGTAGTACACTCCCACATTGTGGTAGGAGCTGGTTTTAAATTTGATGTCTCCATCGAGGACCACAAAGGCTACTGAAGGTAGATCCTTGTAATCGGCGGTGGTCACGGTGCTGGCGTAGCTCACGTCGCCTGCAATCACGAGGTCGGCATTTTCAACAATGAGTGTCCACGCTCCGGCAGGGACTTCGATGCTGCTCAGGGTGAGGGTTCCATGAGTGGATCCACCATAAGTTCCATCAAAGTAAAGAATATGGCTGCTGCTGTTGTTGTTATTGGTGAGAGTGTCCTCGAGCTTTTGCCAGTTGGAAACCTTGTCTCCACCGCTAATAGTGAGAGTAGCGCTGGTCTGATTGGTGCTGGCGTTGCGAGTGGCCTGGCTCACGTGGCTTTCTGTAGTGCTTTCTACGGTAGCGGTGCGCCAAAGTTCACTCACAGAGCCCACGATTTCACAGACATAGGAACTGAGATTTCCAATGAGGCTTCCATCACTATTTCCGTCACACCAAGAGATGGTGGTATCGGCGTAATCGGGAGTGGTGCCAGTAGTGCCACTGATAGTGGTGGCATCGGGATCTAAGAAGATCAAGGAATCGGTGTTGCTGTAGCTGCTGTAGTCGTTTCCTCCCGTGTTTTCGGTAGTGATACAAGCGAGGTCGCTGCCACCTTGAATGGCTTCATTGAGATAAACGTCTCCTGCATTTTCTGTGAGCAGATAAGCACAGAGCACGACCAGGCGGGCCGTGGCGTCTACGGTGTTACCGCTGGTGCCAGGGAAAGCATCCACGGTCGCGTTGTTTTCGAATTCTTCGGTGAGACAGGTGTCTTCACTGCTGCCGTCACACTTGAGGTTGGAGTGGATCACTCCCACGTAACGGATACGGATACTTCCACCGGTAACGGTGCCTGCATTTTGAATGGTGACTTGATGAGTGGTTTCTGGAGCTTCGGCGGGGTCAAAACAAACATCGGTGTTGCTCAGATTTCCATCTTCGCCGTATTTACAAGCTTCGATGGGGGAGGATTCGCTGCCATTGTCGTATTTCACATAAGGCACGTAACTCAAATAGCTAGAAGAGCTGTAGTGGCTTTGCACGTAGCTGGCCAAGCTGTCGGAATTTTCCTCGTATTTATCTCCAAAACCGAGGTTGGTGATTTCGGTATAAGTATAGTGACGACCTTTGGTAAGTTCGTTGTAGTCGGTGGCTAAATCTACGGTCCCTCCATCGCTGGAAGTGAGGACTCCACTGGACCACATGTCGTCGGTGAAGACGATTTCATTTTCATCGCCAGAAGGTCGGTAATCCAAGGTGTAGAAAGCGCGGTCTTCATCGTGAGCGAAGAAGACGCCTTGATCGGTGTAAGAATTCTTTTCGGAAGAGAAATTGAAGGTGTAGATGTACTTGTTGAAGGTGCCGACTCTGCCGGTAGTTTCTACCGTGGTGTCGTAACAGCTGCCTCCGCCGTTCTCTATGGAGATGGAGGTTTCTTCACAGACATTGTTGACAGTGACTTCGTAACAGTCCTTGTCTTGGTCCAGCTCGATGCTGCCATCGTCACAGACGAGTTCTTCGTCGGAGTCCTGACGTCCATCGCCATCTTCATCCAAGTAGTAACAGATCTCATTGTCATCGCTGGCGGTGACTGTAACGTCATCCCCATCTACACAAACTTTCATTTCATAGTCTTCACAACTGAGAACGGTGTCTTCGGAGTGTTCGGTCACATCGACGTCACAGACTTCCTCAGAAGTGCCGCCGCCACCACCACCGCCGCCACCACCACCGCCGCCACCGCCACCGCCACCGCCACCACCGCCGCCACCACCACCACCACCCGTTTCTTGGGTCATGGTGAGATTGTCGGTACAAGCACCCACTTCACCCTCGATCACTGCAGTCACCGTATCTCCGGCCATGCCGTCAACATAGGTGAAGGTGAGGGTAGTGGAGAGCCCAGAGACGGGAACTTCCAGGTGGCCGTCACCTTCGGTAGAAGTAGTTCCATCGGGATAGTAGAGCGTGCCATTTCCAGTGTGAGTCACCAGCAAATTACCGCTCCAAGCGGCATCACTTCCCGTCACAGTCACTGTGAGGGTCACAGGGCCAGCAGTGCTGGATCCTGCCGCTATAGTAACGGTATCGGGGGAGAGTTCTAGATCTGTACAAGCATAGCTGCCCGGGGTGTAGCTAGGCAGCTGTGAATCTTCATAACACGCGAGAGGAGCTCCCAAAACTTGGAGGTCCAGGTAGTTGCCAGGTTCGTAGTTTTCCCAACAGAGGGTTCCGGTGTAGCTGCTGTTACCATTGATGGCTACTGTGGCAGGGTTGCCCACGTTAGGATTAGTTCCAGTCACCAGAGGCATTTCGTTAACGGTCAGGCTTAGGTTTCCAGAATAGGCGCTGCGTGTAGAGTCGGTGTAGCCAGCGGCTTGCAGGGTATCGCTAAAGGCAGCATCAGAGACGGTTATGGAATAGTCATAACAGACTGTACTGTTCGCGTAGAGTAAGGCGAGATCGGCATCGTCGGTGAGATCGATAGTGGTTTTGGTGATTCCTCCATCTGTAGTGATGTAAGGTTCACTCAAGGCCACGTCGTTACACGAGTAGCTTGTTGTTGTGGTTTCACTCGTCAGGATATCTGTACAGGCAGGGTAGAGACTGCTACGACAAGTGATTATGTCTCCTGCTTCACCCGTGTAATAAACAGTGGTGAGGCTGGTGGTAATTGACCCGGTGCCCGTTATCCCTGCAGGGTCACGGAAGGTACCTGACGGATTGTTTATGCTCATACACACATAAGGGGGAGGCGTGGGAGTGCCATCCGTCATGGTGCTGGTCCAAGAAATTTCAACATTGCCGGCAGCCATGTCTTCTGCAGAAATGGGGTCGGTGGTGAGGAAACTTAAATCTTCACAAGTATTGAGTTCAATGGGGGGGACGAGGGTGTAGTTGAAGCTGTCACGGCAAAGATTAGCCACATCATCGTCAGCGCTTACAGTTACCGTGGCGCTTTCTTCACTTAGATAATGGTCTACCGTGTAGTCGTCGGTGTTGTAGGGATCATTTTCTCCGTCGTAAGTAGCAGTATCGTCGGTGGAATCGTAGGTGATGTTGAAGGGCCAAGCTTCTCCAGAGGAGGCGGTAGCTTCTACGGTAATATTGGTGTCAAAGCTGGCCTCACTGATCACGCCTAAATAACCAGATCCAAAGAGTCCAGTAGGATCAGTAATGCTGAGGTCGGCACAATAGGGGAACTCAATGCGATCGTAACAAGAGGGGTAGGCTGCGCCTTCGTAATCGCTTACATAAACGTAAACGCTGTCTCCGGGTTTTACACCGTTAAAGGTCACGGTACTGTCCGTGGTATTGGGATGTTTGCCAGAGCTGAGGCCAAAGCTTCCGTATTTGAGGGTTCCACTGGCGTCTCCGGCGGTGTTAGCACTGCCGTATTGGTTGACGTAGTATTGGAAAGTGGAGTCGGCAGTAATGTCGCTCTCTGTGGTGCCATCGGTTCCGGTGGCAGTGACTTTAAGATTGACGTCGCTAAAGAGATCATTCACATCTACTGCCGTCCCATCGGCTTTGGTGAGCTCGAGAGAATCACAAGTGATAGCGGGAGCTTCACAGGCAATGAAGTTGCTCACTACGGTGGCGTTGAGACCGTACCAATAGAGATAGTCTCCATCGGGGTCTACTTCGTCCTCGTGGCCAGAAACTTCATCAGTATAAAGGTGAGTATAGTTGTCGAGATCGCTATGGTCGGCAGTGTCGCGGATGTAATAAAATTCTTCTTTAGTCCAACTCGTGGTGGTTACCGTATGATCTGCGGTATAGTCCGTGAGAGCGCTCCAAGAAACTCCTTCGGTTTTTTGGTGTCCTTCTTTTTCCCAGGGCAAATAAGTGATGTCTCCTGGGTGATCGGTGCCGTATTCCCATACGATTCCACGAGGGTGGCCACTAATCCAGCCGAGACTGTCGTAGTAGGTCACAGTGACTCCGTCCCATTCTCCTCCGGTGGTAGACCAGAGCACTTCACCATCACGAACAGTGTCTTTATCAAAACCACAGTCCACGTAGGTGTCATCTCCGTTGGTACAGAGCAGGTTGGTGGTGTCTACGTAGTCCCAAAAATCATCTTCCAGAGTGATGGCGGTCGCGTGGATCACGTCGTAGTAATCGTAGGTACCGCTGGAAGAGGTGTTGTTGATATGGGTGTGCTCGTGACGTGCACCTTCACAATCTCGGTGAGTGCCTTCGTCGTAGTCTCCGGAAGCAATGGCGGGGACCACATAATTGTCTTCGCTGGAAGCCAAGACTGAGCTGGTCTCCCCTCTGGTGGGAGATCCGGCACTGGGCATCGCTATACCCTCTGTGTAAAGCGGATGAGTGAGGGTGAGTCCGGCGACGAGGCCGATGAAACCGAAAAGGGTAGGGATTTTTTTCATTTCTTATTGGAGTGGGGAATGATCGATGTCGCCTGAGTTTTCTGTGCTTTCGCCATTTTGAGCTCGAGATCCGGTCGCGGAGTTGGCTCCGCAAGCCGTACAGAAGAGTAGTAAACTCAATATTGTGGCATAAACTAGCGGTTTTTTCATATTTTGTATAGTCAGGATTAAGATCCGAAGTGATCATCGTCACTTTCGTTGCCTGGGGCTACTGGGTCGCCCTCGTCAGCAGAGTCGAGTTCATCTCCACTACCGGTTTCTTGTGCAGCGACTTCTTCACCAGGAACTCGTACTCCCACAGCGGCGCCGATTCCAACGAATTCTACATTGGCGCGAGGTCGGAGGAACTCTATGGTTCGTGCACCTGCAGCAGCGTCTTCTGGAACTTTGACGGTCACTTTGAGTTTGCTTTGGTAAACTTCTGTAAAGTTGAGACAGCCGTCGTAGAGACCCACGAGGTCTACACTGGTCGAAGTGATAGTGGTGGATCCGTCGGGAGAAGTCCAGCTGCCCTTTAGGTAGAGAGACTTCAAGATGGTGGTGAACTTATTAAAAGTGGTTTCATCTCGAGCTCCACCTTCCATCATCGCCTTGATGCTTTGAAGCTCTTTAGAAGTGAAGAAAAGATCGGATTTGTCGAGAAGGGCGATGCCCAGTTGCATGGTGAAAGGAGCTTGATCCATTTGGTTCAAAAGTTGTTCAGCCAATTTTGCCTTCAGTGCAGGGACTGCATTGAGATTAATGGCTCCCAAAAGGTTTCCTCCTTCTGTCCAAGTACTGGATCGGGTTCCTTGAATTCCTTCGGTTCCCACTTCAATGTCGACGCTGGCTCCATTTGGGATAGGAGTGGGAGTAAGGTTGGCTGGATTAGACCAGGTCTCCATCCATTGTTGAGAAATGTCACGAGCAGTGACTTCGTCCAATCCGTAATCGATTTGAAGTTTTTGAGTGACTCGTTTTTCGTTCCAAGCGATCATTGCCTCGAGTTTCTTAGGATCACTGAAGTCGTTTGTGCTGAGGGAGGCCTCCATGAGACGTTGCAAGGTCACGGTAAGCACTCTTTCGTTCTTGGTGTCGAGTTCTGGAGCATTCTTGTTTAAGAAGGATATCAGGTCTTGTGCACTGTAGTTGACACTGAGATCTTTGTATTCGAGACGAATGGCGTCATCTGACATGATACGGGCTACTGCAAGGTCGATTTTTTGGTTATCCGCAGTGGAAATTTCCGCGGTATTTTTTGCTCGGATGAGACCGCGGATTTCTTTGAGGGCGGTAGCACGCGCTTCGTAATCCTCTGGCATGAGCATGGTTTGGAGTCCAGCCTCCTTGAGGGCTTGTTCAGAACCAAAGGTTGATTTTTCAGAAAGACGAGTTGTAGTGGCCTCGGCTCGGCCGGTGGCTACGGCTTGTCCTTGGTCTCCGCGTTCGGTCATCTTGGTATAAGCTCCTTGATCCCTTATTTCTACTGCACTGCTGTATACCCCTTTCTCCATACGTTCAAAGTGCAGATGTTTATCTGTCGTTTCACGGATGGTCTTTGGGTCGGCTTGAAGATTGTTGGAAATGTAAATTTTAACATTTTGATAGGCATTATCGCGCTTAGCCATGGACCATTCATCGATGCGTTTGATGGCCAAATGATCGGTGGTGCCCACGTTGAGGTAAATTTTCCCACCTTCTGTGTAGGTTTCTAGCCCTGAAGAAGGGTCGGTATAAATGTCGGCGTTTCCACGCACATTGCTGATGTCGAGACGGAGTTTTCCATCGGGTTCCATTTCTAGGCGGAGACCTTGGGAACTGAGAGCTGCATTGAGTTTTGTAAGGCGTTTGTCCTCGAGATCGATATCTACTTCTGCTTCGGTGATGCGGCGATTTCCGTCGGGACCTTCCAAGAGAGTTCCAGATTCGTAAACTTGAATAGTGCGAGTGCCCAGCTGCCTCTTGGCTGCTGAGTTGAGTTGCTCTTGAGCTTGGGCGTCTAAGTCCATACCAGCGGTTTCATAAACCGCGTAGGGGTTCTCCTTCAAGAGAATGTTGACATAAGGAATGGGGACCACTGCATTGATGCCGGGAACGTAGACCACAGAAACTCCGGCTCCACCAAATTGGACATCCTGCATGTCATCGATGGCTTGAGCAGCGGCAGCATCTTTGAGGGATCTAGCCATGCGATCCAAGTAGATTTTTTGATATTCAGGTGAGAAACGATATTCGATAAGGCATTGTTGGTATTCCTTAAGGGCTTGATCCATGTTTTGGCCGTGGGCTTCCAAGGTTGTTTCGGTCTTCTTAGCCAAAACGGCTTGAAGGTCTCTGCTTACTCCCAGATAAGCTCCCAGGGCGAGACCCATATTTCTGGTGTTGAGTCCACCCCCGAGTCCTACATTGAGGTTCCAAATGTGTTCCACGCCTTCTTTACCAAGGCCCACGTTCATGTCTAAGCCGCCACCTAATTTGGCTTCGCCGGTACCTGGATTCACTCCTACTCCGGCCGAAGCACTCAGGGAAACGCGGTCCGAACGGATGATTTCGTAGGTGGGGCCCACGTGGAGTTCTAACTCTTGATGATATACATTCTCACGGAGTCCTGCGTGCACGGTGAGGCGGCCATCCTCGGTTAGTGGGACTCTAATATCAGCTCCCAGTTCGGTCATTTTTTCAGAAGTAGCCGAGTTGATCAAAGCACCGAGGGTGAGCACTTGATATTCTTTGAGGCGGGTTTGTGCTTCACGTAGTTCTTCTGGTGTCAATTGAGCCGCAAGAGCTACGGATTCAGAAATACCCATTGGTGATTCTGTACTTTCTGCAGCGCTTGCTGCTCTACCCTCGAGGCTTTCTGCAAAACCAAGTTGGATCGCTTTTTTGTATAAGTCGAGCTTAGGATTGTCTTTGAGAGTACTCAGGTCAGACTCTAATAGAGGAGGGAGGGCGCGGATGGCTTCATAATCTTTAGTCATGGAACTTCTGGCCTTTCCTAAGTTGAGATAGAAATTGAGATTAGAGATTAAGGTTTTTGGATCGTAGATAGCTACTCCGTCTTTATAAACTAACGCGGAGGAGCGTACACGTTCCCAGGCAGCTGCTTCGTCGTAATTTTTGAACTCGGTGGCTTTTTCTCCGTAGACCTTATTTTCACTGTAATCCATGGTTATCTCGTGTTTGTCTTGACCTCGAACACCTTGCCAGAATTTGGGGTCTGCCTCTGCAGAACCTTTATTAGAGTCGAAGAACAGGCTCACGGTTTCATCCAAGGCTTGGAGAGAGTGAGCGGGATCGATGACTTTTTGTACTTCTTCTGGTGCAAGGCTTCCTTCTGAGGAAAGAGCAACGGTGTTCATTTTACGCAGCGCGTTCATGAGCTTGGCCACAGCACTATAAAAGGAACGGATGAGTTCCAGTCGTACATATTCTGGTGTTCCTTCTGCAGGGTTTGTTTGTACTAGCTTTTTGAGCTCTGTATTGACTTCATCGGGAGTTTTATCGAGCACTTCGCGAGTGACTTCGGTAAAGCTCACGGTGTTTCTAGAGGCCAATTGACGAGTACGAATGTTTTCTAAGAGACCTATAGGGGAGGACTTTTTGTTAATTGCTTGGCTTTGGATAGCACTCAAAGTGGTTAAAGCGTCTTTGAGCTGTTCTCCGTATTGCATGCGAGGAAGAGCTTCTTGCAAAGCCTGCCCGCTTTTGTGCAAGAATTCTTCGGGAAGGCGAACGGCGGTATCGCTGTTCATTCTTAGTCCTTCTGCATAATAGTCGTAGTTTTGGCCGATGAGTTCTTGGCGGCGAGCCTCCATTTCCTTGGCTTGAGCGGCTGCGGCATCTGCCTTGGCGGTATCTACTTTCTTTTCTTCTTCTTTAATAGTCGTAGTAGCTGCTTCTACTTTTTCTGCACTGGTATCGGTGCGGCTCAAAATGGTGATCTCGTCACCCTGGAAAACGTAATAGTGTCTATCTTTAAGGCTTTTTCCGGCGAGGCGGAATTTACCGTCGGAGTAGCGGGTGAGGACTACTGTTTCTCCAAAATGGAGGGATTTTACCTCCACTTGATTCACAGTAGCAGGGAGCATGTGATCCAGGCGTGTGATTTTTTGGATGGCCAAGGCTTTTTCTTGGTCTACTCCTTCTTCACCAATACCAAAGTTGATCGTGTAGCTGTCGTTGACCTTAAAGGCTTTATCCAAGCGACTTTTATCCACGTTGAGGTAGACATAAGCATCCTTGGTGGCTGTTTTTTCTATACTGGCGCTGAATTGATTTCTTTCTTCCACAAAACGCAGGTCTACGAGCTCACGCACTTCTGCTCCAGAAATAGTCCCATCTGTGGTGATTTTATCGAGCTTGGCAGTCATTTCTGCCCTTCGATCGGGAGGGAAGGACTCAGCGGCCTTGAGTGCATCTACCAAAGGTTCCAAAACCGTCGTGAGGGTTTCGATTTTTACTTTTCCTTTTTTTGCATTGTCTACGATCTTTTCGAGAGTTTGCTTTTGCTCGGTATCTTTCAATTGACTCAATACTTCTTTTTTGTAGCCTTCGTACACGTCCGTCGCCGCTTCACCACCGCCTTCTGGGCCGTGTCCGGACTCGTGAAAAGTGTCATGGGATTCCCATGGGTTACTCGAGTAAAATTGGAGACAACGTAAGGCCATACGTGTTTTGTTTTGGTTTTAAATCTTATAAGTGTATCATAATTTCCGATCTTTTTCAACATCTTTATGGCCTTTGCAACTCCTATCTTGATCACCAATTTCAAGGCTTACCAAGAAGCTATTGGAGCTAAGGCTGTAGAGCTAGCCAAAATGCATGAGCGTGTGGCTAACGAAATGGGCGTGAATGTGGCCATTGTGGGAATGTCCCTTGATTTAGAAATGTTGGCAGCTGCAGTTTCTATTCCAGTTTTGGCTCAGCACATGGATGGAGTGACATACGGACCATATACAGGCCTTATACCCGTGGATGTGGCTCGCAGCATGGGAATTGATGGTTCTATGCTCAACCATTCCGAACGCCGCTTGTCTGATGCGCAAATTGTTGCTGCGCTCGAAAACATGAAACGACTCAATATGATGTCCATTGTTTGTGCAGAAAATGATGAAGAAGGAGTACGTTATGCAGGTATGGGTGCAGATTTTGTGGCTGTAGAAGTACCTGAACTCATTGGTGGAAACGTATCGGTTTCTCAAGCTCGACCGGATGTCATTCAGCGCGCGGTGGCCGCTATTGGTAAAGGCAAAGTGATTGTGGGTGCTGGAATTAAAACGGGCGAAGACGTGCGCAAGGCTTTGGAGCTCGGAGCGAGCGGGGTTTTACTTTCGAGCGGTGTGGTCAAAGCAAAGGATCCAATGGCCGCTTTAAGAGATCTTTGTAGCGGTCTTAAACACTGCTGATATGTCGCAGACTTTACGTTTTCCTGGAGGAATTTTCCCTCGTTTGGTGGCGCTTTTTCCACTTTTATTTCCGCTCTATTTATTTAGAGGAGTGCTGTTCGGAATTCCAGTCACCTTTCCAGAACTGATTTTAGGATTTTTATTTTTGTATTTTTTGTTCGACCACGAGCCCTTCCGCTGGAGTGAGTGGAAAAAAGTTTGGCCGGTGGCGATGTTCTTTTTGGCGGGAATTTTAGGTTTAGCGGTGGTCCCTCATCAAGCTTTTATGGTGGATGGCACCGAGTTTCCGAGCACGGTGAAAGCTTTGGGTATTTTTAAGGGATGGATTGTGGCACCGATGCTTTACTTTGTGATGGCTCGCAGTGTGCTGCGAGAAAAACCTTCACTCATTCTCTGGGCTTTAAATTCTCTACTTTTCAGTGGCACGGTGCTTTCCCTCTTGGGGCTTCAACAGGTTTATACGGGAGAATTTTTAACACCCGATGGACGAGCTTCTGGCCCCTTTGAGTCGGCCAATTATTTAGCGCTATATTTAGGGCCTTTGGTGGTTTATGGGGTCTTTGCTTTTCTGGAAACGAAATCTCGACGAGCTCAGGCTTTATTGGGTGCAGCCACTATACTCTGCATTTTAGGGCTTTATTTCACTGCTTCTTATGCAGCTTTTATTGCTGTTTTTGCGGCTTTGTTCTTAGGATTTTTGATCTTTTTGCGACGGCGATCTCCTCAGCTTTTTTATGGCACTTTGGCTGCAGGCATTCTGACGGGAATATTGCTGCTTTTTTCTCAACTGGGTAGCGAAAAATTCACTCAATTTTTAGACTTTTCTGAGCGCTCTTCTTCTAGCGTGCGAATTCAGGTTTATAGCATTGCTTTGGAGCTCATAAAAACTCACCCCTTTTTGGGTATTGGACTGGGGCAATATGAACAGCAATATCAGGCAGTGGCGGTGGCCACACTGGGACAAGAACCCTTTGAATGGAACATGCTTCATCCTCACAATTTGTTTTTAGCCACGTGGCTTTCTATGGGACTCTTGGGTCTAGTTGCTCTCTTTATTTTGCTCTATCAGGCCCTGCAATGGCTATTTGAAAAAGACTCACATCAAAGAGCGCTAGCGGCACTCATGCTGGTGACTCTCTTGGTGCATGGGCTCTTTGACACGCCCTACTTCAAAAACGACTTGGCTTTCCAATTTTGGTTGCTCATGGCGATTTTGCTCTAATCCGCGGGTGCGACTTGCTGACTTAATCCTGGAGCGGAAGGTGAAAGTAGCTCTTTACATAATCTTTGAGCTCGGCTTCACTCAGTTCGTCTGTGGTTTCTACGCCTTTAAGTTTACCGGTTAGAGGTTTGTGATCTTCTAGTTCGTGTTTGAATTCGTGCTTGGCGGTTCCCGGACCAAAGACCACGATTTCATCGGCGTCGCCGATTTGTTTAATGATTTCTCGTGAAAAAGCCTTCATCTGATTGTGGCGACGTTCTTCGTGTTGTTGTTGGTTCACGATGGTCAGGTGCTCGTTGGAGTCTGCGCTGCCATGTATGTGAGGTTCTACTTCGGATTTCATCCAATGGATTTCCACCTCTGCTATTTTGTTGGCTTTGATGATGGCGGTGCGAGAGTGATCAATCCAAATTCCGTAGTAGGTATGCATGAATGTTGTGGGTTATTGCGGGGTTTATGATAGCATGTTTTTGATGAAACGAACAGGTGAAGTCATTCATGGGGCGGGTCGTGGGAAGGGCCTTGGATTCCCCACCCTTAACCTTCGTGTGCCCTCCTTGGAGCTTCCATATGGGGTCTATGTGGCGCGAGTTCTGCTTGAACAAAAAAAGTATTCAGCTGTAATGAACTGGGGTGGGCGGCCCACTTTTAATGAGGAGGAGCCTTTGCTTGAGGTGCACCTTTTGGAGGCTGCTGGAGATTTTTATGGTAAAACGGTGGAGTTAGAAATTGGCCCGATGCTCAGACCCGTGATTCGTTTCAGTTCATCGGAAGAATTGGTCGCTCAAATCCAAAAAGACATCGCTGAAGCGCAGGCTATTTTGAAGAAGGGAACTTTTTAAATCCGGAATTGCTTTTCGGTTCCACTGCAAGCTAAACTGGACTGGTGAAAGACTTCCTCCAAAAACTACTCCCACCTCTTCATCCTCTCCGCCTCTTTTATCATAAATGCATGGCGGTGGCTGCAGCCTTATACTATGGCTTTCCTGCCAAGAAAATGCTGGTGATAGGGGTCACCGGTACCAAAGGAAAAACGACCACGTGCAACATGATCCATAAAATTTTTATGGAGTCTGGTCGTAAGGCGGGTTTGCTCACTACCGTCAATTTTAAAGTTGGAGATCAAGAGGAGGTGAATTTGGCCAAGCAGTCTACTTTGAGCCCCTTTCAACTTCAGGCCAAGATTAAAGAAATGGCGGAAGCACGTTGTGAAGTTCTGGTACTGGAAGTGACCAGCCATGCTTTGGTGCAGAGCCGTACTTGGGGAATCAATATAGATACTGCTGTTCTCACCAACTTTGCTCAAGATCACTTGGATTATCATGAGACCATGGATGAGTACATGAAGGCCAAGGGTCGCCTCTTCGCTCAGCTCAATGTTTCTGCACGCAAGCCCGATGTGCCTAAAATTTCGGTCATCAATGTGGATGACGCTGCCCACGACTACTTTGAAAAGTTCCCTGCTGATCAACAGTTTTTTTACGGAATTCTCAAGGGAACTTATGTGGCGCGAAACTTGGAGTCACAAGCCAATGGCACGCGCTTCCTATTGCGAATCCCCAATGGAGAAATTCCTGTGGAACTTAAAATCCCAGGCCGTATGAACGTTTACAATGCTTTAGCTGCAGCTACGGTGGCTACAGCCCATCGGATCAATTTGAACACCATTCAAACAGCACTACAAAAAATGCTTCCCGTGCAAGGACGTTTGGAGCTCATTGAGGAAGGGCAGCCTTTTACGGTGGTGGTGGATTACGCTCATACCGAAGACTCTTTAGATCAAGTGCTTTCCATGTTCCGTGAACTCACTCAGGGCAAGCTCATTTTGGTTTTTGGTGCAACGGGCGATCGAGACAAAACAAAACGACCTAAGATGGGTGCGGTGGCCCATAAGTATGCGGACATTGTTATTTTGACTGATGACGATCCTTATACAGAAGATCATCTGAGTATTGCAGCCATGGTGCGAGAAGGAATTCCTCGAGAAGAAGGGAATCGTTTCTGGCAGGTTTTGGACCGCAAAGAGGCGATTCGATTGGCTTTGCACTTGGCTCAAAAAGGGGACACCGTGGTGGTTGCTGGCAAAGGGGCTGAAGAATTTCAAGTGGTGGGTCGTCAAAAAATTCCTCATGACGATCGGCGAGTGGTGCGTGATCTTTTAAGTCGAGCGACCCGAATTGAGGTGCCTACAGTATGAACGAAGGATTTTTAATCATTGATAAGCCCAGTACTTGGACTAGCCACGATGTGGTGGCAAAGATGCGTGGCCTTTTAAAAGAGAAGACCATCGGCCACTTGGGGACATTGGATCCTTTGGCCACTGGAGTTTTGGTCTTGGCGGTGGGACGTAGTGCCACCAAGCAAATTCAACATTATATGAAGCTCGATAAAGATTACGACGTGGAGCTTGAGCTGGGGAAGATCTCTAATACCTATGATGCAGAAGGAGAGATACAAGAGACTCATAAGCCTTTGCCTAGTGAGGCAGAAATTTTAGAGGCTTTAAAAAGTTTTTGGGGGCGTAGTCAGCAAATGCCCCCCGCTTTTTCGGCTAAGAAAATCCAAGGCAGGAAAGCTTATGAATTGGCTCGTGCGGGCAAACCAGTGGAGTTGAAGTCCGTGGAGGTGGAAATGCAAGGGCGGGATATCCGAATTGAACTTCCCTACGTTCGGCTTAAACTCACCGTTTCGAGTGGGACTTATGTGCGATCTTTTGCCCACGATTTAGGACAGCGGCTGGGGTGTGGGGCTCTTTTAACAGCTCTACGTCGTACTCGTGTGGGTCCTTTTGAACTCAAGGATGCTCGCACAATTGAATCCTTTGTGACACAATAAACTCATGGCCCCTATCCTCCTGGCTAGTTTTGGTTTCACTGTTGGTTTCAGTCTCTTGGTCCTCAAGTTTTTCCCTGCATTGGGCTTGATGGATCGACCGGAACGCTATGGTCATGCTCGACCAGCTATTCCTTACCCTGGGGGTGTGGCCGCCGTGTTGAGCATTCTTTTGTGTTCTGCTCTTTTCCTCAAAGAAAATCCTCTCGTGCTTTCCTTGCTGAGCTCCGTGTTGCTTTTGGGGATGACTTGTTTTTTAGATGACCGTAGAGGGCTCTCCCCTTGGCTTCGTTTGGGTGTACAACTTTTGGCGGCTCTTCTCTTGATCATGGGCGGGCTCGGAGTGAGTTCCATCACTAATCCTTTGGGAGGAACCATAGTGCTAGATGCTTGGCAAATTCCCCTTCATTTAGGAACTTGGACTTTTAACTTTACGGTTTTGGCGGACCTCCTTACGGTGGTGTGGCTGATCAGCATTACCAATGCGTTCAATTGGATCGATGGAGTACCAGGTATGGCGAATGGCGTGGGGACTGTTGCTGCATTGGCCATTTTGATTTTAAGTTTACGCACGGGCTTCCATTCGGTGGATCAAAGTTTGGCGATTGCACTTTCTTCGATGGTACTCGGGGCTAGTCTTGGATCTCTCTTTTTTGACTTTCCTCCGCCACGCTATTTGCTCGGAGACACGGGTTCTATGGTTACTGGATTTTTGCTGGCTGTGGCGGCCATGATTTCCGGAGGAAAAATCGCTACTACTGTTTTAGTTTTGGGCTTTCCTCTCCTCGATTTTGTTTGGGTGATTTTACGCCGCGTTCTAAAGGGACAATCTCCTTTAAAGGGAGACTTGTGGCATTTCCATCATCGGCTTCAAAAAGCGGGTTATAGCGATGCAAAAATCGTTTTATTTTTTATCGTTACTTCTGCTCTTTTCGGATCTATGGCCCTCATGCTTCATACCGAAGGCAAGGCAGTGGCTTTGGTCGGTATTTTTGCTCTGATGGCGCTCTTGGTTCTGGTGCTTTATTCCAAGAAGTAACTGTGTTAGGCTGAATCTAGTTTAACCGCGCGCTATGTCATCACGTTCTTTTGCACTTTCCCTAGCCCTTTTTGTACTCACTTTTTCTTTGACGGGGTGTCAGCCTAAATCGGACGAAACGGCTCAAATAGAATTGGCTTCACTGCCGGGAGCTCCTTTAGAGGCTAGTTTTATGAGTGATCAGCAAAGTTTTGCATACACGCTGCATTATGATGGCGATCTGATGCAGATCGTGGATGGGCAATTTGAAGGGGCAAGTGTGGTGGGCCCCAGTTTTACTGTAAATGGAGGTGCTCAAATTGTGGTGAAGAGCGCTACTTCTACTGATGTTGCAGAAGAAGAGCAGGCAGCTGGCGCTGCTCAACAGATCAACGGGCTTTGGGCCTATCACACTTCTAAAATCGATGGAGTTTGTGCGGTGGACACTTCTATTGTACCGGTGAATGTGGAAGCTCTCGTGTTTACGGTGAAGATTTGCGATGGGCAAGATGCTCAAGCGGCTCAGGCGGCTTTTTATAGCTTGATTGAAGGTCTGGAGGTGAAGGCGTTTTAACTTAATTCATTTTTATTTATGAAAAAAATTTTTCTTTTATTGCTGACCCTCGTTTTCTTAGTGGTAGTGGCCAGAAAAATTGAGCTGCTTCCTCTCCAGGATTCTAGTGATCCTGTTGAGTCTCTAGTGACTACTGAACCGGGTGAAGAAGGATCTGATGTTAAACACTACTCAGACGATTTGCTCAGTTTTGATTACCCCGCGGATTTGGACATATTTAAAAGTACTCAAGGAGAAGGAGCTTGGAGTGAAACCCTGAACTTTATTCAAATGTCGAAAGAGGAGGAAGTTTATAACTATGCGGGTCCTGTCATATTTATTTCTTCCTGGGGAGCGAATAAACCTGCAGAAGAGCAGTACGCTGCAGATCGAGCGGAGCTGGGTGATCTAGCGGAAGAGCTTGCTTTTCCTGGAGTGCAGGCTTTTGCTTGGACGGTTCCTGATGAATTTGGAGGACAACCTTACCCTGGTTTGGAATTCCTGATCACGAAGCCCAGCCCAGATGCCCCCGAGGGGATTTCTAAACTCTATTTCTTGGGTACCATCAGTCGACCGACGAATGCCCCTTATGATGAAGCACTTTATTTGGAAATTTTGCAGCTCTTTAAGGATACCGTGCAGTTTCGCTGACTTGTGCTATAATCGGGCTCTCTAAGCCTAGAAATGAGCGATCCCATTCAAGAAATTAAAGCCAAACTTTCTATTGAGGATGTGGTGGCCCCCTATGTGCAGCTCAAAAAAAGCGGTAAGTATTTAAAGGCATGTTGCCCTTTCCATGCAGAGAAAACGCCTAGTTTTTATGTGAGTGTGGAGCGGCAATTGGCTTATTGCTTTTCTTGTCATAAAGGAGGGGACCTCTTCCAGTTTATCCAGGACATAGAGGGGGTAGAATTCCGTGGGGCCTTGGAGATCTTGGCGGAAAAAGCGCATGTGGATTTGCCCAAAGGAGGGGATTCGGCACACAAGGTGTCTAAAGATGAAAAAGAACGTTTAAAGGCCGCTTATTACGATGCGAGTAAATTTTTTGTTCAAAAGCTTGGAGAAAAGGGGGATGCCGAAAAGGTGCTTTCTTATGTGAAAGCTCGAGGAATGAGTGATGAGACTTTAAAGACTTTTCAAGTGGGTTTTGCTCCTGAGGGGAAGGATCAACTGTATCGCGCTTTGCTTGAAAAAAAACATGAAAAGGCCGATTTACTCGCCAGTAATTTGGTTTTGGCGAGAGACGCTTCCTCTCAAGAAGTGGTGGATCGTTTCCGTCTTCGCCTTATGTTCCCCATTGATTCTACACAAGGAGACGTTATCGCTTTTGGAGGTAGGGCTCTCAAAAAAGGGGAGCAGCCCAAGTATCTCAATTCGGCGGAGCATGCTCTTTATCATAAGGGTGAAGTGCTCTTTAATTTGAGTCGAGCTAAAGAGTTCGTCAAAAAAGAAGACGCTGCTATTTTTGTGGAAGGCTACTTTGATGTGATGGCTTCTTGGCAAGCTGGGGTTAAAAATGTGGTGGCCACTTCGGGCACTGCGCTTACAGCAGAGCAACTTAAACTCATCAAACGCTTTAGTAAGAAAGTGGTTTTTGCTTTTGATTCGGACCAAGCAGGGCAAGAAGCTTTGCTCCGTGCGGTGCTTACTGCCCAGCCTCTCGATTTAGAAATTTTTGTGATCCGTATTCCGCAAGGGAAGGATGCTGCAGATGCCGTTAAGGAAGATCCAAATCTATGGACCGAAGCTGTTGCAGCTCGCCAGCCCTATCTCGATTTTTTCTTGGAAGAATGGCAAAAAAAGTTCTCGCTCAGCAGTTCCAGTGGGAAGCGAGAATTCACGGATGCGGTCTTGGAGCTTCTCAAAGGAGTTTCTCATCCGGTTGAGCAGGATGAAACCATTAAAAAACTTTCTAAGCTGGTGGGTACTCCCATGGATATGCTCTATGACTATCTCAAGCAGCTCAAGGCGGAACGAAGGCCGCGCGCTTTGAAGGTTGAGAAACCCCGCGAAGAAAGTTTTAATCGTCAGGAAAAACTGGTGCTCTACTTTTTAGGACTCTTGCTCACTTATCCAAAAGCTTTTTTCGAACTTTGGAAAAACGTTCAACCTTTTGAAGTTTTTTATCAAAGAGCGGTGCAGAAAGACCTCATTAAACCTTATTTCCGGCTCGACGATTCTCGTTATCAACAGTTCTGTCGGGACCTTCCGGAGTTATTAGGCCGACTTGCGGCTTCCTTTCCTGCAACTTCTGTTTACAAACAGATTGAAGATCACTATAATCGCGTGGGCACGGTGGACGAGAGCTTTTATGTGGCTCATGAACAGGGAACAGAACTGAGAAAAATGGCGTTTGCGGCCGAGGTGGAAAACCCCGATCAGCGGAATGTCCAAGACGAGATGGAAAAAGTGCTCACTTTGCTCTACTTCGAAACCCTCACCCTCTAAAAGCCTATGGCACGGACGAAGAAGTTTATCGCTCACTTCTCGGAGGAAAACCTCGCAAAATACCCCCAAGAAGTACGCGATCTTGTTGAAAAAGGCCGTCAAAGAGGATTTGTGACTCAACAAGAACTGATGCATGCTCTCCCTAATTTGGAGGAGGATATTGAGTTTGCCGATGAGGTTTATACTCTTCTTTTGGAACTTGGAATCGATCTCATTGATGTAAAGGATGAGATGATTTGGGGAAAGAAGGAAAAAGATGAACCTACGGATGATGACCTGCTTGACGATGATCTCTTAGAGCTTGCCGATGTAGCAGAGGGTGATGAAGAATTGGAGGGGGATGTGACTCTGGAAGAAGATGCAGAAGAGGATGAAGCTACGGATAAGGGTAAAGATAAGAAGAAGAAGAAAGGGAAAAAGGCTGAAGAGGAAGACGAGGTGGAGGCTGAACCTGTAGCTCCCAAGAAAAAAGAAAAGAGTAAGAAAGTGGTGGATCTTTCTGAGATTGCCAACGATTCGATTCGTATGTATCTCTGTGAGATCGGTAAAGTAGATTTGCTGACTGCGAAAGAAGAAGCTGATCTTGCCCGTAAGATTGCAAAAGGAGATCAATCTGCTAAGGCGAAGCTCGCAGAAGCCAATCTCCGTTTGGTGGTTTCGATTGCCAAGAAATACATCGGACGTGGGCTTTCCTTCCTCGACCTCATTCAAGAAGGAAACATCGGTCTCTTCCGCGCTGTAGAAAAATTTGATCCAAACCGTGGATTTAAGTTCTCTACCTATGCTACCTGGTGGATTCGCCAGGCCATTACTCGTGCTATTGCTGACCAGGCTCGCACCATCCGTATTCCGGTGCACATGGTGGAGACCATTAACAAGCTCACTCACACCCAACGCCGTCTTGTACAGGAGCTGGGGCGTGAACCTTTGATTGAAGAACTGGCCGCAGAAATGGACATGGATGAGAAGAAGGTGCGCCACATTCTTAAAATTTCTCAGGACATTGTTTCTTTGGAGGCTCCTGTGGGTGCCGAAGAAGACAGCAAGCTGGGAGACTTTATAGAAGATGATGATGCGCTCAGCCCTTCAGAACAAACCAATCGTCAGCTCATCAAAGAGAACATCCATGAGATGCTTCAATATCTTTCTCCTCGTGAGCGTAAGATCATTGAAATGCGTTTTGGCCTTAAAGATGGTATTGGACACACCTTAGAAGAAGTGGGAAATGAATTTGGAGTGACTCGTGAACGTATTCGTCAGATTGAAGCTAAGGTGCTTCACAAGTTGCGCGAACATCCCAAGAGCATTAAAATCCGCTCATATTTCTGATTCCTAACTCCTTTTTATGGCTGACAAAAAAGCTGACCCCAAGAAAAATCAAGCTGTCCAAACTGAAGAAGGCTTTGTGGTGACCAAAGAAGGTCTCAAGGCCTTGCAAGATGAACTCGAAATGCTTTCTACGACTCGTCGTAAGCAAATTGCAGAACGTTTGAAGGAAGCCATTAGCTACGGTGATCTTTCTGAAAACTCTGAATATGAAGAAGCTAAAAACGACCAAGCTTTTGTAGAAGGCCGTATCATCGAACTCGAAGAAATGATCAAGAGCGCTAAAGTAGTGGATGAAAAAGCTCACTCTAAAAAAGTGGTAGAGATTGGAACCAAAGTGAAGATCAAAAATGTAAAGAAGAAAGAAGAACTTGAATTTACGATCGTGGGTTCTACCGAAGCAGATCCCTTTAATGGTCGTATCTCTAACGAAGCCCCTCTGGGAGCGGCTCTCATTGGATCTAAGGTAGGAGACACTGTTACCGTGACTATGCCTGCTGGAAAGGCAGAATACGAAGTACTGAAGTTGGCATAAAGAAAAGGACCTGATCTCATTTATGAGCAGGTCCTTTTTAGTGTTTCGCTGTTTAGCGTCGCTTCTTGGCCTTGGGCTTGTATTTGTCTTCTTCTTTTTTGCTTCCGAGAGTGGCCAAAAGATGAGCAAAGTTCTTTTTATAGTTTCTCACTACCCAAATGGCATAAAACAAGATCCATAGGAGAATCACTAAGAGAAAAACGCGCATACCCAGATAGGGTAGATTTTGATCACGGAAGAAAGTGAAGAGTAGACCTACCACGGCTATTTCTCGCATACGGTAGGGCACACCTCCAAAGAAACTGACCTCTATACGAGCGTGAGGTCGTTTCTCTAAAACACGGCGTACCCAGAAGCTCGCTACAAAAAGGAGCAAGAAGAATCCATAGAACAGCCAGTTGGTATGAAATTCCGAACCGGGCACGGAAGCAAAGAGGTAGTCGGGACTAAAGAGTTTCAGCAGATCCATGTTTATAGAGTTTATAACGTTTGTAGAGGGCCCAGCCGGCCGTGCAGAAGAGGGACAAGTAAAGGAGCGTGGGTACACGGATTCCTAAGATCAGAAGTGTATCATCGCCTCTAAGGAATTCAAGGAAAAAGCTGCAGAATGCAAAAGAAGTGAGCAAGTAAAGAGCGGTGTTTCCGGATTTTTGAAAGAAGTGACTCTTCTTGGCGAGCTGCTTTTTGCTCCAAAGCAGCACGATCAGAAGTAGTAGTGAGTAGAGCTGAGTAGGATGAACCGGGACGGTGTACTTCACATTGTAGCTTTCATAGAGTACTCCCCAGGGAAGATCCGTGGGTGTTCCATAGGAGTAACCGCTCAAGAATGTTCCTAGGTCCCCAATAATCAGACCGGTGAACATGGGTATCACTAAGGCATCGGCCCATTTGCTGAGTTCTTCTCCTTCTTTCCTCAGTCGGTAATAAAGGGCGAGCCCAATCGCTACAGCAGCTCCCCAGAATGAAAACCCTTGGTCCCATATAGAAAAGAAGTTGATGAGAGTCCTTAGGTCAAAGCCAGGTATGTAGGCATCGGTATGAAAGAGAAAGTAGGTGAGGCGCGATCCGATGAGACCACAGATTAAAAAGAAGGTGCTGTGCTCAATGAGGAGGGTAAAATTTACTCTTTCTCGACGAAGGCGCTCCACAGCCAGATAGCTGGAGATGAGGAGGGCAATCACTACAAAGACCCAAAGGGTTTGAATAGAGATCCACGTCGATTCGTATAGGATTGGAATCATTAGAGGTTGAAGACCAAAGCGGCGTTTACTATAGCTCCCAAGCTGAGAGTCAGCAAGGTAGCTCCGGGTTTATAGCGCAAGTACTCCAAACGAAGACTCAGTACGGTGTACCATACAAAGATGCTCAAAAGGAGATTGCGGAGGAGGTCTGAGCTCAATAGGTTGAAACCTCCAGGGAGAGGATTGCCGGTAGGTAAGCTTTTGGCCAGTACGTAGACTCCGATAAAGTAAGCGCCCAAATAAAAGGCAAGGAGCCAGCCCAAAAAGCCAGTGAGTTCTTCGGTGATGAGGGGTTCGGGTATTTCTTCGGGTGACACCTCGGCCCGTTTGCGCTTGAGAGCTTTGAGCTCTTGTAGAAGTCGATCGCGCTCTTGAGTGAGTGTGTTGAGACTGGTCTGTGCCTCTGTCTTAATGTTCGCAGGGGAGGTCCAAACGATTTTTCGGTAAGTCCAAATCTCTCGACGAATGGCGCTGATTTTTTGTTGCAGGAGTTTTTCTTCGGCGGTAGGGATAAAGCGGGCAAGGAACTGGCCGATCCCTTTGAGCAAAGGGTTGGTGGATTCGACCCATTTGTTGTGCATCTCTTCGATATTTTGAGTCAGCGTAACTTCTGAGGGGCGAGCGTGGAGTTCTGCCATCATTTTTTGTGCTTCCAACCGCAGATGGTCGCGCTCAGCTAACATTTTCTCTTTAGTGAGGAAAAGTTCTTGATCCTGTACTTTCTTAAGTAACTCTTCTGAGGTTTGTTCGATGTAGTCCAGATTGGTACTGCTTTTGATGCGCAGCAGTTTATCGATGTAGCCTTGGATGAGTTTCCTAGACTCTGGTTTAAGATCGTTGGTGAACTCTCCGAGTAAGGATTTTATTTTATTGAGGATGAAATCGACTTTTTGGAGTAAATCTTGTCGTTTGGCTTCGAAGGCGGCGTTTTGTTTTTCGTCTGCTACTTGTTCGGAGCTTTTTTTGGCGGCGCCAGCTTCGTATTCTGCTTTGAGGGCATCCAAACCTTCTTGTTTGGCCTTGAGCCGGTCTTCTTCGCTGGCGCCGCTGGGTACTACATAAGAGACTTCAAACTGGTATTCATCCATCAAACGTTTAAAGGCTTTGTAGCGGTTGGAAGCGGGGATAGTCCCCAGGACTTTTCGGCCCATTTTGTCATAAGCTTCAAATTCAAACTTAGGGAGTTCACTGCTGGTCCCAGGCTCTTGGGTCACGCTAGCTACAGGAGTTTCACCGACTTTTTCGATCGCTAAAAGCGAGATACCAAAAGTATTGAGTTGTTTTCGTGCATCGTCTTCGCTGGCAGCGCCAATGACGCCTGACAGCTTTTTGCCAGCACTATTGACTGCGGTGTACTGAAACTGAGCCATGGGGCGCGGAGGTGGCTAGCTTTTTAGCGGCTTCGATGAAGCCGAAGAATAAAGGATGAGGACGGTGGGGGCGGGAGAGAAACTCTGGATGAGACTGAGTTCCAATCATAAAGGGATGATCTTTGAGTTCAGCCATTTCCACTAAATTGCCTTCATCATACATGCCGGAGGGGATCCAATCGCTGCCTTCTAGCTTTTTAACGAATTCGTTGTTGATTTCGTAGCGGTGACGATGGCGTTCCATCACCATATCCTGACCGTAGAGTTTGTGGGCGAGGGTCCCAGCTTTGAGCATGCAAGGATAAGCTCCCAAGCGGAGTGTGTGGCCTTTGTCTTTATTACGATGTTGACCTGGAAGGAAGTGGATCACATATTTTGAAGGGTCCAACTTCTGATCTTCGTCGAATTCTTCGCTAGAAAGCTGAGGATCTTTAAGTTTATGGCGCGCGTATTCAATGGTCATGAGCTGCAGGCCAAGGCAGAGTCCCAGATAAGGTATTTTGTTTTCTCTCGCGTACTGAGCAGCGAGGATTTTTCCTTCAGTACCACGAATGCCAAAGCCTCCTGGGACGAGTATCCCATGCGCTGAGCGGAGCTCTTCCCACGTGGCCTCATCTTTTCCTTCCAGTTTTTCAGCATCAATCCAGCGCAGATCTAGATCTCGGTCTTGATGGTAGCAGGCAATCTTAAGGGATTCGATTACGGAAAGATAGGCGTCATCGAGATCGGTGTATTTACCTACTAGCGCCACCACAATGGGTTCTCTTTTGGCTTCGATTTTGCCCACGAGGGTTTGCCAGTCTTCTAGCATGGGGTTCACATTCCCCAGATGAAGTTTTTCTGCTACTAGTTCAGTCACATGATAATCGTTGAAATCGAGAGGAACTTGGTAAATAGATTTGGCGGTGACTGCAGGAATCACGGCGCTCGCCTCCACGTCACAGAAGAGCGAAACTTTCTTGAGTACTTCGGACGGAATGTTTTTGTCGGCTCGCGCAACAATCAAATCAGGTTGAATACCAATAGAGCGGAGTTCGCGTACCGAAGCTTGGGTAGGCTTAGTCTTGAGTTCTTTGCTGGCCTTTAAATAGGGCAGGAGGGTAAGATGAACAAATAATGTATTCTCTTTTCCGAGCTCGTGTCGTAGCTGACGAATGGCTTCCAAATAAGGAAGTCCTTCAATATCACCTACCGTTCCTCCAATCTCAATCATCACAATTTTAGCGCCGCTTTGTTTAGCGGCTTCTTTGATTCGATTCTTGATGGCTTCGGTGATGTGAGGGATGATTTGAATGGTTCCTCCTAAAAAGTCACCGCGGCGTTCTTTAGCGAGGACTTCAGTATAAATTTTTCCTGTAGTGACGGAAGAAAGCTCCGAGAGATTTTCATCAATGAAGCGTTCGTAGTGTCCGAGGTCCAAATCCGTTTCAGCGCCATCATTGGTCACAAAGACTTCACCGTGCTGAAAGGGACTCATCGTCCCCGGATCCACATTTAAATAGGGGTCGAGCTTCATGGTGAAGACTTTGAACCCAGCCGATTTTAAGAGTGCGCCGATGGAGGCAGTGGCAATTCCCTTGCCTAAACTCGAACAAACTCCACCCGTGACAAAAATGTACTTGGTCGGCATGGGTGAAGTATACCGAGACAAGTACAGTTTTGTGAAGGGGATTTTTTGGAAATTTCCTTAGTCAGCGAGGTAGGCGAGGTAGGCGCGGTAGATGAGTGCTGCAGCTTCGGAACGTGCAATGGGGTTGTCCGGGCGGAAAGTTCCGTCGTCGTAACCTGTTAATACTGGCACTTCTTCTTCATCATCATCGTAAGTCACGTCCACTTTTTCCTCACTTAAGGATGCGATTGCATAAGCGGCAAAGTGGGTGATGGGGACATCGCTGTACAACTGATCGTAGTCGGTGTTTCTAATGCCTAAAGCACGAGCCACATAGACTGCTGCTACACCGCGAGTGATAGGAGTGTCTGGGTAGAAATAATCTCCAAAGTCACGCGTGCGGATCACATCTTCTTTTTCAGCAATGGCCATCCAAGGCTCACACCATTTACCAGAGCAAGAATCGGAATCTTTATAGCTTGAAGTGAGGCCGTAGGCATCGTCTTCTGTTTTGTCGAGCAATAAACCGTCTACCATCTTTACGAACTCTGCGTTGGTGACGTAACCATTGGGAACAAATTCGTCCGCAAGGCGCCCCTTTACGGTACCAAAATTGTAGAGTCGACAGACAATGTCTTGATGCCATTCACCGTGGGTATCCACAAAAGGATCGGAACAATCGTAGTCGTCGTCGTTGAGAGCGACGCTGGCTTGAGCTGCGGTAGTAGAACTGGAGCTGCTTGAAGAGCTGCCTGAGGTGGTGGCCACAGGGTCACTGATTTGAGCGGTGATGTTTGCAATGGTGAGGCCATTATAGGCAGCATCGGAACTGGATGCGGTGTGTTTAATCACACCAGTTTGACTGCTCTCGGTCAAAGAATCATTCGCAGCAGTAACAGTTATGGTTTGTGCTGTATCCCAGTTGCTGGTGGTGAACGTGAGACTAGAGGGGCTGACCGTTACTTGAGAGTCGGGGGTGACCGTAATGATTACAGAAGAAGAGGGGGCAGAGTTGAGTACAGCCGTGTAACTGTCAGTCGCTCCACCTTCACTCACGGTGGTATTGCCTCCTGATTCGGTAAGAGTTACACCGGCAGTGGCAGTATCGTTGTCTGTGATCGTAGCGGTCACGGGGGTCACTGTAAGAGCATTATAGGTGCTGTCTGCACTGGTGGTGCTGTGAGCAATGGTTCCGGTATGAGTTCCTTCTGTTACGCTATCGTCTACTGCAGTAATAGTGACAGTTTGAGGTGTGCTCCAGTTGGAGTTGGTAAAGCTCAAAATGCTAGGGGAGACGGTTACTTGAGCATCTGGCGTTGCTGTTACAGTGACGACGGCACTGGGGGCCGTGTTGAGAACAACAGTATAGGTGTCGGTAGCTCCACCCTCTGTTACAGAAGTCCCCGTACTTTCTGTAATAGTAACGGCGGGTGCTCCGGCTTGAGTAATGGTGAAATTTTGCGAACAAATATCTTGTTCATCTTTCATTGCTACGCTGATCACATTTCCTGCCACGCCGCCAGCAAAGGAAACGGTGGTGTCTGAGGTATCGGTTTTTGCAATTTCCAGAGGATTTCCGTGAGAGCTGCCTTGGGTGAAGATTCCGGACCCACTGGTTCGGTAAACGAGAGTGCCAGCCCATTTGCTTTGAGTTTCGTAAGTTTCTACAGGGTAGGCATTGATGGTTCCCGTGATTTGAACCACTGTTTCAATCTCGGTGAGAGTAAAGGTCATCCAGGCACGAGGAGTGAGCCACGCACTTTCAGGGGTCTCTGTAGTAAAGTGTGTGGTGAGATCAAAAGCGGCACTGGTGTCGCTGTAACTCATTTCGTAACTGGTGGGGTCAATACTGAGTCCAGTACAGCTGAGCAGTTGGTAGCTGTTGGCTAGGTTTTTGGAAGAAAGCCCTTGAGAAGCGTAGGAAGCTGCTTGGTCTGCCGCATCTATTGCGGTTTGTAAGTAAGTTTCAGATTCATCTAAAACATCACGTAGGTCCGCTGTTGTGTAGTAAAGGGTGGCATAGTTTTCCAAAGCGGTGTTGTAGGTGTCTTCCAGGGTAGCTGTTTGTGAGTTTTTAGTATTGTAATCAGCTTCAAGTGCGTCGAGGTCATAGGTTTCTCGAATTGAGTCCTTAATGGTTGCTGTTTTCCAATCGGACCATTCGTCGCTCAGAGCAGTGCTGTAAGCGGTGACACAAGTGGTGGAATGTTTTTCTTCGTTTTGATTGTATTCATCGCTGAGTAAACAAGCGTCGAAAGTGTCCTTAAGATTCTCAGAGATGTCCGTACGATTCGCTTTGGCAGTTGTACAGCTACTGCTGTCGTAACTGGAGTCTCCACCTGCGGCTGCAGCACACTCGTATGCTTTTTGTTGAATATAAGCTTGAGCCATTCCGTAGTACCATTCTCCATGGGCTTTTGAGGCGGTGTAGTACATGGCCTGCCAAAAATCATGAGCGAGTTCGCTTGCAGCTTCTGCATCTAATGTGTCGTTGTAGCTGCTCTCCCATGCCGCGTAGTCGTCGTCATAAAATTCCTGGGCTTGGTCCATGTAGTCTTTAGCATGGTCAGCTGCGGTTTTAGCATCGTCTCCGTCATTCTCTGCTGCACGCTGAGCAGTTTCTAAATCACTGCGGTCACTCGCGTTGTATGCGGTTTCAGCATCTACAGCATCGGCGGCAGCGGCGCTTGCTGCGGTTTGAGCTTTCGCTGCTTCTTCAGTAGCCTTTGTCGCTGCAGCTTCAATAGTGGTAGTGATTTGGATAGCGCTAATGCTTCCTAGACCCCCATGAGGATCGGTCGAGGGAAGGGTAAATGCTCCCAAGAGTGAATCACGACGACTCAGAACAAAAGTTAGCCCTCCCAGAATAGCTAGGAGAAGCACGAGGCTAAGGATTTTCTTGGAAGATTTCATAGAAGTGAGTTAGTTTTATTTTTATTGATTAAACCAGTTAAGCGAGTAAGTAGAGGTGTTGAGCTCTCTTTTCGAGCGGTAGTCCTGTTTTCATGTGAAAATGCCACGCAAAAACTTGACTAAAAGTCACAGCGTAGGCAATTCTCTTGAGAGTAGTAAGGCTCAAAAGGAGTAAGTGGATCTGTTTCATTTTGGTTTATATTTATCTGTTTATTTTACCACAAAAAAGCAGCTCTTACAAGTTCTTCCAGGCTCGTTTTACTATTACGGCTGCTTCTGCTCGTGTGATCTCATCGTAAGGTCTAAAAGTGCCATCCCCATAGCCTTGAATGATGCCCAAATCCACTCCCGCTGCCACAGAGGATGCAAACCAGTCTGTTTCGTGGACATCTGTGAAGGTGTGATAAAGGTCTGAAGTGTCGTAGTCACTAATCCCTGTTACTTTCATTACTAGAGTTACTGCTTCTGCGCGAGCAATGGGCTCGTTCGGGTGAAAGCTGCCATCACTATATCCGCTCACAAAACCTTTGGAGTGAGCGAAGGTGACATAAGAATAGTACCAATCTCCTGGTGTAAGGTCGGTAAAAGCGGCACTTTGTACAGAATAGATGTTGTACCCCTCAAACTTGAGAACCATTTTTAAAAATTCTGCACGAGTTACTTCACTGTCGGGCAAAAAGGTTTGAGTGGAATAACCTTGCACTACGCCTTCATCGTACAGCACACAGATGTCTTCTTCTGCCCAATGACCGACGATATCGTTGAAGGGGTGAGTGCAGCCACTTTGAGTGCTTTCTGCTAAACATGTTTGAGCCACTAGAACGGTAAGGAGGAAGGCGTAGAGGAGTTTTTTCATACAATCTAGATAGAATCTAGTAAAGGCCTGTTTTTTGATAAACGGCATCCATGGTTTTTTCGGCTAAGCATCTAGCTTTTTGTGCTCCCATAGCCATGATTTCCTCCAAATCTTTGGACTTTGCTAATTTTTCGCGTTTTTCACGTGCTTCGGCAAAGGCTTCGAGGAGTTTTTGTAGGAGAGCTTTTTTTGCATTACCATATCCAAATCCTCCGGCGCGATATTTATCTTTGAGGTCCTCAAGCTCCTCTGAACTAGAAAATTGTTCATATAGCGAAAGGATAAGATCTTTTTCCACTGGCATGGGATCTTTGAGGTCGATGCTGGCCGTCTTGATGCCCATCACTTGTTTTTTGATGAGTTCTTCATCTTCAAAGATACTGATGGTATTGCCGTAACTTTTGCTCATCTTTTGCCCGTCTGTACCGATGACAGTAGCTACTTCTTTTTCTATTCGGGGTTCGGGCAGTGTAAAGACTTCTCCAAAAGTTCCGTTGAACTTTTCAGCAATGTCTCGAGCGATTTCCACATGTTGTTTTTGGTCTTGGCCCACAGGCACTTCATCAGCGTTGTAGATGAGAATGTCGGCCGCCATGAGTACGGGATAAGTAAAAAGTCCTGCATTCATTTCTCTCAAGCCTTTGTCTTTGGCATCTTTCCAAGCATGAGCTCGTTCTAAAAGACCGCTGGGCGTGATACAGTTTAATATCCAAGCCAGCTCAGCATGTTGAGGAACGTCACTCTGGTAAAAAAAGGCGACTTTTTCAGGGTCGAGACCCAGAGCTAAGTAATCTAAAACGACACCTTCTCTATACCGCTTCATTTCTTCACCCGTTCTCACCGTAGTGAGGGCGTGATAATCGGCTACAAAAAAGTAACACTCGTTTCCTTCGTTCTGCAGGGCGATGTGCTGACGAATGGCTCCTAAGTAATTTCCAATGTGAGGAAGGCCGGTTGGTTTGACTCCTGAGACAACGCGCATGGATTATTTATAGTTTAAATTTATCTTTGGAACAAGGTAAGATGCAGACATGAACTACTGGCTACTCAAAACTGAACCCGATTGCTACTCTTGGATGGAAATGGAAAAACAAAAGGAAACGTTTTGGGATGGTATCCACAACTATCAAGCTCGTAATCATTTAAGAGCTATGAAGAAAGGAGATTTAGCTTTTTTCTACCACACTGGAGGGGAACGGCGGATCATGGGTATTGTGGAGGTGACCCGAGAAGCTTATCCAGATCAAGAGGATCCGCAGTGGACTTGGGTAGATGTGCGACATGTTGAGGCTTTGCCTCGCCCCATTTCTTTGGAGGAACTCAAAGTGTATCCTGAACTTTCACAGATGAAATTGTTCAAACAAGGCCGGCTTTCTGTGGTGCCGTTGAGTGCTCAGGAGTGGCAGATGATTTTAGCACTTAAATAGAGAGCAAGGGGTCTACGTCCATGCGGACGTTTTCTAGTTCTGTAGCAGTGAGTTTTTTTAAGAGTGCGCTGGGGTTTGAACCTTGAACGAGCAGGTTCCATTGGAAATGAGTTTTAGTTTTGGCAAAAAGGGCTGGGGCAGAGAAAATTTGATGAGCGGGGTCGAGAAGTTTTTCTTGGAGCGTCCGAGCTTTGGCTTCACTTTTTTCCAGTGTTTTCTCGCAAATCATGAGTTTGATCAGCTTGGAAAAAGGAGGTAGGCCCGCTTCTTTTCTTGCATTAATTTCTTGTTCATAAAACCCGTTATAGTCGTGATTTTGACTCAAGCGGATAGTGCTGTGTTCAGGGTTGTAAGTTTGTAAAACAACAGTCCCTTGCTGTTCTCGGCGGCCAGCTCTCCCGGAAACTTGGGTGAGAAGTTGGAAGAGGCGTTCAGAAGTACGGAAATCTGGAATATGTAATCCTAGGTCCGCCATGAGTATTCCCACCAGGCTGACTTTAGCGATATCAAACCCTTTTCCAATCATTTGGGTCCCGATTAAGATATCGATTTCACCTTTTTCCAGTTGATCATGCAGCTCGGTGTGACTGTTTCTCTTACTCATGGTGTCTTTGTCGGCTCGAGCAATGCGCGCTGTGGGGAAGATTTTTTTAAGTTCTGTTTCCACTCGTTCGGTTCCTAGGCCCAGGTGCTTAATGCGTGCACTTTTGCAAACGGGACAGACAGAAGGAACACTTTCTAGGTGCCCACAGTGGTGGCAGATGAGGAGTGGAGCTTTAAAATTTTTGGAATGAAAGGTGAGGGGTAGCTCGCAGTCGGGACATTTTGAGGTGTAACCGCAGTCTCTGCAAACGGTGGAACTGGCAGAACCTCTACGATTTAAGAAGAGTATGACTTGCCCATGGGCCGCCAAAGTCGAACTAATTTTGTGTTCAAGTAAAGAGCTGAGCAGCCCAAAATTGCCGCCTTTAAGTTCTTCACGCATGTCTACGATTTGTACCTGAGGAAGTGGTGTGCCGGAAATCCGCTCTGATATGGTGAAGAGTTGATAGCGCCCTTGTTCTGCTTCCCAACGGCTTTCTATGCTGGGCGTAGCTGAACCTAAAACCACTTGGGCTCCTGTTTTTTCTGCGATTTTTAATGCGACCGTCCTGGCATGATAACGGGGGCTTTGCTCTTGTTTATAGCTCCACTCGTGCTCTTCGTCTATGACGATTAGGCCGAGTTTGGACAGAGGGGCAAAAACGGCGGAACGTGAACCGAGCACCAGGTCGATTTCACCTTTATGAATGGCCCGCCAATACTCGGCCCTTTTGCTCTCGCTCATTTTACTGTGAATCACAGCGATACGAGGAAAGTGAAGAGAGAAGTTTTTGAGAAGTTGAGGGGTAAGGGCAATTTCTGGCGCCAAGACTAAAGCTTGCCCTCCACTTTGAATACATTTTTTGATCAATTGTGTGTAGATTTCTGTTTTCCCTGATCCTGTTACACCTTGGATGAGAGAGATGGGTATTTTTTTTGCGGTGATTTTTTCTATGATTTCATTTTGCTGAAGGGTGAGCTTTCGATTCGGGGCTTCTTTTGGAGCAATTTTTTTGTTCTCTCCAGGCTTTTTTGGGCGGGTTTTCTTGAAAATTTGTTTGGGTAAAAATAATCTTATGGCATCGTATTTAGAACAAAAATAGTATTCAGAAATCCAGTCTGCTATATCTAGTTGCCACTCTTGGAGTAAGGCTTCTTCTGCCACTGCACTTAGTAAAATTTTTGTTTTAAACTCTGGCCTGTTTTCATGAACATGAAGTACCAAGCCTGGCCTTTGTGTCTTTTGGAAGGGAACTAGAACTCCAGAGCCTCTTTTAAGGGAAAGACCTTCTGGAATTTCGTAAGTAAAAGAGTCCTGCTTTCGGGAATAAGGGTGCTCGATGAGAACATCTGCAAAGCGCATAGTGCTCACACTATAAACGTTTTTGCTAAAACTACGAGCCCATGTTTAAATAGAGTGACTATCTACACCTATGAAATTTTCCACTACTTTAATCCTGGGGTTGGCCCTCACTTTTTTATATGTCCCCTTTAGCTCAGCCGCGACTTTAGACAGTGGTCTTATTAAACAAAATGCTTATAAAACCACTCACTTTAGCATTGAGTTTTCCAACTTGATTTTGGATCAAGATGATGAGGATAACAATGGTCTCCCCGACATAGTAGATACTATTGCAGAGGCCGCCGAATACAGTCGAGATGTGGTGATCAATGATTTGGATTATCCAGATCCCATGGATGGAAAGAATCGTAAACTTATTGTGGTTTTGGATGATCGAGATGAATACTTGAGTCCGAATGCCATGGGGGTTACGAGCATTCTCAGTAATGGAGATCCCTTTATCTCCATCGACCCTTGGATGAGTGAAAGTGATCTTCAAATCACAATGGGGCACGAGTACTTCCACACCGTCCAGTTTGGTTATGACGATGGTTTTGCCTATGTAGATCAAGGAGCCAATTGGGCGGAAGAGACGGCCACTTGGATGGAGGATGAAGAATATGACGATAACAATGATTATGTGAGTTACATCTCTGAATACTTTGATTATGTGGATTACTCGGTTTTTGCTTCTATTGTTCCCAGTGGTTCTTTGTTCCAGTATGGGCTCAATATTTGGCCTCGTTTTCTTTCTGAATACTACGATTCCGGTGTCATCAAAAACATTTGGGAGGCTTATTTTGACTCCAATACTGATTACGAAGACGATCTCAAGCTCTACGATGCTGTGGAAGAGGTCCTGGATAGCAAAGGAAGTAATTTGCGCACCGCTTACATCAATTTTTCCTTATGGAATCTTGATCTCTCTCAATATGAAGAAGGGGATAGTTATCCAGGCGTTTATACTTTAGAAGGAGAGACGGACGACGATTACCAAGAAATCAATAATGATTTTGCTCCCGCTTTGTTTGGCACCAACTATCTCTATTTTGATAATGCGAGCTCCGAGAGCAGCTTCTACTTCCACGTGGTGAAACCTGAGGGGGTTAGTTTTTCCGTCACGCTGGTTCCTTATGTGGACGGGAGCGTGGATCTTTCTAAAAAGAAATCCGTGTTGATGGATCAAAATCAAGAAATGGCTGAGGTTTTGGAACTACCTGGTCTTAAAAACACGGATGGGGTCTATGCTGTAGTTTCTCCTCTAGATAAAGAGTTCTCAAGCGATCATGTCACGAATTTTGATACCGCTTACTTGTACTATTTTTTTGCTCAATATGGGTCTGCCAACGAAGACTACTCAAGTGTAGTTTCCAGCTCTCAGGACAGCAATGTGGACTCTACAGATGTTAAAGAGGGAACCGCAGGGACCGATACAGTGGTTGTTTCTGATGAGCTGACACTGAATGTGGTGAGTTATGATGAAGACTCTGTGAGCTTTTCTTGGAATCGTTTGAACGACAGCACCATTGACTCTTACGAGCTTCGTTATGGTACAGAAAGTGGAGACTACAGTAAGGAAAAGGCCATTGATCACGCTTACACTACGGCGGCTACAGTAGATGGATTAAAGGAGGGAGAAAAATATTATTTTGAACTCGTAGCCCTCAATCAAAAAGGTCATAGTGTAGGCAATCCCAGTGCCGAGCTCAGCATTACTCCGGCGCAGTGGATTTTCACAGATGTCTCTTATTTGGATGAACACTACGATGCTATTGCTGCCCTCACAGAAGAAGGAGTCTTTAGTGGTTACTCCAATGGCTCTTTTAAGCCCAATGACACCATTAACCGTGCGGAACTCCTCAAGATTTTTGTAGAAGGCCGTGGTTTAGATCCGGATGAAAATCAGTACAAAAACTGTTTTCCGGATGTGAGCCAAGAATGGTTTGCTCAGTATGTCTGTTATGCCAAAGCACAGGGCTGGGTGACTGGTTATAGTGATGGAACCTATAGACCCAGCAATCCTGTCAATAAAGTAGAGGCACTCAAGATTTTATTCCAAGTGTATGAGGCAGGAGTACAAGACGGAGGCGTTTCCACGGCACTTTCTTACTCTGACTTGAGCCAAAGCGCTTGGTACGCTCAGTATGTGGTCAAGGCTTCTGAGCTGGGTATACTCGAAGAGACTCCTGGGTCAACATTTAGTCCTTCTTCTAGCCGCACTCGTGGCGAAATGGCTGAAGAACTGTACCGCTACTTAGTGGTAGAGGGGCTGATTAAAGAATAGGCAGGAGATTCCCCCCCCAAATGTTTTAGGCAAAGACTTTTGCCACAAAATGGTGCACCCAGAGGGAGTCGAACCCCCAACCCCTAGTTCCGAAGACTAGTGCTCTATCCAGTTGAGCTATGGGTGCACAGCGGCGCTATCTTAACTGGGAAATCCCTGTACTGCAAGAACAGCAATAGCTCGAAGAGATCCTGGCTCTATTTTTGAACGCAACAAAGAAAAAGAGGAGTGCATGCACTCCTCTTTTTCTTCTTCTAGTGAAAAGATAGGATTAGGATCTCTTTTCACTCCATTCGGTCCACCAGACCATGAGAGGGCTGGCGATGAAAATAGAGGAATAGGTTCCGGCGATAATACCTACAGTGAGTGCCAAGACAAACATTCGGATGCTTTCTGCTCCAAAGATGAGCAGGGCCACGATGGTGATCAGGGTGCAGACAGAAGTGTTGATGGAACGGGCCATGGTTTGATTGAGGGCCTTATTGGTGGTTTCTCTCAGGGTTTCGTTTCCTTCACGGTAGCGAAGGTTCTCACGAATACGATCGAACACTACGATAGTGTCGTGTACAGAGAATCCCATTACCGTGAGCACGGCAGTAATAAATAGAGCATCGATTTCTACTCCGTAGAAATGTCCAAGGATCACAAAGAATCCAATGACCATGGTGACGTCGTGGATGAGGGCGACTATGGCAGAAACTCCAAAGCGCCATGCGCTGACTTCACGAGGTAAACGACGGAAGGCAAATGCGATGTAAAGGACAATGAAGAGGGAGGTTAGAGCCAAGGCCACGAGAGCACGGGTTTTTAAGGTGTCTCCAATAGTGGGTCCGACGGTGGTGAAGCGAACTTCTTCCACGGTGTTTCCGCCTTCTTTGAATTGGGCAATGAGAGCATTGTGCTGGTCTTCGGTCACATGCTTCATACGAATGATGAATTCATTTTCTCCTGCGCTGACCACTTGAGGAGTTCCAAAGTCAGCTTCTATAGCAGCGGCAACGGTATTGATGTCTTCTGTGACAGTTTCTGTGGTTACTTGAGTGGTTTCTTCTGTTGAGGAGATTTTCAAATCCATCATGGTTCCTCCTGTAAAGTCGAGACCGAGATTAAGGCCAAAGACCGTAATGGCTACGATGGCCACGAGAGCCAAGAAGCCAGAAATGCCGGCCCAGATTTTAGATTGCTTCATGATGGGCCACATCCGACCTTCTTTCTTTACACGGCTCCAGAGCCAGAGTTTGTCGGCCAGTTTGGTGTCAGAAACCAAGGTCAGCAGAGTGCGAGTGAGCATGATGGCGCTGAACATGGAAAGCAAAATACCCAAGGCCAAGTTAGTAGCAAATCCACGAATAATAGAGGAACCAAAGTAGAACAAGATTCCACAGGTGATGAGAGAAGAGAAGTTGGAATCGCGGATGGAATCCCAAGCGCGTTTGAATCCTTCGTCAATCGCTTGGTGCAGAGTGCGGCCTTCCTTCATTTCTTCCTTCATACGCTCAAAGATCAGCACGTTTGCATCAACGGCCATACCAATAGAAAGGATCACTCCGGCAATACCGGCCAACGTGAGCGTGATTTGGCTCGCCAAGATCATGGCGAGGAAGAAGAGCACAAAACAAGAAACAATAAAGGCGATGAATTTTTCGCCTCCGCTATCACGGTTCTTAAGAATCAGATGAACCACAAATGCAAAGACCCCTAAAGAGATCAAAATGGAGAGCCAGAGAGGCAAAGCCACCTTGATCACAAAGACGATGAGCAGAGAGTAGATGGCCAACGCAATGGTGGCGATAAAGCCTGGCAGACGGTAATAAAGGATCATGAAGAGGGCGAGGAGTAGCACTCCAATGAGACCGGCGCGCATGCTTTGGTCGAGGGCTTCCTGACCGAGGGTGGCACTGATGTTGTGTTGTCCGGCTAAGGTCACGGGAGCAGGAATGGCTCCGGTATTGAGGTCACGAGCGAGGTCCTGAGCTTCTTCCAAGGTGAAGTTTCCAGAAATTTGCGCTTGCCCACCGGAGATTTTAGATTGAACTACAGGAGCAGAGATCAGATCTCCTCCTACAAAAATAGCGATTTTCTTTTGAAGGTTTCTGCCGGTCATTTCTTCAAATAATTGGGCCCCTTCGTCATCAAAAGTGATGCTCACGTAAGGTTGATAAGCAGAATTGAAGGCCACATCTGCGTGCTTAAAGTTCTTCCCGGTAATGCCGGCTTCTTGCTTCCAGGGGCTAGCGGTGGTGCTCCATACCACTACGTTGAGGGCAGCTGTATCTACTGTTTCATCGCTGCTTCCTCCTTCTACCTTGTCGTAGACGGTGATGAGGTGGTAACCAAACTCGGTTTCGATAATTTCAGAAGTTTCTCCTTTACCCAGGGCAAAGGCCGCGTCTTCAAAAGCTTCAGTCATTACTCCCTTACCAAAACTTCCTAAGTCACCTCCCTTATCTTTGGATCCGGGATCGTCAGAATATTCGGCAGCTAAATCTTCAATGCTTTCTCCATCATTCAGCTTAGCTTTTACTTCTTCAATACGTGCGTAAGCCTCATCTTTAGTGCGAGTGATGCTTTCATCAGCATTGGTGGCACCTTGGTAGGCGACCAAAATGTGACGAGCGCTCACTTTAGCTTCGGTGTCTGTAGACTGAGTATCTGTACCACGATCTACGATTTGAATAACACCCATCCCTTTGAAGGGAGACACATTCCCAGAAGCATCTATTCCATACCCGTCCACCAATTCTATAGGTCCTACAACATCTCCTGTCGCTCGTCCTGCAATGGCGTCTTGAACCGTTTGATCGTAGAGGGTGAGGTCTTGAGATTCTTGCTGTGTGAAGTGCACTTGTTCAGGGTCTCCGTTTTTGGATTGCTCTCCGAGTACCACAAAGTCACCACCATCCTTTAATGCTGCTACAAAGGTTTGAGCTTCATCATTTGCCCAAGAGGCCTGAGCCGTATTGTCGGGATTAGTTTCTTCTTCTTTGAACTCCAATTGAATGGTTTTTCCTACCACGGCTTTGGCTTGCTCAATATCGGTGATGCCAGCCAACTCCACGATGATGTGGTATTCGTTGCCCACATTGGAGATGTAAATACTGGGCTCGGAAACTCCCAAAGTATCTACACGTCGGCGGATCACTTCTTTTACTCCTTCTACAATTTGATCTCGATCTGTAGCTGGAACACTAGAAAGATCAATGGAATAATCGAGCTGAGTACCTCCTTTGAGGTCCAGTCCCAGGTTGAGCTCACTAGTCCAGTCGAAATAAGAAAGGGCTCCTGCAAAGAGGAGAATGAGCAGGGCTTTGGCGGCCATAGCTCGTTTGTTGGTCCAAAACATAAAGAGTAAATAAAGGTTAAGTGCGCTTCTCGCGCGTGTCGGCGAAATTATACGAGCAAAATAGGCGAACACAAGCCACGAATGGCCTGTTAACTAGGCAAAAACCTTAAAATAGGGTATAATATTTAGATTTAATTGTGCTCAATGGATTTTGATCAAAAACTAGCTTCTGTCCTTCTCGAAAAGAAGCTTATCTCAGAGCAAAATTTAGAAAGTGTCCGGCACCGTGCCGAAGCAGAGAAAGTTAATCTGGAAACAGCACTTTTTGAATCTGATCAGATCCCGCGAGATGTACTTGGTTCTTTGGTGGCCGAACTCTATGAAGTGCCGTTTGTAAATCTGGCCGAAAAAAATATTCCAGAGGCACTTCTCCCGATTGTTCCTTATCGTCTGGCCTCTTATCAGAACTTGATCCCTTTTGAACAGCTGGATCACACCCTTCGTGTGGCTTTTAATAACCCCAAAAGCTACGAGCTGATCAACTTTTTAGAAAATAAGACAGGGCTCAAAATCGAATCTTATTATGCGACCAAGGCAGATATCCAAAAAGCACTGAAAGTTTATAACCGCGATATCAATCAGAAGTTCGCAAAACTCTTAGAGGGGAAGATGACGCAAGATGCGTCTAAGATTGTGGATACCATTATTTTGTTTGCTTATCAGAACAACGCCTCTGATATCCATATTGAACCTCATAAAGACTTTGTAGTAGTACGTTACCGTATTGATGGGCTACTTAGTACTATTACGGAACTTCCCATGGATGTAGCCGACCTGATTTCCACACGTATCAAGGTTCTTTCTAATCTTCGTACGGATGAGCACCGTGCTGCCCAAGATGGTCGTTTTAAGATTGAATTGGAAAATAATGAAATTACGCTACGTGTTTCTATTGTCCCTGTTTACGACGGAGAAAAGATCGTGATGCGTATTTTGTCTTCTACAAGTCAAGGTTTGGATTTGGAGTCTCTCGGTTATAGTCATCGCAATCTAGATGTGATCCATAATGCCATTTTGAAAACCTATGGGATTTTGTTGGTGACAGGACCTACCGGATCTGGAAAAACCACCACGCTATATACCATCTTAAAGTTGCTCAACAGTCCTGAAGTTAACATTTCGACTATTGAGGATCCTATTGAATACCGCTTGGAGGGAATCAATCAAATCCAGGTGAACCCAAAGACGAATCTTACCTTTGCAAATGGCTTACGTTCACTGTTGCGACAAGATCCTGATGTAGTGATGATTGGAGAAATTCGTGATGAAGAAACAGCTAGCATCGCTATTAATGCTGCACTTACTGGTCATTTGGTTTTGGCCACCCTCCATACCAATGATGCGGCTTCTACATTGCCTCGTATGCTAGAAATGGGGGTGGCTTCTTTTCTTTTGGCGGCTACGGCTAAGCTTGTGGTAGCTCAACGTCTGGTGAGGAAAATTTGTGACCACTGCAAAACGGCTTACACGATTGAGGTAGAGGAATTGGATCGTTTTGGAAAGAAATTTAACCTTAGGGAGGACCTCGTCAAGGTTCTGACCGAGCTTTCTGGGGGGACTTTGTCTGGTCAACTGACTTTGTATAAGGGGGCTGGTTGTGACCTTTGTCATGGTACCGGTTTTAAAGGCAGAACGGGTATAGCGGAGGTCATGGAAGTTTCTGATGCAGTCCAAAAGGGGATATTGGCCAGTCAAACGCCAAAAGACCTAGAAGCGATTGCTAAAAAAGAGGGCATGGCGACCATTTTTATGGATGGTTTGTCCAAAGTACTTCAAGGAGAGACTACTTTGGAGGAAGTGCTTCGTGTGATGCGTTCTTAAAACTATGAAAAAATTCCACTACGTCGTTATCGACTCCCATGGAAAGAAGCAGAAAGGAGAAAAGTATGCTTCTACCAAGGATGCTGCTGTAGAAGAGTTAAAAGCAGAGGGGAATATTATTTTGACAGTAGATGAAAAAGTGCAACAGAAATCTACTCTATTTGGGTTTGGTAGGCCATCACTCTCTTTTGAGGACAAAATGCTCATGGCGGGTCATATGGCTACGATGTTGGGTGCCGGTGTGACCCTTACAGAATCTCTAGAAATTTTGATTGATCAGACCACTGAGAAGAAAAACCGACTCATGCTCGAAGATATTTTACATCGAGTGAATGCGGGGCAGACTTTTGCGGATAGCTTGAGTGAATACCCAGAAGTCTATTCAGAAGTTTATGTAAATATGGTGGCTGTTGGAGAAAAAAGCGGTAGTTTGGTGGAGGTTCTACAATATTTGCAAGAACAGCTAGAAAAAGAATACGAGTTGCGACGCAAAGTGATTGGAGCTCTGGTCTATCCTGGCGTTATTGTCACACTTACTGTGGCCATGGTGTTTGGCATTATGTTTTTCATTATGCCAAAGATTATGAAAATCTTTACTCAGTTTGATGTCACCCTGCCACTTCCTACTCAAATTTTGATGGGCCTAACCCATTTAGCAACGGATAAACCTTTGTTGTTTTTTACTGGGCTTTTGGCTTTGCTTGGTTTGATGGTTTATTTTGTTAAGGCACGTTTTATGCAGCCTTTTTGGAGGACGGTACTTATGCATACCCCCGTCTTCGGAGGGCTCATGGTCAATGTGAATATGGCCCGCTTTTCCCGCAGTCTTTTTTCACTTCTCAAGGCTGGTGTAGCTATCGATAAAGGATTAGAAATCACCAGTAAGATGTTTAACGATCCTTTGTATAGAGATCTAGTGCTTCAAGCACGAGATAAGGTACAGAAAGGGGCTGCTTTGGAGGATGCTTTTAAAAATCATGAAAAGTATTTCCCTCTTTTGGCGGTAAAAATGCTGACAGTGGGAGAAAGAACAGGTAATCTAGAGCAGACCACGGAACACCTCGCCAAGTTGTATGAACAAAACGTCGATAACACTACCCGAAACCTTTCGGTGTTGCTTGAACCGATGTTGTTGGTGTTTATGGGAGTCCTAGTTGGAGGTGTGGCGATTGCAGTGATTCTGCCTATTTACCAGCTTCCCAACTTAATTCATAAGTAGACCTCTCATGTTTCCACGCCCTAAAGCTTTTTCCCTTCTGGAAACAATTGTGGTGATCACGATTTTGGCTGCCGCTTTGGGGTTTAGCGTACTTTATGCTCAAACTGATGATCTTCGTACGGACTTACACACTCAGGCAGCTCTTTTGGCTTCCTATCTTCGTGAGTCTCAGACGGACGCGTCCTCTGGCAAGGGAGGCAGCGCTTATGGAGTTCATTTGGAAACTGATCGTTATGTCCTTTTTGAAGGAGGGAGTTATTCGGCCAACGATGCAGACAATTTTGTGGTAGAGCTACCTGCTGGTATTCAAATTACTCAGATCAATTTGGCTGGAGGTGGGAGCAATATTGTTTTTTCAACCCCATTGGGTGGCACCACCAATACAGGATCTTTTGATCTGACTTCTGAGCAAATCACACAGTCAGTAACGGTGACCGTAAACTCTTTAGGCTCCGTTAATTATGAATAAAAAAAATGTTCATGCTGCCTTCTCTTTAATTGAGGTCCTGCTGGGATTGCTTATTTTTGCACTGTTTGCTTCAGGTATTTTTTTCCTTGCATTCGATACAGCGGATTCTGATTTGCGTCAGGATCTAAAATCAGAGGCGATGCGCTACGCAGAGGAGGGTCTTGAAGGGACTCGAATGATTCGCAATGTAAACTTTTTAGAGCTCAGCTCGGGGACGCACGGCCTTCAATATAGTGGCGATGCTTGGACTTTTTCTGGAAACTCTGAACTCATTCAGGATTTTTATACTCGAACAATCACTGTGGAAGATGTGTACAGAGATGGCAGCAATAATATCTCTGATACAGGTACTTTAGATCCTTCCACTAAAAAAATTACTTCTACTGTATCTTGGACTTGGAAAGGATTTTTACCTCAGAGTGTTTCTTTGACGACCTATCTCACAGATTGGGCTGGAAATCAGTGGACTCAAACCACCTGTACAGAATTCAGCGCTGGAACATATAGTTCTACGCAATCGACAGGGGCTAGCTCTCCTCCGGCCAACAATTGTGTCCTCACTTTAACGCTTCAAGAGCAACAGAGTTCTTTCTTTAAATCTGTGGATGTGGGTGACCACGGGAATGATGTAGTGGTTTCCGGTAATTATGCTTACTTAGGTACGGATAAACAGGCACAGGGTTTGGCCATCAGTAATATTTCCAACATCAATAGTCCTACTTTGGTGACCCAATTTGATGTAGGAGGGAAGGCGCGTTATCTCAGTAAGTCCGGAAATACTCTTTATATGGGAGTGGAGACGTCTAGTAAGGGTCTAGCTATTGTTGATGTCACCAATGTGAGCTCACCCGTTTTGAAGAGCCAGACCAATGTTGGAGGTTACGGGAATCAATCTGTGGTGGTCGGTAATTATCTGTATATGGGAGTGGAGGACAGCACTTATGGTTTTTATATCTACGATATTTCCAACCCAACAAGTCCTGTACGTAAAAGCCGTCTTAGCGTGGGAGGAGCGGTAACAGCGGTTCAGGTGAGTGGAAATTATGCTTACATTGGTACCAAGAACAGTTCAAAGGAATTCCAAATTGTGAATATTTCAAATCCCTCCTCACCGAGCGTATCGGGCTATTTGAATCTCGCATCCCCCGTTCAAGCAGTAGCTCTCAATGGTGTCACTGCCTATTTGGGATTGGATCAATCTTCCAACTCTTTTAACACGGTGAATATCACAAATGTCAGTAGTCCTAGTCTCATCAGCCCTCTGGAAGTAGGTGGAGAGATACAGGATGTAGGTGTTTTGGGTAATTACGCTTATGTGGCTTTGGATGTACAAGGGACGGGTTTGGGGGTGGTTAATATTGTATCTCCCAATGCACCCTTTCTTTCCTTTACTCAAGATGTACAAGGCAAGGGGACTGGAGTTTCGGTATCTGGTAATTACGTTTACATTTCCCTGGACACCAGTAATAAAGGTTTGGTGATCACGGGGACTACTGTTACGGCGGTCTCAGCTTCTGGAACTTATGTATCTTCAATTCTAGATACAGGCAGTGCAGATACTCTTTTCAATTACTTATCGTGGTCTGCAACGCAAGCTGCGGGCGGCACGATCCGTCTTCAAATGCGTACGGCTGATACGGCCGTGAATATTGGGACAGCCTTGTTTGTGGGTTCTGATGGGACGGTGAATACGTATTATACGGCTTCACCTTCGGCCATAGTGCTTGATCCCAACCGTACCGGGCAACGGTATGCGCAAGTTAAGGTTTACTTAACTTCGGATGGAGCTAATTCCCCTGCAGTTGATTCATTTACACTTGATTACGATCCTTGATGGAGAAACTACTTCAAAAAAAGCCGGCCACTACCTTGATTGAAATCCTTATTTATTTTGCTTTACTTGCCGTAGCTGTTTTGGTGGCGATGAACTTTGCTATACAGATTGGGGATCTGTATGGGTCTTCTGCGAACAGCAATGAGCTTCAAAGTAATGTGAACCTTTTAGAAAGCCGATTTAAGTATGCGGTAGAAACCGCAACTGCGGTCAACTCAGGTTCTAGTTCCTTTGGGGTAGATAACGGACGTCTGTCGCTCAGTATGAGTGATCCTGCACAGTCGCCCACTGTTTTTTATTTGCAAGATGGGGTGGTTTATTTGCAAGTAGGGGCTTCTAATCCTGTAGCTTTAACGAGTTCCGCACTTATGGTGAACTATTTCCGCTTGACTCAGATCACGGCGACTAAATCCCCTGCACAGATCATTTTGGATGCAGATATTTCTATTGCTAATCTAGGTCGCCAAGGGATGGCTGAGTCGAGCTCCGTTCACTTGACTGTTACGCTTCGCCAATGAAAAAACATGCTAGAGCTTCGGTTTTACTCATGAGTGTACTAGTGATTGGTGTACTCACTCTTTTTTTGGCACTGACCATGGCAGAGGTCAATCTTTCAACGGGCTACCAGGTTCTTAATACGACCGAAAATCGTCGCAGTTATTATGCGGCAGAATCATGCTTAGAAGAAAGTCTGCTCCGTTATGAAAGGGACGCCAGTTTTACCGGGACTACATTTGATGTAGACGAGGACAGTATCTGTACGAGTACTATTTCTGGAACTCAAGTCCATGTGACAGTAACAAATGGCTACTATTCAGAGAGTTTTACGGGCACTTTTTCTACTTACATCAATGGTTTGGTGACGAATGTAGATCTTACGGGTTGGAAAGAAGATTAAAATTCTTTATGATGGAGTCGCCATGATCCCATTCCTCCGTTCCAGTGTTGTTGGTGTTGATTTCCATGATGGGCTTTTGCAGCTTGTCGAAGTAAAAGCTAAGGGATCTCAGTTGGAGCTTTTGGCCTTCAATCGTCAAGAAATTCCAGAAGGAGTGATCGTGGATGGTCGTATAAAAGATGAGGAGCAACTCAAAATTGCGTTTACTCATCTTCTTCAAAATGCCAATCCAAGATCTGTGGATAACAGTCGTATGGCTTTAGTCCTTCCGTCTAAACATGTCTTTACTCATATTTTCCGTTTTCCCGCCAGTTTTAGTCTAAAAGATATTCGTAAGGCCATTGTTTTTGAAGTGGAGACGGTAATCCCCTTCGCTGTGGAGGATATGATCTGGGATTGCTATGTGCTTGAAGGGACTAGTTCTCAAGGAGACTCAAAAGGGGTTTTTTTCTCAGGAATTCCTAAAGTTGTAGCTGAGGAATACGTCCATTTTTTTGAGTCGATGGACATACGGCCTCGTCTCTTCGCCACACACGCTGATACACTCACTAGTGCCTTGGAAAATAATTTCAATGTAGAAAATAGTTTGGTTCTTGAGTTTGATCCTTACGCCAGTAATTACCTCATATTAAAAAACAAGGTTTTACACTATTTTCTTAGTGTTGCTGAGGGTAGCCAATGGATGGAATCTGGACTTAAAAACCAAGCAGATCCGGCATTCCAGAAACGACTTTCGGAGTTTATTCAGGAAAGAGTTGCTCAAGCTCGAAAAATTATTGAAGAACAAGAATCCAATGAGCATTTGGGGCCAGTCGGCCAGATCTTTCTTACGGGAGAATATGCTCATATTCCTCCTTTTTACGATCAACTCAAAACTTCTTTTCCTGAAAAGAAGGTTTTAGTGGGGGACCCTAAGCAACAGCTGACCGTGGATAATCGACGGTTCTGGGAACAATACCAAAAACATGGTGGTCAAATTCCCTATTCCGTATTTTTTGTAGATGCACTCGGTGTCGCAAGGCAATATCTTTTTAAGCGCCCTGGAAGCAACCTTCTCCCAGCCGAACTCAAGAGGACATTCTTCCTCGAAAAAATTCAGCTCATGATGATGTTGGGATCCGTTTCCATGGTCTTGTTCTCATTGATTTTTGCTTCTTATTTGTTGGTACTTCACGGTCGTTTAACGCAAGAGCGTGATGAACTTGCTATAGATACGAAAAGAATAGAGAATACGCTGTTCGGCACGCGATATCAGGAAATCAAATCTCAACTCACTCAGTTTAATAATGAAATCAATCAGCTCAGTGATATAGATCGTGCTCTTTTCTCAGTTCCTGAAATGATCAATCAGGTGACGCAGTCATTGCCTGCTGGCATTAAGTTGACGGGCTATGTCTATGATGACGCCAGTTTAAGGCTTAAACTCACGGGGATTGCTGATGATCGAGAAAGTTTATTATTGCTTCAAGATCAACTCAAGGCTTTGCTTTTTGTGAAAGAAGTTTTTGCACCGCTTTCAAATTACGACGGGAAAGAAAATGTTTCTTTCTCGGTTGATTTAACTCTGTCTTTTTCTGAACTCCCTTATTATGGAAGCCCCAATCCCTCCTAAATTTGAATCTATTTTTCGGGTCTCTTCGGTCCTAGTTTTTCTAGGATGCTTTTCTATCTTTCTTATTGGATATTCTGTGGCGACTCTTCACGCTGAAAATGTGATGAGTCAAAACTTTGTGGATTCTGCCGCAAATTTACAGGTTAATTTTGAAAAAAGCTTGTCGATTTATACTGAAAATACGCAAGAGAGTATGGATTACTTAGATCAACTCCGGCCTGAGGATGAAAATGGTTATATTGAATTCATCTCAAGGGTGGAGAGCTTGGGGCAAGAACAAGGATTGCAGCTTGTCCTTCAAACCTTGGATGGTGAAATACTTAAGACGGATGACACAGGCAGTCACTATATAGACTACAAAGTCCAATTTTATGGCCGTGAAGCGCAGATCCCAACTTTTTTAACTGCTTTAGAGGAGTTACCGTATTTTACACGCGTGATGGATATCCATTATATGTCCTTTGAACTTTATGATGCGACTCAGAATTCAGATACTCCAAATGTTGTTATAACCGTTCGACTTTATGTTAAATAAAAATTTCGTTCAATTTTTAATTACTTTAGTTTTCTTTTTATCTGCTTCAATTTACATGTTGGTTATTTACTGGTCTTGGGATGAAAAGCCTTCACCTAGTGAAACTTCTTTAGAAGTTTCACTACCTGTAATGAATTGGGAGAAATACATGAATTTGTCAAAACATTTGGAATAGTTTACAATCCTCTCGACCGTTTTAATTCTTTTTCATTTTTATGAAAATCTCTCCACGCCACCGAGGGTTTACCCTCATTGAAGTGCTGCTCGTGGTAGTGATCATTGCGATTCTTGCTGGAATCGTGATCATTGCTGTGAACCCAGCTCGTCAGATTGCTCAGACCAATAACGCACAACGTGACAACGACGTACGTGCTATTTTGGATGCGGTTCACCAATATTCCATCGACAATCGTGGAGTATTGCCTGCTTCCGTAACCGACACTCCTACCAATGTGGGAAGTGGTGCCAACGATATTGATATCTGTACAGAACTTGTACCTACCTATATTTCTGCTATGCCTTACGATCCAACAGATGCTAATGCGTCTTACACGGATTGTACTAGCTACAGTACTGGCTATAACATTTCGGCTGATGCCAATGGTCGTGTGACCGTGGCTGCTCCCGGAGCAGAACTCAGTGAAACGATTTCTGTGACTCGCTAATTGATGCTTTAAAAAAAGGCTCTTCGTATGAAGAGCCTTTTTTTGTTTTCTATTCAGAATTTTTAAAGAGGCTTTGCTGCCTCGTGTGCATCTAAAGCTTCTGTACATGTTTCTGATAATTCCTCGTAGTGTTCTTTAAGACAGTCGATTTGAGGTTCACTGCCTGGTTTTGGCTCAACACCTTGACAGTAAAGATTGCGGTCTGTTGCGCATAGGGTGTTCACGTCTTCATTGAGATCAGATCGTCTATCGAGAGAATTGATGCAGGCGGATATGAGCTGCTCTCGATTTTGGCCCAAACAATCCACCAGACCTAATTTCCAAGAAGCACTAGTATAGCCATTTTCTTCGGCCCAATCGGCCCATTCTGCAGAATAAAAGCCGGCACAGTATAAGTGTGCATCTTCCTCGCAAGCCCCAAAATCATCCATACCGTCTCCTGTAGAACCTTCCGAGTCGGTACGGAAGTCCGAACGTTCGTTGCTTTCACTTGAACTTAAATCTTGAGCAAAATTCGCCGTGATGCTGTTTTTTTCTGAAGTGGAACCAGAGAATGAATTCAGTGCCCAGAGGAGTGCTCCTAGTAAGGCCAAGATTAGAACGACCCAAAGCCAAACCGTTTTAGTTGAAGTAGCCATAAATATGGAGTTATGGGGAGTGCTTCTATCCTAGGCTTCTATGGCCGAAGGTCAAATTTTAGGGCTAGCCTCAATGGCTAGTTTCTCGTCTTGTTCGAAGTCGTTGCCTTTGCCGCTGCGTCCGTAATCGTCGGAGAGTTTGACCACATCGTCGAGATCATTAGTGGATACTTCCAAGATTTCGGAATCCTCTAATGCTTCAGCACGATGAATCACCATGGGATAAACCGTGAGTTTTTCTCCAGGGTTCAAGATTTTTTCTTCCAGCGCATCAGCATTTTCTCCCAAATAGAATTTAATTTTTCCTTTGAGGAGGTACTGTGTTTCTTTCTTTTTTTCGTGGTACTGCAAAGAGTATCGGTGACCTTTTTTTAGAAAGAGGATTTTGCCCACATACTCGGGTTCTACCGCAAACCAGATTTCTTTGCCCCAGGGTTTAAGGATTTCCTTCGGAGGGATTTGTTCGTTCATGGATTTTTTTGAGGAGAGTTTTAAGGTCGGCGCTGCGATTTTTGGGGCAAATGAGGGTGTGCCCATCGGCGTTCACCACTACCATGTCTTTGAGCCCAAAAGCAGCCATTAAATCGGGGCCTTCATTGTAGAGGAGGCATCCTTCGGAGTCCACCGCCAGTACTTCTCCTTTGGTGAGGTTAGACCCTGGTTCAGGGGCGAGCTCTTCGTGCAGGGAAGAAAAGGTACCAATGTCGCTCCAGCCTAGGTCGGCAGGGATGATGCGGACTCGGTGAGGGTCTACTTTTTCCATGACTCCGTAATCGATGGAGATCTTGTCACAGAGGGGATAAGCCTCTTCTAGGGGCGTGCCCTTTTGAATCCGCACCAGCTGCTCGTAGGTTTTGGGAAGGTGGCGCTCAAACTCTTTGAGGATGGTGGAAACGCGCCACACATAATAACCGGTATTCCAAAGATAGCTGTAGGAGGAGAGGAAGCGTTTGGCGGTTTCGTAATCGGGTTTTTCTTTAAATGCTTTGAACTCGTAAACTTCAATGCCATTTTCTTCTTTGAGCATTCGTCCGATTCGCACATAACCCAAATTGGTATTGGGGTATTTGGCCTTCACTTCCATAATGTTGAGAGTGTCCTCTGTTTCAGCTATGCGAGCGGCTGCTTCTAGTTTTTGCCTAAACTCAGCTTCATCTTGTACCAAGTGATCTGCATAAACCACTGCCATTACAGCATTTGGATTTTTTTTGGCAATAAGGGCAGCAGCTAGGCCAATGGAAGGTCCGGTGTCTTGAACAGTGGGTTCGAGAACGAGATTCTCCGATGGTAATTCTGGCACTTGTTCGCGTACTAAAGCTTCATATTCCTTATTGGTGCAGATCGTGATGTTTTCGATGCCTACAAAAGAAACTCGCGCTACCGTTTCTTGCAACATGGTTTTGTCGGAGACCAGTTTTTGGAACTGCTTTGGTTTTTCTTTGGAACTCATGGGCCAGAGCCGTGTGCCGGTTCCTCCCGCGAGAATGACTATGTTCATAAGCTGCTTAAGCTAAAGTAAAAATCCAGGATTCTATCTCCCCAGAAGAAGCTTAGCAGAGTTCCCAGGACCAGGAAAGGACCCAGCGGCACTGCAGTTTGTTGAGTGGCTTTTTTTGTAAGCAGGAGCACGATGCCGATAATGCTTCCAAAGACGTAGCTGAGGAAGAGGGAGAGGAGTATTCCTTCCCACCCTAGAATGATACCGATAAAGGCGCCAATTCTTAGGTCACCGCTGCCCACCCAGCGACCTCTGGAAAGCAAATATTGAATGCCAAAAAAAACGACTCCAATGCAGGCACCCACGAGGCTGTTCTTCCAGTCTCCCAGGGTGAGAGTGGTGATAAAGGCATAGACGATTCCAGGAGCCATCACGGCATCATGAATTTCTTTATAGCGGAGGTCGTAAAAGAAGATAAAAACTAAAATCGCAAAGAGGGGAGCGAGGGAAAGGAAAGTCACCCAGTTTTGAAGGTGCAAGAAGAGGGCGCCAAAGAGGAGGGCTGTCGCTAGTTCCGTGAAGGGATACCAAGCAGCAATGCTCTTCTTGCAATAGCGGCAGCGGCCGCGCAAAAAGAGATAACTCAGTACTGGGATCAGGTCAAAGATGCCTAGAGTGTGGCGACAGTGGGGACACTCAGAGCGGCCTGCTACGATTCCTTTTTTATCTTCATGAAGTCGAGGTATGAGCATGCTCAAAAAACTTCCTACAATCAGACCGAGGGCTATACTGGCGATGAGTTCCACAGTGCTCATGGAGTGGGAGGATTAAGGAGGGCGTTATACTTTTCGGCAGATTTACTGCGGAGAGGGTCATTTTCGGCAGAAAGCTCAAAAGCTTTTTTGTATTCCCATTTGGCTCCTTCGGTATTCCCTTGTGCTTCGCGGATTTGACCAGCTGTGTAATGAGCTAGAATAAAATTGGAGTCGATTTGAAAGGCGGTGTTTACTTCGTCATTTGCTAAATCGGTTTGTCCTTTGGCTAAATAGGCGGTAGCCAGCAGAGTGTGACTGAGCGCTTGATTGGGGAAAAGTGAGGTAGCTTTTTGACCCAAAGTCAGAGCTCGGTCGAGATCTTTAAGCTCATTTAGGCATAGCTCGATGGGTTTTTGGAAGAGAGTCACGCTACTAGGAGTGAGGTTGAGGAGGGCTTCATAAGCGGCCACAGCATCGCTCCACTCTTTCAGGGCTTCATGATTGTCCGCGATTTTCTTGTAAGCTTCTTCAGCGGGTTCAAATCCATAGAGAAGAGCCAGTTCTAGTTCTTCAATGGCTTCTTGATTTTTTTGTTCTTCACTCAAAGTGCTGCCCAAGAAGTAATGGACCTCAGGTTTAAGCGAATCGATTTTCTTGGCCTGACGGAAGGCGTCTTCGGCGTCGGCATAGGCCTCCATTTTATATTGAGCGTAGCCCAAAATCATCCACACATCCCGGTAATCATTTTTTTGTGTAAGGACCTGTTTGGCTAAAAGGGTGGTCAATTCGTATTCTTCGGCGTCTACTAAGGATTTGCAAAGTAAAGCAGTGAGATAGTTTTCTTCTGCGCCTTGAGCTGCTTCAAAGGTCTGGTAGCTACTGAGGAACCCATTGAGCACAGTAGGCGTAAGCGGGCCACTTGAGGCAAGAGCATTGGTGAATTCTATTTTGGCGGGGTCCTTGTGACCTTGCATCACGTTGAAGAGCGCTTTTTGGTAGTAGAGGTTTTGATTGGCCTCGGGAATGCTGCTTAGCACGCTCTCCGCTTCCGACCAAAATTCTCTCATCATGAGCCCGTGTGCATAGGTGGCTGCGGTATCTGCCGTAGGACTCAATGTATAAGCGCTTTTAAAGCTTTCTAAGGCGGCATCGTTTTGGTGTAGAGCCCACTGAGCTTCTCCCCGTTTCATAAAGGCCTCTGGATTTTCTGGGTCGAGTGTGAGGGCATATTCATATTCTTGTAGAGCTTTTGCGTACTGAGCTGATTCCATTGCCTGATCTCCTTGATTGATCCGTGTTTCATAATTTAAAGAAGCATTTTCCTCGGTAGCGTCACTCGCGTTTAAAAGGCTGGCTTGGTTCCAGTTGGCGTAGAGCTCAATCCCGGCAAATCCCACTCCCACGGTAGCGACCGCTGTCATTACAATCACGCTCACTTTAAGTGGAGATTCCATGGGGTCATCTTAATGTACAGGCGAGTGAGAGAGCAAGGCTCACCGCATCTGCCGCGTCGTCGGGCTGGGGAGCTTCTTTGAGTCCCAGCTCCAAAGTCACCATTTTTTGAATCATTTTCTTGTCGGCACGGCCATTGCCGGTGAGTGCTCGCTTCATGGCGCTGGGAGAAATTTCGCTAAATGGAATTTGATGTTTTTCTAAAGCCATAAGCAGTGCACCGCGAGCATGAGAAACTGCAATGCCTGTGGTGACATTCTTTGAGAAAAAAAGTTGTTCAATGCTGCATTTTTCGGGTTTGTACTGCTGTAAAATGGAGAGCATGTCTTTTTCTATTTCTAAAAGTCGCTCTGCGAGGCGAAGTTTAGGCGAGGTGCGGATCACGCCGCAGCTCACCAGTTTTTTTCGTCCCGCGTGGAGATCTAGAATCGCAAAACCAGTGGTGGCAAGGCCTGGATCGATGCCGAGTATGCGCATGAGCGCAGTGTAGCACTGCCTGACTTTAAACGTCCATCACCACAAGGGCGCGTTTTTCACCTTGAAGCCCTAGATAAACTACAGTGCCTTGTACCAGCTTTTTCTTTTTAAGCAGCGCTTTGATTTCATCGCTTCGCACTGGCCCTTTATTCAGTAGGATTTTCTCTACTCCCCACCCAAAGTGGAGCAAGCGAGCCGTTTCAGCTTCGGGTGTAACAATAAATACGGGTAGATTGGGGCGGAGCCGGAGGACTGTTTGGGCAGTGTATCCGCGATGCGTTCCCAGCACCAAAGCCTTGGCGCCGATTTGTTCGGCGAGGTCCACTGCTTCTTTAGCCAAATGGTGATCGTGCATCAGTTCGTTGGTGGGCTCTAGATCGATAGCTTTCATCCAACCGTTTTCGGTTATCGCTGCTTCTGTGCTTTCCGCTACACGAGCTAAAGTTTGAACGGCTTTAACAGGATATTTGCCCACAGCGCTTTCGTTCGAAAGCATAAAAGCGTCTGCTTGCTCAAATACGGCTGTGGCGGCGTCGCTCATCTCGGCACGAGTGGGAAGAGGGCTGTCTGTCATGGATTCCAAAACTTGAGTAGCTACAATAACGGGTTTACCCAATTCTCTCCCTATGGCCAAGATGCGACGTTGTTCTAGAGGCACTTGTTCGGCTGGAATTTCAATTCCTAGGTCTCCACGTGCCACCATAAGCCCATCTGCTGCGGCGGCAATGGCGCGTAAATTTTTGAGTGCTTTGGGGCGTTCAATTTTTGCTATGAGGAGAACACGACGTTTGGTCCAACGAGCTATGAGTTCTCGAACTCGCTCAATGTCTTCGGCGGTTTCTACAAAAGAAAGTGCCACGGCATCTACTTTGAGCTCTTTAATACCCATACGAAGGTCAGCTCGATCTTTTTTAGAAAGAGCTTCGCGAGAGGGGAGAGTGGACTCAGGCAAGTTGACTCCTTTGTGACGTTTAAGGATCCCTCCTGTTTCTACTTTTACTCTCACGGTCTCTCCTTTTATGGACAAAATTTTTGTTCGTATTAGACCGTCTTCAATCAAGAGAGCTTGGCCGGCCTTTACGGTGCGAGCTAGAGGAGGGTAGGGGATGGGGATTTTCCCGTAACTTACGGTTTTTCCCGTCCAAAAAGTGAGGATTTGGCTAGCTTTTACAGGGATGCCTTCGGGGGGGATTTCACCTAAACGGATTTTTGGTCCCTGAAGGTCAAGAAGGCTGAGAAGCGTTTTGCCCGTTTCTTTTTCGAGTTCTCTTAATTTTAAAAGCATGGCACTGAATTGCTCCTTGTCCCCGTGAGAGCAATTAAGGCGGGCCATGTTCATGCCCGCCTTAACGAGTGCCGTCAGGGTCTTTTTGTCCTCTGAAGAGGGACCGAGAGTGGCGACGATTTTAGTGTGACGTTTCATCCGCGTGAAGAAGGAGGAACGTTTTTATTCTTGCGGAAGTATAACCCGATCGCTGCCATGCTGGCCAGCACTGCGATACTTCCAAGAATGAGCATCCAGGGTGAGTTGCCGCTTTGTCCGTTCACGAAGGCTTCGTTGGTGATGTTGAAGGACACGCGAGTAGGATTACTCTTACGGTTGGTCTCGAGATCTTGAGCATACCAAGTCACGGTGTGTTCACCGAGTTCCAAGTCCTCCGCAGGCTTAGCGTAAACCACTTGATTGTCCGCATCAGCGATGAGAACTTGGCTGTAGATCGTACTGTTAAAGGAAACGATCACCATGTAATTAGCCATGGTTTGAAGATCCACTACTGGTTGAGTTTCTGTAATGTAATCTCCATTCTTAAGAGCCAAGCTTACGTATTCTGGACGCTTGATCCACTCGAGTACGTTGAGGGTGTAAGTAGAACTGATGTCTTCGATGTTTTCAGCATCTCCTTGGATGGCCACAATGGTGTGGCTTCCTGGTTTAAGAACATCTTCGGTGTAAACGTTGAAACGACCTGTATCGTCGGCTTCGCTTTGACCGAGAAGTACCAATTCTGGTGCGTCCGTTACTTCGTAGATTCCTACTGTTGAGTTGGCCGCGGCGCTGCCTAAGAAGAATTGTTCTCCTTGAGCTACGGTTTCGTTGGGATCAGCGTTCAAATAGATACCCGTCATACCTGCAGAAGTTCCGTTGTTAGGATCGGTTCCGCGGTAGAGGTATTCTTCTCCGTCGTCCACTCCATCGTCGTCGGTATCCGCGTCTTGAGGATCAGTGCCCATGTAGAGCTCTACTTCATCTGCGAGGGCGTCCGCGTCGGAGTCTACGACTCCAGCAGGATCGGTGAGTCCGTAAGTGGCGATGTAGTCGGTGATGGTGCTGGGTTTCACATCCTCTTTAGGGTTGTTGTAAACCAAAGGTTCTGGGTCGAGCACGTCAGGGATGAAATCGCGATCACTGTCAGGAGAGCTAGGATTAGTCCCTTCAATGATTTCTACATAATCGCCGAGTCCGTCCCCATCTCCATCTTTTAATTGAGGATCACTACCATAGGTGAGTTCTTCTCCATTGGTGAGACCGTCGTTGTCGTCATCTCCATTGAGATCTGCATCTTCACTGCCCAATTTGATCTTAATGATCTTGGCAGGGAAACCTCCAATGAACTTGCCTTTAAAGGCAGAGGTTTGGAAGAGGGAAGGAGCAAAAATGGGCCGGAATGTAGGACGGAAGGGCATGGTGTCTCGGATGGAGAGAGGTTTCACCGCTGGCTTCACATAACTGTAGATTCCGCTGTAGAAGCTCTTTTGAGGAGTTGTTTTTACAGTAGTGCTACTTTCGCTAGAGGTATTGGTTGTGCTGCTAGAAGTGCTGGTGGTGGAAGTGGTCGTGTCGTTAGAGGTGTTTTGATCTGTACTAGCTGTTTCCTCTGTAGAGCTGACTTCAGCAGTGGTTTCGTCCTTTACTTGAGTTTCATCGACGACTTCTTCATCTCCAGCCATACTTTCAGGCGTTTCATCGATATTGGAAGTATCTATAGGATCTTCCGAATGGTTGATGCTTACGTTGAATGATCCGCCGGTTCCACCACCTCCTGCGGTATTACTTCCACCTGCGATACCTAAGATGTTGGCTACTGCAGTGGCTTTGTTGTTCATTCCGTCGGCAATGCCCACGGTAATGACATTTGTTCCTTGCACGAGAGTCGCATTCACTGAGAAGCCTCCGTTGGAACCTACTGTAACTCCTGTATCGACGCCGTTGAGTTCTACACGAGCACCGATTTCAGTACCATAACCGCTAATGGTTACTGCGGTTCCTGCGATACCCTCCGTTGGATAGTTGATGATTGGAGTAGCGGGAGCTGTAGAGTCGTTGACTACAGCGACTATAGCAGGGGTAGCAGAAGTACTTCCTCCAGCATTGGTGGAGAAGACGGTTACGGTTTGACCACCCGTGTTGGTGACCGTTATAGAATAATTTCCGATGGCATCTGCTGTAGCGGTGCCGTTGCCCCCTTGATCAAAATAGGCGTCTATTGTGCTGAGAGCGGCTGCTACTCCAGTAACGACAACAGTGCTGCTTGATGTACGGATGGCAGAACTAATAGTGGGTGTAGCGATGCTGTCGTTGGAAGTGCCCTGACGGTCTGCGAGTACTGTACCTATAGTAGTAGTGTAGTAGGTGTTCCCTCGAAAGTTATTAAGGCTTCCGCCGGCAGAAGAGATGGCGAATTGGCCGGTTTTAAAGTTAATTTTATTGCCTGCCCCCGTCACATTGGCGGCAATGAGGTTGCTGGCTGCCGTCCCTTGCAATGAAATGGCATGAAGATTGTTGGTGAGGTTGGAAGCGGTTATTCCATCTTTGTTGAACCCAAACCAGTTGTTGTTCACTTGGTTGCTGTTGGAATCGATGCGGATACCGTAACCGTTGTTTGCATCAATTACATTTACACAGGCTCCACAGCCGGTTGTTCCTACGGTTGCGGTTCCAGCTTGTAGGTAAATTCCTCCACTTGTATTCGCAGTGGGGGTGTTTCCATCAGGTCCGAGACCGATGTAGTTACCGTTAATGCTGAGATTGGTTGCACCATTGTTGGTGATACCATAACCTGTGTTTCCTGAAATGTTGTTACCACTTCCAGCCGTGTTCCCACCGATTTGATTATTGTTCATGGTTCCTCCGCTTAAGAGGATGCCTCCTACGCTGTTGGCGAGGGCGGCTCCGTCAGACCTTACGCCGATTAAATTCCCCACTACAATGTTACTGTTGACGTTACGTGTGGTTCCGTCAAAACGGATACCTGCACCACTGTTCCCAGAAATAATATTGATTTCACCGGCAGTTGTGCCACCGATGGTGTTGCTGCTGGATTGGATTTTAATTCCAGCTTGTCCGTTGGCACGGGCATTTGCTCCGGTAGGATCTAAACCAATATAGTTTCCTTTGACAACAGTAGAATCAGAATTGATGTCAATACCTTGTTGACCATTTCCAGAAATCACATTGCGTTCACCAGCAGTGGTCCCTCCTACAATAGTACCGTTGCAACCCGTTCCAATAGAAATGCCGGCGGTACCATTGGCTGCCGTATTTCCGTTCTTATCTACACCTATATAGTTTCCTTTGATAGTCACATTAGAACAGTTGGAGATACTGATTCCTGCAGCGGTGCTGCTTTGAATTACATTACGTTCTGCTGAAGTGGTGCCTCCAATCAAAACATTTGAGGCGTTACCTCCTACTAAGATACCAATGTTGTTACCAACGGTTGCTCCTAGGTAGGTATTTTTAATGGTAACTCCAGTCACTCCGTTGATATTGATTCCTGAGCTGGTACAGCTGTTCACATTTACGGCTCCTGACCCAGCAGTGTTTCCTATCACTGTGTTGGTGGCTGTTCCTGAAACCTTAAGACAGTCAGGAGCAGATTGAATAGAAAGTCCGTAAATTTGAGTACCATCCCCAGACGTCACGGAGAGTCCGTAGGTTCTACCTGCTGCGTTTACATTGAAAACTGGGTTTTGAGAACTGCCGTCAATGATCACTCCTTCTGTTATGGCGGGTAAGTCAGAGAGGACGTTTAAGGTCCCGTTTGTGGAGAAGGTGATGGTGTCCACCCCAGCGTTAGCGTTGGCGTCCGTAATGGCTTGGCGCAGTGAACCCGCTCCTGCATCGTTGGTGTTGGAAACGGTGAGGGTGGTCGCAAAAGCGTTTGGAGTATCTAGGAAGAACCCTCCCGGTACCACCGCTCCAAGGGTGAAGACGAGGGTCAATAGTCCACTGATGGACTTATGGATTGGAAGGGACTGTGCCATACTTTTTGGTTTTAGTTTTATAAAATCTTCCCATTATAGCAAAAAACCATGCCTTTTACAATAGTCAAATAGATAGGATCTAGAGGGAGTCGAGCACAAGTTTATTTCACCGTGACTGATTTAGCCAAATTCCGGGGCATGTCAGGATTGTTTTGTCGCAGCACGGCGAGTTTGTACGCTAAAATTTGAATAGGAATGAGATCCAAAATAGGCGAGGCATTGCCGGCGCTGGGAACCTTGATCCATATGTCAAAAAGCTCAGCGTTTTCTGGAGAAACTCCAATGAGTAGACCACCGCGGGCTTTGAGTTCCATGGCGTTGGAAAGGACCTCTGCTTTGTATTCGTCTTGAGGAGCAATGACGATGCATGGGGTACCTTCAGAAATGAGTGCGATGGGACCGTGTTTGAGCTCGCCTCCGGCAAAACCTTCGGCATGAATGTAAGACACTTCTTGGAGCTTAATGGCGGACTCCATGGCAATGGGGTAGTTCATGTCACGGCCGATGATCATGATGTCTTTGGCGTTTTTGATTTGGTCGGCCACTCCGGATATGTGCTCTTCGTAGCGAGGATTAAGCATATCGTTGAGCTTTCCTTCGGCTTCGATGAGCATTTGTTTCCCCTCGGAGAGACGATCTGCTACGGCGTAGGCGAGCAGAGTGAGAATAGCGATTTGAGAAGTAGTAGCCTTGGTGGAGGCCACGGCTTTTTCTGGGCCAGCTTTGAGGGGAATAACGAGGTCCGAAAGGCGAGCCATTGTGGATGTTTCTACATTCACAATGGAAAGGATTTTGGTGCCCTTGGATTTGGCGATTTCAATGGCTTCGAGGGTGTCTGCGGTTTCTCCCGATTGAGAGATGCAGATCATCAGTGAGCGATCGGTGAGGAAGTGGCGTGCACTCTTAAACTCAGAACCAAATTTAACATTCACATGCTTTTTGGCCACATTCGCAAAGAGGTATTCACCCACCATGGCTACTTTTCCAGCGGTTCCACAGCCCACCAGGGTGGTGCCGTAGGCTTTTTTGATCATTTCGGCGGCTTTGAGTATCAGTTCGGTGTCGGAATTGATGGCGCGGGCCAGGGTTTCTTTTTGCTCCATGATCTCTTTGAGCATGAAGTGAGCGTAGTCGCCTTTTTGTGCCTCTTCTTCCTTCCAATCGATGGTGATCAGGCGTTTTTCTAAGCTTTCATCGGTTTCCAAGTCGTAGAAGCGTGCTTGTCCTTGGGCTAGTACCACCATTTGATTGTCATCCAGGTACATGATGTCCTTGGTGTATTCGAGGAAGGCGGGGACGTCGGAGGCAATAAAAAGGGCTCCGTCGTTAGCTTTGCCCACAATCAGCGGCGAGCCACGGCGAGCCGCGATCAAAGTGTTTTCGCCCTGGTGCATGGCCAGGACCGCGAAACGTCCTTCTACTTTTTTACAAGCACGGCGGAAAGCGACTTCAAAACTTTCTTCCATTTCTTCTTCAATGAGATGTGCAAAGATTTCGGTATCGGTCTCAGAGCGGAATTGGTGACCTTTTTTAATCAGCTCTTCTTTGAGTTCTAAATAGTTTTCGAAAATCCCATTGTGGACGACCACAATATCCTGATTTTCGGTGGTGTGAGGGTGGGCGTTGTACTCGGTGACTCCTCCGTGCGTGGCCCAGCGAGAATGGCCCATGGCCAGACGGGTGGGTTCCGTGAGGTCCTTATTTAAGCTGATCACTTCCGAGATTTTACCCACATGCTTTTCTATAGCGATTTTTCCGCTGGCTTTTTGTGCTGCGATACCCCAGGAGTCGTAGCCCCGGTATTCCAGTTTCTTCAAACCCTTCAGCACGATTTCTGCTGCTTTTTCGCTGGGTCCGGAATAGGCAAAGATGCCACACATATAGGGGCATTATACTGGAGCCTATTTTACTCCACAACCCTGCTCAAGGCCTTTACCGAATTTCCTTTGAGACAAGCCATTTCTTTGTGTTGACGTTAAGAGGATATCTCCCTATAGTTTTTGCGATTTTCCCCAAAGAATGGTTGCTGGACCTCGGGTCTCTCACATTGCTGCTGCCGAAAAAGAAATAGGGTCTTATATTGATTCTGTTAGAGGAGATATATCCAATCGCATTGAAGCCGTTTTAAACAAAAGACAAGCTCTTAGAAAAGAAGCTACACAAGCAGGTCTACGGACGGTGGCTTGGGAGGATGCTCAGGCCGTAGACGATTTGACTGAAAAAGATGATGCGGGACGACTTATTGAATGTAATTTCAAAATTCGAGTTAAAAGTTCTGAAGAATTGGCTCGGGCTGTTCAATTTTGCAAGGACAAAAATCTTTTGGCTTTGCCTATTGGAGCAAAGACCAGTGCTCTGGGCGTTTTTGAATCTTTTTCTACGGCTGATAAAAAAGGCTTTTCTGGAGTCATGGGCATTCAAATGGAAGCGATTTCGGCCGGTGACAAAGGCAAGGATTTTGGTAGCGATACCATTGCTCGTGATGAGGCCGAACTTTCTGCTGATGCTCAGCTGCTGAGTGTGCCTGACTTTGATCCCAACGAATACGAATTGGTTCGAGACAAAAAGTATCCTATAGCTGTATTGAAATCTAAGAGTTTCCCGGAAGATCCTAAAAAGCCTCATCGCGTTTTGGCCCATGCGGGTATGCGTGTGGTGGATATCAATGGCTTTTTGGAAACCCATCTGGGCTCTGATGAGCGCTATCGTTACAAGATCATGGCGGACCCTACCAGTAAGTATGAGGCTCAATTGGGTGGGGTGGTTTCTACCGGTGCAGAAGGAGGGAACAGAGCCAAAGCCAAGAATGATGTGCGCAGTTTGAGAATTGTGGATGGAAATGCGGAGGAACGCAACTTAGATCGTGAACAAAGCCAAGCTGTGGTGGGTCTCAATGGAAATGCAGGTTTTGTGACGCAAGTGGAGTTTGAGGTGACTGCTTTCCCAAGGCACGAACACGCACTTTGGATTCCTGTGAATGGTAAAGGGAAAGAGGCCTGGCAAAATTTATTGAGACTCCAGGATGCCCTAAGAGGACATTGTCGCTCTGAGAATGGCGAGGATCGTATCCAAGTGGGTAAGGGGGCTGGTGGCATTATTGTTACTGGAATGGAACCTCTTTCTTCGGATGCTCTCTCAATTGCCAAGGGCCACGTGAAAGGCTCTGATTCCTTGCCTTCTTTGCCAGAAGGAGAGATGGGACTTTATTTAACCTTTTCTTCCTTCTACACGCTCGAAGATTTTGAAGCTTTGTTTGCCGAGGACTTTATTAAAAATTTGGGCTTGGGAATGGATGCTGACGATGAGGGGTATTTTCTGTCGGAGAATGAGACCCATAGACGTGTCTTATTCCTGGGGGAACAACAAGAAAAGATGGACGAGGTGCGTCACGGAGCTCCGGCTGCTTCTCGGGAAAAGGCCAAACAGTTGGGGGATATTACTCAATCCACAGATCTCAATATTCGAGTGGAAAGTGAAGATCCAGAAGAACGTCAGCGGGCCATGGATATTTTGGCTGGTCTTTTTGATGAATACGCGACTGCTTTCCCCGCGGAAAGTGGTTTTCAAGTTCCTATATATGGACACGTTCATCCGGGTAATGGAGAAGGGGGAGGTATTGACCCCCATATCCGTGTTATCTTTGAGCTGAGCAATCCCGGTAGCCGCTTTGATGCCCCGGAACAGGTTTTGCGCATGAAAAAGATGCAGAGAAATCTCTATCGTAAGCTTCTTGCGCTGGAGGGCCAACATGGCATCACGATCCATGCTCCTGAAAAAAGTCGCTTCACTACGCCTGAATACTGGGAGTGGCTTTGTCTCACCAATCCAGAAGAAGCTCGTAGCTACTTAATGGCGATCAAAGAGTTTGGTTATTCTAAAGATGGAGAAGGGCAGCCGGATCGACCCACGATTGGAGCTCGTGTTCCCCATGAACTGCCGGGACTTTTAGATCGTTTGCCGGGGGGCCTTCGCGCGCTTTTCAACGATGACCTAGTAGGATCTTTACCGCCAGGGGCGACTCCAGAGGAACTTCACCCCGTACTTCGAGAATATTGGCCTGCCATTGTGGAGCTCAGTCAGTTGTCACATCGAGGCGGCACCATTAAAAAACTCTTTGGAGAGGTGTGCAGAAGTTTGCATGAGAAGTTGCATCTCTCAGAAAATCAGTATCCTTTCTTCATCGAATCTCCCTTGGAAGCGGAGTCTATTGTAGAAAGAAACTTCGGTCCTGACCACCCTTATAAAATTCAACACCTAGCGGTGCATTTAGAAGATCTGGCGAGTCTTTCTTTAGAGGATCAAGAAAATACTTTTTATGTTTTAGATCTTACCGGTTTCGGACTACCCAAGGGGCTAAGTTTGATGGTGACTCCTCATGCCGCGGTAAAAGAGGCTTATGAAGGTACTGTTGCGGGAACCAACCGCGCTGCGTTTAGAAATCTTTATTCCATGTGGTCCAAGTGGCCCTATGAGACAGATGAAACTCCCAACATTCCAGCAGTGGCTTCTTTGGGACTGGTCTTACAGGCGGAAGATTTGCCGGAACAAAAAAGAGTGCAGCGTGAGTATCCCGTGGTGACCACCAATCCGGGTCCGGGTCAGATTCATCCGGCCATTAAAGGGGGAGTGGAGGACTTATTTGATCGTTACGGTGAGGCCACCAGCCCTGAAGGGCAACGACGCGTCATTATGATGCTTAAAGACTATTTGGGTTTGCCAGCTGAGCATCAAGTGGCTTTTTTCACTTCTGCTACTCAGATCATGCAGGTCATGGCTTTGGCCCTTAAAGATAAAGAACATCTTGTGAACATTCAACAGGTCACGAACGATTCTTTTAGTGACCGTTTAAACGAGATTTTAGTGGCTGAGTTGGGTGGGGATAGAGTCACACGCCATGTGACCCCTTGGACTACAGGTGAACATTCTCAATTAGAAGAAGTCAGCACAGCCTTGGTGGCTGGTATGGTTCCCAACAAGAGAAATTTGATTTTTGTCACTCCTCATAAGACTTCTACTACTGCTGATTTTCATCCCGACGTACTGATTGCTGCACTCAAAGCCAAAGGAAAAATTCATGGGAAAGACTATGAACTCATTTGTGATGTGACTTCGGGTGTGGGTGCGCGGGACTATGCTACTGTGGAAAGACCGGATGATGGAAGTACTCGTATTGGTTATGCAGGTCAGTTCGGGTCTTTCCAAAAAGGAATGGGCCAAGCTCCTGGTTTAGCTGCCTTGTCACTTTCCCCTCAACTGGCTGCGCTTTTGGTGGGAACCGATCTCCCCCAAAAGAGCTCTTTTGGTTTGTCTGAAACCTTGCATGCTTCTGCTGCAGGAGAAACGATCAATCCCATGGGCTTAGCGATGTTGAGGCAAAAGTTGGAGGCGGACCGCCTTGCTCAACGTACTCCTAAAGCCATACAAGAAGAAACCGAAAGGAAGTTGACTCTTGTCATGGGCTGGTTGGAGCGTCACCCTGATTTGTTGCCTCTGGTGCCCGATTCTTTGGATCGGTCTCCTTTGCTGGTGGGAATTTTCTCTCAAGCTAAAAATCTCACCGTGGCTAAACGTATCTTGGCTGAAATTGGCTATATTGCAGGAGGGGGGTATGGGCCGTTTGATAAAGAGTCCCTCAGGCTTTATTTGCCCACTATTACGGAAGAGGAACTCAAAGCTTTATTGGCGGCCTTGGATCTTGTTCTAGAAACCCCGGACGTGGTGGGTACTCGTGGAGAAAACATTCCCAATGTGGCTTTGCGCGAACCGCACGATCCTTTGAGTGTGATTGAACGCTTGGGCAATAAACTCACGGTGGACGACATTTTTAGGGACTCGGTGGGCTTACATTGGTTGGATCGTTTGGCTAAAACTTACAATGCCACTCAAAAGGAAACAGATCGAGTGGATTTGGGAGGTCCTGTGCCGGAAGGCTCGGTAGGCTTTCAAGCGAAGTCTGGAATCTACGCACATCCCGATAATTTAGCTGGAATGAGAGGGATATTCGATATGGTGGATGAGGATTCTAGGCTGCCTATGGGGCATTATTACGGCCTCTATTTGGATGCAGAAAATCACATCCGTGGTCTTATGAAGAGAAATCCAGAGGCTGAATGGGGTAATCCCGAAGACGAAGCGGTGACCGCACAAGTGACGTATCATTTGGCAAGAGGTGAAGACGCTCTCAAGCATGTGGCGCGCTTGCTACGTAAATACGTAGCGGGGAATGGACATTTCCCCCCTGCTCCTCGAGATGCTAAGAACAGAGTTGCTTGGCCTTTAGCAGCTTAACTATTTTTTCTTATGAATGCTCCTGAAATCCGTTTCAATGATGATCGTCTGGCTCGCTTTAGCCCTATTTTTGAGGGCGATGCTGTGGGTTTGGGTTTGGTGGGCTTGGACGCTGAAACTACTCTCACGGATGCCGAAGGTTTGGATATTTTGGCCGAGAATAGGAGTGTGGGACCTCAAGTAAAAGCCATCACTGCGGGAGGTATGGGTGGGCCACTCCCTTTTCGTGATAGTTTACAACAACGATTGGAGTTACTTCACTTGAAGCCTGAAGATTTGGATGTTTTACATGCCGTGTATGCCGAGCGAGCTTTTTCGGGTGTGGGAAGTGCGGTGGAACGGATTCGAGAGTTGGCGGAAAGGGTAGTGGTGATCAGTGGAGGATTCACCAGAGCTTTAATGCCTTTTGCTGAAAGCCTTGGCTTTGATCCACGCGATGTTCATGCACTGACTTTGGGAGAAGGTGGCCAAGCGAATGAACACTTGTTGCTCAATCCAAGAGGAAAACGTTTGGTTTTTGATCAACTGCTTCAGGGCTTAGAAGGCTCTTCTAGACAGTTGCATGCTATGGTGGGAGATGGAATGACGGACGCGGAGGTGGCTTCAGACGATACAGTTTTCATATCGGTTGGGGATCGCCCAAAAGTTTTAGAAAGAGCCGACATCTCGGTGCCCGATATTTCTTTTGTTCCGCAAGCAATCCAAGCTCTTTTTGCTCGTTTTGAGCTTACTTTGGAGCGGGATGAGGCCGCAAAATAGTTATTTATCTATCCTCATAAAATTCTCATACCCTTTTTCAGTGACGAGGCCACAGTCTTCAATGCGAACGCCAAATTTGCCGTCTAAGTAAATGCCGGGTTCCACGGTCACGACCATGCCGGTTTTTAGGATGTCTTTGCTGCGGCTGGAGAGGTTGGGGGCTTCATGCACATCTAAGCCCACGCCGTGCCCCAAGGAATGCCCAAAGTACTGTGCTTCTTTGCCCATAGAATCTCGAGCAATTTTATCCAGCTTGGCACAGGCCACACCGGGTTTGATGGCTTTGATCGCGAGCTCTTGGGCGGTCAGTACTTTTTCATAAACATTCCGTTGTTCCGCCGTCGGTTTTTTGGGGAGGAAAGTGCGAGTCATGTCGCTGCAATAGCCCTCATACTTCATGCCCATGTCTATGAGCACCAGTTCGTTGGCCTTGAGTTTTCGCGTTGAATTTTGATGATGAGGAATGGCACTGTGAGGGCCAAAACCTACAATGGGTTCAAAAGAAATGTCTTCCGCGCCTAGATCATGGCCAATCACTTTGATTTTCCAGGCTAGCTCGAGCTCGGACACTCCCGGTTTGAATAACTTTTTTATTCGCTTTAGTGTTTCTTCGTTGATTTGCTGGGATTTTTTAAGCTTTTTAATTTCATCTTTATCTTTGAGGAGGCGGGATTTCTCAATGGTTTCCTTGAGAGGGGACCATTTGACTGTGGGCAGGCGTTTTTTCCAGTGTGCGAGCTCGTCTACGCTCAGATGAGCGGATTCGTACTCTAGAGTTTGTTTTGCTGTGTAGTCTTGCAGGTCTTTGCCGCTTTTCTCGTTCCATTCTACAAAACGAAAGGGGATTCGAGTTTTAGATTTTTCTAGAGCCTTTGCCACCCCTCGATAACGGAAATCGGTAAAAAAAAGATTTTCAGAGGGGCCTAGGAGCATAAAGCCGCTGGTTCCTGTGAAGCCGATGAGATAGCGAAGGTTCTGGAGGTGGGTGATGAGGCGCATGGTGTTGTAAGAGTACTCTCAGGTGGACATTGAGTCCATTTTGTCGAAGTTACTTTGTTGCTTTATTCCTTCAAAGAGAGATATTTTAATCGATTCACATTTTACACTATGGATTTAGAGCTGAATGCTATTGATGTAAAAAAAGATGTAGGGGAGCCTGAAGTGCCTAAACCTAGGGCTTTCTCTCCTAGATCACCTAACGATGATGAGCCTTTAGTAGTGATCATGGATGTAAGAGAGGCTGGAGCGCGTGCGGTGGGTCCTGAGCGGTGGGATTCTGAAGCTGAAGAAGGGCTGATGGTGGGAAATAGGGAATAGGGTGCTTTGGGGTTGTCGGTTTTACGCAACTTTGCTAAAATTCTTTTCTGTTTTAAAATATCTTTTTAAAAGAATCGAGTTTTCTGTTGCATGAGCAGTGCGTTAAAAGAACATGTTGAGCAGTTTTTGGGGCGAGATGACGTTGACCTTGCTTCATTGCGCCGGTTGAGCGATACCTTTTATGGTGTTACGGAGCTCACTAAGGCACCGCGGCGTATTGATGCAGGTCAGCGAGGATTTCTGACTCCTGTCTCAGCTGCAGCTTGTCTTGATGATGGCCAAAGGAGTTTGCAGTTTATGCGTGGACTTCGAGAGGCAGTTCAGTCTTTATTAGACAAAGGAATTGCTCCTGTCCATGTTTGTGAGGTGGGTTCTGGCCCATTTGCTCCTTTAGTTACGTGTGTTTCCACCTGTTTTTCTCCATTGGAAATGAAGTTTAGCGCTGTTGATGCGGATTTTGAGAATCAAGGACATGTGGAGGCCTGTGTACGGGGCTTTGGTCGGGAGGCTCAGTTCCTTGGTTTTAAGTTGGCGGATGCGACTTATTCTAATAATTTTGCACCGGGGGTACATATTTTTGTGGTGGAATGTATGGATGCAGCTTTGTTTACGGAACCTCAAGCTGCCATTCAGATGAATTTAAGGAGATCTTTCCCCCAAGCGATTGTTTTACCTGAACGTATTGATGTTGAAGTACATGCTTCTGAGCAGGTGAATCCTGTTGTCTCTTGGGATGCGGCAGAAATGGATCGACGTATAGCCTTGCCTTTCTCACGCAGAAATCAACTCAAGGTTTCGGCGACTTTTCCAGGCTCGAGGGGTTTGAGTGGTTTCTTAACTACACGTGTCCGTGTTTTTGGGGATCACCTTATAGAGCCGTCTACCTCTGTAATCACTAGACCTGTCCCTTTAAATGCGCCTTTCTCAGGTGTTACTCGGTTTTCTTATAAATTAGGTCGCCGCCCTTTTGAGGTGGATTGGGTCTAAGCCCTCTGCAAAAAAACTCGAATAAGCTCTTCCGTCGTCAGCTCTTCGTTGAGTTCGCCAAAGACTTTTTGAATGTGGTGGCGCTTGTAACCGAGAGATTCCAGCGCGGCTACCGCGTCTTCGTCTACTTTGCCCACAAAGGACTTTGTGGGTTCTGGGTTTCCATCCGCAGGAGTGATCTTGCCTTTGAGCTCTAGTACCAAGCGTTCCGCCAGTTTTTTGCCCACGCCGGAAATTCGAGTGAGAGTGGCGAGGTTGCCGCTAAAAATAGCGTTTTGGATCACGGCAAAGGGCTCGTTCATGATTTCCATGGCCATCTTGGGTCCAATGCCATTCACGGTGATGAGCAGTTCAAAAAAGGCGAGTTCCTCTTTAGCAGCGAAGCCGTAAAGGGCCAGCGTGTCTTCGCGTACATGCGTGTGGATGTAGAGGGTTTGAGGTGCACTGACCTCGGCTTGAAAAGCACTGGGAACCGTCACATGATAACCCACACCGTTTACGAGCAAAATCACGGAACGTTCATCCCTCGAGTGGATCTGACCCTGCAGCAGACGAATCATGTTGGAAGCGGGCTAAAAAAGCGTTTTTAAAGGTTTTGAAGTCACCACTACGGATATGATAGCGGATTTGCTTCATGAGATGGAAGAGGAACGCGATGTTGTGGAGAGATAAAAGACGCATTCCCAGGATTTCGTTTTCCACCATCAGGTGACGGAGATAACTTTTGGAGAATTCTTGTGATGCATAGCAAGGCACTTCTGGGCAAAGAGGTTTTTTGTCTTCCTTGTATTTTTCGTTGGTGATGTCGTGTCGGCCATCTAGGTCCCAGAAGGATTTGTGACGAGCCAGGCGGGTGGCGAGCACACAGTCGAACATGTCACAGCCGCGATCTACGGCTTCTAAAATATCGTCGGGAGTGCCCACACCCATGAGGTAGCGAGGTTTTCCCTTAGGAAGATACGGGATAGCAGCATCTATTGCATAAAATTTTTGTTCAAAATCTTCGCCTACAGAAACGCCCCCGATGGCAATGCCGGGAGTGCCGAGCTGAGCCATGAATTCTGCCGATTCTTTGCGGAGGTGCGCAAAACGGCTGCCTTGCACAATAGGAAAGAGTGCTTGATCACTGCGGGTTTTGGCTTTAAGACAACGCTCAGCCCATGCATGGGTGCGTTCCATGGCTTTACGAGCGTACTTTTCATCCACACCGGCGGGAGCACATTCGTCAAAGGCCATAATAATATCTGCGCCCAGGTTTTCTTGAATACGAATAGCTTCTTCTGGACTAAAAAAATGGCGGCTTCCATCCAGGTGCGATTGGAATTCCACGCCGTCGTCAGTGATTTTGGCGCTGTCTTTAAGGGAAAACACTTGGAAGCCGCCCGAATCGGTGAGAATAGGATGATCCCAGTGCATCCACTCATGAAGACCTCCCATCTTTTTTACCAGCTCTGAACCGGGACGCATGGCCAAATGATAGGTATTGGCCAAAATAATCTCTGCACCCAAAGATTCCAAATCCTTATAATCCAAAGATTTGACCGTGGCCTTGGTGCCTACGGGCATAAACACGGGCGTCTCTATGATTCCGTGTGGCGTCGTAAAATGACCCACGCGGGCTGCGGAATCGCCGGCGGTGGCTTCAACCGTAAAGTCGAACATAACTACTCTGCTTTAGCGCTCTTCTTGGCTTCTTTAGCCTTTTCTTTTTGGAGCTGAGCAGCGAGTTCATCGTTTACTTTTTCTTCGAGGGTCTTCTTGCTGCGTTCCTTCTTTACTCGGCCAGTCGCAGCTGCACGTTTTTGAGTGAATTTATCTACGCGTCCTTCGGTATCGATGAGCACCTTCTTACCGGTGTAAAAAGGGTGACACTTTCCACAGATTTCCACCTGAATTCCTTCTTTGGTTCCACCAAAGGTGAACACAGTACCGCAGTTAGCGCACTTGGTGCCTGCGTCGGTGAAGTATTGAGGGTGAGTATCGGTCTTCATTATTTCTTCTTTTTAGAGGTACGCTTTACAGGAGCTTTTGAGGCTATTTTAGCCTTTTCTGCCCGCAAAGCTCGCCGATTATAGCGATACACAAGATAGAACGCAAGCAAAAGAAGAAGGAGGGCAAAGCTCATGGCTTCGAGCACAAAGGCGTAATCAAAGACATGAACGTTTACCGTGGTTTCATCGGATTGGCCGTTTTGATCGAAAACAGTGAGGGTAGCGGTTTGGAATCCCTTAGAGTCAAAGGTTCGTGTGGCGGTGGGACCTTCTACCGTTTCTCCGTTGCCAAACTGCCAGACGTATTTCACAATCCCTGCATCATCAGAGGATTGACTGGCATCAAAAGTCACTGTATCTCCCACATTTGCAATCACCACGTTTTGGTCTACCTCGGCTATTGGAGCAGGGTTGCTGGGGTCACTGTCTGTGGTGTTGTCGAGGCCATCGCCATCGATGTCCTCATCTTGATTGTCTCCTTCTCCATCCTGATCTACATCAGACCACTCCGTAGGATCGGTGGGGAAAGGGTCATTCTTATCGTCCACCTTGTCTCCGTCTGTGTCGGTGAGTGTGGGATCAGTACCTAAATCGTCTTCTTCATCGTTAGTCAGCCCTTCTCCGTCGATATCTTCGTCGCTTTCATCAGGGGTGCCGTCCTTATCCGTGTCGGCGGTAAAGTTGGGATCGAGAGGGAAGGCGTCGGCGATATCCAGTGTTCCATCGTTGTCGTCATCGGTGTCCTCGTTGTCCCCAGTGCCATCACCATCGGTGTCTGTGGTTTCTTTGTTGTTGAGTGGGAAGGCGTCGATCACATCTCCTGTACCGTCACCGTCATCATCTTGATCCACACTGTTAGCGTAGCCGTCAAAATCGGTGTCTTGATCTACATAAAGACTCTTGGTTGCGTCGTTGTTGTTGGGATTGTCGGCATTGTTGTCCCACGGTTCGATTGTGGCCTTGATGGTGTAAGAACCGTAGCTGCTGGGAACCCAATCTACAAAAACATCATCGGTTTTACCGGCGAGAGCAGAGATAGGTTGATCAGAGCCGATTTGTGCTCCGTTGGCTGTAAAGTGCACAGTCCCGAGTAAATCGCTGGCACTGTTGTTGTGAATGGTGGCCCAAATTCGAATGGTATGCCCCTCTAAATAAGAGCTGGTGCTAAAATTGAGATCTCCATTAGAGATCGCCAAATCCCCATCGGCGGCCCAAGCGGGGCTAGCAGTGAGGAGGAGGCTAGTGAGTACGAGGAGAGAAAGAAGGTGGCGTGGTTTCATAGGAGGAAGAAAAGCTTAAACGAGAGCGGTTTGAGTTTCTTCGGTTTCTGTTTCTTCTGAACTATTCACTCCTTCCTCGCTTTTGGCAATGAAGGACATAGAAGCGACTTTATCATCGTTCTTCACCCTCATGATATACACACCTTGGGTGGCACGTCCACGTGAAGGTACGCTTTCGAGATTGGTGCGGATGATCACTCCCTTCTTGGAAACAATCATGATGTCCCCTTCTGTTCCGGGTTCAATCACACGAGCACCCACGAGTTTACCGGTTTTATCAGTGAGATTCGCGGTCTTTACTCCGGTTCCACCACGTGCTTGGAAGCGATACTCTTCCACAGGGGTGCGTTTACCGAGTCCATTTTCCATCACCACGAGAAGATCTGCTTTAGGATCTTTAACCATATCCATTTCTACTACTTCGTCACCCGTGCGAAGCTTCATCCCACGGACTCCCATGGAAGCGCGTCCCATCGGGCGTACATCCGCTTGATCAAACTGGATGCATTTTCCTTCGTGAGTCACAATCATAATATGGTCGCCAGCGCTGGTTTGTTTTACCCAAGAGAGGGTATCTCCTTCACGGAGTTTGATGGCAATGAGGCCCGATTTACGCACATTCTTGAAGTCTTCTACCGGCGTTTTCTTAACAGTTCCCATCTTGGTTGCCATAAACAGAAATTCTCCGCCGAATTTTTCATCAGTCACCACGAGCATGGCGGTTACGGTCTCATCTTTGGTGAGCTGAATCAGGTTGATCAGCGGCGTTCCCTTGGCCTGACGGGTCGCCATAGGCAGCTCGTAAACAGGAAGTTGGAAGGTGCGCCCGGTGTTGGTGAAGAACAGCAGTTTGTCGTGATTCTTGGCGTGGCGCAAAATAGCAATTTCATCTTCTTCTTTGGTGGTCATTCCGATCTTCCCTTGGCCTCCACGTTCTTGGCGGCGGAAAGCAGAAGGATTTACACGTTTGATGTAGTTTTCTTGAGTGAGAACCACCACCATGTCTTCGTTCGGGATAGTGTCTTTTACGGAGAATTCACCCAAAGCGTGGGCAACGATTTCGGTGCGACGTTCGTCTCCGTATTGTTCCTTTATTTCTTCGAATTCCTTTTCCATGATTTTGATCACTTTCTTTTCGTCGGCCAAAATACCTTCGAGCTCGGCAATCAGTTTGATCTTTTCAGCGAGCTCTTCTTCGATCTTACTGCGTTCGAGTCCCGCGAGGGTTTGGAGGCGCATTTCTAAAATGGCCGTGGCTTGAAGGTCGGAGAGTTTGAACTTTTTGATGAGGGCTGCATGGGCTTCTTCTTTGGTGTCAGCAGCACGGATGGTGGCGATGACTTCATCAATATTATCGAGAGCGATCTTGAGACCTTCTAAGATGTGAGCACGAGCCTTGGCCATCTTGAGCTCGTAGACGGTGCGACGAGTGATGACTTCCTTGCGATGAGCGATGAAGTACTCCAGCACTTGCTTCAAATTGAGCAGGCGAGGTTGGAGTCCATCCACCAGCGCGATCATATTCATGTTGAAGTTGCTCTGCAGGGGAGTGAGCTTGTAGAGCTGATTGAGGATCTTGTTGGGATAAGAGTCTTTTTTGAGTTCGATCACAATGCGCATTCCTTCCCGGTTGGATTCGTCGCGGAGATCAGAAATGCCCACGATTTTTTTGTCGGTCACGAGCTCGGCAATCTTTTCGATGAGACTGGCCTTGTTGATTTGATAGGGAATTTCGGTCACGACGATGCGGAAGCGTCCGCCTTTTTCTTCTTGAATTTCGGCCTTAGCGCGAACGGTGACTCCTCCACGACCCGTGGTGTACATTTCTTTGATCGCGTCACGGCCGTATAAAATGGCTCCGGTGGGGAAGTCGGGACCCTTGATGTACTTCATCAAATCTTCTACTTCTAGAGAAGGGTCTTCAGAAAGCGCAGCGAGCGCATCCATCACTTCACCCAAGTTGTGAGGAGGAATGTTGGTGGCCATACCCACGGCAATTCCCATGGTTCCGTTGAGGAGCAGTTGAGGGATGCGGGTGGGTAGCACGCGAGGTTCTTCAAAACGTCCGTCGTAGTTGGGAACAAAGTCCACGGTTTCTTTATCAATATCGGCGAGCATTTCGTCAGTGATCTTTTCCATTTTCGCTTCCGTGTAACGCATGGCAGCGGCGTTGTCTCCATCAATGGAACCGAAGTTTCCTTGTCCGCGGATGAGGGTGTAGCGCAGAGAAAAGTCTTGAGCTAAACGCACCATGGACTCGTATACGGCAGCATCTCCGTGAGGGTGATATTTACCCAGCACTTCTCCGACTACGGTCGCGGACTTACGATAGCTACCGGAGCTGCGGAGTCCGATTTCGTGCATGGCGTAGAGGATGCGGCGATGAACGGGTTTGAGACCGTCACGAACATCGGGCAGAGCACGAGAAACGATCACGCTCATGGCGTAATCTAGATAACTTTCTTCCATTTCTTCCACAATGTGACGAGGGAAGATTTTACCGGCAGCAAAAAGTTCGGTGGGGGCTTCGGGTTCGGGTTTAGGTTCTGGTTTGGATTCACTCGTTCCTTCGAGCTCGGGCTGCTCGTTGTTTTCTTCTGG
>CAZFAV010000003.1:0-124493 GCA_964516995.1 uncultured Candidatus Peribacteria bacterium | reverse complement strand
TATGAATCTCAGAGCGTTTTCTTGTGAACCAGGACCCAGCATAGAGTCCCATCGTGCAGATTTGGATATTTTGATTCAGCGTGCTCGGGAAATTCTACCAGGTTTTGAACCTCGAAGTGCAGACGCTATTGAGGGAGCGCGACGTATCAGCCGGCCTCCTTATCGTCCGAATCATTTTTTCTTCAAACGAGCACATGCTGAGCAAACCCCTGGGGGCGATCCTGAATGTTTGGCTGCCGGGGACAGAATTTCTAAAGCGCTGGCAGAGGCTTTAGGTTGGCAGTTCCGTTTTAGGCCAGAGCAATTGAATCAAATTGGCTGGGCTTTTTCTTATGCTACTCCAGAAGGACTGACCAATAAGAATTTTTCTGATGAGCTGCACTCGGATGCGGGAATGGATGGCGCTCCTTTTGGAGTATGGATTTATGATCCTCAAAATGTGGCTCCTTTCTGTTTGTTGGTTTCTAAGGAGAGTCCTTCTCAAGCCGTGTGCATGGATCCTTCTGAAGATGTATCTGAAGCGGCCAACCTTTTAGTAGACTTAGGCAGCGCTGTGATCCATAAAATTGGAGGAAATTCGCTAGTAAATGTTCCTTCTGCAGCTGTTCATGGACGGGGAAAGTCGAATGAAGAAGTGGCGCGACCCAATGTAGGAGAGTTGATTGAAAGGTTTTCGTTTCGCATTGCGGTGGAGTGAGTGGAACTCAGGTCTAGTGCTGTGTTTTCTGCCTAGGAAAACTGGCCTTTTTGTGCTACAATGATAAGATTAAAAAGGTGTTCCACGCATGGCCGACAACAATCCTACAACCAATACCACAGTTCCTCCTCCAAATCCTACGGCTTCAGTAAGCCAAAATTCAACGATGGCTGCTCAAGCGACGGCTGTAGTTCAGGCGGCCATTAATGAAGCAAAGCCAGAGTTTAAACAGATTTCTGCTGAAGCTAAAAAACTGGCCGGTGAAGCAGCGGCTAAGGTGAGTTCTACTGTGAGTACGGTCAGCGCCAAAGTGAGCCCTAAGGTGGTGAACGCCGAAGAGCGCAAGAAACTTTTGGAGGCGGAAAAGATTTTTCAAGAAGGAATTGCTTCTATTCGAGACCTCATTGCACCCTCTTCTTTTGAGATCGGTTACGATCACATGAAGATTGACGGACTCTATTCCCAAACCTTTTTTGTTTACACTTATCCTCGTTACATCGACACCAACTGGCTCAGTCCGGTGGTGAATTTTGATGTGACCATGGACGTGGCTCAGTTTATCTATCCGATTTCTTCGGAGGATATTATGAAGACTTTGAAAACTAAGGTGGCTCAACTCCAATCTTCCATCCATATGGCCGCTGAAAAGGGAAATGTGCGCGACCCTGCTTTGGAAACGGCACTGGAAGATGCAGAAACCCTACGTACGGAACTTCAGCGTGGTCAGGAAAAATTCTTCCAATACGGACTTTATTTTACGATTTATTCTCCGAGTGAAGACGAGCTCAAACGTTCCTCCAAAGAACTTCAAAGCTTGCTTGCCGGGAAACTGGTTCTTACCAAACGGGCCGATTTGCAGATGGAGCGAGGCTTTAACTCTACGATTCCGATTTGTTTGGATGATATTGCGGTACAACGCAACATGAACACTTCTCCGCTTTCTACTACTTTCCCCTTCATCTCTTCTGAGCTTACGGCTAATGATGGAATCTTGTATGGGCTCAATCGTCACAATGAGTCTTTGATTATTTTTGATCGCTTCTCGTTGGAAAACGCCAACTCCACAGTGTTTGCTAAGTCTGGAGCCGGTAAATCTTATGCGATTAAGCTCGAGATTTTGCGCTCACTGATGTTTGGTACGGACGTGATTGTGATTGATCCTGAAAACGAGTACCGAGCGCTTTGTGACACGGTGGGGGGCACTTATCTCAATGTGTCGCTCAATTCAGATCGTCGTATTAATCCTTTTGATCTTCCCACTCCGCTTGAAGGAGAGGAGCTCAAGCCGGGAGATCTGCTCCGTAGCAGCGTGATCAACCTTACGGGTCTCATGCGTCTGATGCTGGGCAAAATCACTCCTCAAGAAGAAGGAATTTTGGATAAGGCACTCATCGATACTTATTCGACCAAGGGAATCACCATGGACGTGCTTGATCCTTCCAAGTTTCCCGTGCCCACCATGATGGACTTTTACAATGTGCTTTCTGCGATGGATGGAGCTGCCGATATGGCCCAACGCATCAGTAAATTTGTGTCTGGGACCTACGCCGGCGTGTTCAACAAAGAAACCAATGTGACCTTGGATACAGGGCTTATGGTCTTCTCTGTACGCGATTTGGAAGATGAACTTCGTCCCATTGCGATGTATATTATTTTGAACTATATCTGGAATAGGGTTCGTTCTTCCCTCAAAAAACGCATTCTGGTGATCGATGAAGCCTGGTCGCTCATGCAACACGAGGATAGTGCTAAGTTCTTATTTGGACTGGTGAAACGCGCTCGTAAATACTATTTAGGAGTGACCACCATTACTCAGGACGTAGAAGATTTTGTGAACAGCCCTTATGGGAAGCCCATTATTACGAACTCTTCTTTGCAACTGCTCCTGAAGCAGTCGCCTTCGGCCATAGAACCTCTTACTAAGGTTTTCAATCTCACAGAAGGAGAGAAGTACATGCTGCTCAACTCTGGAGTGGGGCAAGGACTCTTTTTTGCCGGTCTCAAACATGTGGCGATTCAAATCATTGCTTCATTTAGTGAAGACAAGATCGTGACCACTAATCCCGAAGAGCTTTTAGCTCAAACGGCCGTGGCTGCTGAATTTGAAACGGACGAAGATAAAAAAGAGGCGACGGCGGCTCCGGTGACTCCAAGTGCTCCGGTACCGACGGAAGCTGCCCCTGTGGTGGAGCCTTCCGCGCCCGCAGCCAGCCAGCCGACCTCTGAAGACCACACGGTGCTCCACGTTGCAGCGGATGAAGAAGATTTTACGGAAAATGTGGCTGCGGTTTTGGATCAAGCGATTGAGGCTCCTAGCTCTGTTGTCATTCCTCCTGAACCTACTGTCGTCGCTGCCACGCCTACTCCAGTGGCTGCGCCCACTCCGGCTCCTGCAGTTCAAGAAGTACCGGTGAGTTTTGGTCCTAAACAGGCTTAGTTTTACCACTTCGCAAGTAAGGTTTGCCTTTTTAGCTATTTGTGCTTTAATTGCGAGCCTATCTTTAAAATTTTTATATGAGTTTTACTAAATTAGGTGAGGTTTCTAGCCAAGCAGCGTTTTTGAAAGAACATTATGGGCTAGATACCGATGGTTTCCCGGCAGACCAGATTGCTGCATTGCATGATTTGGCGGATGGAGGTAGGACTTCTGGTGACGATATGAAGGGATTGTATAATGAAGTTTTAAGCGACGTAACAGCTAGTCGAGCAGCAGCTTTAGCGACTTTAGCTCGTTAGTCTTTTCACTGGTGCTGGGGTCGGCTACAATCGCTGCATGCGTTCTGCGGATTGGCTTCAGCAACAAGTGGATGAGCTCCTGAGGGGTCCTTTTGCAGATTTAGAAGTGGTCAATCGTTTGGAAGTGCATTGGGGCAGAAAGGCGGGGCGCAGGTTTGGATCTATTACGATGAGTCGCGATAAAAAAGAGAGCCGTATCACTATTAATGGGTATTTTAGAGATGAAACCGTACCAGAAGCAGTGGTACAGGCTACTTTGGCTCATGAACTTTCTCATTATGCTCATGGTTTTTCCTCACCGCTCCCTAAGAAATACAAAAGTCCTCACGCGGGAGGAGTAATTTTGAGGGAGTTTAAAAAACGTGGATTAGAAATGCTTTTTCATTATGAAAAGCAGTGGTCCAAAGCCCATTGGGGAGAGTACCTCAAGAGTCATGCAGCTCCTAGAGTTCCTCGATCGCTTTCTCGGCGGCCTCGAGCCACGGGTCTTCTCCGGCTTCTGCGTCAGTTTGAATGGTGATGCTCGGAGTGACCCCTACGCCGTGAATAGAAGTTCCTAAGGACGAGAGCCAGTGTGCGATGGTGATTTTGAGTTCGGATCCATCCCAGTACTGAGTCAAGATTTGCGCACTCCCCTTTCCATAGGTTTGGGTTCCAATCACCGTGGCGCCGCTCACTTCTTTGAGGTCTTGGGCCAAAATTTCTGAGGCAGAAGCGGTGTATTCGTTCACCAAAATAAAGAGAGGTACATCTTTATAAAGGCCATCCTGAGAGTTGCTCACAGATTCTGTAAAGCTTCCATAGTCTAAAGTAACAAGGGGGGTGAAGGTGGGTACAAAGTCGCCCGCAATTTGGTCTGCTGCAGTGATATAACCCCCTCCATTGTTACGAAGGTCTAAAACGATAGCTTTGGGATCGGGTACATCTTCCTTTAAACTTGTGAGTGTATTTAGATAGTCTTGCACTGTGGTGTCTCCGAAAATATCAATATCCACATACCAAGTTTTGTTGGAGAGGATTTTCCCACTCACCGTTTTGATTTGAACGGAAGTACGGATCATTTTATAGGTCAAAGTTTCTTGGTTTCTCTTCACGGTGATGCTCACTTCTGTGCCCGTGGTCCCTTTGATGCGGGTGATCAATTCGTCTAAGCCCATAGAACTTACTTCTATACCATCGATCTTAAGGATGATGTCTCCCACTTCTAGATCAGACAGATCGGCGGGGGATCCTGGAATAAAGCCTGTAAAGCTAAATTCCCCGGTGTTTTCGTCCTGATTAACATAGGCGCCAATCCCCTCAAAATTACCACTGAGGACATTGGAAAATTCGTTACTTTGATCAGGAGTGAAGTAAATGGTGAAGGGATCTCCCAGGCTGTCTAGCATCCCTTTGACAGCTGCATTAAAGAGCGCATCTGGGTCGATTTCTTGATTGTCGGAAAGATAAAAATTGGAGGTGATTTGGTCCCAAATGTCAGCAAAGATGTCAGATTTATAAAAATCGGCCGCAGCCACTTCTTCCTTGTGCAGTTGCCATTCCTCAAAACTGAGCATGAGGTTCGCGAGTTCACCTCGAGTGATTTTTTTAAATGGATTGAGAGGGGTTTGAGGGTCGGAAGTGAGGATCCCTTCGTTCACCAGGCGAGCGATCACGGAATAGTAGGGGTGTACGGAGGGCACATCGGAAAAAAGAGTGGTTCTATCGCTCCAAGTCACAATTCCGCCCGTTACGCCATAGGCTTCTAAAAGTTTGGAAAGGACATCGATTTTACTCAAGGTTTGGCTGGGATAAAAAGTATCGCCTTCTTCCAAGCCGTTGTTTTGTGCGAGGTGAGCATAAGGAGCATACCAAGCGTCCATAGGAACGTCTAAGAAGCTGGTTTTTCCGCTGGGTTTTTCATCTTGAAACATCTTAAAAAGCACTTTGTAAAACTCTGCTTTAGTCACATTGGCGGTGGGATGGAAAAATACATTGTCGTCCAAAGCACCTACTAGTTCTAAATAATCTACTCCAGTCTTGTAAGGGGAGTCTTCAGTCACGTCTTCATAAGAAGCTTCGGCCACTGAAAACTGCGTCCAAACGCCAAGGGCAAGGGCTAAAAGTAGTAAGGGTTTTTTCATAAGCGAAGGGTGGAGGCAAAATACCACGCTCTCCTCTTTTAAAAAAGCCCAAAATCTGCTATAATTTATAGATTTAAAACAGAAATAAATGAGAAAGGGAATTCTACTCAATGGACTCGTGCTCGCTTTGCTCGCAGCGGGCTGCGCTGGAATCAGTTTTCTCAGTTTCCCTGCTGAGGGTCAAACCATAGAGCAAGGATGGACTCAGGAGGGCTCTTTGCAGTTTGATCAGGACTTGAATGTCACTGAAGCGGGTACTTTTCGACTCAATGGCCGTGACAGCCTCACTTTGCTCCCCAGCACTCAAGCAGCAGTGCATTTTGATGAAGAAAATAAAGAGCTCAGCGTGAACTTGGTGAAGGGTGGAGTCATTTTCTCCACTTTGGCTGATGATTTTACGGTGAGTGTACTCACTCCTTTTGCTCGTGTGGACTCTCAGCACAGTTCTGCGGTGGTTTTGCTCGGTGAAGATGCCCAGGAATTGAACGTTTACGCGGTGAACCATCCCAGTTTGGTCACTTTTTTAGGGACGAAGGGGGAGCTCAATGCTTTGAATGTTCCCAATCAATATCGCATGAAGGTGCCTGCCTCTAAGGTAACAGATCTTTTGTCACGCCTTAGACTCACCAAGCTCACCAAAGAATTCCCTGTTTTTGAGATTAAGGAAGGCGATTTAGAGACCTCTGTAACTGAGCTTTTATCTGCCACGCAGAGCGCTTATGACGACAGTTCTGTTGCTTTCCTTAATCAACTTCAAGACCGCAGCGATTTTGGCCCTGCATTGACGGGTTTTGGAGGTGCAGTGCACGAAGGCTATACCTCTTTCCGTGATGCTCTCACAGTGCTGCCCACGGCAGAGGAACATTTACAAGAGATCCGCAAGGACGAGGCTTTGAACTTTGCCATGACTAATTATCTTTATGGAGATGCTGGTGTGGGTAAGGTTTGGTTGGATCAATGGACGGCTGCCGCTCAAGACACGGAAGAAGTGCAAACGCTTTACTCTTCCATGTTCTTTGTTTTGCCAGGAGATGAACTTTATCCTGTTAAAGCAGCAGCAGCTCAAATTCTTTATCCCCAAGAAGATCCTCTTAGTTCTCTTCGCCGTCAGTATGCTCAAATAGAAAGCTTGCTGGAACGGGCTTCTCAAGTGGACGCCGAACAAGCTTACCAAGACTATCAAACTCAATTTGAAGCGGCTTTGGATGCCGGTTCTTTTGACGATATTTCTACACTTGCTGATGTGAGCCGTGAATACACTCTGCTTGAACTGATGCTTCGAGGGAATGCCGTTTTCTACACCGCAGATTCCACTCAGCTCTTAAGCGACTTAGAAGAAAAAATTCTAGCTTTGGCCGGTTCTAGTCAAGATTTGGATGAGGAACGTCAGGCTTTTGTACAAAGTAAACTGCGCTTTCTCGATAAACTCTTCAGTTTTGTAGAAGATAAGAAAGTAAGCGTAGAAGAAGGAACAGACCTGGCCAACGAACTGATTTTTGAGGCCAATACCTATTTGAATAGTATCTCTACCCAGGTGGCGGTAACGAGTTACTTTAAAACTCAACTGGAAAAGGATCAGCTCTCTGTAGCTTTTATGAACTCTCCTGAGTTTTACACCTATCCCAGCTTCGAAGAAGGTTTGTTGGCTTACCAAGCTAAGCAGGCTGATTTAACTGAACTCAATAGTTACATCCAAAATATCCGTGCTGGAGAAGGAGAGGTGGCTACGATGAGTTTAGAAGAAGCAAAGGCTCAGGTAGAGAAAGACCTGATTACCCACGCTATTCAATACAGTGAGGTGGTTTCTTTAGGCGATTCTTCTTACCGTTTGTTTGAAGTCAAAGGAGCTCGAACGGGAGGTTATGCTTTTGAGACCAAATACGATCGAGAAACTCAAATTCTCTATGACGTGAAGGTGGAGGATGTACGATTCTCTACGGGTCTCAAATTAGAAGATGCCAACGAAGTGATTAAAGAGGCTATGGCTAACCAAGAAGTTCCTGAGGATGAAGAAGATGGTGTGCAGGGAAGTAACATCAGTGCTTCTAGTCCATCTTTAACAGAGAGTGTGGCTCTTGAAGTGGTTAAGTCCCAGTTCGAAGCCGTGGGACTCAAAGCGGACAACTTTGTATTTACCGTGGTGGATCTGGATGAAAACACATTTAGCTTCGAAGGAGCGATGCTCGCGGTTTCTGTACCGGTTTCTGGTTCCTATGACGCCGATTCTCAGAAGGTGAGCGAAATTGTGTGGCAGTGGTCGGGCACGCCGCAAACCTTGGCAGATACCGATTTGGCCAGTTTTGAAGCCGCTTTACAGGGGGCGTACTTGGCTGCAACTGCGGGTCAATAAGATCGTAAGAAAACAGCATGACAGCGCTGCGAACGGGTGCTAATATTCCGCCGGTCTTTTATCTATAGCATGCCGACTCAACAGTATTCAGCCGATCAAATTCAGGTGCTCGAGGGCCTTGCGGCCGTTCGAAAACGCCCGGGAATGTACATTGGAACCACCGATATCGCTGGTCTCCACCATCTTATTTGGGAAATTTTAGACAACGCCATCGATGAAGCCATGGCTGGATTTTGTAAGAATATTGATATTGGAATCCATGCGGATGGTAGCGTGAGTGTGGATGATGATGGACGTGGTATTCCTGTGGATAAGCATAAAACTACTGGTAAGTCAGCTTTGGAGACGGTGCTTACGGTACTCCATGCTGGTGGAAAATTTGGAGGAGGTGGATATAAGGTTTCTGGAGGTTTGCATGGAGTAGGAAGTTCTGTAGTGAATGCTCTTTCTAGTCATTTAACTGCGGAAGTTCGACGTGACGGAAAGCTCTATAAACAGGAGTACAAACAAGGCAACCCTCTCGGAGAAGTGAAAGAAGTGGGTAAAGCCGAAGGAACCGGGACAAAGATCAGTTTCTTGCCGGATCCAGAGATCTTCCCAGATCGAAATTTCGTCTTTGAAACCGTGGTGAACCGTGCTCGACAACAGGCTTACCTCACCAAGGGTGTGACCATTCGTATCCTCGATGAACGCGACGGGAAACGCACGATGTTTTATTTTGAAGGAGGAATTAAGTCTTATGTTCAGCACCTCAACCGAGACCGTGAACGGATTGGTGACGTGATTTACGTCGAACGGGAAGCCCCGGAAGGTTTGATTGAAATTTCTTTGCAGTACACTCAAGCCTTTCAAGAGACCGTCTTCAGCTTTGCCAATAATATCCATACTCCAGAAGGAGGAATGCACCTTACTGGGTTCCGCAGTGCCCTCACTCGCGTGCTCAACAACTACGCTCGTAAGAGCGAGTTCCTTAAAGAGAAGGATCAGAACTTTTCTGCAGACGATGTGCGTGAAGGTCTTACTGCAGTGATCTCTGTGAAACTTGCAGATCCACAATTTGAAGGCCAGACCAAGAGTAAACTTGGAAATGCAGAGATGAGAACCGCGGTGGAAGCGGTTTTTGGAGAAGCATTGGAACAATATTTGGATGAAAACCCTGCCGATGCCCGCGGTATTGCTGCTAAATGTGCCTTGGCACAACGTGCTCGCCTCGCGGCTCGCGCGGCTCGTGACACCGTCATTCGAAAAGGTGCACTAGAAGGGATGACGCTTCCTGGTAAGCTCGCTGACTGTTCTAGCCGTGATCCTCATTCTTCTGAGCTTTACATCGTGGAGGGAGATTCCGCAGGTGGTAGCGCTAAACAAGGTCGAAACCGTGAATTCCAGGCCATTTTGCCTCTCCGAGGTAAGATCTTGAACGTAGAACAGGCCCGTCTCGATAAGATGATTGCTAGCGAACAGATTAAAAACTTGGTGATTGCGCTCGGTGCTGGAATTGGAGAAACCTTTGATATCTCTAAGCTGCGTTACCACCGTGTAATGATCATGACGGATGCCGATGTGGACGGAGCACACATCCGTACCCTGCTCCTGACCTTATTCTACCGTTACTTACGACCGATCATTGAGCTCGGTTATCTCTTTATTGCTCAACCGCCCCTCTATAAGATTCAATCGGGAAAAGCGGCACATTATGCCTATAGCGATGAAGAACGCGACCGCATTTTGGCTGAAATGGGAGATAAAAAGGCTTCTATTCAACGCTATAAAGGTCTTGGAGAAATGAATGCTGAACAGCTTTGGGAAACCACTATGGATCCTTCTACTCGTACCATGCTCCGTGTGAGTGTGGAAGATGCAGAGCGTGCAGATTATGTTTTTGAAACCTTGATGGGTAGCGAAGTGGCTTCTCGTAAGAAGTTTATCCAAACCCATGCAAAGAGGGTGAAGAACTTGGACATTTAGTCTCTGAATGAGGTAGTGGTATTCTTGACTTCTTTTGGTTTTGGTTTTATAGTAGGCTTCCTTTTTAAATTTATATTATGCGTTTAGGTTTATCAGAAGGAGTATTCTTGGTGGGTATGGCCGCAGCAGCGACTGGTTGCCGTGAGGATGATTCAAAAGCCTTTCAAGGTCAAATGGGATCACCTTATGAGGATACGGGTGTTGACGACACGTCTGGATCTGATACTGATACGGACACGGGGACGTCTACAGATACTGATTCTGGAGACAGCACCGATACCGATACAGGTTCAAACTGTGATACGGATGAACCTTGTGATACAGGCTCCGAAGTCCCTTCCCAATCGGTGATCACAACCACAAATGAACTTTGCCGAGATCTCTTGGCACGTACTAGTCTCATTGATAATAGCCTCTATGTAGATCCTCGTTCTGCGGCTCCTACTTTGAGTCTTGAGGGCGTGATGAGTGATGGGTTCCAAGAAGTGCTCAATCGATCGGATGTTCCTGATGCGGTGTATAGGGATGTTTTTGCTTGTGCTGAATTTGTGCCCACACGTTGTACGGCGGAAGTTTTGGGAGCTACCACTACTCGAGACTTCGCTAGCAACCGAGTGAGTATGGAAATTGAGGTCGGTGCAGGCCGTGAAGGTTCTCTCCGCGTGTGGATTGGGACCTTAGATGATGAAGGGCAAATGCTTGGATATACGGCTCCAGATAGCCAAACTCCTCAAACTGCTCGTAATTATACCGTTGTTGACGGGGATGTAATCCGTTAAATCCTTGAAATTCCACTGATTTTCAGGTATAATAATGGGATTTAAGCATTCCCATGATTGAACTTGGAAACTTCACCGACTTGCAGACTTTGGTCGGTCTCCTCAACTCCGCTTGGAAAGAGTGGGAGTACCGTTTGGAGCCTGTGGCGGGGGAAAAGGGTGTCTTTTTATTTGTAGAAGATCCCCTGGCAGAAGATGAATATGAGTGTGGAATGATCACGAAAAAAGGAAAGAAAGCTTATGCACTTTCTCAGGATGTTTATGAACTGGTGATGGAGGCTTATCTCCGTTATCAAAAAGAGTTTAGAAAATAAGGTTGACGAAGGGGTACCCCCTCTCTTATACTCCCTTCGCTTTAGTGATTTTTACTTATGGCTCGACCTGCCAATTTCTGGGCTTCCTCAGATCAAAATGAATCTTCTGAAAAGCGTGTTGCACGCTTCAAACAGTGGTTCAACCGTTCTCGTATTGGAGATCTTGTAAAAGATCGCCGTTACCACAAGCGTGAGAAGACTCGTCGACTCGTTCGTATCAGCGCTCTTATGCGTGAAGGTTTCCGACAGGAAAAAGAACGCAATAAGTACTATCAATGACCCTTGGTCAGGTTCTCCATCTCGCACAAAAAGTACAGCTCCGCACAGAAATGGAGCTGTTTTTGAGTCATCTTTTGGGGTGCCAGCGTTTAGATTTGATCACTCGTCGAGATGAAGAAGTTCCCGTGGAGCATTTGGCAGCCCTCCAGAAGGGTTGGCTGCAAATTCAAGATGGTTACCCGGTGGCTTATCTTTCGAATTTTAAGGAGTTTTACGGCCATGATTTTTATGTGGATACCCGAGTGCTCGTTCCACGCCCTTGCACCGAGCTTTTGGTGGACTGGGCGGCTGAAGTGGCAAAGGAGTCAGTATTGGAATTGGGTACAGGTAGTGGTGTCATTGCAATTTCGTTAAAATTAAAACGACCGGAATTAAAAGTGATGGCCACAGACGTGAGCCCCGATGCCTTGGAAGTTGCGAACAAAAATTGTGTTCAATTAGGGGCGAATGTGGAGCTTTTACAGGCTGACTTGCTCCAAGGGGTTCCAAAAAAAGATTTTGACACTTTGGTGGCTAATCTTCCTTATATCGGTACCGAGGAACATGCTTTTATGGCTGAAAATGTGGAAAAACATGAACCCCATTTGGCTTTATTGGGAGGCAAGGATGGTTTGCGACTCTATGAGCGACTTTTCCGGCAGATTTTAGAGGAAGACTGGGCATTCAACTCTATTTTGGGAGAAATCGGTTTCTCTCAAGGCCAAGATCTTAAAACCTTAGCGGAGCAGTTTTTTCCGGACGCTCGACTCACTTTACGGCAAGACTTGGAGGGACTTGATCGTCACTTTCTCCTGGAAAGGAAGTAAAAATTCCGTTATAACCTTGCTCGTATGAAAGAGAAGCTCCAACAACTCGCTCAAGAATTTACAGATTTGGAAGCTCAGATGGGGGATCCAGCTGTGATTGCCAATCAACCGGAATATCAAAAACTCAATCGTCGACGTAAGGAGATTGGGCGCGCAGTTGAGCTTTATCATGAGCTTGTAAAACTGGAAAAACAGATCGAGGACAGCGAAGCACTTTTGGAGGACTCAGATGAGGAGATGCGAGAAATGGCTAAAGAAGAACTTAAAACTTCCAAAGAAGCTTTGGGAAAAGTAGAGGAAGAGCTAAAACTGGAATTGGTACCCAAAGATCCCAAGGATTTGAAGAGCTGTATTATGGAAATTCGAGCAGGAACGGGAGGGGACGAGGCTGCACTTTTTGCAGAAGAGCTCTGCCGGATGTATTTGCGTTATGTGAAGGATAAGGGTTATCAAACCGAAATGATCAGTGAAAGCGCTGGGGAGAAGGGGCTTAAAGAAGTGATTTTTAAGGTGGTAGGAGATGGGGCATATGGACGGATGAAGTACGAAAGTGGGGTGCATCGAGTTCAACGGATCCCAGAGACAGAAGCTAAGGGTCGCGTGCACACTTCTGCTGCTTCAGTAGTGGTTTTACCTGAAGTGGATGAATACGAGGTAGAGATTCGTGACCAAGATTTACGCATTGATGTGTACCGCTCTGGAGGAAGTGGGGGGCAAAGTGTAAACACTACTGACTCTGCTGTGCGCATTACCCACTTGCCGACGGGCTTGGTGGTGATTTGTCAGGATGAGCGCTCTCAGCTCAAAAATAAGATCAAAGCCATGGGAGTTTTACGTGCCCGCCTCTATGCCATGGAAGAAGAAAAACGAGCCAAGGAATTGGGCGAGTCTCGGCTTTCTCAAATTGGAAGCGGTGATCGAAGTGACAAAATCCGCACCTACAATTTTCCGCAAGATCGGGTGACCGACCACCGAATTGGCGAAAACTTCAGCAATATCCCCGCTATCATGGATGGGGATATTGATCATATTATTGATGCGCTGATTTTGGACGATCAGACTCAGAAATTGGCTAGAACTGCTGAGTGAAGTTGCTCAGACCTTGTCCTTGCATGAGCTCAGGCATGCTTTGCATGGCTTCTTCTACCACCTGGTAGAGCGCCACGCTGCCCCATACGGTGAGAATGAGGAAGATGACGGTGGGGAGGGTGCCCAATATGAGCCGAGTGGTGCGGTAGTTTTTGGTGCGCCGCATCTCTTCTTTTTGTAGTGCGATGAGTTCTTGGAGGAGTTCTTCTGTGGAAGGCATAAATCAATTTTATTCAGTCTAGTTACACTAAGTGCTTGTGTTAAGGCAGTTCCATTGACTTTTTTGCAAAATAGTTTATTCTAAAGGCCTTTACTTTCGTAGAATGGAAGAAAATTCAGATCATTTTGATGACGACCTTGATTGCGAAGGGGTAGGGGATATGTGCCCCAGGGAACTAGCTTTATATATGGCAGAATTGGATTGTATGAGGCACTGGTCGCATGAAGAAAAGATTAGGTTTTTGGGCAGGAGAGCCAATAGGGAGTTAATGTACAACACCGCCCTTTTTCGTCATCGTCTCGACAAGGCATTACCCAATAATTCAGTGGCATTGCGTCGCCGAGGTGGACAGGTAAGATAAGGATATGTGGATCGATACGCATTGCCATCCGTTTGCCGGTTCTCTCCAGCAGGAAGAAAAACAGGCTTTTGAGCGAGCTCGTGCAGCGGGTGTGGTTGGTTTTGTGGTGGTAGGCTTTGAGCCTTCCGCTAATTTGAATGTTCTCCGTTTGATTGAAGCTGAAGATGATGCAGTGGGGGCAGTGGGGATTCATCCGTGTGACGCTCATCTGTTTAGTAAGGACGCTTTAGCACTGATGAGAAAACAGGCTGTGCACCCAAAAATAGTGGCTTTAGGGGAAATGGGTCTAGATTATTACCACAAGGATACGACTCCTGAGCAGCAAGAGCTGGCCTTTCGTGCTCAAATTCGCTTAGCCAATGAGCTACACTTGCCTTGCATAGTGCATTCCCGCGAGGCTGCAGAAGACACACTTCGTATTCTCCTTGAAGAAAAGGCTGAACGGGCAATTTTCCATTGCTACAGCTATGACTATGCGTTTGGGAAACAGGTCTGGGAAGCAGGCTACGCCACGTCTTTCAGCGGTGTTTTAACCTATCCGAGTGCTCGCGATGTGCAGGAAGCAGCAGCTAAAGGACCCCTTGAGCAGATGCTCATTGAAACGGATTGTCCTTGGTTAGCGCCGCAGTCGGTGCGGGGTCAACGCAACGAAATGGCGTATGTGGCGGAAGTAGGGAAGAAGCTGGCGGAGTTGAGAGGGGAGAAGGTGGAGGACATTCAGAATACACTTCAAAGAAATACTGATATTTTATTCGCGAAAAAGGTCTAAACAGGCCTGTGCGGATGAGGGTCGTTCTTCCGGATCATATTCCAACATTTTCCCCAGCATATTCACAAAACCTCTTACCTGGGGATTGTTCCTTAATCCTTCCCAAGAGGGGCTTTGATGGACGATTTCCCAATAGGGTTCTTTTTTAAAACCTTTATGACTCCTTCTTCTTACTAGTTCTGCCAAAGATCCTCTACTGTCTTCATAGTCGTCCCACCCTCGCATGCGTAAAGGGCGATTTTTAACCTGCTCACTTTGTGGTACACCTCCTAGAATGAAAGTGGCACCGATCACACCAATACTAAATAAATCGGAAGTTGGATGAACTACGCCATTGCAAGCTTCAGGAGCTGAGAACCATACCTGATTCAGAAGAGGCTGACCCTGAAGTTCTTCGATTCTTCCTACTCCGTCCGGATCAATCAAAGTGCCCGTAGGCATGGAATTTCTGAGGGAAATATCTCGATGAGCTATTCCTAGTTTGGCTAGGATGTCCCAGGTTTCAATGAGTCGTAAAGTATATACAATACCTTGCTTTACTTCTGCTTCCATTCCTTCTTTTTCTTTAAATTGATGGGATAAATCTTTCCCACCTACATAGGAATAAAGAACTAAGCCCTCTTCTTCCACGTCGCGACTAATAAATTTTTGGATAGTTCCATCTGGAAGATGAGGTTCGCCTTGGAGGGTGTGCATGGCACGTCTTATATCTTTTTTTTCGTTATCTCCTAAATTTTTAAAGTGTTTTAAGGTAAAGAGCTCTCTGGTTTCCCAGTCCATAACTAACCAAGCAGTTCCAAAAGCACCTTCACCCAGTCGTCCTAAAATTTTTAAGCGTTTACCTTCAAATACTAGTTCAGAATTGGGTTTATAGACTTTCTTTCTATACGTAAAATGGTTGCGAGCATCTCCACGCACATGACCTACATCTGAAGGGGGTATTCCACGGTCTTCGAGCCATTTATCAGCAGCCATATTTATATTTTATAATGAAATTGATTTTGGTCAAGCGTTTGAGTTCTTCAGAAAGATTTACCCCCTAGAGCGCCTCAAGCCACTTTTAGCGCAAAGAAGTCGCTATTATTCACTATAAAATCAGTCCGAGCGGTAGCCGTTTGGGCTTGGTGCGCCTCAATTTCCTTTAATTTCCAATTGCAGACTCTGTGGGTCACGGGTGAAATGGTTTGTGGTGCTAAGTCTTTTGCCATTTTAAATTTGAGCTGTGCTTCTTTAACATCGTGGTGCATCCCAGAACCATCTGCCTCTTCAAAGGCATAGGTGTCGATGGTGATGAGTTGGATTTCCACTCGAACGCCCTCTTCGGTCACTCCTAGCATGGAAATTTTTGGATAACGAGGGTGACTAAAATCTTTTTCTATTGCAAATTGCCTGGGTTCCAGTTGGATGGGGTCGATTTGACCGCTGTTTACTTCGTCGCTTCTATCTACGGTCATACCCATGCTGTGTGCACATGCAGTAAGGTTTTCAATCACCATGTTTTGGAGTGTTGCGTCGTTTTCTAATTCTTGAGAAGTGATTCCTGCCAAGATGCCTCGTGTACGAATTTCATCAGGGAAACGATCTGGACCGACTTCTCCGTAAGCCCTTGCGAAGTATTTATAGAAACGAGATTTATCTTGTTTGTCATCCACTTCCACCAAGTGCACCATTTTCTGGTGTTCTTTGACCTTTGCGGTGGTTTGTAGGCTGCGGCAACTCAGCACCCCAGCACTTCCTGTGGCAGTGAACTTCCCATCCCTAAATTTGAGAGTGGGGTATTTGATTTTACCGTTGGGGAGGGCGTCTCCAAACATACTGGCAAGCACATTTTTATCGATGTGGCTTACCTTGTTCACCGCTTCGATTCGTTGAATACGGCGCGCTTGCATAAAGTGGATGAAGCCTACTACCCATAATATTTGTGCATCGTTGACATCTCTAATTTCGTCACCCGTGTAAAGATAGTCCAAAATCTCAAAAGGGGTTTTGTTCCTTAAAGATTGATTGAGGTTGGGTGCTTCGTTTTCTTCTTCATGGATCAATCCTTCTGCTTCGTAATGGCGAAGGAGAGATTTTACCTCTAACATTCTGTCTCTGATGAAATCGCTGGCCCAATGTAAACTGTCTTTGATCTCAGTCTCAAAGCTGCTTACGTTGTAGCGTTCTATGTCTTCTAGTTGAGTGAGTTCATCCCAAGTGGAAGGACTTCTTTTTGTGGCTTCTGGATTGTCCCTTTCTCTGGTGTGTAATGTGAGTCGTGGGCGCGCGATGAAAGTAGGTCTTTTTACGATTTCTTCTTTAGAGATTGCACCTAATTTGTAAAGTACAGCGCTACTCGCTTTTTCTGGGGAGATTTTTCCTCTGTTCACAAGCTCTTGAACTTCGTTAAAAGCTGCTTCTACCTCTGCGGGTGTGAAACTTCCCCCTTCTTCCATGTGGAATTTAGCTTCTTTAAAAATGGTTACTAATCTACGTCGCAGGTGATGGGTGAGGATAGATTTTATTTTCTCCCTTAATCCTTCGATTGTTGTTGTGAGCTCTAAGGGTAGAAGGAATGTCTCTATTCTTTGAGCAATACTTCCAATGACTTGATGAACGGTGGTTTCATTGGGGGCTACAGGGACTAAAAGTTGGCGATGGCCGAGTCTTCTGTTTAAACTCTGTCCTCCAAAAATGATACTAAAAAAATCGTTTTCTTTAACTTCATCTGGAAGGACTACAGGGTTGTCGTCAATGAGCTGGGCTAGACTTGTGCTGAGTCCTGCTACTAATGAACCTTCGTCGCTTTGTAGTTGTACTCTAAACTGAGGGCCTATTTCTGCACTTCCTGAAAAAGTGTTTAGACCACTGAGTATTACTGAACAATCTTCACTGAAATCACTTAACATCCATCAAATAGATTTGTTCCTCTATTTTATAATTGTTCTTATATTTTTGACAAGTCTTTGATGGAGCTGAGTGGGGGTTTTTGGAGTCCCATTTTTTCTACAGCCTTTTTACGCTCTTTATCTTTGTAACTGGTGCGTATTTCACCGGTGAGACTGAGTTCACCAAAATAGACGTTTTCTTGGGGTAGAGCTTTCTTTTGCAAACTGGAAATAATAGCGGCGCAAACGGCTAGGTCTGCAGAAGGGTCATTTAAGTAAAGGCCTCCAGTAATATTGAGATAAACATCTTGGTCGGCCAGGTTAAACGGTGTGTGTTTTTGTAATACGGCGATGAGAAGCTCGAGACGATTACGGTCAAACCCGCTGGCCATACGTTTAGGATAACCAAAATCTGTGGAATGCACTAAAGCTTGAACTTCCATGAGTAGAGGTCGGTTCCCCTCCATGCTCATGGTGAGCGCGCTGCCGATGGCTGATTGAGGCCGGTTTTCTAAGATTCTTTGTCCTGGATTTTTGACTTCGGAGAGTCCTTCGGATGTCATTTCAAAGAGGCCGACTTCACTCACTGGCCCAAAGCGATTTTTAACAGCTCTTAGCATACGGAGTTCATGGTCTCTCTCTCCTTCTAAAATGAGGACGGTATCTACTAAATGCTCTAAAACTTTTGGCCCAGCGATGTTGCCGTCTTTGTTCACATGACCAATGAGAAGGGTAGGAATCTTTGCACTTTTAATGGTGTTCATGAGCATCTCAGCTACATAACGTACTTGGCTGAGGCTACCCGCTACTCCTGGAATATCGCTGGAGCTCATGACTTGAATAGAGTCGATCACCAAAAAATCGGGTTTCTCACTGGCTATGATCGATAAAATGTTCTCCAAGTTGGTTTCGTAAAGTAGCTCAAGGCTGTTCTCTCCGCTGTTGAGGCGCCGAGCTCGGTCAGCTACTTGCTCAATAGATTCTTCACCTGTGATATAGAGTACTTTTTCTTTTTGACTCGCCATGCGACTGACGACCTGAAGAGTGAGAGTGGATTTCCCAATGCCAGGTTCACCGGAAAGAAGGATGAGGCTTCCTTCTACAAAGCCCCCTCCTAAAACGGAATCGAATTCAGAGAGTCCTGTGAGCAGGCGTGCAGTGGAGACTCTATGCTCATTGAGACGTTGAGGTTTTTCCTTAGGCGTGCGTGCCAAACCATGATTAGAAAATGTTTCTGGTTTACCGACATTCACCACATCTTCCACAAAAGTATTCCATTGTTCACAAGTGGGGCAGCGGCCTTGCCATTTGGAGCTTTCTTGGCTGCAGTTCTGACAGATGTAAAGAGTTTTGAGTTTCATGGGCGTGTGGTGAACTTAGGGTAGTATATACTCACCCCGCTTGTCTAGTATAAATTCAGCTCTTGCCGCTGAGGGACACTTTCGCTAAAATCCTGCCCGTGGATCGGTAGCTCAGCTGGTAGAGCAGAAGACTCTTAATCTTTTGGTCGAGGGTTCGAATCCCTCCCGGTCCACCATTTTTAACTTTACGCCATGTCTCATTTGCTTCCGGTGATCGAAGGAGTGTGCTTCATTCGCCCCCTTCCTCCTCTTCGCAGTACCCCCAATGTAGAATTTAATGTGATCCCGGTGCTTGATAATCTCTCTGCTATCGACCGTGTCCGACATGAACCTGGTGCCTATAGTCCCTCTGTTGCAGGCAGTGATGCGCGACCTTGGTATATGCATCCAGATCAAGAAGACAATCTTTTGGTTTGTGAAGGGAAGCGAGTGGTGGAGCTTTATAGTAGAGAACACGGTACGGTAGAGACTTTTGAGGTAACTCCGAATCGACTCATGCAGTGCAAGCCCAACCTTTCTGAATGCCGAGTGATTTACGAGGGGCCGCACATTTTTGGCTGGCCAAAAAATGTTTTCCACCGAGTTTATAGTCCAGAAGGTAGTTTTTCTATAAATTTTGCACGCCACTATCCAGGTTTTGATATGGCTACGAACTTTAATATTTATGAACTCAATATTGAAACAGGAGCTTACGAAGTGATTCGAGAGGGACACTTGGATCAGCCCAGTACTTTACTGATGGGTGACTAAAGCCTTGAGTGTAAGGCTAATATAGTGTTAACTTCCTGCGTCACGGCAAGGTGGCGGAGTGGCTACGCAGCAGTTTGCAAAACTGTACCACACGGGTTCGAATCCCGTCCTTGCCTCCATTTTTGGAGTGCTTTTGAAAAAGGGGTTCAGGAGGCGTTGATTAAGGCTCTCTTCAATCTGGTCTAGACTTTTTTTACACACAAGTTTGCGAAAAGCGGAGCTAGGGCTTAGAATTCCTGCGTTTCTCCCCCGCCTGGGTGGTGAAATGGTATACACGCGAGACTTAAAATCTTGTGGCCGCAAGGCCGTGTGGGTTCGAGCCCCACCCCAGGCACCATTTAACGCCTTCTATGAGCTTGTGAGCGGAGCAATACCGTTAGACCGAGCAAAAAGAAAGGAAGGCTTAGCATTTGACCGGTAGTCAGGTTGAAGAATTCAGAGTGTAAGGGGAAGTCTTTAAAGAACTCCACGGTAAAGCGCATAGCAAAATACAGTGTGAAAAATACTCCAAAGAAAAAGCCTGGCTTCGCTGTTTTGCTTTTGGTGTGCCAAAGTGCAAGCATGATGACAAAAAGAACTAAACCCATCCCGAATTCATAGAGTTGAGAGGGGTGACGAGGGAGATCATCTACGCGCAAAAAGGTCACTGCCCAAGGAACTTCTGTGGTTCGCCCAATGAGTTCACTGTTAAAGAAATTTCCTAAACGGATGAGGCTCACAGGGAGTCCTGCCACAATCACAATGAGGTCAGCAAAATCAAAGAATTTTACTTTGGGATGCCTCCACAAGAAAAGTCCGTAGGCAACGAGCAAGCCGATTGCTGCTCCGTGGCTCGCCAAACCACCCTTCCAAACTTCTAAGATTTCTACCGGGTGAGCAAGGTAATAGGCCAAGTCATAAAAAACAATATGACCGAGCCGAGCTCCTACAATGAGTCCAATCACCAAATAGATGCAGAGGCTGTCGAGCCACTCCGCTGGGAGTTTTTTTTCTAGGCAGAGTCGCTTGGCGAGCTCGTAGGCAAGAAGGAGGGAGACTGCAAAAAACACCCCATAGTAACGAATTTCTAGAGGTCCTAAGTCCAGGAAAACAGGATCAATGTTCCAAATCATTTTACGGCAAAGGATTTAAGCATGTGCTCCATTTCTTCCACGGTAGCGTCGTCTTCATCACTACGATAGGTGGCAGTGACTACCCAGGCTCGATCTGCTTTGCAGAGCACGACTTGCATGAATTCTAAACTTGGTCCATCGGCGGTATTTTTCCCGCTAAAGGTGTTGAGCATGGTCGCACTGTCCGCTCCAGCTACGGTTAGAGTGAGTTCATCTTGAGAAAGCAGTTCATAGTTGAGCAAATGATCTTCATGGTTTTGAAGTTTGCTCTGAACATAGTCAGCGCTGGTGAGTTTCTCCGGATTCTCTTCACGCAATACGGTTACATTTGCAGTAAATACCGTGTTTTGTACGTTGTCCTTAAATGCAATACGGAGACCACTGGGATATTCATCAGTAAAATCATTGATGGTGTCCCAAGTATCTGGGACTTCCATTTTAAAATCACTGCTGGAGTAAGATACGTATCGAGCGGAAGCATTGTCCCCTAAATCGATGGTACTGGAACCTCCGCAGCCAGTAAAAAGTAGAGCGGTAGATAAAGTGAGTGCGAGTAACTTTTTCATGAGTGCATTCTAGCAAGGAAAAAATAGAAAAGCTCTTGACTCGATTTTACTAATTTATTAAATATGTTCCACGTAAGTTCGCTCTTTTAAAACTTGCCTTACTGTAAGAATTCTCATTGTAAGGTGAGATATTATTATTTTTCTTTTTTATGGGCATTGACTCTACTCGTTTCGACTTAGGAGAGACCGTTCACCCCCGTTTGTCTGGCGGTGCAGAACTTTCTCCACCAACTGGCCTCAGCGTGGAAGATCAAATCCGATTATGGCTCAAGCGTTCTACAGCTCCAAAGGGAGCAGAGCAGGCAACTGGTGTGGCTAATGATGCTCACCAAAGGGTGAGTGATGTTGTGAAGCTCTGAATTGTGCTTCAATAAGTGCATGAAAATTGGCATTCTGTGTTTTCGATCCTACGATGGCTATCGTGGAGCGAGCGAGCTGTCCTTAAAAGAGGCTTTAGAAGAGAAAGGTCACGAGGGTCTTCTTCTTCAGAGCTACGATTTTAGTTTTGGTCCAGGAGGAGAACTTTTCTATCATGGAGAAGCTCTTCCTTTGCTCGATGGACTTATCTCTCGGGCGCGTGTGATTGATCAGGTGGAAAATCGGCTTTTTATTATAGAGCTTATCGAGAAGACAGGGATTCCAATGATTAACTCACACGAGGCACTGCTGCGCTCTAAAAACAAGTGGAAGACTACGGTAGCGCTTTTAGAGTCCGGTTTACCTACAGTGCCCACATGGGTGGGTGAAGATCTTAATGTACTGGCTTCAATGGCTGAAAAGGTGGGATATCCGGTGGTGATTAAGTCTGTGTATGGAACTTACGGCTTAGGAGTACGTAAAGCTGAGAATTTGAATGAACTGAAGGAAGTTTTAAAGTTTTTTTGGAAACCCGACTGCATTGTTCCCCTCCTACTGCAGCCTTTTGTGGCCGAGGCACAGGGGCAAGATCATCGGCTTTTTGTGGTGGGAGATAAGGTGGTAGCGGCGATGGAGCGTCACGCTCCTGCTGGGGACTTTAGAGCGTACTCTCCCAAGGCAGAAGACGCGGTTCCTGTGGAAGTTTCAGAGAAAGAAAGTCGTTTAGCGGTGGAGGCTAGCCGAGCATTAGGGCTCGACTATGCAGGTGTTGATATCATTTCCACTTTAAAAGGCCCAGCCATTTTAGAAGTGAACGGTAATCCTGGGCTTATGAGAATCTCCGCGGTCACGGGTGTGGATGTACCCGCCGCTATTGCACAGCTTGCCGTCGAACGCTTTGGGAAAGGCGCGTGATCATCTCATAGTGAAAGGCTTGAGCTCTTTTGCTTTGCTCAAAAACACATAGAGGGGAGGATTTATCCCTAGAATAAACCAAAACCGGGTCTCCTATTTTGGCCTCTACGTCTTCTAGTAAAATCATGGTGTGGTTCATGCAGACGCGTCCAATAAAAGGGCAACGCTTCCCATGAACTTCTGCTAAACCTGTATTGCTGAGTTTAATGGGGATGCCTTCGTAATAACCCGCCGCAATAATCCCTATAGTTTGATCTTTTGGGGCTTTGTAGTGTGTTCCATAGCCACTCCGTTCACCTTTTTTGATTTTTTGAATTCCTACTAAAGTACTTTTAAATTCCAAAACGGGTTTTAGCGAGTCTAGTTTTTTAAAGAAATGATCTTCCTCTTCATAGGGGTTGAGACCGTAAAGACCCAAACCCAGGCGCACCATATTGATCTCGGGGTGTTTTGCTTTAAGTGCTCCCGCTGAATTAGCCACATGGACCCATCGAGGTTCTCGACCTATGGCTTTGAGCGCGGTTACCACTTTGAGAAAGCGCTCCAGTTGAAGCTCTGTAAAATCGTTTTGTGCTTCATCGGCCGAAGACAAGTGGGTAAAGATTCCTTCAGGGTAAATTTTATGAATTTGTAAGGTATCCAAAAGCTCTTCGAGTTGGTCCCAGACCAAACCCATCCGATTCATTCCCGTATTGATTTCCAAGTGAATGGGGAGACGAAGTTCAGCTAAGTTTTTTAAACTTTCCAGATCGGAAGCCGTAAAATGGAAGGGGAGGCGTCGACGCAGGTTCTCTTTAAAGTTGTAGCCTAAAATAAGAATTGGACTTTTGATTCGAGCTTTTTTGAGTTCGTAAGCTTCATAGAGAGAATCGACAATAAAGAACTCGGGTTGCTCCTTCTCTAGAATTTTGGCTGTAAGTGTGAGGCCATGACCGTAGGCGTTCGATTTGAGTACAGGGCAGATGGCTTTGTTGGGGAGCAACTTACGATAAAGGGCGAGATTTTGCCTTAAAGCGCTCTCGCTAATCAAAACTTGATTGAGAGTTCGATATTTCTTCGATAAAAAGGACATTCTTTTTTAGTGCTTCATGACGATGGCATCAATGAGGCCATATTTCTTTGCTTCTTCCGCTGTCATAAAGTTATCACGCTCCGTGTCATCCTCCACTTTGGAGATTTTCTGGCCCGTGTGTTTCGCAAGAATTCCATTGAGCAAGTTCTTCGTGCGAATGATGTGGTCAGCGTGAATGCGAATGTCGGTGGCTTGACCCTCGGTTCCTCCTAGAGGTTGATGGATCATGATTTCAGCATTGGGTAGAGCAAAACGTTTACCTTTAGCTCCTCCGGTACAAATGATGGCTCCCATGGAAGCGGCCATTCCCATTACTACGGTAGAAACGTCGGGTTTCACATATTGCATGGTGTCGTAAATGGCGAGCCCTGCGGTCACATGTCCTCCAGGAGAATTGATATACATCATGATATCGCGCTTGGCGTCTTCATTTTCTAAGAAGAGCATTTGTGCGATGAGCAGTCCAGCCATGGTGGATTCTACTTCTGTGAACATGAAAACCACTCGATCTTTGAGTAAACGAGAATAAATGTCGTATGCTCTTTCTCCCTCGTGTGATTTTTCAATCACAGTGGGGACCAACATATTTTGAATGTCGGAAGGCAGTCCGCGATTGTTTTTTAAATGCTTGGCTTGTGCCTTAAGGAGGCTCGAACGGGTGTAGTGATGGAATTGAGACATAGGCGTGATAATGACGGAGAGATTATAGTCGCCCGAGACTTTTAAAGGAAGGCTTTTTATTATCTAATTTTAGGCAAAAACAGTTCTTATTTTCCATTTCTAATCTTAAAACTTTTGCTATACTGATTTAAGCTTTTTAAATAACCACGCTATTATGAAAAACGCTAAAGCTTCTCCTTGCCATGAAATACTTTTGGCAGTTGCGGCCATTGGGATCCTGGCTGGTATTATCATTGTTGCTGTTAATCCTACTCAGCGATTGGCTGACACCCGCAATGCTGAACGCAAGACGGATGTGAGCACTATTATAGAGGCTATCTATCGATACGCTATTGATCATGATGGAGCGGTCCCTGCCAGCATTACTACTACTGCTACTGAGATTTGTAATACAGGCTCTGATTCTTGTACGAGCTTAATCGACCTTTCTGAGCTTACTGCCAATGGTAAATACCTCCCTTCTTTACCCATGGATCCGCTTTGTCCTTCTGCTTGTGCAAGTAACGGGAATGGATATACCGTTGTTAAGACCGCCAATAATCGTGTGACGGTGAGTGCTCCTCTAGCTGAAAAAAGTGTGACTATTTCAGTCACCAAATAATTTTAGGCCATGGTACGCCTACTTTCAAAAAACGATCTCATTGAAAAAGCAGGATCTCTACTAGGAGCTTATTACGGTGAATATACTGCTGAGATTTATACGCAGTATTATAAGAGTAAGTCGGAAGAAGAAATCCTCAAGTCGGTTAGCAGCCTCCTTTGTGAACTTTTAGGAGAGGATAAGGCCAGGCAAAGCCTTAAAGTTCTTTATTTTTGAGAGTCATGAGAAAGTCCCTCCTGCTTATCCTTCTCGCTTCATTTTTTGGCCTCACATTAGCAGCGTATTGGTCACCTTTTGGGGGTGAATACAATTTCTTCTTAAGGACTTCGGTTTATACGCTAGCACCTTTGTTAGCCGTGGTGAGCGCTATTTTTGCACTTAAAGCTTACGGTTTGCATTTTAAAAACCTCTACTCGCGATCGGTTCTTTGCTTGGCTCTTGGGGTGACGGCATGGGCCGTAGGAGAAAGTTTGTGGTCCTATTATGATTTTGTGGCTGGGGTAGACCCCTTTCCTTCTATAGCAGACTTTTTTTACATTTTGGCTTACCCTTTATTCTTTTTAGCCCTTGTTTTCCCTTTATCCACAGAGAAAATTTCCTGGCAAAAACTGGATCCCCTCGTTTTGTTCTTTTTAAGTGTGGCTTTTGTTCTACTCTCTTTTTTGGTGATCTATTTTGGAGTTTATTTGGCTTATCAACCGGATTTACCTTGGATCAAGAACACCTTCGCCATTGGATACGGGTTGGGGGATTTGATCCTTTTGATCACTTGTTTAATGATCCTACTTTTGGCTTGGGAGTTGCGTAAAGGAACCTTAGCTGCGCCTTGGCTGTACTTTTTCTGTGGTCTGATTGCCATTTTAGTGGCCGATATACTTTTTGCTCTTTTTGGCAGCCAATATGAACTCAAATTGTGGCCCTATTACTCTGTTACGGATTCCCTTTGGGTTCTGGGCTATCTCTACTTAGTTCTATCCTTTTATGAGTTTCGCTGCTTGGTTCAAACGGCTCAGCAGCGTATTCTGGAAAAATAGTATTGACTTTGCCTTTAGAGCGGCTAAAATCGTCAAGCACGTTTCCCTGTAACAGGGGAATGGGCGCTTCAATTGACCTTTGACAGTTCAGATCTAATAGAGAGTTCCCAAATTTCAGGTTTTAACTTAAAATTTTTGAACTTTTGCATCTTTTTTATAAAGATGCACTAGAGTCAATCAAACAATCTTTTTTGGAGAGTTTGATCCTGGCTCAGGGTGAATGTTGGCGGCGCGTCTAATACATGCAAGTCGAGTGGGTTTAGACCCACGGCGGACGGCTGAGTAATACGTTGGTAATTGCCCCCCACTCAAGGATAACACTGAGAAATCAGTGCTAATACCGGATGGTCCCGTAAGGGTAAAGCTTTTGCGGTGGGGGAGATGCCTTCGTCCTATCAGTTAGTTGGTGAGGTAACGGCTCACCAAGACGATGACGGGTAGCTGGTCTGAGAGGATGGCCAGCCAGAGGGAAACTGAGACACGGTTCCCACTCCTACGGGAGGCAGCAGTAAAGAATCTTCCGCAATGGACGAAAGTCTGACGGAGCGACGCCGCGTGCAGGATGAAGGCCTTCGGGTCGTAAACTGCTTTTTTGAGAGAATAATTCTGAATGTATCTCAAGAATAAGCACCGGCAAATCACGTGCCAGCAGCCGCGGTAATACGTGAGGTGCAAACATTACCCGGAATTATTGGGCGTAAAGCGTCCGCAGGTGGCTTGGTAAGTTGGATATTAAATCTTGAGGCTCAACTTCAAGACTGTGTCCAAAACTACCTCGCTAGAGATTAGGAGAGGTGAGTGGAATTCTGCATGTAGGGGTAAAATCCGTAGATATGCAGAGGAACACCAAAAGCGAAGGCAGCTCACTGGCCTATATCTGACACTCATGGACGAAAGCGTGGGTAGCGAACGGGATTAGATACCCCGGTAGTCCACGCCGTAAACGATGATCACTCGGTGTTGGGAGTTCGACCCTCTCAGTGCCTAAGTTAACACGATAAGTGATCCGCCTGAGTAGTACGGCCGCAAGGTTAAAACTCAAAGGAATAGACGGGGACCCACACAAGCGGTGGAGCGTGTGGTTTAATTCGATAGTAAGCGAGGAACCTTACCAGGGTTTGACATCTCGGGAATTTTCCGGAAACGGAGAAGTGCCGCAAGGAGCCCGAAGACAGGTGCTGCATGGTTGTCGTCAGCTCGTGCCTTGAGGTGTTCGGTTAAGTCCGTAAACGAGCGCAACCCTCGTCCTGTGTTGTATTTTTCACAGGAGACTGCCTTGCATAACAAGGAGGAAGGTGGGGATGACGTCAAATCAGCATGGCCCTTATACCCTGGGCGACACACGCGCTACAATGGCCGGTACAACGGGCAGCCAAGGAGTAATCCGGAGCGAATCCCTAAAACCGGTCTAAGTTCGGATTGAGGGCTGCAACTCGCCCTCATGAAGCTGGAATCGCTAGTAAATGCGTATCAGCCACGGCGCATTGAATATGTTCCTGGGTCTTGTACTCACCGCCCGTCAAGTCATGGAAGGTAGGGGTGCCCAAAGATCCCGCTCAGCGGGGGCTAAGGCAAAACTACTGACTGGGACTAAGTCGTAACAAGGTATCCGTACGAGAACGTGCGGATGGACCATCTCCTTTTAAGGAGTTAACAGGATCCCGAAAGGGATCATGTAACCATTCCTAGGTCGTCTCTGACTTCGGTCAGAGCGTCTGTATCGCGAGGTACAGAACCCTGGGATTTGGCCTCTCTACTAGATCTGGATTGTCAAAGACATCAAAAATTGCCCTAAGGGGCTTTTTTTTGAACTTTGTTAAATTTTGTGTAACATTTAAAGCAGAGTTTTGTTTAACTCTTTGTCTTTAATTTTTATAACTTTTATAAATTATGCTTCTCAAACGTTTTATTACCATGTCCGTTTTAACGACACTGTGCAGTGGTGTACTTCCTCTTGCCGCTTTTGCGGAAGATGAAGAGAATGTTGATGATGTCGATGTAGGTGTAGAAGAAAATTATCAAGGCTACAGCGAAGTCTGTACCGTAGACCTTACAGGAATTCTAGACGAAGCTACTATGGTTCCGTCTGGTGAAGTTTATACAACGGGTCAGGGTAGTCTTACTTATTGGTTAAAATCGGGTGCTCAACTAAATTCCGGTGGAGGAAGTAACACGGTTTATATGGAGAACGGATCTGGAATTATAAACTTAGGTGGTAGTAATACTGTTTATGCGTTGAGTGGCGCTGCAGTATCTAATATGGGTGGTAGCAATCTGGTTTACTTGCAAAGTGGCGCTAGTTTTAATGCCGATGGGTCAGGAGGCAATGTAATCTACTACGAAGATTACAGTGATATTGAAGATGCGGGAGGGTCGCCCATGCTTTATAAATGTGGGGATATTCTCTTTTCCTTCAGAGAAGAACAGGAACAGGCTGGCAGTCAAGGAGACGATCAAGGAGACGACGACGAAATTTCTGACGAGGTGGATGGTGAGACTGAGGGCGGTGACGATGACATAGAGGACGCCCTTGATGATCTGGATGAGGCTATTACTGAAGGGGAGGGCGAAGTAGTGGTGACCGATGAAGGTACCACGGTTACTTCTGAAGAGGTTTCTGAAGATGAACTCTCTGAGGAGATGCAAGAAGATTTAGAGGAGGCTAGCACTTCTGGTGCAGCCCCAGATCAGTTTTATGTAGCAGTCATGTGGGGTTATTTTGGAGAAGATAAACCTAACCTTACAGAGACCACTTGGGATGGAACTATCTTTATTAACAATGAAGCTGAGGAAGGTGTCTTCTCTCGTCCAGTTAAGACTTTGATGTTTGAACGCCAACAAGATTCAATTGATTTTGATAACACTACGGTGAATCAAACTAGCTTTGTTTCCAATATTTATAACCGTACGGATGGGATCTTGTTCAAAGTACGTACCGACTTGGCTAGCAATGACCCTGGTAAGTTGAGTTTTGCTACGGACTATAGCACTGATGTAGCTGCTGTTTATTTAGAGGATTTATACAATAACGGGTCAGCAGAATTTTCTTACGGAGCTTACAAGGTAGTGATGAAGGTCCTCACTAGAGAGGATTGGATTTCCGCTCATTCTGAGCACAATTCTTCGGATCGACCAGTACTTTCTGATACGGAAGGAGGTGCGTGGTATTTGAAGTATATGAACTATTCTTTAGACAATAATTTCTTCAGTGGTTATAAGAATGAAAAGGGACAGCTCACGGGTAAAATTGGACCTGGTGACACTTTAACTCGCTTTGAAACGCTCAAAGTTTTGTTCCAGCTTTCTGATAAGCTCAACATGGGCGTAGCGGCTGGTAATTGTGATCCCAGCACAGTGACTCAAAGCTCTTCTACCGACTGGATGGGGACAGAATGGGCGCGTGGCTACGTACAGTGTATCGAAGATAGCGGTGTATCTGTAACCTTACTGACTACTATTGGATCGGACACATCTGTAGGGCAGGAACCTGCTCAACGTTGGGAAGTGATGGCCTCTGCCTTCCAAATGCTCGGATTGGATACGGATGGTGCTGTTGAATCCAGCCTCACGGATGTGGATTCCAGCGGTCTGAGTGAGGCTTTCCAAAGTATGTTGGACAAGGCCGTGGAATTGGGAGTGATTTCTGGTTATCCAGATGGCACTTTTAAGCCTTATAAAACAGTGAACCGTGCTGAAATGTTTAAGATTGTGACACTGTTCTACGAAGTTTTGTCCGTCTAGGATCTTGATAAGATTGGTATGGCTTAAGGCCGCTCCGGAGAGGGAGCGGCCTTTTTTTGTTTTTCTGAAACTTTTTGAAGTCTCTTTGGTTCTAAGAAGAGACGATTCAACTTTGATCGTCTTTGGGGGCCATTCCGGGGAGGGAATGGTCCCTTTTTTCTACACACAGTTGATAGCCCAAAGAAGGGATGGTTTTGATCAAGGGATCTTTATGGGTGATTTGTAATTTTTTGCGAAGTCGACTCATGGTCACATCCACAGTATTGGGGTCCACATAAGTATTTTTATCCCATAAAGAATCCATGATGAGATCACGACTGATGATCTGTCCGGGATGACGCAGGAAAAGTTCTAATAAAAAGTACTCTTTTTTGGTGAGCACACTCGCTTTTTCTCCTGCTCTTACCAAACGTTGATCTCGCTCCAGAATAAAAGCTCCCATGTCGATCTTTTTGAGAGGCTCCGAAGAAGGATTCTTTTGAATAACATCTTTAATAAGAAGAGGAATTTCATCGATACTGAGACTGGAATCCAACACTATACTTTGTCTCACTAGAGATTGGAAAGCGCGCTCTTTAAAGAAAAAATCTTCCAGTGGAGTAAGGAAAATCAGCGGCATTTTAGGGCTAATATTCATGAGAAAGGGGAGGAGGTGCTTCCAATCTTCTAGGCTTAGAAAATGAGGAAAGACCAAAGCATCTGTAGCAGGACACCAATCTTTAACCAAGCTGCTTGGAGTGCAAAGCAGGCTTTTAATGTTTTGTCGTTCAAGTGCTCCGCGTAGGAGAGAGCTGTGTAGTAGCCGTGGGGTAATGACGAGAGTGTGCATAAAAAATGGTCAGGGATCTTTAGCCTAAGACACTGCCTTTTTTCCGACCAAGCTTTGAAATCGTAATGAGATTAAAAAACTCATGTCATGCTTCCAACAACAGTGCTGGTTCTTTGGACTGTCAGGAAAAATGGACAACGCAACAAACTTTACTTTTAGCGTCTCTGCTCAGAAAATGGCATTGCTTAATATCATTTCTGCCATGTGTATCGACAAGCTTTCCCGTCTCGGGTTTTCTGAGAAGGAAGCCCAAGTTTATTTGATGTTGTTTAGAATGGGCCCTTCGCCGGTGAGTGTTCTTGCGCAGCGCGTCAATTATAAGCGAGTGACGGTTTATACTGTTTTGGATAGTTTGGTCAGTCGGGGGATAGTGAATATGGTGGATACTGATTCAGGCCGAAGATATATCCCTCAAGATCCTTCGTGTCTTTTGGAAAAATTGGAGGAAGAAAAGGTAGATTTAGAACATCGCGTAGAGCTGGCGGAGGAATGTGTTCGAGAACTAGAACGTCCTCATCTTGTGACTTCAGCTGAGATAAAGAGAGTACGTTTTTATGAGGGGCTCCAAGCCGTGCAAAAAGGTTTGGAAGAACATTTTGGAGCGGGCAGGGGGCTCAATGCTTTACTGAGCGGTCCAGGAGAGAGTGCTGCGGTGCTGAACATAGAAAAACTCAAAAAGTTTCGTGAAGAAAAAGGGCTTTTTACTTATTTTAAGAAAGTGGAGGCCCATTTATTTTCTGGAGGGTCACTCCTAGTACAGGAAGATACGGTAGGCTTTCTTACTCAAAGAAAAGTTTTGGAGTTGATGGTCATTCACGACCCCTTTTATGCCGATTACGTGAAGCAGATTTTGTTTTTGCCTTATTTCTCTAAGAAATCTGTTGGGGCTTCAATTTCTACTAAACTTCCTGTTACAGGATGAACGGCGCTCCATTTCCAAGAATGAAGAAAGAACTGACCGCGCCCTTTGTGTTTTCGCTGATACTCATTATCAAAGCTACGATCTCCATATTCTTTATCCAGCAACAACGGGTTTCCAATCATCGCTAAATGTTTGCGGATTTGGTGTTTACGACCCGTTTCGATCTTTACCTCTAATATGGAAACATTATCCATCATTCTCAGAGTTTTATAGTGAGTCACGGCAGGGACTTTTTTGCTGATGGTGCGGGCTTCTAAGGGAAAGGTGATGGTACCTTCTCTTTCCTTGGGCACCCATTTCACCAAGGCCAAGTAGGTTTTTTGAGTGGCAGGATCTTTGAGCATCCCTTCCAACTTTTCTCGGTCTCTAGGGAATTTTCCAAAGAGCATTATCCCTGACGTTTGACGATCCAAGCGGTTGAGGGGGTAGGGCTTATACCCTTTGTCGTGCAAAAGCGCCCATGCTCTGACTTGCCCCTGTAGGCACCGGTGCTCAGGGATGTGAGGAGCGGGTACGCTGGCGACCCCACTGGGCTTATTCACTGCCAAAAAATACTCATCTTCGAAGAGTATTTCAGGATCTAGTCGAGCTTTATTCCCCGGAGAGGTCTTGGAGTTTTTCAAGAGGTTTGTCGTTCAAAAGAATGGTGATGGTAAGTTTTTTTTCACTATCAATATTGTTTTCCACTGTAGCTCGAATCTGCTGCATTATGCGAGGGTCGTCGCACTCACCGCCAGATTGAGTTTCTCCACTGATTTCCACAGTAAGTACTGTTTCCTCAATTTTTACGCTATTCACCACCAAAGTGGATTGATACAGAGCGTTATAAAGCCCGGAGCCACCTAGAAATTGATCCTTATTGGCAAAAAGATTTTCGAGAGCAGCTTCAATGCGGTCTTTAGTGTTGAGTTTGCCGCTCAAGGTTTCTTCCGTGAGGATTTCAGAATCTCCGCAGCCTACCAAAGGGCCGTTGGCTCCGTTGTCTTCTAAAGCGATATAAGCCACTTCCACAGTGGTGGACTCAGAAGTAGTCTCGGTGCTTTCTTCCGTTTTAGAAGGAGGGTCGGAGGGGATACTACCATCTGTAATAGAAGGCCCACCACCAGTGGGTTTACTGCCACAGGAGGTCAAAAGAAGACCTCCTACGATGAACGCCGAAAGTTTTGAGTTCATTTACTTGCGTTTAGCTTTTTTGCCCGTGGTTTTCTTGGGCGTAGGCATAGTATCACAAGAGCAGGCCATGTTGCCACAATCTTTGCAAGAGCTCTCATCGCAATTGCAGGCGCAGCCATCGCCAGAAATAATGAATTTGATTCCTTGTACGACTAAAAAGCTGGGCCAGAGGTAGTCCCATGTTTGAGGAGGAACTACTCCAAAACGTTGCAAGAGCACAACGGCTCCGACTACTAGGGCAACTAAACCCCACCAAAGGCGGTCATTTTTTCCAGAACAAGTTGAAGACATAAGAGCGTGGTTAAGGTATTTCCATTATTCTCTAAAAATAAGTTTTCGCAAGATCGTTTGTGTAGGGGAGGGATGACTAAAGAGCCTCGTCAGGAAACCTTTTAAAATAAAGCTTTTTGTGCTATACTAAAGTGAATATTAAAAATTAACCCCAAAAAAATATGGCAGATGCCAACCCAATGCCTCAAGGGCAAGGTCAGAACCAACAACTTCAAGTGAAGGTTCCAGACGACGTTCAAAAAGGTGTTTATTCCAACGCGGTTTCCGTGAACGTAAATACTAATGAAGTGGTGCTGGACTTTGGTTATTTGCTTCCTAATACGGCAGCTCCCATCATTGAAGTGGTGAGTCGAGTCAACATGAATCAGCGTACTGCCGAGTCTTTTCTTGGTGTGCTCTCTGGTGCGATGGAAGATTTTAAGAAAAAACAAGCTGCTCAAGGCTCTGCTCCTGTAGCGCCTGCTGCTCCCGCCGGACCTCAGCCGATGGGTCCAGCTCCGATGGGACCTCAACCCATGGGTCCAGCGCCTATGGGGCCTCAGCCTATGGGACCCGCTCCAATGGGACCTCAACCGATGGGACCAGCGCCTATGGGACCCGCTCCTATGCAACCTTACCCCACTAACGCGTAAGGCTCTCCAATCTTGATTATAAGGGTTAAGTCTCCTAAAATAGCGGGGCTTAACCCTTTTTAAATGTCCGGCAACCTGATGGAAAGTGTGATGTCTCTCTGTAAGCGACGTGCTTTTGTATACCCGGGCAGCGAAATTTATGGGGGGCTAGCCAACACTTGGGACTACGGGCCGTATGGCAGCAGCCTCAAGAAGAATATATTAGATTTTTGGTGGAAGACTTTTGTGCAAGATCGCGACGATATGGTGGGCTTGGACAGCGCTATTTTGATGAATCCTCGGGTGTGGGAAGCCAGCGGGCACGTGGCAAATTTTGCGGACCCACTGATGGACTGTAAAAGCTGCCAAGAACGGGTACGTGGGGACAAAATTTTGGAAGAACACTTAAAGACCACTATTGCTGGACTCACTAATGAGCAGATTTTTGCCAAAGTGATGGAGGAAAAGATCCCATGTCCTAAATGTGGCAAAGTGAATTGGACAGAGCCTCGCGCCTTTAACCTGATGTTCAAAACCTATCAAGGGGTGGTGGAGGACACGGCTGAACAGATTTATCTCCGACCAGAAACGGCTCAGGGGATCTTTGTAAACTTTAAGAATATTTTGGATTCCACTCGTTTGCGTCTTCCTTTTGGGGTGGGGCAGTATGGAAAGTCCTTCCGTAATGAAATCACACCGGGAAACTTTATTTTCCGTACGCGTGAGTTTGAACAAATGGAAATTGAATATTTTGTGCGTCCGGAAGAGAAAGAAGCTCTTTTTGATCAATGGGTCGCTGATTACAAGAGCTTCTTTGAAAAAATCGGCATACCGACTGAAAAATTACGTCTTCGTTTCCATGAAAAGGATGAATTGTCTCATTATTCTACTAAAACTGTGGATTTTGAGTACGAATACCCCTTTGGTTGGGGAGAACTGATGGGAATTGCAGATCGTGGAACTTACGACTTGGATCAACACATGAAGTTTTCTGGTGAAAAACTGCAATACCGGGACCCCGTGAGCAATGAGGTCTTTACCCCGCACGTGGTGGAACCGGCGCTGGGCCTCACTCGAACAGTGCTCATTGTGCTTTTGAGTGCCTACGAAGAGCAGGCCTTGGAAGGAGGTGAAAGCCGCACCGTGATGCACTTTGCTCCGCAAATTGCACCGGTTCAGGTGGCGGTGTTTCCTCTGCAAAAACAGCAAGGGGAAGCGGCATCAAAACTTTATAAAGAGCTCAAGCCTTTGTTCCGCTGTGAATACGATGAAAGTGGGGCCATTGGTAAGCGCTATCGTCGTCAGGATGAGATTGGTACACCGCTCTGTATCACAGTAGATTTTGACACTGAAAATGATGGGGCTGTAACCGTGCGTGATCGAGACAGCATGAAACAGGAAAGAGTGAAGATAGAAGAGCTTAAAGGCTATCTTTTCTCACAGTTGAATCAGTAAGGCAGGGTGATTCTCCAGCCGAGAGCTTTACCGGTGGAATCGCACTTTTTGAGCACTGAGCTCCTTTGAGGCCCCACCAATAGCCCCATTCGAGTAGTCACAATCCTGCCCAATTCTACTTCGAATCCACTAGCAGAACCCAGGTGCACGGACCCGTTGCTAGAGATAACACGTAGTTTATCACCTTCTTCGCCTGGCCGAATCACTGTGCCTAAAGTTTCATTTCCGCTAGCGCTCCCTACAAAAACAAATTGGCCAGATGCATAAACTTGATGGTTGCCATCGATCATCAGTCCTCTTCTTGATGGAGCTTTCCCCTCTGCTAGGACAAAGAGGGCCCGTCTTGTTGCTTCTTGTCCTTCTCTGATAGAGGCGATTAAGGCGCTTTCATGAGCTTTACTTAAACTGACTGGTGGCATGCCATTTTGAATGTGTCTGATGTTCCTTAAAGCAGCGCCTAGGCTACCTGAATATGCAACCCATCCATTTTTTTGCGCGGCTTGCACGGCTGTCGCCGGATCCATTGCTTCAAAATGATCGTTGCAGAGGAAATTCAGTTTAATCATAATCTATTTTATTCATCATTTAATCTTTTAGTCAATACTCGGACTGGTCATTTAGTCTTGCTCCTAGAGGACATTTAAAAAAAATGGTAGCTCTTTCAAAAAGACTGTATTTCTGCTATAATTATAAGATTAAAACGCAAATAAAAACGTATGGCAAACGTTCTCGCATGGTGGGAAGCGCTTAAACTCAAGCTTAGTGAGGCTTGGAGCTGGGCTGAAACTCAAGTTCCTTGGGTACAAACTCACTGGAAAGAAAGCCTTGTGTGGCTGGTAGGACTGATTCTTTTTTTAAGAGTTTTCCCTTGGTTTATCCGCCAGGTTTATGATTATGTCGTTTCCTATAAACGAGTATACATCCGCATTATTTTGCCTCGTGAGGAATCCCAGAAAGACAAGGAGAATGCCACAGAAAAAGATTTTAAAGAGAAGATTGCGATCATGGATCAGTTCTACCGTGGTGTGAACGAAATCCACGAACTCGATTGGGTGAACCGCCTAATGGTGTGGATGTTTAAACGAGACACTGTTTCTTTTGAAGTGTTTGCCGAACAAAAAGAGATTACCTTCTATTGTACGGTGCATCCCTATTACCAAGATATCTTGGAGAAACAGATCACTTCCTTTTACCCGAATGCGTCTATTGAATATACCAAACGACCTTCCTTGGACCTCAAGGAGGCTAAGGGATGGGTGTCTCGTAAAGGATATTATCTTTTCTTGAAGAATCTGAATTGGTACCCGATTAAGACTTACAAAAATATTGAAAACGATCCCATCAACGATCTCACGAATGTACTTTCTCAACTTCAAGAAAATGAGAAGGCTGTAATTCAGTTTATGCTCCGCCCACGTGACTCCGATTGGCAAAAGACTGCAAATAAATTTGCTACCGATAAGTTTAAGAACGTGAAGGAAAAATCTAATAATCCCATCGTTCGTTTCTTCGGAATCTTTGGGTGGCTTTTTACCGCCTTCTTCTTTGGCTATGATCAAGCTGAGAAAAACAATCCACCTCCGGGCGCTTCACGCGGAGATTCCTATGTTCGTATGCTTCAGACCGATGAAGAAGTGATGAAGCATGTGGGAGAAAAATCTAATCAAGTAGGGTTTGATGTAGTGATCCGCGTGATGGCGGCATCTACCGGAGGTGAGGCCCGTTGTGACAGCATTTTGAACGGTCTCATGGTGGCTTTTAATACCACCAAAGATGCTGCCTCCAACTGGTTTCAAGCTCGCCGCCTCATCTTTCTAGACTTCATCAACAACTGGATCATGCGCGCCAATTTTGATCAACGTAATTTCCAATTTGGCGAACGCAGCTCCATTATGGTTCCCGAAGAATTGGCGTCTATCTTCCACTTGCCCAATAGTCGTTACAACTACACGCCGCTCATCAAGTGGCTTTCTTATAAAGTTCTTCCTCCACCTGTAGATCTGAGCGATAAGGGTATTTTGCTAGGAAACAACGTCTACCGTGGACAGATTAAACCGGTGCATTTTGCCAAGAAAGATCGTTACCGTCACCACTACATTATTGGGCAAACGGGTACAGGTAAATCTTCCTACATCAGCCAAATGGCGCGTCAGGACATTGCTAATGGTGATGGGGTTTGCGTGGTGGATCCCCACGGAGATTTGATCGAAGATATTTTGCAATACATCCCAAAAGAACGTGCTAAGGACGTAATCATTTTTGACCCTTCCGATTTAGAACGTCCCATGGGGCTCAATATGCTAGAGGCAAAAACGCCTGAACAGCAAGATATGGCGTCTAGCCAAGCTACAGAGATCTTTATTAAGATCTTTGGAGACGAAATCTTTGGACCTCGTATTCAACACTATTTCCGCAATGCCTGTCTTACGCTCATGGAAGATCAGGATGAAGGAGCCACGCTCATTGATGTGCCACGTATTTTTGTGGATGACGAATTTATGCACTACAAGGTTTCTAAGGTAAAAAATCCTGTGGTTAAATCGTTTTGGGAACATGAATATGCCAATACGGGTGACCGAGAACGCCAAGAAATGATCCCTTATTTCTCAGCGAAGTTTGGGCCGTTTATTACGAACTCCATCATGCGTAACACTATTGGTCAGGCCAAGTCAGCCTTCAATATTCGTGAAGTGATGGATTCCCAAAAAATTCTATTGGTGAATCTTTCTAAAGGTAAACTTGGAGGGCTTAATACTCAGCTGCTTGGATTGGTCTTGGTGGCACAAATCCAAATGGCGGCGATGAGTCGCGTAGATACGCCGGAGGAAAATCGTAAAGATTTCTTCCTCTACGTGGATGAGTTCCAGAACTTTGCTACCGACACTTTCTGTTCCATCCTCTCAGAAGCTCGTAAGTACCACCTTATCCTCATCATGGCTCACCAATACATTGGGCAGCTCACGGTGACGAAGGGAGGCAGTACGAGTACGGCCATTCGTGATGCCGTGTTTGGTAACGTCGGAACTTTGCAGTCCTTTAAAGTGGGCGCTGAAGATGGAGAGTATCTGGCCAAGGAATATGCGCCAGTCCTCACGGAACAAGATGTGATTGGAATCGCCAACTACAAGGCTTACCTCAAACTGAATGTGGGGAACGCCACTTCTCGCCCTTTCTCCTTGGAAACCATTTGGGATGAAACGGGCAAGAACACTAAGGTCCGTGAGATTGTAAAACAGTATTCTCGAATGAAGTATGGACGCAAACGTAGCTTTGTGGAACAGGAGATTGCGGCTCGTATTGGGATTTCCACAGAAGAGCTTGGAAAGGATGTGAAACCCGATTACACTGCAAACGTGCCTGCGGCTCCTGAAGAAGCTCCACACAAACCTATTACGTCTCCTAGCCAGAATGCTGGAACCTGAAGAATACAACGTCCTTCATATTGGGCCTGAACACAGCAGCCCCTTGGATCGACAGCTCATTAAAGAAGCAAAAAAAACACGCCTCACTAAGATTGTGGTGGGAGTAACGGGTGGTCTTATTTTGCTCACCGTTTTTGTATTAGGACAATCCGTTCGTACAGACCTCGATAGTAATGAACAGCAGATAGAATCTTTGATTGATGAGGTGGGTTCACTTAATCAAGCCAACTTTAATCTTCAACAGCAAGTGAGCTCTCAAGATGCCGTACTCAAAGGTCTTGCTGACGATTTCACAGGATTGGGGACTGCCATTCAAGGTGGAGATAAAAGTGAAATTGCCTCTCTCTTTACAAATATTTTGCAGAAGTTTTCGGAGAGTCATTCCACCACTAATCTCAGTACCGATGTGAGCGCTGCGGAAGGTACGGATAATACCTATGATGTTTTGATTTTGGGAACCAACGGATCACTTACTGATACGATTATGGTGGCCAGTGTGAATGAAGAAAAGGAAAAAATCTCCCTCTTCTCTGTGCCACGCGATCTTTATATCAATGGGCGCCGCATCAATGAATACTATCACTCTTATGGAGTGGATACTTTGGAACGCATGGTGGAATCTGTTACTGGTCTTACCATAGACCATTATGTTCAGGTGGATCTTCAGGGTTTTGTGGAGGTAGTGGACCTTTTGGGAGGGCTCGATATTTATGTGGATGAAAATATTTACGATGGACTTTATCCTAACGGTAAAGGTGGATACGACGCCTACTCCATAACGGTGGGGCAGTACCATATGGATGGTACTGAGGCGCTCAAATACGCTCGAAGTCGTAAATCTACCAGTGACTTTGATCGTGCTGCGCGCCAACAAAAGATTATTGCGGCTCTCCGCACCAAGATCACTCAAATGGATGGGGTGATGGAAATGAAAGACCTCACCTCTATTTTTCAAACGGGAATCACTTACACTAACACGGATCTGAATTTACTGGACATTGTTTCCAATTACTACGACTACCAAGACTATGATTTGAGTACTGGTTTTGTACTCACCTCCAGTAACTATTTGTACTCCATGATCAATGAAAGTGGAGCTTACATTTTGTTGCCCAAAACAGGTAATTACGACGAAATCCACCAGGTCATTTCGCAGCTTGTCAATTGATGGAGGCCAGCGTAGAGTGCACCCATGATTTCTCAAACGTCTTTTGTAGTGGTGGACCTAGAAACCACTGGTTTGGAACCGAATTTGGACTCCATTGTGGAAATTGCAGCCGTGAAGGTCGTTAATGGACGAATTGTGGATGAAAAGACCACCTTGGTTCATCCCGGAATTTTTGTACCTCAAGAAACTACGGATATTACGGGCATCACTACAGAAATGTTGATCGGGCAGCCTAAGTTTGAAGAAGTGGTAGAAGATTATTTGAATTTTATTGGAGAGGATGGAGTTTTTGTCGCTCACAATGCGGATTTTGATTTTGCTTTTTTCAATAGTCACTTACGTCGTATGAATAAGCCTGAGCTCAAGAACCCTTATGTTTGTACCTTTAAGCTCGCCAAGGTGGTTCATCCCAATCTAGCTCGTTATGGGCTCGGTGCTTTGGTGGAAGTTTTTGGAGTAGATCTGCCACAGGCACACCGAGCCATTCATGATGCACGTGCCACGGCACATTTGTTTACAAAATTCTTAAAAGTCCTTCAAGATGGAGGACTCAAACATTATAAAGATATCCCCGGGGCTATGAATTTGCCCAAGTTTCAAAGTGTGAGCGAAGGGCAGGGGAGTTTGTTTTAAAGTAAAGGTGCCAGTTCTGCAAATCCACCTTGTATGTGATAAACTTTGTCATACCCTCTAGCTGCAAGAAAATTGGCGGCTAATTTGCTGCGGCTACCGTGCTCACAATAGATCACCAAAGTTCTCTCTCTTGGGATTTGATCTAGCTTTTGAGGAATGGTGTCTACGGGAATATTTAAGGCAATGGGCAGGTGTCCCATGCCAAACTCTTCTGGAGTGCGTACATCTAAGACCAGCGCATCTGTTTTTTGAATAAAGGCGAGTGCTTCTGACGGTTGGAGAGTGTAAAAGGTCATATGATCTCAATTATTGATCGGTGGTGGTGGAACAAGCGCCTCTTGGATTTTGCTCTTCAATCCATTTATCCCGCTTTTTACTTCTGTGCCTTTTTGAGTGCCGATGGCTTCTTTTAATAGCCCAATAATAAGTGGGTAAACGGGGTGTTCGGTCTCATCGAAAAGATCAACATTTTTTGTACCCGGTTTTCTGTTGCCTACAAACCCATAAGCATTGCCTTTCTGAGCATTGGTTTCGTAAGAATCTCCAAGTCTTAGGACAAAGATTAGCGCGCCCTTACGGTTTACCATGCTAATGGTTACTCCGGTCCTTTCGGGAGTCGTACTCCCTTTATTTGGGACACTCAAAATGGTGCTTATTGTGGGTGCAATTCGGATTACCCCATCAGCAATAGCTATTTGATCAACTCCTAAATTCCTCAATTGATCAACTAAAGCTAGAACTTCCTGGCTGCCGGATTCAAACACTTCCTTTGTTCCTGCATCTTCCATCAGTCATCGCGTTATTGGTTTTTATTATAGTATAAAAACATTATTCGTCAAAATTGGTTGCGGGGGTTGGATTCGAACCAACGACCTCAAGGTTATGAGCCTTGCGAGCTGCCACTGCTCTACCCCGCAGAGGGACTATACGGAAATTGACGCTTGACGGCAAGGGGTTTAATCTGAAGTCAACATTAACCCTCTTCGCTATGATGTACGGCTACAACGGTTCCGATTCCTGGTCTGGAATGTGGGCGATTGGAATGCATTTCCATATGTTTTTTGGTCTCCTCTTGTTTTTTGGTTTGTTGGCTGGAGTGGCATGGCTTTTCAGGTTTGCAAAGGAGGCGCAGTTGAAAAAGATCCTTTGGATCACTTTGCTGGTTGGTGCTGTGGGAACTTTATTCACTGCCCCCATGGCTTACTGGGGCATGGAGAATATGATGGAAGGTTGGAGAGATTCTGATGACAGAAGTTCAGTGGATGAATCAGAGTATGTGCAGAACGACGATGAAGACTATCGCGGTATGATGGACTGGTATTTTGATCAAGAAAAGACCACAGACACTTCGACTGAGGAAAATACTGCTCAATAATGGGAAATGGTAGCTGAGGGCGGATTTGAACCGCCGACCCCGGGCTTATGAGTCCCGTGCTCTAACCAACTGAGCTACTCAGCCACGCGCAGCAGTCTAAAGAATGGCTCGCTTTTTGGCAAGACCGGTTTCAGGTTAGGATTTGAAGGGGTTGCTGGAGAAGAAGAACTTCCACCACTTTTTGGGGTTAGACCAAGAGGCTCTAATCTGCTCGGAAAGAGCTTCCGTATCTTCGTCTTGAGAAAGCACGATCAAATCTTCATCGGGAATCACAATCACTTTTTCCCCTGGATTCACCAGGTTGAGGTTTTGCTTGGCAATCTTATCAATATATTCTTCTGAAATAAAATAAGCCAAGTCGTCCTGTTTTTGCTGATTTTCATTTTGGAGTTCCTCATTGCGAGCTTCAAATTCAGCGATGTGCTTTTCGATCTGATAGTTTTCGTAAATGGAGACCGCCAGGTTGTAGAGCATGTAGGCTACAATAAAGAAGCCTACAATGAGGACGAGGCGCATCATTCCAAACTGACTTTCGTAGCTTTCGGTCATCGGGTAAACTGGAGTGGCACTACTATATAGGACTCATGACTTTTTTTGAAGACTGTTCTAAGGTTTATTTTATTGGCATCGGTGGGATTGGGATGAGCGGCCTCGCGAGGCTTTTAAAGGCACAGGAAAAGGAAGTTTTAGGCAGTGATGCTCATGATTCTACGACGATAGAGGAACTTCGAGCGGAAGGTTTTGAGATTTTTATAGGTCAAAAAGCTGAGCAGGTGCCAGAGGATGCGGATTTTGTAATTTATAGTGAGGCCATTCCGGAGAATAATCCCGAGTTGGTACAGGCAATGGATTTGGACATTCCTACGTTGACCTATTTTGAAGCTTTAGGAAAATTCACTGAAGATTATCGAGTGGTAGCCGTAGCGGGGACTCACGGAAAAACCACTACTGTGGCCATGTTGTCTCTGATTTTGGAGCGAGCGGGTATGGATCCTACTGTACTAGTGGGGAGCAAACTTAAAGAGTTCGGAAATCGGAACGTACGTATAGGAGGGGGCGAACTTTTTGTGGTAGAAGCTTGCGAATATCGTCGTAATTTTATGAGTTTGAAACCGGCTCTGCTGGGCATCACCAATATTGAGCTGGATCATGTGGATTACTTCCACTCTCAAGAAGATTACGAGCGAGCTTTTGAAGAGTTGGCGTCTCAAAGTGAAGAAGTACTTTGGCCAGATGATGTGAGCGAGTACGAAGGTGAGGTGGGTGTTCCCGGCCAGCACAACTTAATGAATGCAGGGATGGCGGCTGCTTTGGCTAGACGATTAGGAGCACCAGAGTATGCAATTGCGGAGGCGCTCAAAGAATATGGGGGAGCTTGGAGACGTTTTGAGTACCGTGGGACTTCTTGTGGAGCATTGATTTATGATGATTATGCTCACCATCCCAGTGAGATTATGGCGACCTTAGAAGGCGCTCGAGAGAAACACCCAGAAGCACGTATCGTGGCGGTTTTCCAGCCTCATCAGTACAGTCGTACGGCCGCACTTCTGGATGCTTTTGCGGAGGCATTTGAGGATGCGGATGAAGTGATTATTCCTAATATTTATGAAGCGCGGGACACCGATGCTGACAAGCACGCGGTTTCGGCCGAAGATTTGGTGGACGCGATTTCTGGTTACCACGATGAAGCTCGCTTTGGGGAAGGATTAGAGAAAACTGCAGAGTATTTATTGGAGACTCTGCAAGAAGGGGATTTAGTTTTGATTATGGGCGCCGGCGATGTGAATCAAATGATCCCTAGGCTTCTGGACGAAGGAAAGTGGCGTTAGAGCAAAGGTTTAGCGATGCTGCCGGTATTGGAGTCCATCACTTCAATGCCTTGCTCAGCGAGTTCTTGGCGGAGAGCGTCTGAACGAGCCCAGTCTTTGGCGGCGCGGGCTTCGTTGCGAGTAGAGAGCAGCTCTTTTTGGGCTTCAGTCAGTCTAAAATCTACAGAGAGAACCTGCAAAATTTTGTTGATCTCCAGAAGGGTAGCTTCAATGTTTTCAGGGTCGTTTTTCATCCATTCAAAAATCACGGCTAAACCTCCGGCAATATCCAAATCATTGGCCAATTTTTCACCAAAGAGCTTTATCACGTCGGCATCGGGTTGAGTGCTGCCGTCTTTGTGGGTGAGATAAAATTCGTCGAGATTTTTTAGAGTGCTGCGTGCTTGGTCCAAGAGCTCCACAGAATACTCTATAGGAGAACGATAATGCGTGCCCAATAAAAAGAAACGAATCACTCTGGGGTGGTAGTTTAAAAAAATATCTTTGAGAGTGAAGAAATTTCCCAGAGATTTACTCATTTTTTCTGCATTCACAGTGATGTAACCGTTGTGCATCCAAATTTTTGAGAGAGGCTTGCCGGTAGCTGCTTCCGTTTGAGCTACTTCACACTCATGATGAGGAAATTTAAGGTCCAAGCCGCCGCCGTGTATATCAAAATTTTCTCCCAACAGCGTGCCTGCCATGGCGCTGCACTCTATGTGCCAACCTGGACGTCCATCGCCCCAAGGGCTGGCCCAAAATGGTTCACCTTCTTTCTTTAGTTTCCAAAGTACAAAGTCTTGATGATTCCGTTTGTCGGTGCGTTCCTCTACTCGTGCTCCGGCCTCTAACTCTTCCATCTTTTGGTGAGAGAGCTTTCCATAATCTCCAAAAGTGTTTACGTCAAAATAAACTCCATCTTCCAATAAGTAGGTGTGACCTTTTTCTTCTAATTTTTGAATCAGGGCAATCATTTCAGAAATGTATTCGGTGGCACGAGGTCGGAAATTAGGAGCTTTTACGTTTAAAAGTCCATAATCTCTTTCGTATTCAGGAATGATCCGCTGGGCGAGTTCTGGCACCGTGATCCCGTCTCTCTCCGCCCGGGCAATCATTTTATCTTCGATGTCGGTGATGTTGCTCACAAAAGTCACTTCGTACCCTGACCATTCTAAAAAACGACGAATTAGATCAAAAGCCACTGCACTTCGCCCATGTCCCAAATGGGCGCTGTCATAAACAGTGGGCCCACAAACATACATGCTGATTTTCTCACCCGGTTTTTTTTGTAAGGGAATTTTCGTGCCTCGTAGACTGTCGTAGAATTGAATCATATGAAAAGCTGATTGACGAGCGCTCTCAGGACATCGAGTAAAAGCCAAGCGACTAAAGGTGAAAAATCCAAGCCGCCTGCTCTAGGGAGAAGCCGACGTATGGGTTCCAAAACTGGTTCGGTGCAACGCAGCAAAAAGTCCATCAGAGGGCTTTGATCATGGATCATCCAAGAAAGGATCGACCGAATCACAATGAGAGTGATGAACAGGTCGACAAGAATGTTGAAAGTTTGTAAAAGAAAGGGCATAAGATGCCCGGATCTTAACAGGAAGCTTGGGAAAAGTTAAGCCTCCTTTATGGGATTAAGCTCGCGCTTTTTTTCGGAGGAGGACATAAGCTAAAGCACCAGCAACGCTTAGTCCTACTAAGAGATCTGCTGCCGGTCCTGATTCTGGAGTTTCGGTGATGGCGGCGGTTCCTGTCGTACTGATGACAGGGGTGGTTTCTTCTGGGACTACAGATGGTTCTCTACTCAAAGTAGGGATTCCAAGAGCCACGTCACTTGGGGTACCTTCCGTACCCTCAACATTTACGGCCGCAATGGAGAAGTAATATTGTTCATTTGCGGTCAGGTTGGGAATGGTCCATGTGGTGGATGAATCGTAGGTTTCAGAAACGGCAAAGAGTGCTTCTGGGGAAGGTCCATAGTAAATTCTGTAGTAAGCAATGGTGCTGGAACTTTCGGGCGCTTCCCAGGCGAGAGCTACTTTTTCTTCGCCACCGGTGGCAGTGACCCCAGAAACTTGGCCTACTTCTGGAGCGGTGCCCACGGGAGTGGTAAGCTCGGTTTCCTCTCCAACAGTGAGTGTGAGTTGATCACGATACTGAGCTTCGTTGCCGAGGGAGTCAGAGAGGTTCACATCCATGGAATAATCTCCAGCGGTGGTGGGTAACACGAGGGTGACTTGATATTTGCCTGAAGTGGCAGTTTCTTCCATCACATTCACTTCATCTTGGAAAAGAATAGCGGCGGATTCCAAATCACTTTCTGAAAGTACTGTAATGGTTACCGTGTCACCAGCTGCTAAACCACTATCGGGATCTGCGCTGATTGAATTGAGTGTGGGAGGTGTGGTGTCGATAGTTACTTTTTCTGCATTGGAGGTTTCTAACACTTTATCGTCAGCATCCACGATGTTGACATAAACGCCATAGGTTCCATCTTCCATCCCTTGCAAGGTGTAATCAAAACTGTTGTCAAAGGCGATGTCTGCGCGACCAGCTTCTTCTTCGTTCACCATCACTACGGCGGTATTTCCATATTCTCCTTCTCCTTGAACCTCAATGGTGCTGGAAGAGTAACTCCCGGTAGCGGGGCTGACGAGAGTGAAATCACCGTCGCGAGTGAAGTCGGTGGTTTCGAAATTCGTGTTGTAGTCGGTGCTGGAAGAACTGGATTCGTCTCCCAAAGTAGTGACTACTTCTGTGGAAGTCTCTCCATTCACGGTGATTTCATCTACGTCTGTGACTGTGAGGGTTTGATCTCCTGGGGTGATGAGCTTGATGGACAGACTAAACGTGTGCTCCCCTTGATCGTCAGCCGTAAAGGTATAGTCATCTGGAAGAGCTGCTTCACTGTCGGAGGAAGAAAAGCGAATGGTTCCCGTATAGTCCAACACAGTGAATCCATCGGCATCTACAGCTTTTACAGTGATGCTTTCTTGGCTGCTGGCGAGTGTCTGGCTGGAGAGTCCGCTGATGTTAAAAGAATCTATGGGGCCGTTTTCGGCAAGAGCTACAGATTCGTCACCAGAAAAAGCCAACTGTGCTTGGCCCAAAATATTTTGGCCTTCTGTCACATCAAAAATGGAGAAACTAACCACGCCAGAACCGCTTCCAGAAACAGTAAAGGTCATTTGACCTTTATCACTGGTTGCGAACTCGGACGTATAAACTTCTACCGAACTTTGAGAAGGCGTAATAGTGAGTGCGTGACCGCGGATTGGGTTTCCGTACTCGTCGGCTAAGAAAAGCACCATTTGTGCGCTCTGGCCTGCTTCTAATTTGCTTTGACTAAAACTCACCCGAGAGTTTGAAGATGCGGCTAAACCTGCTGTTACTTCAAATTCTTCTTCTGCGCTTCCAGATTTACTGTACCAGTGTCGAGCTGAGAGAGTGTAGGTGCCCGCCATTTCTAAAGCATCTGCAGGTAGAGTGAATTTGGCTTTACCGTCTTCTTTGGTGGTCACGGTGAAGTCTCTTTCGGAATCGTCGGGTTGAGTGAGAGTCAGGGCAATTTCTTGATTTGAGTCTGCGTTGATGGTGAGAGTGCTTTCTTCTCCAGCACGAGCATCGCTGATTTTGGAGAGCTCAATAGGGGAGTTCCATAAAAAAGTTTTCCCTAGCCAAAAGGTCCCCACAATACCTCCCACAATCAGGAGGAAACGGTACTTTTGAAGTTCGTAGAGAAAGGGTGCCATACGTACGAGATTTTTTATCTTATGATTATATCATATTTTGAGGTCCTGAACAATGCTAGGCATTGGTTTGCCATTCTGTAGTGGCCTCCACAATGTGTGCGTGGGCGGCACTGTGCTTCAGCACAATGAGGGTCATATCATCCAACTGTGTGCTGCCTTCCATAAAACGCCCAACTTCTATAGCAATTTTTTGAAAAAGTTGTTCTGGAGTCATGTCCATACTGGCTTGACTTTGAATAAAATTGCAAAGCCGTTTGAGACCATAATCCTCACGTTCACGGTTTTTTGCTTCGGTGATTCCATCAGAGTAGAGCACCACAAAATCTCCTTCCTCTAGAAGCAGATTTTGTTCTTTTACCAGTTTACTATTATCGGCCAGCATTCCTACGGCAATTCCACCCGCAGCGATGCTTTCCACCTTACCTTGTTTGGTCTTCATGTGGACCAAGTACTCATGTCCTCCTCCTACCCACGAGAGAGTGTGAATTTGTGGCTTCCACTCCATAAGAATCATGGTCATGAACATGCTCGGTTTGAGGTGGGGTTTAAGATATTTATTCAGTGATATCATAATGTCCGTGAGATTTTCTTTGATGTCGATGAAGGTCTCGAGTAGGGCATCCACCATGACCATCACAATTCCAGCTGGAAGGCCGTGCCCTGTGGAATCTCCGATGTAGAGAATGTGTCGATCGCCTTTGTTGTAAAAATCAAAAGTATCTCCACCTATTTCAGATGCGGGGCGGGTTTTTGCCACTACATCCAAGCCTGGAATTTCGGGAGCACTTTTGGGAATCAGCATACGCTGAATGTCTTGAGCTGAATCAATTTCTTTACGTAGGCGAGCATGGGTTTTTACATCTCCCGAGATGCTTTCTAAATTACGCGTAATTTCATTAAAAAAGTGAGCTAAGATCCCGATTTCGTTTTCCTTGGTCGTCATGACTCGACGATAAGGTTTTCCCGTTAGAAGGGCTTTCATCTCATGGATGATGCGGCTCATAGGTCGATCGACTTCCCACCAATAGATGAGTAAGGTCAACGTAAAAAAAGTGCCGAGAGCGATTAAGGTGCTTTGTTCAAAAGAGATCGTATTAAACTCAGCGATATCGTAGGTGAGGCCAAAAGAGGCGCCTGCTGCAAGCAGCAAAAGCAAGGAGAGAAGTCCGAATAGAGAGCGGCGTAGGAAGGACATCCTTCCCATTATAGAGAAGTCCTATCAGATTCGTCTAGGATACTTTGCAGATAATGAGCTTCTTTGTGTGCGCTTAGCTTATTGTAAAGCATTTTTAAGTAGCGAAGCGTTTCTTTTTCCCATTTTTCGAACGGAAGCTTTTTATGTTTGCTGAGTAGTTCGTGGATGGCTTCTACAAAACGCATGTGCAGCAAGTAGTTCGCTTCTTCTTGGATTTTTTTAGGCAAGCTGGAGAGGATCATTCCACTGCGCTCAAACCAATCGTGCGAAGGGTTGGCCAATTGGTCCACAAAATGTGGGAGGATATGCTTGTCCTCCAGATGGGCTAATGTGAGCAGGGCTTCTTCTCGAATGGAATGTTCTGGATGATCCAAAAGTTCATGAACTTTCTCTCTAACCTCTTCCCAACGTACTTGAGCAGCGACACTCAAGGCAATCTTCACAACAGAGACGTGAGGGCTCTTGAGCATCTGTTGGAGGTGATGTTGGAGAGTGCCACGCAGATCTTCAAATTGCCAAAGCGAAATAATGGCTGCACCTCTCACTTCCGGTAGTGGATCACTTAAGCAGGGCAAGAGGTAGTAAGTCAGATTGGGGTCGGGGAACAGTTTAAGCATTTGAACAAAGGCAGCTTTTCGGTGTGGATCACTCTCTATATTTTTTAGGATGAAAGAAGTGAGTTCTTCCGGTGCAATTCCGTAAAAACATTGTACGGCTGCTTCGCGAACAGCTGGACTTTCTTCTGCTAAAAGAAGCTCGCGTAGCGCTTCAATCACTCTGTGTCGGGTGAATGCTTGCTTCATCAAATGTTCTTTCAGATCCTTAAACTGACTGAGTGCCTCTAGGGCGCTCAACCGTAGTTTTTCCTCTTTATCCTTTAAGACCTCCAATATCACTCCAATACTTCGCATTTCTTCCCTCAAGCCCAAGGTTTTAAGAATAGTTTCTTTCACTACTAGCGGCTCTTGTGCTCGTTTAAGAAGTTTTTCTAGAGCAGGGAAGTCCTTCTCATGACCTTTTTGACCTAAAATTTCAATTGAATTTAATCGAGTAGGCAATTCTACTTTATGGCTCAGATTTTGTTCACAGAGTTCCGAATATTTCTTGGAAAGTGTCCTCATGGTAATGAGCATTCCAATGCTGCCCAGTAGGACTAGAAGATTGAGCGCCAAAGTCTCTTGTAAACTATTCAGCCAGAAAGCAGCCAGAAGCATCCCGGTAGCTCCTAAAATGGCACCTATAGGACGAATGAGCCCTTGGATAATTTCTCGGGCTTCTTCTTCTGCACTTTGTGAAAGAGCATAGACCGATGTATCGATCGCATTTTTGAACAAAACTGTAGTGAGTTCGTAGGAACCACGAGTGAGCGAGGCTGTAAAAATATTGAAACGTAAACTCATCGCTAAGACATTGAGTACGGTGAGGATGGGATGCAGCATCATGGTGGGTACTACACCCAAAGAACTCAATATGCGACTTGCAAAAATCAGCTGAAGCAGAAGGGCAGCGGAGTAGAAGACGATATGAAGTAGTCCCAATTTTTCGGTGAGGTCACTTTCTTTGGTATCTTCCTCTGCCAACATGATGGCTTGGTCTTCGGGTACTTGTACCAAAGTTTCTTCCTCTTCTTCGTATACATTTTGCTGTACTGCTTTCATAGATTGAAATTCAACGATGTTCACCATGCCCCATTGCAAGAGAACTAAAACCATTAATCCTTTAATGAAAGGGATTCTTTTAAGATCGCGTAGGCGCTCTTTAAGAGGGCGAGTTTTGTGGACGACTTCTGGAGCTAGGTGAGGAAGTTCTAAAGTGCGTGCGTTGTAACGGAGGACAATGGGTAAGACAGCGAGTAAAAGTAAGACGCCCAAAAGTAAAAATTTATATGGAGGCAGGCTGTGCGAGAAGAAGCTCAACACTATTCCGGCTATGATACCGCCGATGGTTTCGGCTGATTCAATAATGGGGAAGATCCTTTGCCCCTCTAAAGGACTAAAAAGTTCTTCATTAAAAAGAGAAATAAGAATAGAAAGCTGACCGATGAAGACGCCTTGTGCAAAAAGAAAGAAGAAGAAAAAAAGATTGTTTCCGAATTGCATGAAGCTGGCTGTGGCGATGAGAAAAGCTGCACCTGCTATACTGGTGTAGGTGATAAGCACTTCTCGTTGCACTTTGTGAATGATGTGCCTGTAGCACAAGGTCCCTATCATCACAAAGAAAGCGTTCCCCAAAAAGAGGAAGGGAAGGAGTTGAATACCAACTCGGCTGAGGAAGCTGGCAATTAAGATAGTCCAGCCCACAATAAAGCCAATTCGAGTGAGAAATGTCAGGCTCCAAGCCACTAAAATGCGCGGCCATTCCTTCTGATAAACATTGAGCAACTGATTGAGACGGTTCACTTTAATTGGAGAATTAATCTTAATATTATAACATAAAAATTTTATTCTGAAAAGGGTTGAAGGCGTGGGCTTCAGGTTTAGTGAAGGTTCTGATAAAATGCAGCTATGTCCTCCAAAATTTCACTTTCTGCAGCCTACTTTGGTGCACTTTTACTCTCGGCATCGGCTTTGGCCAGTCGTGGTTTAGGCGTTTTAAGAGACCATGTTTTTGCCTCCATCTTTGGGATTGGGAGTGAAGGTGGCCATTTCGCTTTGGATGCTTATTATGTGGCTTTTAAGATCCCAGATTTTCTTTATGTGCTCCTTATTTTTGGAGCTATGTCAGCTGCTTTTATTCCGCTTTATACCCAACTTTTAAAAAAAGAGGGTTCCGACCGGGCTTTTGAGTTCGCCAGCGGAGTGCTCAATGGGCTCTTTCTTTTACTGGCTCTGATTTCTGCTCTGTGTTTCTTTTTGGCCCCTTGGCTTGTTCCATTTTTAGCTCAAGGCTATCCGCTGGAGTTGCAAAATCTCACTGTTGATCTCACTCGGATTTTATTACTTTCCCCCTTATTTTTAGGTCTGAGTGGCGTGCTACAAGGCATTGAAAATGCTCATAAGACTTTTTGGGGAGCAGCCTTGGCTCCTCTGGTTTATAACGGGAGCATTATTGCTGCTGCTTATTGGTTTGCTCCCAGCTATGGGGTGTACGCCTTGGCGTGGGGTGCGGTAGTAGGAACCCTTTTGCACTTTTTAGTCCAAGTTCCAGGGGCACTTCATAGCGGTTTTAAATACAGCTTTTTGTTTACATGGAGGACAAAAGAGTTCAGAGAATTCATTACTTTAGTGGTTCCACGCTTATTTGGAACATCTGCTGCCCAGGTGGGAATTTTGTTTGATACCTTTTTATGCACCTTGCTTCCACTGGGTAGTTTATCGGTTTATAACTATGCTTTTAATCTAGAAAGTATCCCGTATGGTGTGGTGGCGGTTTCTGTCTCTACAGCGGTTTTTTCTACTTTGGCAGAGCATGCCGATTCGCCTGAACATTTTTTACACACTTTGCGTAGAAGCCTCGCTAGTATTTGGTTTTGGGTTTTACCGGCTACAGTCGGACTTTTCATTCTGCGAGAGCCGGTGGTGGATTTGATTTTGTCGGGCGGCAAGTTCGATCAAACAGCGGCTTCACTCACGGTGAGTACTTTGGCTATTTTTGTGTGGTCCGCCCTCCCTCAAAGTTTTGTCCCATTGTTGACTCGAGCCTTTTACTCTTTACGAGAAACTTGGTTGCCGGTAAAAATCGCTCTGGTTTCTGTCCTGGCGGATTTGGCGATTGCGGGTACTTTTGTTTTGATTTTGAATTGGTCTGTTCATGCCTTAGCTTTGGCGGATTTGGTGAACGGAATAGTAAATGTAGCGCTTTTAGTCTTCTTTTTAAAACGTCATACACAAGCTTCATTGAGGCATATGATGGATTGGATGGCGTGGGGAAGAACCGTTTTAGCTACTGCCGGAATGGTGGGAATCATGTCGCTGCTTCCCGTTTGGCATTTGCAGTTCCTCCTTGGAGGACTAAGTTACGGTGTTTTACAACTAGCCTTGGATTCAGAACTCAGGAACCGCGTGAAGCACAAGATCTTTGCCTAAGGTCTTGGCGTGAACTTGTGAGAGTTTAATGGGCTGAGGAAGTTCAGCAAAGGCCACTGCTTTTTTCCCGAGAAAAGTGGGCGCTAAAAAGAGGATCATTTCGTCCACGACTTTTGCTTTAATAAAAGCTTCAAAGACCTTTTGTCCACCTTCAATGAGTACAGAGCTGATGCCTTTTTCGTAAAGAACATTAAGTACTTCTTTTATGTTTTTGTCCGGGAGCAAGAGTACATTTTCATCTCTAAAAATTTGAAGATCTTTGGGGAGTTTTCGAGCTCCTGTGAGAACTATCCGGAGAGGATCTTGGCCTTCTATGTGACGCACCCCTAAATGAGGATTATCGGTGAGTACGGTGCCGGCGCCCACTAAAATAGCCTCATGTTCGTGACGAAGGCTGTGCAGATAACGCTGAGCGGGCATGGCTGTGAGGACCGTTCTCTGGCCAGGGGCTACTGCAATTTTTCCATCCAAGCTGAGAGCAGCTTTTAAAGTGATATAAGGACGACCTTTTTCGTGGTAAGTAAAAAAGAATCGATTGAGTTCTCGCGCTTCATTTTCTAAAAGTCCAACTTCCACTTCGATGCCTGCTTCTTGCAAAGCTTTTATCCCTTGGCCATTCACTTTCTGAGAAGGGTCTTTAGTGGCTATCACGACTTTCTTTATTCCACTCTTTATCACTGCCTCGGTACAAGGAGGTGTTTTGCCCTGGTGGCAGCAAGGTTCCAGAGTTACATAAAGAGTCGCTCCTCTTGCGGACTCTTGAGCGTTTTTTAATGCTTCTATCTCTGCATGAGCTGCTCCGTAACGAGTATGGTAGCCTTCTCCGATCCGTTTTCCCGCTTTGATCAAGATAGCGCCGACCATGGGATTGGGTTTAGTCCAGCCTTTAGCTTGTTCAGCCAAACGGAGTGCACGACGCATGTGCCAGGCGGGATGGTCTTCTGACTTTTTCATACGCGATCGAGAAGATGACCGAGCTTATCTTTCTTGGTTTTAAGATAATTTTTGCTTTGGGCTTGGGGCTCGATCTCTAGAGGAACGCGCTGGCTCACTTTGAGTCCGTGCCCTTCCAGCCCAACTATTTTCTGAGGATTATTGGTGAGTAGTCGAATGGTATTGAGCCCGAGATCTTTAAGCATTTGAGCTCCAATCCCATATTCTCGAAGGTCGGCCTTAAATCCTAATTTTTGATTGGCCTCTACAGTATCTAGACCCTCGCGCTGTAAATTATAAGCTTTGAGTTTATTGATCAGGCCGATCCCACGGCCTTCTTGGCGCATGTATAAAATTACACCTTCACCTTCTTTACCTATAAGTTTTAGAGCCGCATCGAGTTGTGCCCTGCAATCGCAATGGAGGGAATGAAAAACATCTCCAGTCATACATTCGGAGTGAGCGCGAACGAGTACATTTTCTTTTCCCTCAACAGCTCCTTTGACTAAGAGTAGATGTTCTTGTTGATCAATAGCATTGGAATAAACCAAAATACGGAAATTTCCGTACTCGGTTTCTAGACTGCTTTCCACTTCTCTGTTGACCAACTTCTCTTTGAGGCGACGGTAAGCGATGAGATCTTGAATGGTGATGATCTTTAGGCCGTGTTTTTTGGCAAAATCAAAGAGATCATCACGACGTGCCATTTCTCCATCGTCTTTAACAATCTCACAAATCACCCCCACGCTTTTCAGCCCAGCGAGTTTAGTGAGATCTACTGCTGCTTCGGTGTGCCCTGCTCGTACTAATACTCCACCTCTCTTAGCGCGAAGAGGGAAGAGATGACCCGGTTTCAAAAAATCACTGGGTTTTACCTCTTCTTGAGCCAAAGCATTAATGGTTTTTGCACGATCACCAGCTGAAATACCGGTGCTCGTACCCCATTTGTAATCTACAGAAATGGTGAAGTTGCAGCGGTTCGATTCAGGCAGATCTGGAGTCATGGGAGGAAGCTCCAGTCGATCGGCCAAGCTTTCCTCCATAGGAACACAAATGAGTCCTCGGCCTTCTTTCATCATAAAATTAACGGACTCAGGGGTGGCCTTTTCAGCCGCCATCACCAAGTCTCCTTCATTTTCACGGTCTTCGTCGTCCAGCACGACTACCATGTTTCCGGCCTGAATCGCTGCAATGGCTTCTTCAATAGGGGTCCACATAGACCGCTACTATACCTCAAATCTCCAGAATCCTTCAATCTTTTCACCGGCTAAAAGGTCTTTGATCAATTGTTCAGGATTTTTTACAAAAGCTTGAGTGAGCAAAGCAGATTCTTCACGGAACTTCTTAGCTTTACCTTCCATGATTCTCTCCACAATCTCAGCTGGTTTTCCTTCTGCCTTGAGTTGTTCTGCCCAAATTTCCTTTTCTTTAGCGAGCAATTCTTCAGCAATGTCTTCAGGAGCTAAGTTTTTGGGATTCATGGCAGCCACATGCATGGCGATGTCCTTTACGAGCTCATCGCTGCCTCCTGTGGCGGCAATCACCACTCCAATTCGGTTGTTAAGGTGAGTGTAGGAACCAAGTTTGGGCCCTGTCACTACTTTCTTATCCTTGATGACCACTTTTTCACCCATAGCCATACCGAGGTTGGCAATATCTTCGTCAAAGTTGGTATCTTCACCTTCTTTAATCAGCTTTTCAGCCAATTCCGTAGCCTTCTTCATGAAATCAGGATTCTTGGCTACGAAATCAGTTTCGCAACTGAGGGCCACCATGGCGGCCTTGTTGTCTTTTTCTACGATGGCTACCACTCCATTGGCAGTAGCGCGGTCAGACCTTTCAGCGGCCTTAGCAGCGCCTTTTTTACGGAGGAGCTCGATGGCCATTTCTTCATCGCCATTGGCTTCTTCGAGGGCACTTTTGCAGGCCGTCATAGAAACACCAGTGCGTTCACGGAGAGCTTTGATTTGATCAATAGAGACAGACATTTTAAAGAAAAAATTTAAGAATTAAGCAGCAGGAGTTTGAGGAGGAGTAGGTTCGGTAGGAGCGCTGGGAGCGCTGGGAGCAGCGGGAGTTGTGGGTGCTTCAGGAGCAGTTGGTGCAGGCATAGGAGCAGGTGCAGGAGCGGCTTCAGAAGCAGGCATAGGGGCTGGCTCTGCAGGTGTTTGAGCAGGAGCAGCAGCAGGTGCTACGGGCGCTGAGGAAGCCATAGAGGCGGACCCTTTGTGGAACCATTTTTCCAAGGGGATCTTTTGGCCGATTCCGGTGACCACAGGGATAGACCACTGCTTTCCTTTCCAAGCATTCCAAGCTCCATAGAGAGATGCAACGAGGACCAAGAGGTTGACTAGACTCATAATGAGACTGAGCAAGGCCATCATCCCCACAGGGAGAACAGTGACCAAAATATTCATGAGAATGTAAATTCCCAGATAGACCACAAAGAGACCAGCGCCGTTTTTGGCGTGGAACATGTGCGTAGGGCTATCACTTTTAGCCCAGGCGGTATAAAGGAAAAGAATGCTAAAGTAAGCAATGGCGGCTTGCCAGTCTCCAGAAGAAACTGGAGTGCTGGGAGTCGTGTTCATAGGAGTTGCGTCTGCCATATAGCGTGGAGGTTAAGATTATTTTTTCATCTTACGGCCTTCCTGAATGGCTTCAGAAAGATGACCGATCAAGAATTTAATGGATTTGATGGCATCATCATTTCCAGGAATAGGATATTGAATTCCGTCGGGATCCACATTGGAGTCCACTACGGCTACAACGGTAGTCTTCATTTTTTGAGCTTCTTGAACTGCAATGCGATCACGCATGCAGTCGAGAACAATTACTACATCAGGTACTTTTTCGAGATTGGCCACACCCCCGAGAGCGTTTTCCAATTTTTCAATTTGTTTTCCAAAGTCACTAGCTTCTTTTTTAGTGAACTTCTCAAAACCTCCGTTTTCACGCTCTTCTTTAAGGGCGAGCATGTATTTAACGCGGGCACGGATGGTCTTGAAGTTGGTGAGGAGGCCGGGGATCCACTTGGAAGTTACATAGGGCATACCACACTTTTCCGCTTCTTGACGGATGTACTCTGTAGCTTGAGGCTTGGTGCTCACAAAGAGAATGGTCTTTCCTTGAGCGGCTGCACCACGGAGGAATTCCGTAGCGTTCATCAGGCCTTGGTAGGACTGATTGAGGTCAAAAATATGAACTCCACTTTTCTTAGTGAAAAGAAAAGGAGCCATTTTGGGGTTCCACTTGGTGGTTTTGTGACCAAAGTGTACTGCGTTTGCGAGCATGTCTCGCATGAAGGTTTTCTGATCGGACATGAGATCCTTGGGGTTAACGCCACTCTTCGTCGTTTTTTACCGGGACTCGAGCCAGTGGCAGCGAGCAGGAAGGTAAAATCAGAAGAGGGACAGAGATAAGTACGCGGCGATTATACCTATCACTTCAGCTTTGGCAAGGTGTCTTGAGTTAAAGAGTAAAGTATGGTAGAATAGATAGATGTAATTGTTCTCATGGATCCACGCGCTCAAGCACCACAACTCGAACAAACACCTCAAGAAGCTCAAGCTGCTTTGGGTCAAACTCCCGTTTTACCTATTGATGAGCGTCCTACGGAAATTCTGATACAAATCCCGACTCAGGCTTATTTTATGTCTGGTATCCGAGACTTTGTGGTGAATTTGACTAAAAATATGACCGGATTCTCTTCTCAATGGGCATTCCGCTTCCAAGCGGTGGTGGATGAGCTTTGTAACAACGCCATCGAACACGGTAGCCGCCCTGGTGAGTTTATTAAAATCACGATGATTAGTACTAAAGGAAAATCTTTGGAAGTGATTATCGAAGATACGGGTACTGGAAAAGAGAAGATGACGGCGGCACAGCTCACGGGACTTTACCAAGAGCGCCGTCAAATGATGACTCAACAGTACCTTGGATTCAGAGGACGTGGACTCCCTAAGATTGTGGGAGAATGGACGGATGAAATGGTCTTTGAGGACATCCCTACAGGAGGAATTCGCGTGAAAGTGAAAAAATATTTACGAAAGGAAGAGGACAAGGTACTCTCTACCCAGAAAAATCCTAGCCAACTTGTAGTATGACCCCCGTACAGATCACTATTGAAGATGTTTCTGGTGCTCCCGCAGGTAAGACGGTGAAGCTCATTCGTATTGTTGGACAACTGGACGAAAGCAATGTGGATGAACAGGCTAAGAGCATTTATCAAGTCATTGAATCGATCCCTCAAGGACTTAGTTTGGTCTTTGACTTTTCTGGTCTTGAATACATGAACAGTAAGTCTATCGGATATCTCACGGACTGGTATAGCAAGGTTTCTGCTAATGGTGGAAAAGTAGTGATTGCTTCTGCCCGAGATAATATCTTGGATATTTTACAGGTGGTTGGACTCACTCAGTTAGTGAACGCTTACGCTACGCTTGACGAAGCAAAAGCCGTTGTGCTGCAATAGCGGCCGATGCTTGATAAACTTAAGATTGCGATTGTCTGTGATTGGCTCACGGTCTTTGCTGGTGCTGAGCGTGTTGTTTTTGAAATGCACCAACTTTTCCCCGATGCGCCTATTTTTACGACTCTTTATAACAAGAAAACGTGTTCTGTCTTTGCTCAAGCAGAGGTGAGAGAATCTTTTTTAAAGTGGATACCAGGAGCTCGATCTTTTCATCGGGTGCTTTTGCCCCTTATGCCTTTGGCTTTCGAAAACATGAATTTGGATGCCTATGATCTAGTAATTTCTTCTTCGCACTCGGCGGCTAAGGGGATAGTGACACGACCGGAGACTCTTCATGTGAGTTACTGCCATTCGCCCATGCGCTATGTGTGGGATCAGTCGCATGAGTATCAAAATCAATTCTCTTCGTTTTCCCCTTTTCGATTTTTATATCGACCACTGCTACACCGTATTCGGCTTTGGGATCGCTTGGCGGCAGAGCGAGTGGATCAATTTTTGGTGAATTCGGCTTACGTGGGAGAACGAGTTAAAAAATATTATGGACGAGAGAGCAGCGTCATTGCTCCACCAGTCGACTTGTCTTATTTCAGTCCTGGAGAAGGTGAAAGGGAAGGCTTTTTAGCCGTGGGTCGACTCATTCCTTATAAGCGCTTTGAACTCGTGGTGGAAACTTTTAACGCTTTAAAGAAGCCTCTGACCATTGTGGGAGAAGGTCCGTTTGAAAAGAAACTCAAGAAAATGGCGGGTCCTCACATCCATTTTGTGGGCCGAGTGAGTGATGAAGAACTTCGGTCTTATTATAGAAAGGCCAAAGCCCTGATTTTTCCTCAAAAGGAAGACTTTGGAATTGTACCCTTAGAGGCTATGGCTTCGGGTACGCCGGTCATTGCTTTTGGGAAAGGAGGTGCCCTTGAAACAGTTGAAAGTGGAGTGAGTGGGTTGTTTTTTGATGAACAGTCCGTGCCTTCTTTGAGTGAAGCGGTGCATCGTTTTGAAAGGAAAGCTTGGGACAGCAAAGCGGTGGCAGCATCGGTGGACCGTTTCTCTTCCGCTCGTTTTAAGGCCGAGCTGCGACATTTTTTGGAGAATGCTTGGAAGCAGCATCAGGATATGTTAGCCTGAGCATATGAAGTATAGGGCGATTTATGGATGGATTTTGGGACTGACAGCTGTGGCGGTTTTTTTGGGGACTACAGCCGAACAAGGTCGGGTGAGTAGCTCTAAAAATGAGGCGGTGGCGTTTGTGACGATTGGGCTGGATCAAAGCAAAATGCCGACAGAAATTTCTTCTTATGAGGTCCTGAGAGCGACAGAGCACTTCTCAGACATTGTTTTAGGCTGGACGGCAGAGCCTAGCTTTGCCAAAGACTTCTCTCAGGCCGTGGGTGAGGATTATTCTTTTTCGGCCCGACGTCAGGAAAAATCAAATTTACTTTTTACTATCAGTGGACCGGTAGAAAGCGAGGGGGTGGCGCTTACTATGGTGAGTTTAATTGAAGAACGTTTGAGTGAGTACAATGCCGCTACAGGAGCGGGCTATGTGGTGGCCTTGGATCGAGAAATGCTGGTGAGCAGCACGGAGTCCAATTGGCGTTTTTCAGTAGGACTGACCCTTTTGGTATTTATAGTGGAAGGGCTCGTTCTTTGTGGCTATGAGTACACGCGTCGCCGTTGATCTCCGTTGTCTTCTGGAGCCCTTTGAAAGTGGGGTTACCGTTTACACCAAAGCTTTGGTGGATGAGCTTTTAAAAGCTCCGCATTTATTAGAACTCGATCTTTTTTATCAAGCTAGAAATCGTTGTGAAGCCATTCATCAGAAGTACCCTCAAGTCAGACATTTGTCTCTTTCTAACACGACTTTCCATTTTCGTTGCTTATTTGGATTTCCTCCTTTGCCTTCGAGTTATTTCCCCGTTCAACCGGACCTCATTTGGCTCCCAGATCGACGGCCCTTTTATAAAAGTTCCATTCCTTTGGTGATGACGGTGCACGATCAAGTGCCCGAGACTTTAAAAGAAAGTCTTTCTTTTAAAGGTAAGCTTTGGCACTTTTTGTTTTCCTTAAAGCGTTTAAAGAAACTTTCGAGTGGCTTCTTATTCCCTTCGCTCACGGTCGCCCACCGTGTGAATAGCTCTTTACCTTGGGAAGTCACTTATGAAGGGGTAAAATTATCTTCTACTATGGAAAAACCCAAAGGGGTTCCTGCAGGAGACTTTGTGCTTTCTTTAGCCCCTTTAGATCCTCGGAAACGATTAAACTGGGTTTTTGAAATGGCACATTTTTTCCCCAAGGTTTCTTTTGTTTGTGCAGGCCTCAAAGAAAAGGATGGCCGTTTTGCTCGGCTTCATTTACCCACTCTTCCTAATTTAATTTATTTGGGAAAAGTCACAGAGCCCGAAAAGAAATGGCTGCTCAAGAAGGCAAAAGTGCTTTTGGCTCTGAGCCGCTATGAGGGTTTTGATTTGCCCGTTTTAGAAGCGATCCACACTAAAACTCCAGTGATTTTATCGGACATTGCGGTGCATCGAGAACTCTATAAAAATGCAACTTATGTTCAAGGTCAAAACGATCTAAAAAGCGCTTTGTACACGGCTTTACACCGCGGTGGTATTATCCCTGAGCCGAGAGGTATTTATACTTGGGAGAAAGCAGCAGAGCGGACTTTACTTTTCTTTTTCCGCGTACTCCTTCACAAAGATGGAAAGTGAAGTGGCAACAGGAACCGCCATGATCATCCCCACGATGCCTAGGGTTTCTAAGCCGACCAACATGGCAACGATAATAATAATGGGACTGAGGCCTACTGCGCGTCGCATTACCAAAGGAACAAGAACATTGCTTTCGGTTTCGTGAATAAAGATGATCAGCAAGATCACCCAAAGAGCTAGCCAAGGGGATTCGTTGAAGGCCACCAGTAGGGCTGGAATACTGCCGAGTACAGGACCTACCACAGGAATAAGCTCACCAATACCAATCATCATGGCGAGGGTGAGAGCGTTCTCCACGCCCAGGATCATGAGTCCCACTAAACTGATCAAAAAAATGATCACCATGAGTTCGATTTGCCCTCGAAGCCAGTACCCAATTTTAGTCTGGATGACATGGATTTTCTCAGCGATATAGGCTCCGTGCTTAGAGGGGAAGAGGGAGATAAAGAATTCATTTACATCGCTGTCGTTCACCACCAAGAAGAAAGTGAGCACTAAAACCACCACAAAATTAAGTACTCCATTGAAGACGGTCTTGATCACTTCAAAAGTGTTTCCTGCAAAGGATTCCAATTGAGAAGCCGTGGTCTCTAAGGTTTGCTTAAGCTCGTTAATGATGGCTTCTTTGTCGATTTGGTGGAGGAAGTCGTTGACCATGGGTTCTAAGCTTTTTCCAAAAGGCAGATGTACGGTCCCTTGAGAGAATTTATCTACTACATCGTTGAGGCTCTTGGCGAAATCAATGAGCTGTGTGGCTACCAGCGGAATGAGTTGAGAGATGAAGTAGCCAAGAACAAAAAGCAAAATAAAGTACATCACCAGTACGCTGAGCGCTCTGGGGATTTTGTATCTTTCGAGGGCTGTTACTGAGGGATTGAGGGCAGAGGCAAAGAGTACGGAAATGAAGAAAATCAAAAGTATGTGGCCGATTTCACCTAAAAATTGACTGAGCACGATCATAGAAATGACTACGATAGTGGCTTTAGCTACATTGCTCAGTGAGAAATAAAAAATAATTTTCTCTGCGCCATCTGTTTCTTCTTGCCGACTGACCTTAGGCTTAAAGCGAATTTGCTCGTCTCGTTCTTTTTTGAGTTCACGCAGTGTTTTGCGTAAATTCTTAAAATTTTGAGTGGTAAATTTAACGAGTCCAGAAAGATTTTTTTCCATATCAGCTGGTGAGGGCTAGAAGGATAAGGTTCACAATGAACCAGGAAGTGAGGGTTAGAATAAATCCCCCCAAAGCGTAGGTGATGATGTGTTTCCCTTTCTCCTTATCGTCGGTGATTCCGCCTGCAATGTAGTAGTAGCCTCCGAGCACAATCATCATTACGGAAATGAGGCCAGCGAGTTGGATTACAAATTGCAGCGCGTAAATCACAAAATAAGGAACCATCCAAAATTTGACGTAGCCGGTTTTAAGCGCACAGGCAAAAAAATCTTTTACGGCATCTACCCCTTGTGCATTGTTTTCTACAATCGATTTATAGGCTGAAGAGCCAGCGTTGACCTGTTGTAAAAAGGAATCCCAAGTGGTGCGGTCGCTTGGGTCGCAAGGGTAATCGGTGCTGTTTTCATCCAAGTTGGGCAAAACGGTCGTAGAAATGGCCCCTACTGGAGGGGCACTCACCAAGAGGGTGCAAAACAGCACTAGAGAGAGCCAAACTTTTTTCAACATGGGCTTGTGGATGGCTTCATTAACTCAAAAGGAGCAGGGAATTGCAAGGCTAGTTCAGTAAGCTCCTTGAGGTTCAGGAGAAAATCAGGTAAGATACCTGCACTATGACAGCAGTAGTGGCCATTGTCGGACGCCCAAACGTAGGGAAATCTACGCTTTTCAACCGCTTGCTCGGTAAACGAAAAGCGATTGAATCCAGCGTGCCCGGGACTACTCGAGATCGTATCTACGAAAAAATGCCCGTGGGTCCCTTTGAGGTGCTCATGGTGGATACTGGAGGCTTGGAATTGGGTAAAAGCCAAGGAAGTATGGAAGCCAATGTACAAGAACAGTCTAAAACGGCCATTGAAGGTGCTGATCTTATTTTGTTTGTGGTGGATGTTCGAGAAGATCTTACTGCAGAAGATTTCCATGCCGCTGAAATTTTGAGAAAATCAAAGAAAAAAGTGCTTTTGGTAGCCAATAAATGTGATAATCCTAAGTTTGAAGATCTTCGTTATAATCTGTTTGAGTTGGGATTTGGCGAACCCGTTCCTGTAGCGGCCTTGCACTCCATGGGGGTTTATGAACTTGAGGATGCTATGCAAGAGGCTTTGGAGGAAATAGGGACTTCTGTGGAGTCAGAAAAAAAGTCCGAAGGACGTTTGCGCATTGCCTTCCTTGGAAGACCCAATGTTGGGAAATCCACTATGGTTAACGCTTTGTTCGGGAAGCAAAGAGTTGTGGTTTCCGAAGTAGCGGGTACGACGCGAGACGCTACGGAAGTTGATTTTGACTACGATGGCCATCCTTTTACTCTCATTGATACGGCAGGAATGCGCCGACGAGGTAAGGTGGAGGCTGGTATTGAAAAATATAGTATTTTGCGCACCATGCAGTCGGTAGATGAGGCGGACGTTTGTGTGGTGATGGTGGATTTTTCTGAAGGCGTGATGAATCAAGATGCACACGTTTGCGAATATATTTTGGAACAAAAAAAAGGTTTGATCTTGGTGGCCAATAAAAGTGATGCGATAGAGCCTGAAAAGAAAGAACAGGCTGAACACATGTTTATTCATGCCCTCAAAGATAAGATGGCCTTCTTGCCATGGGCACCGGTTGTTTTTGCCTCTGGGATGGAACGTCGTAATATCTTTAATATTTTAGAAATCGCCCTACAAATTGAAGCAGAACGGAATCGAATTTTACCGAAACAGGACTTGGCGGTTTGGTTGCAAATGGCTCTGGACCATCATCCACCCAAAGGAGTCAGAGGTAAGCACAAGTTCGCTATTTTAGGAGTGAAGCAAGATGGAGTAAAACCTCCTACCTTTGTTTTTACCTGTAATTGGCCAGAGATCATGCACTTTTCTTACGGCCGATACCTAGAGAATGAACTGAGAGCTCGCTTTGGATTTATTGGAACTCCTCTTCGCTTTATTTTTAGGAAGCCGAGCGATCGAGGCCCCCGCCGTGATCGAGAGGAAGAGGCTACAGCTAAAGCAGCGCTCATGGAAGAAATGGAGCTTGATGATTTTGAAGAGCAATAAATGGCTGTCTCCAGGCTTTAGAGTGCCTGCTTTTCCCATAGAGCGTGGAAACGCCCCTTCTTTTTGATGAGCTCTTCAAAAGTTCCTTCTTCTATGATGCGACCTTTTTCGAGCACTAAAACTCGATCCATTTCCTTGAGAGTAGAGAGTCGGTGAGCAATTACTATAGCAGTCACACTTTTGAAGAATTCATGTAGAGCTTGGCGAATTTTAGTTTCGGACTCAACGTCCAAATGAGAGGTGGCTTCATCCATGAATAAAAGTTCTGGATTGCGGTAAATGGCGCGAGCGATTCCCACTCTTTGACGTTCTCCTCCTGAGAGTTTTACTCCTTTTTCACCGATAAGCGATTCTACCCCATGAGGCAGTTTATGAAGAAAATCATTCACGTGTGCCACATCTAATGCTCTTTGGAAAAGCTCTTTGTTGATGGGCTTTTCAAACGCCATCGTCACATTGTCTTTTAGAGAAAGATTAAATAGTTCAGTTTCTTGGGGAACATAGGAGAAATGCTTTAAATACGAGTCTCTTTTAATATCTTTGAGCTCTTCTCCGTTAAAAGTGATGCTTCCTTCGTAGCGATCGTAGAGCTTGAGTAGTAATTTAAAAAGGGTTGATTTGCCTGCGCCCGAGAGTCCTACAATCCCTACTTTTTCTCCACGGCGAATACTCAAAGAAAGTTTTTTGAGTACTTTAGATTCGCCATAACCAAACTCTAAGTCTTGAACTGTTAATTCTTTCCATTTCTCAGGGAAGACTTTATGTCCAGAAAGCTCAGCAGTAGGCTCACTCTTGAGGATGGCTTTAAAGCGCATCATGGCGATACGACTGAGTTCAAAATTGTAAGCTACCTCAGAAAGCTCACCCGCTGAATCCGCTATTTTTAGGAAATAAAGCATGATGAGAGAGATCACGCCTACGTCCAATTGGCCTGCAAAAACATTCATGATCACGTAAAACAAAATGATTTGACGGAAAAGTTCTCGCCATAAATTGAGTAGAACAGAGCGGGTGCGATACCAAAAAATCCGATTTTTAATGGCTGCATAAAGTTGCACGGACTTTCTCTTAAGCCAATTGATGACGGGGTTCCAAAAGCCTAAGGCTCGGATAGTGACAATGTTATTCACTGATTCGAACATGATTCCTTCAAAATCTTCCCACTGTTTGTTAGCTTCTAAAGAACTACTGGAAGATTTTCGAGTGAGTTTTCTAGAGAAAAGATAATAAGTGAGAAAGAAGAGGAACATGAATCCGCTCATCCATGTCCCCAAACTAAACAGTACGATCGTGACCCCAATCACATTGGTAGTGGATTCTATACAAAGATCCACGTACATGCGCATGAGTGTGTCTAAACTTTCGCCAGCCTTGTGGATTTTTTGAAGTTTGTTCCCACTATTTTCTTTTTCGTGCCAATCGGGGTCTAACCGGAAAATGTGTTGGATGGCTTGCTTTATTGCATCCAAACGCATGGCTTCACTCACTTGGTAAATGAGATATTTGGCTGCATCGTGAGTACAGTAGTGGTAAAGACCTGCTATCCAAATGGTGATGGTGTAAAACCAAAAAGTGTGAAGCGATGCTCCTGGAGTGTAATCGATGGCAAAATTGATGATTTGGCTGATGGCCCAAGGAGGGTAGAGCCAAATCACATCACTGCTCAGGCGGAGTAATGTGCCCGCAAAAAACTTCCCTTTATATGGACGAATGTATTGCCATAGATCGCGGATGAGTTCGAGGGTGCCGTAATTCACACTCCCATTGTAAATGAGGCGACCTTAGTCCGCCATGCTTTTTCTATCTCTTTTCGTGCGTCATGATCGTGGAATTTTAGCATCGTATCAGAAACAATAGTACCACTACGATCTTCTAAGGAACGAGCTTTTTGGTGAATACGGCTGAGTTGTTTGTTTCGTGTTTCTAGCTCGTATTTTTCTTTATCTAAAAAGTATTCAAAGATTTTTTTAATGAAACTTTTCTGAGCTCTAAAGTAGCGCCGCCGAGGTTTTAAATGTGGAAAATATTTTTGAGTCCAATCGTTGCTTCTCAGAAATTTTTCATAGGTGGCATAGTGACCGGTGAGAGGCTCTAAAGTTTTGATCCAATACGCAAGATATGGGTCTATAGGCAGGGCAATTTCTGACAAATCGAGCTTTTCTTCACTCACGTAAAAGCTGAGGCAAAATCTTTTGGCGATTTTCTTCCCATGGCGTCGAATTCCTAAAAGGCTGGTAATGGCGGTGAGCCACCAACGCGCTAGAAAAAGCCGATTCTTTTTAGTGATTACAAAAAGGTCGATGTCGCTGCCGGGATGCACGTCTCCTATGGGCAAGGTATTGCACACCGCAATGAGCTCAATAAAGGGAGAGTGACTGAGCCACCAGCGGTAGCGAGTTACTTTTTTGAAATAATTTTTTTGTAGGTCCTGTTTTTTCTTCCAAGTTGCCCAAAACTCGGGAGTTCCGTTCAAACTAAAATATCCCTCATGAAAATGAATGAGAGGACTTTCTTTTAAATAGATATCTATCTTTGCTTCGTCCATCCCCCCTTCTAAAAGGTAATCTGAGAGTTCACCTCGAGTGAGAGGCACCCCGAAGAGATCAAAGTAGGAGAGAGTAGCCAGGACGGCTTGTTTGACGGTTTGCATAGTTCGAGTTTTCATCTTACCATAGCTTTTGATATGGCTAAACCCGTCATCGAAGCTCTGCTCAAGAAATTGCCTCACAGCCCGGGGGTTTATAAAATGAAAGATGGAGAAGGGCGCATTTTGTACGTGGGCAAGGCCAAGGATCTTTCTAAACGTGTACATTCTTATTTTAGGGTGATGAAAAATCGCCCCATGCGTACGCAAAAATTGGTGGAGAATATTGAAAATTTAGAATGGATTGAAGTGAGCAGCGACTTGGAAGCTCTGTTCTTAGAAACCAATCTCATTAAAGAATTCCGTCCAAAATACAATGTTCTAATGAAGGACGATAAGAACTTTGTGTACATCAAAATCACCAAAGAGGATTTTCCACGTATTCTAGTGGTACGCAGAGTGGATAAAGATGGAGCGCGTTACTTTGGGCCAAAGACGGCGGCACATACGGTCCGAAAAACTTTGACCCTACTCCAAAAGCTTTTTATGTATCGCAGCTGTGACTTGGACTTAGAGTGGAAAAATGGAGAAACAGTCGTCACTAAAAAGACCATCGCTTATCCTTGTTTGGATTACCATATTAAGCGTTGCGCAGCGCCTTGTATTAGCAAGATTTCAGCAGAGGAATATGCTCAATCCATTCGTAAGATTGAACTTTTTTTGGATGGAAAAACGGTAGAGATCGAAACTGAGCTCAAAGAACAAATGGCTATTGCAGTATCTGAAAAAAAATTTGAAAAAGCCGCTCAGCTGCGTGATAAATTGCTCTCGCTCCAGAACCTCAATGAGTCTGCTGACCAACTCGTCACTTCTCCAGACCAATACAGTATGGATGTCTTCGCTTTTGTGCTTGAAGCTGGGAAGGCTTACTTCAATCTTTTTATTTTGAGAAATGGGAAATTGGTGAACCAAGAAAATTTTATTGTAGACGCTTTTGGCTACGAAGCGGGCGAAGAAGAACAAGCTACTGATGTGATGGAAGCTTTTCTCACACAGTACTATCAAAAAACGACTCATTTCCCGAATACGATTTTAATTGCTCAGCAATTAGAAGAATCGGAATTTTTGGAGGATTGGCTGAGAAATCAAGCCAACCATCGAGTGGAGCTCAAAGTGCCTCAACGTGGGACCAAACACCAGCTTTTGGAATTGGGTGAAAAAAATGCGCGCAGTTTCCAAAAACAACAAAAGGCACGATGGGAGGGATTTGCTCCACGTGATGAAGAAGCCCTAGAGGAACTGGCAAAATTACTCGATTTGCCAAAACCTCCCAAGCGCATGGAGTGTTACGATAACTCTCATTTGAGTGGGACGGATACAGTAGCCAGCATGGTGGTTTTTGAAAATGGCACACCTAAAAATTCCGATTATCGTAAATTCCGCCTCAAGACTATCGCTGAGGGTGAGATTGATGATTTTAAATCTATGAACGAGGTGCTCACTCGACGTTTATTTTATTTAGCTAAAGCGCCCAAGGGAGTGAATTTTCGTAAGGCTGCTAAAATTCATGTTGAGGGGATTAAGGCACTTTTGGAAGAGTGGCGTGGAGACAAAACTTTTACAGGTGAGTTGGGCGAATACACTGTAGCGCTCAAAAATAAAAGAGTAATCGGTCTGCTTCGTCTACAAGCCGGCAAAGAGAAAACTTTCTTGCAGAAATCTTTATACGTTACCCCAAAGGCTCGTGAAAATGGCATCGCTAAGGGGCTTATGCGCTACGCTTTCGATCGATTTAAAGCCAAACGTGTTTATCTAACTTGTAAGCAGGACATGGCGGAGTTCTATAGCCGTTTTGGTTTTGATGAGGTCAAGCAGTTCCCCGAGGAGTTCTCTCTCGAGCTCAAAGAAGTTTTAATGGCATATGACCCGTCTAAACACCACGATTCTTCTTTTGAATCCAAGCCAGATCTTATTGTAATTGATGGAGGAAAAGGTCAACTGGGTATGGCTGTGAAGGCACGCGATGCTCTTGGGCTCAATATCCCCATGATCGGCTTGGCCAAGCGAGAAGAAGATGTGTTTGTACCGGGCAAAGCTCTACCCCTTATTATTCCCAAGGATTCCAAGGCACTCTTGATGCTCCGACACATTCGAGATGAAGCCCATCGCTTTGCTATTACTTTTCAAAAGGACTCCCGAAAAAAATATCTCACTGCATCCGCTTTAGACGAGGTGAAAGGAGTAGGGAAGGGTACCAAACAGAAACTGCTCAAACATTTTGGTTCTGTGGAGCGCATAAAGGCAGCTTCATTGGAGGAGATCTCTACTGTTGTTGGGCAAAAAGTGGCTGAAAACCTTTTGGCTCAGCTTAAATAATAGACAAATACGTTTTATATGCTATAATTGCGTCTTTTTTAAAGCGAGTCAGTTTATGAGAAAGCTACCAGAAGATCTTCGTCCTGAGACTTTGGGAGAATTACGTGGCGTAATCCAAAAAATGGGAAGAAGGGTCCCGTCCACGTTGGATACACTCACCAATCCTGATAGTGGTTTTTTCCCACAAAGGCCACTTTTTTGGACTCCGCATGTGGAGGTGAGAACGGGTTGGGACTTGCCGGCAGCTATGCTTCGCGGAGTGGAACGGGATGACTTAGATAATGGCGTGTGGATATCCTCTTTGGACCAGTTTCAATGGGGTGATTTAAGGACTGGAGCACGTTTTCCTTTACCTCCTGTACCCTTGGAGCTTCTTTCTCCAGCAAATAGATTAGTAAGAGAATTAACTTTTGAGACTGGTGGGTTTCCGTCGGAAATGGTGGCCGCTTGGTCTACGGATGGAAATGGGGTGGGAGTCAGTATCCATGGTGCACATGGACAGTTTGAGTATTATCGATTGGGCGAGAGGGATTTAGAGCCATTTGAAAGGCGATATGGGAAAAAGGTAGAGCCAGGTACTGGAGCCATCGTAATGAGTCGAACTGCACGTCTTTTATCACCAGAGATAACAGAAGACCTGGAGCGTCAATTGGGAGAGGGTGTTATAGAAATGGGCGCTCATCTTGTGGATCGCCAAAGAAAATCAGATAGAGAAGACCCTTTAAATTGGAGCTCAGCTATGCGCGAATTACGAGACCGGGTAGAAATCAGAAGAATCAGTGCTTCTTTGGATTATACTCCGGTGGGCAGGCAAGCTGATCATAGGGCACGGCTTAACTTTTTGAGCGGAACCTATCAGGGTGCCCTTCTGAACGCGCTTAGGTTTCGGGGGACTGAGGATAGTTGATTTCCCTTGGATTTAGTTTTTGTGTTATCTTTTATTTATGAACCTTTCTGAACTCCAAGATCAACTCAAACAAGCGATGCTGGCGAAGCAAGAGCTAAAGACTTCTGTGCTTCGTATGCTCAAGGCAGAAGTCATGAAGATCCAAACCGATGGAACTGGAACTGAAATTACTCCAGAAGTTCTTCAAAGTCTTATTCAAAAAATGATCAAGCAGCGTAAAGATGCGGCTGAGCAATATAAGGCAGGTGACCGGATGGAATTGGCTCAAAAAGAAGAAGACGAAATTGCCTTGCTCATGACTTATTTGCCTGAACAAATGAGCGAAGAGGAGATTCGTACTGAAGTGAAAGCAGCTAAAGAGCAGCTCGGTGTTTCCGACAAAAGTGGAGTGGGTAAACTCATGGGGTCTCTGATGGGCAAGCTTAAAGGAAAGGCTGATGGGGCGCTGATAAAAAAGATTGTAGAGGAAGAGCTCAGCTGAGACTCAACTCGTATTTTCTGTTTTCTTCTACTGCTTCAATAGTGATTTTTGTAGTTCCGAGTTTTCCTAAAATATAGCGGCCGGTAAAGTAGGCTTCGCTTTCATGAATGGACCAGTTGATGGAGGGAAATTTGCTTTGTATCTCTGATAGTAGTTCGCTGAGACTACCCTGAAAATGTATAGGAATTTCTATCATTGACGTTTTTTTATCCAAATCCTTTTAACTGCCGGAATAGTGAGTGTCGACAAAAAGAAGCCCACACTCGGTACTATAGCATTCACGAACATGTTTCCAATCCCTGTGCTCCAAAATACGAGGATCATTACTAAGTAAGTTAAAGCCAGGACCAGTAGCTTCCTAGTCCAACTGGTTTCCCATGCCTTATCGGCCTCTACTTTTTTATTGCGAGCTTTGAGTTGATTGATTTCGGATTGAAGTTCTTCAAGAGAAGTCATCACCGATGATCTTAATGATGGTGCCGAAAGTGGGGGTCGAACCCACACTCCCGATGAAGGGAACGGGATTTTGAGTCCCGCGCGTCTGCCAGTTCCGCCATTTCGGCACGTGCGCTCGCTTGGTTTTGCCTGCGAGTGCGGGCGAAAATTACACTATTTGGAAAATCGATACAATAGGTGTATCTTGGTACCACTTTAAATTAACCTTATGGCAAAGAATAGCAACCAATCGCTTTGGATGGGCATTAGTTTTCTGGTAGTGGGATTGGCCCTAGGAATGGTTATTAATACCAATGGAGCAACTTTGTTGACCCAATTGACTGGGAAAGAAACGGATACTAAGACTACTACTCAAGCTCAAACCGATGCTCAAGTGGCAGATACTGTGGACCCTTCTCGGTTGGAGTCGGTTGCTGTAAGTGTAGATGATGATGCTGTGTTGGGTGATGCGAATGCACCTGTGACGATTGTGGAATTTAGCGATTTCCAATGCCCTTACTGTGAGCATTTTTACACGGACAGTTTCTCTCAACTTAAGGAGGAATACATCGACACTGGGATTGTAAAATTGGTTTATCGAGATTTCCCACTCCCTTCGCACCAGAATGCCAGCATGGCGGCTCAAGCCGCAGAATGTGTGCGACGTGCGGATGGAAAGATGGATGATGCGGCCTACTTTGAGATGCACGATATTTTGTTTGAAAATCAAAGTGCTTGGTCTAACAATGCCGATGCTCAGGCGATCGTAGCGGCTTTAGCTAAAGACAATTTGGGGGTAGATATTTCCGCTTGTTTATCCCTTGAAGTGATGAAGTCTGAAGTAGAGGCCGATTACACTGCAGGTCGTGGTTACGGAATTTCTGGAACACCTACCTTCTTTATTGATGGTAAAAAAATCGTAGGGGCTTACCCTTACTTGGTTTTCCAAAAGATCATCAACTTCGTTCAACCCTAAATCTTTATGTTTTTCGATGAGGTCACCCTTGAACTCGAAGGAGGTCGAGGCGGTAACGGTGCGATGTGCTTTCATCGAGAAAAGTTTGTAGCCGAGGGGCCTCCCGATGGAGGAGACGGTGGAAACGGTGGAAACGTGTTTTTAGAAGCGGATGATAATTACAACACGCTTCAACACTTTATGGGGAAAAAGCATTACCAAGCGAATGCGGGGGAAAATGGTGCTAAAAACGATATGGCTGGTCGAGGAGCGGAAGATTTAATTCTCAAAGTGCCTGTGGGCACCTTGGTGCATGATTTGGAGACTCAGGAACTAGTGGCAGATCTGGCTATGCATGGCCAACGACTTTTGATTGCACATGGAGGGCGTGGAGGCTATGGGAATGGCCATTTCATGGCTAGTACACGCCAAGCTCCTCAGTTCGCTGAACTTGGAGATGTGGGTGAATTTAGAACAGTACGTTTGGAACTTCGTTTAGTGGCAGATGTAGGACTAGTGGGGTATCCGTCTGCGGGGAAGTCTACTTTTATCTCTCATGTGTCTGGAGCTCGTCCTAAAGTGGCGGCTTATCCTTTCACCACGTTGGTCCCCAATTTAGGTGTGGTTTCTATGAGTGAATTTGGAGGTGAAGCTACGGAAAATTTTGTTATTGCAGATATGCCTGGGATTATTGAAGGAGCGAGCGAAGGGAAGGGGCTGGGAGATCAGTTTTTAAAGCATATCTCTCGCACTGCTACTCTGGTTTATGTTTTGGATCCTTTTTCTTACGAAGGTTTGTCTATGGAGGATCAATTCAAAGTCTTACAAAAAGAACTCAAGGCTTATAATGCTGAACTTCTCAAAAAAGATTTCTTCGTGGTGATGAATAAGATCGATTCTATTCCGGAAGAAGATCGAAAAAAACTCAGTGCTGAATTTTTAAAAGCCTTCCCTAAAGTTAAAAAAGTTTTCCGAATGGTATCTGGTGTGAGTGGAGAAAATCTGCATGACTTTATGTTTGAGCTCTTACAGACTGTGCGTAAAAACAAGGAAGCTTTACCTCGACCTACCGAAGAAAGCGCTGTGATCGATTACGTGCCCACTCGCTTTTTGGACGAAAGTTCTTTCCAGGTGGAGCACATGTACAAAGTGAGCGCGCGTGAATTCCAAGAACCTGTTTGTGGCAATGTGATCAGTCCAGAAACTATGCCTTGGCGTGAACTTTATAAGGTTTCAGGCAAACGAATTGAGCAAATCTCCCGCATGACCAACCCGCTTTACCCCGATGCCATTGTTCGTGTTTACGATGTTTTGGTAAAGATGGGGATACAAAGGGCTTTGGTGAGAGCTGGTGCGGTGAATGGTGATTTGGTTAAAATAGGACCACGGTTTTATGAATTTCACGCTTTATGAAACTGATTTGTGGACTCGGTAATCCTGGAGAAAAATACGCTCGAACTCGACACAATGTGGGGTTTAGGGCTCTAGACCTATTGGCAGAAAAAATGAATTTCCCCCCCTTTGAGGAAAGGGGAAAGTATCTTTTAAGTGAAAAAGGGCAAGGAAAGAATAGGATTTTCCTCATGAAACCGCTGACTTTTATGAACTTGTCAGGAGAGGCTGTGAGTGAATTTTTGAACTTTTATAAGATGAGTTCGTCCGAGCTTACGGTGGTTTATGATGATGTTGATCTTCCTTTGGGCAAGCTTCGCTATAGAGAAAGTGGCTCTGCGGGAACTCACAATGGGATGAAGTCTATCATTGAACATTTAGCAACTTTAGATTTCCCTCGACTCAGAATAGGCATTGAATCTCGAGGCACTACTGCTCCTGAGCAAATGGCGTTGGATGTCTTTGTATTGGCCCCTTTTCTCCCTGAAGAAGAGCAGCTTTTAAAGCCAGTTCTAGAAGAAGCAGTCGAGCAGCTTGAAAAATCTCTTGCCTAAAGAACAAATAGCCCTTAAAGTAGCCCAGCACTTACTCTTTTAGGCCTATGTTCGCAGTTGTATATCTCGGTGGAAAGCAATACAAAGTCCGTGAAAAGGACGAAATCGAAGTGGATAAACTCGATCTTGAACCTGGAAAGAACCTCAAGGTTAACGAGGTGCTTTTGATGGGTGAAGAAGATGGAAGCGATGTTAAACTCGGTATGCCTTTTGTAGGAGGTGCCCACGTAGAGTGCCAAGTGATGGAACATGGAAAAGGTGAGAAGATTCGTGTTTTCAAGTTCAAGGCTAAGAAGCGTTACCACCGTACTCAAGGACATCGTCAGCAATTCACTTTACTTAAGGTGCTCAAGATTTCTGCAGTAGAAAAAAAGGCGAGTGCTGCAAAGGAAGAGAAGGTTGAGGCTCCTGAAATGGATGCAGTGGTAGAAAAGAAGCCTGCGGCTAAAAAACCAGCCGCCAAAAAGACAAAAAAGGAAGAGTAAGACCTTGAGTTCTTACGGAAGCCGGGGTTAAATAAAGTTGTAACCCTTTCTTTTTATGAACTCCGTACGCCGATTGTTTGTTTTACTCAGTCTCCCCTCGATTCTTCTTTCTTCTGTTTCCCCAGCTTTTGCTACTGAGGCTAACGAGCAGCAGTTCATGCTCAAGATGGAGTGGGGTGTGTTTAACCCAGATGGTACGCCCGCTACCGGAATGGTGGATCCTAGCTTGAGGACGAATTTTGAGGGAGATGTTTCTTTCCACGACTCTATTGGTGTTTTAGTCAGACCTCTAGGCTTTGAGCGTGGGGAAGACCGAATCAACAGTACGAGTGATACCATCACTACTTTTCAATCTACCGTTTCTGGTGCGACGGATGGCTTACTTTTCCACTTCACAGGGAATTTTGCCGATGGAATGAGCCCTTCTTTGTATTACCACACCCAACATGAAGGAAGAAATGTTACCCTTCCTTTAGCAGATTTAATGGCAGATTCAGATCAAAAGCTAGAGTATGTGATTGATACCGACAGTCGTTTCAAGATCTTTATCTCTATCGTTCCTGCTCTTTAAAGAATAGGGGCTTTGTGTAGGTGTTACTTAAGGCTAAACAATGGGTTAGCCTTTTGTTAGTATTTGCTAATTTTAGAAAATATGTTATAATAAACAGATTGCTTACCCATTAACCCAAACAAAATGGTAAACAAAAAAATCCTCCTCGGTAGTTTAGCTCTACTCCTTTGTGGTGGACTTTCTACAGTGGCTACTTCTGAATCTCTTAAGGGTTCTTTAACTGACGTAGCAGGCAGCTCATTACCTGATCTTACGGTCCAATCTATTAGCGTGGATTCAAACAACTATTTAACCGTAAAAGTAGCCAACGTAGGTTCTACCGATGTTTCGGAACAAATCGATGGGAAGACCTATATCTTTATTGATGGTCGCGAACAGATTTGGACTTATAGCTGGTCCACTTTGAGTGACACTAACTTCAGAGAAGCGGGCGAGTCTTCAAAAATTCAACCACAAGAACTGACTGGTAAACATACTGTCAAAGTTTGTATAGATGCTGGTCAGCAAGTGCGTGAAAGCAATGAAAAGAACAACTGTTTGGGTAAGGTGGTTTTCTCTGGTGATGAATCTAAAAGCAACACCAAGGGAAGTACTACAGGCCAGGAAACCAAGGGGCAAACCAGTACGGGTACAGCTACAGACAACTCTAAATCTAGTAAAGGAACCAACACGAGCACCTCTACTACTGGTACGACTACTGGTACGACTACTGGCACAAGTACCGGAACCACTCCCAACAGCACTTCTAGCACTGCTACTCCGGGTGTCAGCGGTACGGACTTGATGGTGGAATCAGTGAGTTTGGATTCTAGAAACATCCTCACCGTGGTAGTAAAAAACAGCGGTACAGTAGATATTTCTTCTAATTTGGACGGAGGTACTTACATTTACATTGATAGTTCTTCTGCCAAATGGACCTACAGCTGGACGACTTTAGCCAATCTTGATTTCTTGAAGGCAGGTCAGTCTTCTACCATTCAACCTCAGGTGCTCACCGGTACTCATGATGTGAAAGCTTGTGTGGACGCTAAGGGGGTCGTTACAGAAACGAATGAAAACAATAACTGTTTAGCAGCCACTCTTACTGCACAGTAAAAATTTCTTTGAATAGAGAAAAAGCCCTGGCCCTGTGCTGGGGCTTTTAAAATGGTGGGCGATCCAAGACTTGAACTTGGGACCTCGACATTATCAGTGTCGCGCTCTAACCACCTGAGCTAATCGCCCGAATGAGAGGGAAGAAAGAGAAATGGTGGACCCTAAGGGAGTCGAACCCTTGACCTCCTCGGTGCAAACGAGGCGCTCTAGCCAACTGAGCTAAGGGCCCACATTTCAAAGCACTTTCAGTGAAGAAAGCAGGGAACTTATATCATTCTTGCTTGGTGAAAAGCAAGCCGAGATTTTAGGTTTGCACAGGAGGATTTTTTTAGGCAGACTGAGGTCAATTCACACTTTTTCATGCAAGTCTTACAGGGTTTTATAGCCATGGTGGTGGGAATGCTCATTCTTATCTATAGACCTCAAGTCAAAGACTTTATTGGAAGTATTGGTTTTGCCGAAGAATACCTAGGGCCAGGAGGTACTTGGACTCTCCTTATTATACTGGGCTTTGGTTTTTTTATTTTTGGGCTCATGTGGGCGACGGGTGTGGTACAGGATTTCTTCCAAGCCCATTTTGCTGTATTCGTCTGATTAAATTGACAAAAGCCTAATAATCCTTATTATTAACTCTTGTTTTTAAAAAATTTTGTATATGGCTACAAAAGAATCTATGGATAGAGAAGAAGGAGTGGTGGTGGGTGCGGTTTTAGGTACACTGGCAGTTGCCGGTGTGGGGGCGATTGTGGCCAATGGAGAATTGGAAGATCGACCTCAATTTCCTTTAACTCGAGAAGATGTGGCTGCTTTAACTGAAGAGGTGATGGGATTATCTATGAATTGTGAGAGTAATCAAATGGCAGCAGCTAGAGACCGTCGGGTTGCCTTATTTGGTCGTCACTTTATTGTACCCCCTTCTCATGTGGGTGGTTTTCACCGAGGTGTTGATACAAGCAATTGGCACTGCGCCAGTACTAGTCATGGAGATGTGCTAGATAATGGTTCCACGGGTTTTATTTATAGGGGAACCGAATGGTCTGCTCGTTTAGAGGGAGATCATTTGGTGTTCACTACGCCAAGAGGGCACTTGGGTGCAGTATGGCGTGTAGAGGGACACTCCCTTGCTTCGGGCATAGCTCAGACCCAACCTGTTGAAGCCGGTACTGAAAAGAAGTAAAAAATCCTCTTGACGTCAGGGGTAGCACTTCCTATAATGCCCCAGCCTAGTTCGCTAGGTTCTTCTTATCTCTCTGAATGGTTCTGTTCCAAATACCCTATAACTTCAAACCCTGAGTCTTTCTGACGGTTTGAGTTTATAGGGTGTATGGAATCCATACACCCTTTTTGTTCCTTGAAAATTCGGTCCTGAATAAAAATTTATTCTTTCAGATTGCCATAAAAGAATTTGGAAGATGACGTTATTAACATTGAAAAAAAAGCAAAGAATGGATGCCTTGACTCAAAACTCCGATGAAGGACGCGGCCAGCTGCGATAAGCTTCGGCGAGCTGCTAAGCAAGCTTTGACCCGAAGATTTCCGAATGGGGAAACCTCGTAGGGGTAATGCCTCACGGCCTCGAAAGAGGCGGACACTAGGGGAACTGAAACATCTAAGTACCCTGGATAAAAGAAATCAATAGAGATTCCCGTAGTAGCGGCGAGCGAACCGGGAACAGCCCAAACCTTATCCTTCGGGGTAAGGGGTTGTAGGACCTCAATACGAAACTGATTCTATTAGCCAAACGACCCTGGAAAGGGCGGCCATAGAGGGTGATAGCCCCGTCGGCGAAAATAGATCCAGTTTCCAGAGTGTTCCTGAGTAGGGTCGGACACGAGAAATCCGGCCTGAACCTGGGAAGACCACTTTCCAAGGCTAAATAAGTTTTGAGATCGATAGCGAACAAGTACCATGAGGGAAAGGTGAAAAGCACCCCAGATAGGGGAGTGAAATAGAACCTGAAATTCTTTGCTTGAAATGAGTCGGAGCCCTTCGGGGTGACGGCCTACTTTTTGTAGAACGGACCAACGAGTTAGCTGTATGGTGCAAGCCTAAGGAAGTTAAATCCGGAGGCGTAGCGAAAGCGAGTCTTAACGGGCGCCAAGTACCATGCACTAGACCCGAAACGGGGTGAGCTACCCATGAGCAGGATGAAAGCAAGGTAACACTTGCTGGAGGTCCGAACCAACCGTTGTTGCAAGAGCGGTGGATGACTTGTGGGTAGGAGAGAAATTCTAATCGAACTCCGAGATAGCTGGTTCTCTTCGAAATAGCTTTCGGGCTAGCCTCGATTATAACCACTGGAGGTAGAGCACTATTTAGGCTAGGGGGCAAAATCCGTCTACCAAACCTAGATAAACTCCGAATACCAGTGCTTGAGATCGGGAGTCAGACGGTGACAGCTAAGTGCCATCGTCGAGAGGGAAACAGCCCAGACCGTCGTCTAAGGTCCCTAATAGATACTTAGTGGTAAAGGATGTGAGGATGCGTATACAATCAGGAGGTTGGCTTAGAAGCAGCCATTCCTTTAAAGAGTGCGTAACAGCTCACTGATCTATGCGTCCTTGCGCCGAAAATGTAACGGGTCTCATGTATCTAACCGAAGTCACGGATGCACTTTTAGTGCGTAGTAGAAGAGCGTTCTCATCGGCTGTGAAGTCAGACTGGAAAGTCTGGTGGAGCGTTGAGAAGTGCAAATGTTGGTATAAGTAACGTCATCAAAGTGAAAATCTTTGACACCGAAAACCCAAGGTTTCCCAAGCCACGTTAATCGACTTGGGGTTAGTCGGTCCTAAGGCCTAGGCGAAAGCCGTAAAGCTGATGGACATCTGGTTAATATTCCAGAACAAGATGCAAATCGCCCAAGCAAAACTGGATCAAAGTGTATTTTAAGTCGATTCCTTCGGGAAAAGATGAGAAATACGCCGAGTGAAAGTGGCGCTAGATTCGGAGAGACGCCGCAGGATAGCTTCAGCAGATCAATGAATTTCTGTACAAGCGACAAGCTTATGCCTTTGTAGGAAAATCCGCAGAGGTTCGCGAATCGTTATGTAAAGGTCCCGTAAGGGATTGATTGGAGCAAGTTCAGCGGACGAGAAAATCTTCGCTTCGAGAGTTGTATCTTACCGTACCGCAAACCAACGCTGGTGGGTAGGTCGAGTAGACCAAGGTGATCGGGATAACTGCGCTTAAGGAACTCGGCAAAACAGCAGGCGTAACTTCGGGATAAGCCTTGCCTGCATTCTGCGATTATATCAATTGAATGTAGGTTGCAACAAATGAACACCTGCGACTGTTTATCAAAAACACAGGTCCATGCTAAGCCGTAAGGCGATGTATATGGGCTGACCCCTGCCCAGTGCCAGAAGGTCAAGAGGAGAGGTGCAAGCTTCGAATCTAAGCCCTGGTGAACGGCGGCCGTAACTATAACGGTCCTAAGGTAGCGAAATTCCTTGTCGGGTAAGTTCCGACCCGCACGAATGGGGTAACGATGGGTGTACTGTCTCGAGCGCAGGCCCGGTGAAATTACAATATGGGTAAAAATGCCCCTTAGATATGGCAGGACGATAAGACCCCGTGCAGCTTTACTATAGTCTAACATTGATTCTGGGCACTACTTGTGCAGGATAGGTGGGAGCCGTTGAAGCAGTGGCGTCAGCCGCTGTGGAGGCATCCTTGAGATACCACCCTTGTCTTGCTTAGAATCTAACTTCCCCTCTGAAGGGAATGACAGTGTTTGATGGGTAGTTTAACTGGGGCGGTTGCCTCCTAAAGAGTAACGGAGGCGCGCAATTGGTCAACTAAGGTCGGATGGAAACCGATCTCGTCGTGTATTCGCACAAGTTGGCTTGACTGCAAGGCTTACAAGCCGAGCAGGGACGAAAGTCGGTGAAAATGATCCGGTACCACCATGTGGGTGGGGTATCGCTCAACGGATAAAAGTTACGCCGGGGATAACAGGCTAGTCTGGTCCAAGAGTCCACATCGACGACCAGGTTCGGCACCTCGATGTCGGCTCGTCGCATCCTGGGGGTGGAGAAGCTCCCAAGGGTATGGCTGTTCGCCATTTAAAGCGGCACGCGAGCTGGGTTCAAAACGTCGTGAGACAGTTTGGCCTCTATCCGCCATATCTGAAGGAAAATTGAAGGAACTTGTCCCTAGTACGAGAGGACCGGGATGAACGAACCTCTAGTGTACCAGTTGTCGCGTCAGCGGCACCGCTGGGTAGCTATGTTCGGTCTAGATAACCGCTGAAAGCATCTAAGCGGGAAGCTAGTCCTAAGAAAATTTTCCCAATTAAGTTCCACGTAGACTACGTGGTTGATAGGCTACAGGTGTAAGCACAGTGATGTGTTCAGCCGAGTAGTACTAATAACTGAATGTTGTTATTTAACGTCTTCTTCCAGACTTTTATGGCAATTTGTGAGAATAATATTTATTCAATCTGAACCGAATTTCTGCTAAAAGCAGTTTGGTTCAGGCGTCTTTAGAGAAAAGGTCACACCTGTTCCCATTCCGAACACAGCAGTTAAGCTTTTCTTCGCCGATAGTACTGCGGTATGAACCGTGGGAGTGTAGGACGACGCCTGAACTAAGCTGCTTTTTTTAGTATCGCTTCTTCACGGAATCTTCTGAATTGTGCTTTCAAGGAGAAGACTTTCCCAGGTTCTAGCTCATCGCTATATTCTTTTTCCAAACGATCGAGTTCTCGATTGCAGCAATCTGAGAGAAGAATCACATTATCTAAGGATTGTTCACAGCTGCTTTGCGCGTGGTGATCGAGATTCATTTGTAAAATTTCAAGGGTTTCTTCGGTTTTACGAATTTGTCTCTGTAATGGTGTTTCTCCTTTTTCCGGTTTTTCTTTCATGTATTTAAGATCGTCGATGTTGTTTTTTCGATCGTCATTTTTAATGTCCAGGACGTCTTCTACTTCTTCTGGAGTTAAAGTGGGATTATCTAAAATTTTCTGTCGTAGATAACCAGGATTTCGCCCTTTTTTTGCAGGTTTGCTCAAGGCATCGATCATCCGGTCAATTTGTTCCCAATGATTTGGAATAAAGTGAGGATTTTGAGGGGTTTCTCTATGCGCTTCGGCATCCTCAAATAAAAGATTTAAGAACCGACTATCAAAGCGAGTCATGGAGAGTAGCAGCTGCTGAAAAGCTTCTGTATCCCACCACGCTTTACGATCTTCTTTCATGTCATGACACAAACGAACCACGATATTGATTTTTAGTCGTTGATACAGATGACGCTTTTCTTCAGGATCTTGGCACTTGTTAATTTTCTTTAAAAATTTATTGATACCAGCCACACAAACGTCATAAACATGATTCATCACTATTTCTCCACTTTCTCGAGTGGGTTCTTTGTCGTGGATCACAGTTTTTACGGCAGAATAGGTTTGATGGGCAAGGTAGATGGCTTCAGCCTGATCCTGTAAGTCTTTTAGTTCTTGATTTTCAGGGTCAAACCTTAGATAGAGAGTGATATAGGTGATCAAACCTTGGAGGGTTCTTTTTTTGTCGCTGTGGTATTGTTCACGCGTGTTCAGAAATTCCTTTTTTTTGTCATGAGGGTCCATGGCCAGGACGGGAGTGGCTCGGTTTTGACAAGCGGCCACGCAAATCCTCAGTAAATTCATGGCTTTTCGGATCGGATCTTCTTGAACTTCTTCCCCAAGTGCATCCTTAATTTCTCTTAAACGGACGATTTTCTCCTGTAGTTTTTCTGATTCTCGTTGAAAACGGTGGTAGGCCCTATGAATGGGGTGATCGGGTGCGGCTTGGGCGGGTGGAAAGGGAAGGAACTGCGATGCGTCAAATACTTTCGCTTCTAAACAGAATAAAGCCCCTTCCTCTAATTGTGGATATTGTTCTTTTCTTCTTTTTAGGTCGTAGGAAAGCGGAGGTCTGGTTTCTTCCCAATCTTTGTACTGTTGCTGTGCACTCTCAGAGGTTCGTTGAACTGCCATATTTAGAACATAGCTGCTATTTTCCCCCTCTTCTGGAGGATGGTCAATGGCCTAAACCTGTGGAGTGTTCACACTGAGTTTGGCCTTGGGGGCCTCATCTTGCTCTAAAGCCAGTTCGTCTTCCGGTGCAAATTTTTGGCTGCGAGAAGTCAGAGGATTGTAGGTTTCGTAGAAGAGTTCGATGAGATCCTGAGTGTTCATTTCTTCCACAAACAGACCGCAGGCTTCCAAGCCAGCTTTTACCGTATTGACTCGTTGGGAGAGACGCTTCTTAAGTTCGTCAAAATGGGCGTGTCGATCTTTAATCTTAGTTGCATTGTCTGCTGGGAATATGGCTTCCAGGAAGCTCTTTATAAGCCCGCGACGTTCTTCTCCCAGGGGGTCTTGTGGAATGACCACATAAAACTGTTTTTCCATGATGTTGGCGTATTCAACCAAACGACTCACGTACTCGATGTATTCAAAAGTTTGTTTTTGTAGAAGTGGGTTACTTTGTTTGACCCCAATTTTTTTGAGCTTTTCGATGTAATGCTCGAGGTCCAACTTCTTGCTGCGGACTACAATTTGAATAGGAAATTCAAGAGAATTAAGAAAGTTCTGGTAAGAGTAAATCACAGCATTTTGCTCTTCTTCAGATTTGAGGTTGAGGTTAACGCTGGAGGTTTTAAGTACAGCCCTCAAACCACCGTTTTTAAGCACAGCGGTATCATCGCGGATTTCTGCTACTTTAAGATAGAGTTGGGTGCTGTTGATGGGATTTTTCTTAGTCCCTTTTACGGATTTGTCTGAGGCAGGAGTGCTCATGTGGTTTGTGGTTTACCGTAAGAGTCGAGCATCTTGGAAATTTCTCCGATCTTTTGAAGTCGTTCACGATCTCTCTCGAGTTTTCCTTCGGCGTTGACATCAGTTTGCACTTTTTTCGCTTTTTCAGCAAATAGCGTGGTTGAATAGGTGTCTCCAGCGCCCATCACAAAGATTCGCTTACGTGGATTCTTCATAAATTCAATGCTCAAGAATATCCATTGATCAAAAGGGATCCCTCCGATGCTTACAAAAGTAGAAAGAAGGGTCAAAATTCCGGGAATCAAAACCGGGATGAGCCAAACTTCAATGTAATAGGTCTTGGCTAAAGTCACATAAAGCGCATAGGTGATTCCTCCTCCCACGCCCAGTTTAATGAGCTGTTTGAGGGTGAGAGGCCCTACGATTTTGTCTTCTACCTGTACGTTTTGAGGAATTTTGTATTGCACGGGACGAACTGAGTTTTGTTTTAATCTGTTTATTATAGCAGAAAAGGGCTCTTTTTTCAAGGAAGCTCCTCTGGTAAACTCTCGCCACATGAAGAACATTCGCAATTTTTGCATCATAGCTCATATTGATCACGGAAAATCCACTCTGGCTGATCGTTTTCTGGAGGTGACCGGGACGCTGACTCGCCGAGAGATGAAACACGGACAGATGCTCGACACGATGGAACTTGAGCAAGAACGTGGGATCACGATCAAGCTACAACCTGTACGAATGAACTGGAAGTATCAAGGGCAGGACTATCAGCTCAATCTGATTGATACTCCAGGTCACGTCGACTTTTCTTATGAAGTTTCTCGTTCTCTGGCGGCTTGTGAAGGAGCCATTTTGGTGGTGGACGCTACCCAGGGAATCCAGGCTCAGACTTTGGCCAACTGTTATATGGCTTTAGAGCATAACCTGGAGATTATTGCTGTGCTCAATAAAATTGATCTGCCCGCTGCTGACGTGGAAGGTCGTTCTCGAGAGATTGAGAAAGCTTTAGGAATCCCAGCAGAAGAGATCTTATGCATTTCTGCAAAAGAGGGCACAAATGTAGATAAATTGCTCGAACGTGTGGTGGAGAAGGTCCCAGCACCTAAAGAAGGTTCTGGGGGAGAGACCAAGGGTCTGATCTTTGACTCTGTTTATGATCCTTATAAGGGGATTGTGGCCTACGTTCGCCTCATGGAAGGTTCTTTGAAACGAGGTGATAAGATCAAGATGTTGAATACTAAAGCGGAGACTGAAGTAATGGAGGTGGGTTGTTTCCGCCCCAAATACGAGGCCAATGACTGTTTGAATGCTGGGGAAGTGGGCTACGTGGTCACGGGGATGAAGTCTGTAGCGGACGCTCGCGTGGGAGACACCATTTGGAGACCCAAAGAATGGTCGCAACGTCTGGATCTTAAGCCTGAACCTTTACCGGGTTATAAAAAAGTGGTGCCCTTTGTTTTTGCAGGAATGTTTGCGACCGATAACGATCAGTACCCTTTACTACGAGACGCTTTGGAAAAACTTAGCCTAAACGATTCCTCACTCACTTTTGAGCCGGAGAATTCGGGTGCACTGGGTCATGGTTTCCGTTGTGGTTTTTTGGGGCTGCTCCATATGGACATTGTGCAAGAACGTTTGGAGCGTGAATATGGACTAGATCTGATTGTGACTGCGCCTAGTGTCCGTTACCAAGTACAGAAAACTAATGGTGAGATTTTTGAAATTTCTAATCCTGCTGAGCTGCCTGATATTGCACATATCGAAGCTATTTTGGAGCCTTGGATTAAGGTAGAAATTTTGACTCCCACCGACTATATGGGAGCTCTTATGCAAATGCTGGCAGACCGTCGTGGACTTTCTAAAAATGTTGTTTATTTAGACGAAAATAGAGTGAGTCTGCATTATGAAATCCCCCTGGCTTCCATTGTGATTGATTTTTATGACGATCTCAAAAGTCTCACCTCTGGCTACGCTTCTATGAGCTATGAGTTCTTAGAATTCCGTGCGGGTGATTTGGTGCGTTTGGACTTTTTAGTTCATCACGAAAAGTTAGATGCTCTCTCCATTATCATTCATCGAAGTGCAGCCACTCATCATGGAATTAAAGTCTGTAAACGTCTCAAAGAAATCATACCTAAAGGACAGTTTGAGATCCCCATTCAAGGAGCTATTGGTGCAAAAATTGTGGCGCGGGAAACCATTCCTGCTTATCGAAAAGATGTGACTGGTTACTTGTATGGAGGGGATGTGACTCGCAAAAATAAGCTGCTCGATAAACAGAAAAAAGGTAAGAAGCGCATGAAGATGTTCGGACGAGTAGAAGTTCCGCAAGAGGCCTTTCTTGCCGTGCTCAAAAAGGAGGATTAAACTGGCGCTGCGCCATGAAACGACTTCTTGCTTATTTCCTCGCCCTTTCCGTTTTTTCTTTGCCGGCTTGCCAGCAGACTTTTACGCAAATCGATCGTGGGGATCCTTCTATGAATAGCATTACCATTGCTTACGCGGAGGCGCCTTCCACTTACTCTCCGCTCTCGTACGAAGCTAAGAATCGAAAGTTTTTTTCTAATCTTTATGAATCTTTGGTTCGTTTTGACGGGACATTTAACCTCGATTCGGCTCTAGCGGTTTCGTGGGGGCGGCTCGATGACACGACTTGGGATTTCCATTTGAGACATAATGTTTATTTCCACGACGGGCGAACTTTTTCAGCTGCCGATGCGGTGTATTCCATCAATTTGGCACGCAGCGAAGAATCAGAACTAGGACCCTTGCTCTCTACCATTCAAAGCGTGGAGCAAACCGCCGACGATCGCATAAGTATTACCACCAGTTCGCCAGATCCTTTGCTGCTCAACCGACTCACGTATGTTTATATTGTTCCGGAGGGGACTACGGATTTTACTTTACCGATTGGAACAGGACCGTATCGAGTTCATGAATTTGCTCAGGATGATTTAATTTTAGAACGCTTCTCAGATTATTGGGGCCCCCTCGCTTATTTTCCTGAAGTCCATCTAAAAACTCTCCCTGACCCCGATGAGAGAATAAAAGCTTTGGAAGAGAATTCAATTCAAGTCTTGGCAAATGTGCCTCCTCAGTTCGCTGACGATTTGAAGGAAAAGAAGATAGAGCTTAAGGATTTTCCTAGTTTGGAGCTCAGCTTCCTCATCCTTAATAAAAATGGACTTTTTAAAGATGAATCCTTGAGAGGAGCTGTAACAGCTGCCTTGTCTACAGATTATGCTACTCTTTTAGGAGGTGGTTATCTCATGCGCAGTTCTCAATTTGCTGCCACTGGCATTGAGGGGTATTCCAAGGATGTAGCTGAACGAAAACAAAATTTACCCTTGGCGGAGCAACTTCGTAGCCAGATTTCTGGACCTATTACTGTGACTTTGGATATCCCTCAAGGGGTAGAAAGTTTGGGAGAAGCCATCTCTTCTGATTTGGCAGATATCGATATTACTGTGAATCTGAATGTACTAACTGCAGCAGAGCTTCAAGAAAAAATTCAAAGTGGTCTTTCTGATTTCTATTTTTTTGGTTGGAAGTACGATTTAGCGGACAACGCAGATTTTTTTGAGGCCGTGGTGCACAGCGAAGAAGGGACTTTCGGTCAGTTCAATGGAACGGGTTATGCCGATCCCGAACTGGATGCACTCATTGAGAAAGCAGCAGAAGAGCTTAACTTGACTGAGCGTAGAGAGCTTTTGCAACGTTTGGAGGATCAACTTTTGAAAGACAAAGTGATTGTTCCTTTGTTTGAGTCTAAAGCTTTGTACGCTTTACACGCCCCCTTGATTTGGAATACTCGATTGGACGGGCAGCTTTGGGCTACCGATTTGACCGAAAACATGGTAAAATAAAGAGATTCTTTTAATCTCTGCATGCTCCATTCGCTTAAAGCCAAATTCATTCTGGCCTTCGGCACACTCATTGTGGCCCTTTTTGCGGCGGTGGGTTTGTTTTTAGTTCAAGCTAAAACTACGGAACTTTCAGCTGACATTTCTTCAAGTACAGAATCATTTGCTCAATTCACCGTCAAACGAATGGTGGAAGTTTATGAGCAATATTTGGATCCGGGTAACTTTGTGCCTTTCCAACGAGAGATGTCCGCCATGCTGCGGAAAAATCAGGATATTTCTGGCGTAGAGATGAGCAGTTATGGAGGGATTATTTTGTACGATTCTCGCCAGGAGCAAAGTGAAAGGTACACGGGGACAGTCCGTACGGTTACAGACCCCAATGAGCTCCAGCGCATACAGTCCAACAAGATGTCTTTGCTTTTTGAGAACGGAAGAGTGGTCTATGTAAAAATAGACGAAAATAAAAACTCTAGCTTTGTCGATTTTAATGAGGACTCGGTGAATGCTCCTGCTCCACTCGATCGCTTGGTGAACATTGTGGTTCCTTACAACAGCTCTTATGCGGTGACCTACGACGTGAGTTATGCCACCATGGATGCCCGTTTAGCGGCTGCAAAATTACAAATTGAACTCATCGCGCTGGTTGGATTTTTACTTGCACTCATGCTCTCCATCATGCTTTCGGTGAGCATCACTAATCCGTTGAAAGCTCTTAAAGAAGGAGCTATCCGAATTGCGGGAGGCGATTTTACTACGAGAGTTCCCGTAAAAACTAAAGACGAAGTGGGGCTTCTCGCGGGAACCTTTAATCAAATGGCCGTGGATCTGGCTGCTGCCGTGGAGGTCAAAATTTATAAAGAACGTGTAACCAAGGAACTTGAAATTGCAGCTCACATCCAAGCCGACCTCTTGCCCAAAGAAAAAGTAGAGTTGCCTAGTCTGGATTTGGCGGGTGGGCTTGATCCTGCGACGGAAGTGGGGGGGGATGCCTTCGACTTTATCCAGATGAACAACGGTGAGCACCTCATCTATTTGGGGGACGTGAGCGGGCATGGTGTCCCTGCCGGTATGATTTCTTCCATTGCTAACGCCCTTTTGTATGCTATGAGAGGTGAGACGGATCTTAAAACTTTGGCCACCCATCTCAATGCGGTGATTCAAAAGAAATCTTCCAACAATATGTTCATGACCATGGCTCTCACCAAATGGAATGAGCAAAGTAGTCAACTCACTTGTTTGAATGCCGGACATTTGCCCATTCTGCACTACGATGCGGCGGTTAAAAAAGTGTCTGAAATAAAAATCCCCGGAATCGCTTTTGGAATGATCGATGATGTTACGGGCCATGTGAATACCCAAGACCTTAGCCTTAAAGCCAATGACGTAGTAGTGCTGTACAGTGATGGTTTCCCCGAAGCACAAAATGAAAGAGGGGAGCAGTATGGAATGCAACGCTTAAGACGCATTGTTCAGCAGGCTGGTGACGATTTACTCACTGCAGAAGGAATTAAGAATGCTGTCTTCGCTGACGTGATGCAATTTATTGGCAAAAAAGAGCACCTCGACGACATCACCATTGTGGTAATGAAGAGGAAGTAGTACTAGTAACGTTTGACAAAATGTTAACTATTTTTTAAGATAATGTCTTTTAAGCTGTTAAAAAATGCGTAACCTTTCTTTCCGGTCATCAAAAAAAGGACGAGGAGACTTTGAACCGACTAATAGTCGAAGAAACGTTGATCCGAGTCGTTATGTGGGTTTGCTAGAAGACAATGTTAAGTCTCAATTTAAAGGAGCTACACTTCCGGCGGATGTAGCAGACGCTTTAAGAGCTCGCCGTGAAGAGATCATGTCACTCACTTCTGGATTTGGATCTATGACTGTAGCACAGCTTACTGAAGATGTGGGCTTTGTGGTAAGTGGTATTTGTAACCCTGAAACGCCCCGTAGGTACACTTCTGGAAGTAATCGCGTCCGTGCTGTTCGAGATGGTGCCCGTCCTTTACCTCGTTAAGCGCTCACTCCAGGCACGGGGAATTTAACACAAAGCTCCTTCACTTTGGTCTTGATGCCTGCGAGGTAGGCGTCGTCTTGCCAGTGTTTGAGAGCATCGAGCATCCATTCACCGATTTGTTTCATTTCGGCCTCCTTGAAGCCACGGGTGGTGGCAGCAGGTGTCCCAAGACGAATTCCTGAAGGTTTGAGGGGGGGGTTGGGGTCGTCGGGAATCACTTGTTTGTTACAGGTGATTCCAGCTTTATCTAGAGCAATTTCGGCTTCAGTTCCTCCCACTCCAAAGGCTGCAGTAGTATCTACAACCATCATGTGATTGTCTGTACCGTCCGTGATCAGTTTAGCTCCTCCAGCCATCAAGGTTTCTGCAAGGGCCTTAGCGTTCTTCAAAACTTGAGTAGCGTATTCTTTAAATTCGGGTTGGAGAGCTTTTTCCAGGGTCACGGCGATGGAGGCGATCGTTTGCATGTGAGGTCCTCCTTGGAGTCCTGGGAAGACGGATTTGTCGATGTCCTTGGCGTATTGCGCTTTACAGAGGATCATTCCTCCACGGGGTCCGCGAAGAGATTTGTGAGTGGTGGTGGTCACAATGTCAAAACCGTAATCAAAAGGGTTTCTCATCACGCCTCCGGCAATGAGTCCACCGATGTGAGCCACGTCGGCCATGGTGATGGCTCCCACGGCATCGGCAGCTTTGCGGAATATGCTGTAGTCGAGATCACGAGGATAAGAGGTGTAGCCACAGAGGATGATTTTGGGTTTGTGTTCGAGGGCCAGAGCCATGATTTCTTCTGGATCAATCCAACCTTGCTTTTCTGGGTGGGTTTTGTAGCGAACAAAGTTAAAGATCTTTCCCATGTGAGAAACAGGGTGTCCGTGAGTGAGGTGGCCTCCGTGAGAGAGATCCATTCCCAGCACGGTGTCTCCGGGTTTGAGGAAGGCCAAATAAACGGCTTGGTTCATGGGAGAACCCGAGAGTGGCTGCACGTTGGCATGTTCACAACGGAAAACTTTTTTGGCGCGTTCAATGGCTAAGGATTCTACAATGTCAGTAAATTCTTGCCCTCCGTAATAGCGCTTGCCGGGGTATCCTTCGGCGTACTTGTTCGTCAAAACACTGCCGTTGGCCGCAAAAACTTCTGGATAAGTGTAGTTTTCAGAAGGGATGAGCTCGATCCCTTCGCACTCTCGCTGCTCTTCGCCCACAATGGCGTTGTAGACAGCGGGGTCGTTTTGAGCGAGGAGTTCCCAGTTTTTCTGAACGGCAGGATTAACGGTCATGGAGAGAAGGGGTTAAGAATGTTTGAAGTAGAGAAGGTTGGATCCAGTGAGGAGAGCATCTACGGGTACGTCGTGTTCTTCTGTAGGGAGTTCGGGTACCAACTGTTCTTCAAAAGCGAGCCCTACTTTATAAGCTCGAGTTTTTTTGAGCAAGCGATCATAGTGTCCTTTTCCATGCCCCAAACGATGTCCTCGATGATCAAAGCCTACTCCGGGCACCACTATCAGGTCTATTTCTTGAGGATCCACCCCTTGAGTGCAAGTGGGCTCCATCACTCCAAACTCGCCTTTTTGCAGCTGATCGTAACCTTCGAAAGGGCATACGAATATATCGTCTCCTTCTATTCGTGGGACAAAAACTTTTTTTCCGTCAAGTAGGGCTGCACCGATCAAATCTTTGGTGTCTACTTCTTCGGGCTTAGAAAGATAAAAGAGGATTTTTTTAGCCTCTACATACTCTTTGAGATGGAGAAAAAGCTCTTTAATCTTTTTACACTTTTCGGCATAGAGACCCGTGGCAATGCCACGGCGCTTCTCCTTGAGCTGCTGCCGTAGAGCGTGTTTCATAATGGAAATCGTCTTCAGTTTGCCGGAGAGAGCTATCTTTTGTAAAGCCAAAAAAAGGTGTAAGATTTTGCCACCACGCCGCTCTTAAAATTTATTCATATAAAAGTTATGGAAACGTCTCTTATCAAAAAAATTACCCTGTTAGCATCTCTAGGTAGCCTGTTTTTTGGCGCCCTTGGAGGGGGTCTTACTACGTGGGCTGTCCTCACTTATGAAGATAGTCATTCGTTACAGCAAAGCACTGGCCAAACCATCGTCAACTTTGAAAACGGTTCTTATAAGGAAGTTTACGACAAGGCTGCCCCTGCAGTGGTCTCTGTAGTAGCTCTCAAAGACCTGACGGAATACTATAATCAAATGCAGCAATTTGGCCCTTTCCAATTTTTTGGAATGCCTCAGCAGCAAGCTCCAGAAAGCAATTCAGATGGAGAGTCTCAACTTTCGCAGATTAGTAGCGGAAGTGGCTTCATTGTGACCGCTGACGGTTTGGTGGTCACCAATAAGCATGTGGTTTCGGATGATACAGCTCAGTATGAAGTCATTTTGAACGATGGAACCACTTTGGATGCCAAAGTGGTGGCAAAAGATAGCCTCAACGACATTGCTATTGTTCAGATTACAGATGATGACGAGCGAGTGGGAAGTTTGCCCACGCTCACGTTTGGAGATTCAGAAGCTATGAACGTCGGTGATCCGGTGGTCGCGATTGGAAATGCCTTGGGTGAATATTCCAATACGACTACGGTAGGTATTATTTCTGCTACTGATCGTCAAATTGTGGCGAGTGGGGGTGGTCAAGGCGCTGAAAACTTAGTCAATCTCATCCAGACTGACGCTGCCATTAATCCTGGTAACAGCGGTGGACCTTTGCTTAATTTAAATGGAGAAGTAGTGGGAATGAATACGGCCATTGACACCACCGCTAGTGGTATTGGTTTTGCTCTTCCTTCATCCGATATTGAACCCGTGGTGAAGTCTTATCAAGAAAATGGGCATATCGTAACCCCTTATGTGGGGGTTCGCTATGTCCCTGTCACTGAGACCTTAATTCAACACTTTAAGCTAGATGTGGATCACGGGGCCTATGTGATTGGAGATGTGGATGCCGGACCGGGTGTGGTGCCTGATAGCCCCGCTGAGAAAGCAGGACTTAAAGATGGGGATGTGATTCTTTCTGTGGATGGAACCGATCTCACCGAAGAATTTTCTTTGCAGAATGCCATTTCTAGTCATCAGGTGGGGGATACGGTTGTTCTCACCGTTCATCGTGATGGGAAGGAACTTCAACTTCAGGTGACCCTGGAGGAAGCGCCCTCAACTACTAAATAATTGATTTAATCTTAAAGATAGAGTCTTTCTTCGGGGAGACTCTATCTTGACTTATTTGTGCTTCTATTTTACTTTATCTGTCCTACAACCTCACTTTCCGTTTATGGACCGAGTCCCCTTGCTTTCTGAGCCTAAACATTCACTTCCTCGTCGATGTGCTGATCGAGTGGGTGCCCTTTTCTCGATTGGAGAAAGTGTAGCCGAAGGCATTGCTCATGCTCTGCATGGCAGTAATGAGGTGGGTCATCCGTCTCCTCATGCAGGACCCTTGCGCCGTAGGTGGGGTGATCTTTCCCATGGCGTTGCTAGGGTTTGTAGATCCACAGAACAGGTGTGGTATAGCAATGTTACGGATCGCTTTCCGATACGTTAGATTTTAATGATGGTGGGCGCTGAGGGATTCGAACCCCCGACCCTCTCGGTGTAAACGAGATGCTCTAGCCAACTGAGCTAAGCGCCCTAAACTGCCAGTGGATACTAGAGGCGAATGACCTGAGCGTCAATATTAAATTATTTGATGTGCTTATTTGATTAGATCGAAGCCTTGAATAACGAGCCCGTAGAATCTACCCTCTTCTTTCCTACCGTCAGTATGCTCTTTTACTCCCTCGAACTCCCTTCCGTGTGAGCCACTCAGGCTACGATTTATTGTTAGAGTCCAATCTGCACATTTTACTTGAGCGCTTAAACCACTGAGTGCGGGCTTGTCCGATTTTCCAATGAAAGTTGCTCCTAGAACGCTAGCTCCCATCCGGCCATATTCAAAAATACCGCTCAATTCATACCCTTCAGTTACTCCTTTCCCATTTAATAGGCCCCCAGGCTCGACAGTCCCTTCAACAATGACTTGACCGTTTCTGGATATTTTAAGCAGACTTTTGAGTTTTGGCTCAGGACTCCCAAACCCATCCTTTGTAAATTCCCCTTCAAAAATAAGTCCACTAGGGAGGCAAACTGCTCCTTTACTTAGATACCCTGAATCTTCTTCAAAATCACCTGAATACTTTATTCCATCACTTTCCATACTGCCTTTTACTAAGTTACCGGTTTTATCACTAAAGATTCCAGTAGATGTACTGAACCCTGGTTTACGGGTACCTTCCACGAGGACGAGCTTATCTCCTCTCACTATGAATTTTCCCTCTTCGGTCCCCCAATGAGGAGTTCCCAAACCGTGAAAGAAATTGGCATTACGCCGTACTTTGAGCCTACCGTCCCCCAAATCTGTGACTTTCATTTGTTTTTCTTCATCTCTCCCTTCTTTTAACCAGGCGACGGGGATGTCCGCTGCGGTGGCAAAGCCTGCGATTTCAGCTCCTACAGTGAGATCGGATCGGGTACCTGCAACTACATTGCTAACATCACTCTCTGATCCAACGGGCCCCCTTCGCATTTGCTCTGTTAAAGCTGCTACAAGCTCTGTAGCGAAAGCGGGGTCTTCAGCAGCCAGTTGAAGTACTTCTCCCATTAAAAGTCGCTGTCTTTCTCTGTTTTTACCTCCAGGTTCGTCTAGACTTCTATCCATAAAGTTTTAAAAAATGTACAAATCATATTATTGTACAGTTTTTCCTATCTTTTATCAATGGTGCGCAGGAGAGGACTTGAACCTCCAATCCCGGTAAAGGGAGCTACCACCTCAAGGTAGTGCGTCTGCCAATTTCGCCACCTGCGCATGAGTGCCCACGCATTCTAGCGAATCTTGCGCAGAGCACAAGTTTTTTCTATGATGAAAGTACACGCAATCGGTTATGACACCCAGTCTTCTTTTCTTACAACACCTCGGCTTAGCTTTGCTGATGGGCAGCTTAATAGGTTTGGAGAGGGAAAGAAACCATCAGGAATCTTTGCCCCACGAGTTTGGTGGGATCAGAACCATGGCTTTGGTTTCCGTCTTGGGTTTTTTGGTTTATAGCGTATTTTCTCAAGATCCGCTTTTGTTCGCGCTTTTTACAGGAGCGTACTTACTCCTCTTGGTGGCATCGTATGTGATGTCCTCTTATCAGAATAAAAATTCAGGTGCTACTACCGAAATCGCTGGGTTTTTTGCCTATTTTATTGGAATTTTAGTGGGAATGGATCAGGAGTTTTTTGCCACCATCATTACTCTGCTCGTAGTCCTCATTTTATACTTTAAAGCACCTTTACATCGCTTCGCTCATCAGGTGGGGAAGGAAGAGTTTTATGATACGATTAAATTTATCGTAGTGGTTTTTGTGGTTCTGCCATTGGCACCTAATGCCACTTTTGGCCCTCTAAACGTACTTAACCCCTACGAGATTTGGCTGGTAGTGGTGCTCATTTCCTCCATCTCTTTTGCCAGTTACGTTGCCATAAAACTGGTAGGTCCTAAAAAGGGGATAGGCCTCAGCGGTTTCCTGGGCGGATTTATTTCTTCCACGGCTGTTTCTATGAGTTTTTCTGAACTCAGCAAAAGGAATGAAAAAGTAGTAAATCCGTTTATTTTTGCTATTTTGATCGCCTCTTCGGCGATGTTTATCCGCGTCTTGCTCACTCTGTCGGTGCTCAATCCGGATTTGGTGCCTTATGTGAACAAACCTCTCTTGGGAATGGCTTTCACCGGTTTTATTCTTTGTGCTTATTATTGGTTTAAAAAAGGGGGCCAACCTATGAAGTCGGTTTCTGTAGAGTCGCTTCACTTGCATAGCCCATTTCAGCTCACATCAGCCCTTAAATTTGGTCTCTTCTTTGCGGCCATGGTCTTTATTTCTAAGTTTGCAGTGACTTATTTTGGTAGCAATGGGATTTATCTAACGGCATTTCTTTCTGGAATAGTGGATGTAGATGCCATTTCTATTTCTATGTCCAACCTTTCTACAATGGGCAGTATTTCTCCTAATACAGCCGCCATCGGAGTGACCATTGCCGCTATGACCAATACCTTGTCTAAGGCTCTAATTGTACTCTTTTTTGGCTCACATGAGGTGGGAGTACGAATCTTACTTTCTATGTTCTTTATGATTGTCGTGGGTTTCGCTATTATTTTTGTGCTTTTGCCCAACACTTATGGTTTTGCTTTCTTCTAAAATGGTCCCTTTGGGTACGCCTGCCCCCGATTTTAAATTGCAGGGCATTGATGAAGAGTGGCATGCCCTTTCTTCTTATGAAGCACCAGTTTTGGTGATTGTTTTTATGTGTAATCACTGCCCCTATGTCCAAAAAATCTGGGATGACTTGGTGACTTTAGAAAAACGTATGCCTAAAGAGGTAGAATTTGTGGGTATTAACTCCAACGGAGGCAATCCCGCATATCCAGAAGATTCTTTTGAGAAGATGAAGGAATATGCTGCTTCACGGGGACAAGAGTTCGATTATTTGATAGACGATACTCAGGAAGTGGGGAAGGCTTATGACGCTCAATGTACTCCCGACATTTTTGTTTACGGTCCTCACCGGCAGCTGGCTTACCGAGGCGCTTTCTCTGGTTTGGAAGCCGCTATTCAGGCACTTTTGAAAAATGAAAAACCCACCGAAGTGCAGGAGCACTCGATGGGCTGTTCAATTAAATGGAATGACTAGGCGAACTGCTTGAGGGTGTATTTGTCACGACCCACACGAGCGAATTGGCTCTTGTTTTTGAGGTTGAGATAAATGGTGATGGTCTTCACGTGGCGTTGATCCAGAACGGCCTTGGTGATTTCTTCACGACTGCGGGGAGTGCCGTCGGATAGGATTTCGCTGATCACTTCTGCTACGGTACCGGTTTTGTACCCCCATTCTTTGAGTGCGTAGATCCCACGTCCAATGAGAATGAAGTTGTCGTTACGGATGAGTTCGTTGTGAACCGCTTGGATATTCACACGCTTATGATCAAATTCAGAATCGCGGATCAGTTGAGCAATTTTTTCAAAGTGAAGTGGTTTCTTTTCGTGATTTAAAATGAAGAAGATTTTATCTCGTAGAGTGCGTGGATGGATGTGACGCCAGGTGTAGAGCCCCACACCTTGATCGGTAAACTTGCACTCCTTTATGATGTGAAGGAGGTTGGAAATGGTGTGTTCTGGGTAGGAGCTCTTTAGGGTCTCATTGATTTTTTCGGTGAGCTTGTCTAGTGGAGTCACGTGCTTGCTGCGGGTGAGCAGTTTGGTGGCGGTGGAACCCACATGGTCGATGGCTTTGGCATCAAACTCGGTAAGTCGCCAGTAAGGGTGCGTCTTGAGAGTGTTAGATTCAAAAACAATGTCTCCATCCAAAGTGAGCGCTAAATGAAGATCTTGAATTTCTTGAGCGGTAACGTTGGGGAGGATTTTTAGAAGGAGACCTTTGAATTGATCGTCAGAAGCGATACCCCCTTCTTTTTGGAGGAGAGCTTTGGCAAACTCGGTGAGGATCTTAATATTGGTATTTTGCGCATTACGCTCCAGTTTTCGGAGTGCCGTTTTTTCAATTTGACGCACTCTTTCTCGAGTCACGCCAAAGTGTTGGCCAATCTCTTCCAAGGTGAGCCGCTTGTCGGTATGAAGGGCAAAGCGATTCTTAATGATGTACTTTTCTTTGTCAGAAAGCACGATGAGGAGGTTCTCCACCAGATCGTGCAACTGCAGCTCTTGAGGGCTGAGCTTGCGATCAAAGGTGAAATTCGTGTTAACCATTTTGACAGGGGATTAGGGGCTTGACGAGGCGCTTCTTGTTTTGATGCGCACGTTGAACCTAATATTCTAACTTTTTTGAAATTTGTAAAGGGCTGAAGGGTGATTTCCTGTTGTCAAAAAGTCTGACAGTTTGCCAGTTTCGACATTTTATTTTCTAACATTTATTTTAAGCTCCAGATCAGAAGGAAGATATTTTGGAGAGTATCGTGTATGGAGGCAGAATCAATGATCACTCCAAATTGTTCTCCTTTTGTGTAAGAAAGGAAAGCGATTTCACTTTCTCCGAAGATTAAAAGTTCGATGGGATTTGTAGGCGAAGGGAAGTTTACCAATTTGTGCTCAGTGTAGTATTTAGCATCTTCTTCTTGAATTTTTTGGTTTTTTTCATTATTGGGGACAATGAATTGCGCCCTATTCTTGTTTTTCTTTCTTTGTGGGATGACTTCGCCGCGAATGAAGTCGAGTAGATTTTCAGGCATGTCTCTATAGTCGCTGAATCCCATGGTTCGTGTTTTGGAATGAGAGAACTCTCTTAAAACCTGTTTAATCCCCTCTAAACCTTCAAAGAAGCGAATGCGAGGTTTGAAGGGTGAGGCGTAGGCGATGTTGATGAGTTCAGGCAAAATCTCTTCCGCCATTCCAGCAGAACGTTTAAAACTGTCGATAAGAACTTGTGGTGAGATTGCAGAGACGTATTGCATCCCTTTATGAATATTCACAGAAACATAACCCTTTCGATGAAGACTTTCTACTATGGTATACGTAGTACTGCGTTTAAGGTTGGTTTTGAGGGCTATCCTGGAAACAGGGAGTTCTCCCATTTCTAATACACACAAATAAACGATGGCCTCCTTGTGTTCGAAGCCATTATTCATTAATATCTGCGCGATTTTTCTCATCACTTATGATTACGTGTCTATAGAAATGATACCGAAATACTTGCCTTTTGACAATATTATGATATAAAGTCTAACTAACACTTTACAATGGTTCTCGATATCAGAGATTTAGATAGAGGGGAAATCCAAACAGATGGATTCACTCTTGAGGCTGAAGACCGTCCGGGCAGTATGCACGTTCATGTTGATCTTCCCCACCGTTTAGATGTGGCCGTCGATATTGTAAATCTTCTTAAACAAGAGGGTTTTGATAGTATTATTCGCCGTGTCGATGGCCATATAGCGGGAGTGCAAAGGAGCAATCCAGATTTTAAGAAAACCTATGAAGCTCATACCCCTATTGATCCGAGGGTAACAGATGCTGGTGGAGCTATTAATACTTCTACTGCTGAGCTTTTTGCGGGCTTTAGTGCCACGTTGGTTCCTGAGCGGGCTGCACTTAAAGAGATTATGAGAATTGTAGTGCCTTTTTTGTTGGAGCTACACGGTAGAGACGGTCTGCACGCCAATGTGGAAGCTGAACAGGTCTTGCATTCCATGAATGAAGATGGCAGAGCCAATGTACTCAGTTGTGAGCCTACTGAACTGGAAGATCTTTTGCGTAACGATGAACTGTTTGGCATAGTGCCTTGGGAATCTCATCGTTTAGAAGTCCATCATGGATTTAGACTACCTAAAACTTTAGCTGATGAATGTGGAGTAAGTTTAGCGCAATTGAATGCCATTAAGGGTTTGCCCGTGGGCGGGTGGTTTTACACAGATGTGAGTGGTTCAGATGGTGACGTAGAAAGACATTTCCACTCAAATGCCTTCTATGGACCTAAAAAAATTCTAAGACAAGCACAGGGTCAGAGGGGATTGCTCCGAGAATTCTTACGAAACAACCGACACGATGGAAAGATGTTGCCGGAAACTCCTCATCGTTACACTATGGTGGAACGAGTCTTAGGAGTATTTAAGATTTAGGTAGCGCTTTCTGCAGTTCTCCTGGCACTGGTGCCTCAAATTGGTGGCCAGCTATTTGGAGTTTCCAAGCGTGGAGCCATTGGCGATGGAGGCCGAGTTTTTGAGCGGCTTGAGCATTGGCGGCACGTTCACCGTAAGTGGTATCTCCAAGCACAGGGTGGCCGATGCTCGCGAGGTGGAGGCGAATTTGGTGGGTACGACCGGTTTCAATATTCACTTTGAGCAGGCTGCACCAACCCCAAGTATGATCGATTTCAAAAGTAGTGACGGCTGAGCGGCCTTGCGAGTGAATGGCCATTTGTTGTCGGTTTTTGCTGCTACGGCGGATGGGGGCATCGATGCGTCCGGTGTCGGTGCGGGGTGTGCCTTTTACCAGAGCTAGGTAGGTTTTGTGAACTTCACGATCGAGGAAAAGTTTGGAAAGGCGGGTGAGGGCAGCAGAGGTTTTGGCGATAACGAGGGCACCGGAAGTGTCTTTATCCAGGCGATGCACGATGCCGGGGCGGAGGTCTTTCCCAGGCTTGATTTTGAGGTGGGATAAGACCGCGTTGGCAATGGTGTCCTTTTGGTGGCCCGTGGAGTCTGGGTGCACCACCACCCCGGCGGGTTTATTGATCACCAGCATGTCTTTATCTTCGTACAAAATATCCAGGGACATTTTGCTCGCGCTGAGTTTGGTCGGGGCGATTTTGGGAGTGGCGCAAGTCACTACATCATTTTCTTGCAGGCGGTAAGCCTTTTTGGCGGTGTTGTCGTTGACCTGCACTTGGTGTTCGTCGAAAAGTTTTTCTAGAGTGCTGCGAGAAATTTTGAGTTCTTTGGCCAGGAAGCTGTCCACGCGTTCTCCACTTGTTTTTACCTTGAACTTCATGAATGTGACGGTTAATCTGTTGGCATTATGGCAGATAAAGCTAAAGTGGTCACTACAGAAGCCGTCATCGATCGAGTCCTCAGTCTCGGCGTAGCGGATTGCATCGTGCGTGCCGATTTGAAAAAGAAGATGATGAGTGGCAAGCAGCTGCGCATCAAACTGGGTATCGATCCCACGGGTTTTGATCTGCACCTGGGCCACATGGTGGTAGTACACAAGCTCCGCGAATTCCAGGCGCTCGGGCACCAAATCGTGCTGATTTTTGGAAATTTCACGGGAAGGATTGGAGATCCCACGGGCAAAAATGAGACTCGTCCCATGCGTACGCAGGAAGAATTGGAAGCGAATGCTAAGGATTATTTACGCCAGGCTTCGCACATTTTGGACGTGGATAAAATCGAAGTGCGTTGGAATGCTGAATGGCTCGCGCCTTTGTCCTTTGCCGATGTGGTGACGCTCGCGTCCCAGTTCACGGTGGCGCAGATGCTGGAGCGCGACATGTTCCAAAAGAGGTTTTATGGGTATTTTACTTGTGGAAAATGTAACGCTGAAACGGTTTTGTCGAAGACGTCAGTGGATAAAACGTATCTTCCTGAAGGTGCTAGCGTTACTGCATTCCCTAATAAGCAATCATGTCACTCCTGTGGTTATGAAGTAGATCTTTGGAATGATGTCGCTCAGAATAAGGCTCAGCTTATTGAGGCTAAACCTATCGGGGTGCACGAATTCATGTACCCGCTCATGCAGGGTTACGACAGCGTGGCGCTGAAAGCGGATGTGGAGCTCGGTGGAACGGATCAGACTTTCAATCTGCTCGCGGGCCGCACTTTGCAGAAGGCTTACGGCCAAGAACCTCAAAATATTTTGACGGTACCGATTTTGGTGGGCACCGACGGCAGCATGAAGATGGGCAAGAGCACCGGCAACTACATCGCTGTGGCCGACACGCCCGAAGACATGTACGGCAAAACCATGTCCATTCCCGACAGTGCGATTCTGACCTACTTTGAACTGGCCGGCCGCGTGGGTGGCAAAGAGCTCGGTGAGATTGAAAAACGCCTCAAAGCCGGTGAAAACCCCAAGGTTTTAAAGATGGAACTGGCTCACCTCATTGTGCGTTTGTACAAAGGGGAGAAGGCCGCAGTGGATGCGGAGGCTCACTTTAAGACCGTGCACGAAAAGAAAGAGGTGCCGGATGAGGTGGAGGAAGTGAAACTCAAAGGTACAACGTGGGGGATGATTGATTTGATCGTTGAACTTGGGCTTGCACCGACCACAAGTGAAGCTCGCCGCTTGATTCAAGGTGGCGCTGTGAAATGGGAAGGGGAGAAAGTAGCGGATGTGAAGGCTTCGGTGGAGCTGACGAAAGTGGGTGCGCTGCTACAGGTGGGGAAGAGGAATTTTAGGAGGGTGAGAGGGTAAACTGGGATATTTTATTTTTTTGAAGAGATGCCTGGAATTGAACTTCTTTTAAAAAAATATAAGGTTCTGATTAGCGTCCTAGGTACAATAGTTGTACCAATTTTGGGTTATTTGTTTTTTAGTGGGTCCACTAATACGACCTATGGTGATCAAAGCCCAATATTGACGGGGGATAATTCAACTGTTACATATTCTGATTCTAGTGATCCTAACTTTATAAATCCAAGACGGGAGGCATTAACTGGCTTATCTCCTCTCGAGACGGTTTATGCTTATTTTGACACGCTTAATAAAGGCGAATTCCGCGAAGCTTGTTCTTTAAGGCCAAAGTTGAAGTGTGACTCGGAAAATGGCGAGAAAATTATTGAATTTTCGAAAGAACCTTTGAAATATGTGAACGGGTATGAAAATCTTGCGGTTTGGCAACCTAGTGTCTCAAACGTGTCTTCTGAAATTATATGTGCAAAATATTCATACCTATTAAAGGCTGATTCTAATCCTCAAAATGTTTGGGAGGTGGTTAGTTTTTATATGGATCGAAGAGAGGATGGTGAGTGGGAAGCTACTTCCATTGCTTGTGAAAAAAAATTTAAAGAAGGTACCGGAGACAGAATTTGTCCAGTCGTTGCTAGTAGAAACTATTGCTCCTAGTTACATGAAGAGCTAGATTTTCGATTTTTTTATTCCAATACGGTGCGCACGGGGATAAAATTGCTGCTCGTCCACATGAAATGGGATCGCAGGGTTTCCGTCTTTGTATTGATTCGCTACAGGTGTTTCTTTGTAGTCGATTACTTGCAGTACCATATCTTCCCCTTTTCCTTTAACCATACTTTCTTTCAAGGTGAATGTTAGGGTTTGAGATGGGTTGATTGAGGAAAGGTATACATATGTAATGTGAGTGCCTTTTTCGTTTTCTCCAATCAATTCAAAAAATTCTCCGTCGATTGTTAAATCCGCTACTTTCATTTCCATTTCTCCCATGACTTCTGTTCTTTCAATCGTAAAGTTATCTGTAGGATTAAAATTTGTTTTAAGTTTCAGGGTAATCCCGTAGAGGGGTCTACCAGAACGATTGTATATTTTAAAAAAAGTTTGTATTGGATTTATGCCGTTAATATTTATAATATCGGGAGAAATAAGTATTGGATCACTTGGTAACGGCTTTTCCGGATGCTCTGCACACCACTTCCACCATTCATCTCTATGCCTCCTCAACTCTTCTTTCGAGTATTTGTCTCCAATTGGATGCTTAGAGTTATAGTGCCCTGCTTCTCCATGGCATCTCAGGCAAACTACTATCGCATTATCTAAAGTGTCTGGTCCGCCTTCATTACGATGAACGATATGATGTACGTTTGTGTATCGCCCAGCGAACTCATGACACACGCAACAGCATCGTCTCGATCTTACTAATGCTTCTTGTTTGATTGGATCTGGGAAACCACTCATGTTTTTGTGTGTAAATGTCGGGCCATTGCTCCTTCGATCAGTGAACTGTATTTTGATCCCATCTGCAACCCTTTATGCTCACCACTCGACTCGATGCTGGAATCTTGAAGACTCGTGATAATTATATTGCGAAGTTAAAGGAGCTTGGGGTGAAGACGCTGGGGGATTTGTTGACGTATTTTCCGAGGACGTATAAGGATGAGGCGGAGTTCACGAAGATCAATGAGATGAGGACAGATGAGGTGAATGTGGTGCGGGGGAAGCTGAAGTCGATCCTGAATGTGCCGACCCGGACGGGGAAGGTGATGACGCGGGCGGTGGTGGCGGACGAGACGGGGGAGATTCCGGTGCTGTGGTTCAATCAACCCTATGTGAAGCAGCAATTTTTTAAGGGCAGTGAGATCATTTTGACGGGCAAACTGAAGTACGAGCGGGGAAGGAGCATGCTGATGAGCCCCAAGTATGAGAAGCCTTCGGGTCCGATGCTGCACACGGGGCGCATTGTGCCGGTGTATCCAGAGACTGAGGGGATCACGTCGCACTGGCTGCGTGAAAAGATTTACATGCTGCTGCCCTATGCCAAGTTTTTTGATGAGTATTTTCCATCGTGGATTCTCGAGGAAAATGCGCTGATGCCGCTTGCAGAAGCCATTTATCACGTACACTTTGCGGCAGATGAAGAGCATCTGGGGAAGGCGAGGGAGCGGCTGGCTTTTGATGAACTGTTTATGCTGCAATTTTTGGCGTTGAAGCGAAAATTTTTATGGCAAAAGGGATTTAGTGGCGAGTCCAAGCGCGTGACCGGTGTGAATTTGGAGCCGTTTTTGGATGCGCTGCCTTTTAAATTGACGGGGGCGCAGCTGCGAACTTCGCAGGAGATTTTTGGAGATTTGGAGCGGGATTTTCCGATGCTACGTTTGGTTCAAGGCGACGTGGGATCCGGTAAGACGGCGGTGGCGGCGGCGGCGATTTATGCGATGAAGGTGGCCGGCTACCAAAGCGCGCTGATGGCACCCACGGAAATTTTGGCACGGCAGCATTTTAAGAATTTGACAAAGCTACTTTCTAGGTTCGGATTTAATGTGCAGTTGTTGGTGGGATCGATGGCGGAGGCAGAACACGCGGATGTGCTGCGTCAACTGGCCACGGGAACCTGTGACTTGGTGATTGGCACGCACGCGCTGATCCAAGAAGGAGTGAATTTTGCGCGGCTGGGGCTGGTGGTGATCGACGAGCAGCATCGCTTTGGAGTGAAGCAGCGGAATGTGTTCAAGGCGCAGGGAACTCCGCATATGCTCAATCTGTCTGCGACCCCGATTCCGCGAACCATGGCGCTGACCATTTATGGAGATCAGGATCTGTCCGTGCTCGATGAACTTCCGCCGGGTCGTCAGGAAATTGTGACGCGACTGGTGCCGGAAGAAAAACGCCGCGATGCGGAGCTGTGGGTCTCTGACCAAGTGGCCAAAGGCCGACAAGTTTTTGTGGTTTGTCCGCTGATTGAGGAATCTGAAATGCTGCAGGTGAAGGCCGTGACGCTGGAATACGAGCGGCTGAAGGCGGAGGTGTTTCCTCAGCATCGACTGGCGCTCTTGCACGGCCGTATGAAGGCCGAAGACAAGGACGAAGTGATGCGTCAATTCGCCGCCGGTGAAATCGATATCCTCGTTTCGACTTCCGTGATTGAAGTGGGCATTGACGTGCCGAACGCCACCATCATGATGATCGAGGGCGCGGATCGCTTTGGACTGGCTCAACTGCATCAGTTCAGGGGGAGGGTCGGGCGAGGGTCGCACCAGTCTTACTGCTTCCTGTTTACAGATTCGGGCAGCGACGATGCCTTGCAAAGACTCAAGTATATGGTGAAGTATAATTCGGGCTTTGATTTGGCCGAAATGGACTTGCAATTGCGTGGACCCGGCGAAGTCTACGGCGTGAAACAAAGTGGAATTCCGGATTTAAGAATGGCGAACTTTGGCGACAAAGAATTGCTCGACCGTGTGCGTAGCGCCGCGCAGCGGCTCGTTGACCAAGACGTGGAACTCAAGGCTTATCCAGCGCTCGCTCAAAAAATCGCAAAATTTGAGGCCGCGAGTGAAATGGTGGACGGTGTTTGAGTCGTCTTTTATAATAGCGGCCCTATAAACGAAGGTTTTTGTGCTTGCCCAAATTATTCCATTTCCTGACGAAGAAGAAAGAGCGGTTAGAGCGGCGGGTCAGTTTAATTTTATGCCCAAGCCAGAATGTGCCGAGATCTGTCTTTTTCCAGAAAGAATAGTGAATACAGAAAAACAGGGGTTCCATGATGCAGTTGCAGGATGGATTTTAGGCTACCTTAGCGGAAGCTGATTAAACGCATATATACTTCGCACAAGATATATTGTGCGGGATTAGATCTAGAGGGGGATTGCCCTACTCCCCTCTTTTAAAAAACCTAAAAATAAGGTATAATAATAAGATTTATTTTATTGCACGTATGGTTGTTGCACCCACGGGTTCTGGATTCCGCGACGATGGCGTCGAAAAGCCTAAGGCTGCTCCTTCTGCCTCCCCTGCTGATCAACGGAAGGAATTGCTTGAAAAATTAATGGCTCAAGACTCACAGGAAAAACTTGAAAACTTAAGTGATGAGCTGGTTAAAGAGCTTAAAAAAGAAGGTGCTGAAAAGGAAAAAATTGATCTTTTGGCTTCTGTTTTGGATAAGAAGCAGATGGAGGAAATTCATAAAAATGTCGAAGCTTTAAAGATTGACCCAGAACGAATTGATGACGAAAAGGCAGAAGCATTACGCTTTTTACGAGCAACGACACCTTACTTATTTTCAATTTTAGCTATTCGTTTTGATTTAAAAGAAACAAAAGATCTAAAGAGTTATGTGGGACTTCTGCCAAAAGTGACTGATCCGGAGGAAAAAGAGCTTTTAGAAGGCATTCAGTTTCTTGATTCTCATCCTGAATTGGAAACGGCTAGATATTTTGAGAATAATATGGAGCCCGCTATTTTTGCGGACACCAAGGTTTTGACCCAAGCTGCTCGGGACGCTATCGACGCTGTGAAGGGTGAAGGACCTATGACCTGGATGAAAGATCAAGCAAGTAAGCATCCTGTTTTAGCAGGAGCCGCACTGCTTTTAGGTACTTTTGCGGTTTTTAAAGCTGGTCAAGGAATTTATCATTTGGCTACAGGCGCTCAACCAGAGGTGAAACCTGCTGAGGATAAACCTGGTCTCTTGAGAAGTTTGACGGAAGGATGGAGTTTTCTTACCAAAGCCACCATCTCTACTTTAGTTTTTGGCGGTGGAATGTTGGTGGCCGGAAATATTTTGGGAAGAGAAGAAGTTGAAAAATATCTTAAAGAGCATCACGTTGGTTTCCTCTACGAAAATCGAGTTACAGCTTCCATGATTCTGTTTTGCCAAGGTGAATTTGAGGAAGGTTTGGCCACATGGAATTTTGGGCCACGTGATCCAGAGGCTCGGACAAGGCATATGGCCTACGCCGAACAATTTGGAGTAACAGATAAAGCCGTTTGGCTCATGGCTTCTCTCAACTATAAAGAATTTTTGAATGCAGAAAAAACGCGTGAATTTCCTTTAGCAACGGGCCTATTTGCTTCTATTCCGGTGCTCCGAGACTGGTTTAAGATGCCCGATCAAGTTTCCTCAGAAAACAAGATGATCGATCTGATAAAGGTTCATGATAAAGAGATTCATACTCTTATTCCGGATGCAGATAAAATGAGCTTAGATCAAGTTTTGAAGAAGGCTTTTGATCTTCATATATTTAAATTGAGTGAATCTGCAGAGGCTAAAACATATTCGTCTGTTTTAAAGGGCTTTGTGGAAGCGTCTGAAGCAGATTCTCAAGAGTTCGCTGAGGATATGAAGGCATTGGGTAAGAAAGAGAAATTAAGCTCTGGGGACTTGGATTCACTGCGTGATTCCGAAAAACAAGTAGCTCAAGAGCTGGATCAGCTCCGCTTAACAGTCCCTGATTACTGGAGCGATACGGTAGAAGCGATTTCTATGGTTTTCCCCTCTCTAGCGATTTCTATGGTTTTCCCCTCTCTAGCGATTGATGAAGGTAAAACTCAAGATATCGATTTGATTCGGGGCAAACAACTTTATAAAGCTTTCTCAGATGCAGCCACTAAGTCTGATTTGGATGCTATTGGTGTGGATGTGGCGGAACTCAAAGTAATTAATGATTTTACGACTCAGCTTGAGGCGGGAAAGCCTCTTACAGCCTCTGAACAGGCCTTGCTTACGAAGTACACAGACGAATTGGCTCACATCCATGACAACATTAACCAATATATCGTAAGGGCAAAAACAGCTAAACGTAAAGAATTGCTGGAAGATGCTGCTCATATTGATCTAAAAGATGTGGGTGACGTTGCCGACCTTTATTGGCAAGGTTATAAGGGTCTTTTTTATGGGCTAACATGGACAGTTCAAAAAGGATTTGGTGAAAATGAAACTCCGACGGATCGAGTGATTGGAGTTGCAGGAACAGTAGGCTTAATTAGTGCTTCAGCAGGGCTGCCCTATGGAGCATATCTCATTAGGAAGGGTGAAGTTTTAGCGGGAGGATTACGCGTTCTGTTTCCCCCTTATGCGATGTTAGATGCTCGTGAGATTTATCTGGCTTTCTTCGAAAATCCCGCACGCCTTTTGGAGCTAGTGATCAAAGGAAAAATCACGCCAGAAGCAGCAGAACGTATTTGTACATCTGTCCTTTTTCATGACAAATTGATCCCCGAAAGAATTTGGATCCTTGGACAGAAATGGGCGCACAGTATCGATCATTTTAAAGTTTTGAAAGACTGTCTACATAATCGAGTAAAACTGGAATGGCTAGAAGGATTATTGACCGGAAAAATACAGTTTAATCGAGCGACTATGGCCAGTATGCAAGAGTGGCAGGTCAAATTGATTAATTTTATTGAGACGAAAACAGGAATGCGTTTTGAACAGTTCTTAGAAAAAATGACCCGTGAGCGAGGTGGTGCAAGGATTTTATTAGATGCTTTGGATCGTACCCCATTTGGAATTAAGGAAAAGATGGTTAAATTTTTTGAGACTTGTGCTAAGAAATTTGGAGATCTTCCACTTCCCAAACCGGTGATTGAAAAACTTTTTTCAACTGGAGGGGCTGGTCTTCAGTGGCTTAAGTATTTTACAGAAAATGCCGCGCATCTAGGATTCACAGGAGGCATGGCTTATTTGGCCACTTATTATGTTTGTAAAGATACCTACGAGGGTAAAGATAAATCTGAAAGAATTCCCCTTTTTGTTTTGGGACTGATGGTGAGTGAAGGGGTATTCCGTGGAGCGAAGGCGGCTCCCGAAATTGCCAGTATCGTTCGGAATGGAGGAATTTTTACCGAAGCTGAAGTAGGTACTATGCTTTCTGGCGCTTTCCGTTCGGCAGCTGGGGCAACTGAAACTGTTGCTGCTACTCGCTCTGCGGGACAAGCTCTTGCAGCTGGAGCTGAAGCTGCTGCTGTAGCACCGAAACATCCACTCCTAATGATGACGGTTGCTTTATTGGCTGCGTTTGGGATATCGATAGCAGTGGAAGAACTCACTGCTCCTTATTTAAAAAATCCCACACTTTTTTCAACGAGTGTTCGTGGACTTGGAGCTCCGATTTTATACACGGCTGGTGCGGGGCAGTTGATTGATACGGTCGGTCATTATTATCACGCCACCAATACAACGGAAAAAGAATATTTTATGCGAGAGACGTATTTACCTCTTTTGGGAAGCAAGAAAATGGCTTTTCGAGATGGTGATGTGGGTTATTTTAACGAAATGTCACCGGAAGATGCAGTAGAGGTATGGAACTACCAAGTGCGTGAAAAGATGCAAGCACTTAAGAAAGAAGATGAGGCGGCTCGAGTAGCAGGAAAACCAGAAAAACATAGAGGGGAGATTGCAGAACTTGATTTAAAGATCATTGACCAAGATTGGATATCTCGACAAATTGCTGATGTTGAAGCAAAAAAAATTGAGATTAAAACCCGTGGACAAGAATTGTTTGATGACATCCTAAGCCCTCCTCTCGGCCCTTCTATCTCCCCTGTTGAAAAGCGATTTGTAGAAAGTATTTTAGTGACGGATGTCCCAGAGACTTGGTTTGATGAAAGTTTTTATGACATTGAAAAGGACCAGCGTTTTGCAACAGTTCGTAAGTTTGCTCACGCTTTGGATAAAGATGATATCTTAGATACATGGGTAGAGAGAAAACGACAACTTTATTCCGATATAGAATTTTTTAAAACGATTAAAGTTGATGATAAAGTGATGCATCCTAAGGAGTCTGAGCGTGTTATCGCGACCCTGGGTATAGATCCTCGTGTAGCGGAACAAGCTGAAAGTTTGTATCACGAAGTCTTTGGTTCAGGCGAAGCTCAGTTCGAAGATATGGGCGAGGATCAAAAGGCGGCTGCTTAAAAAGTCCTATTAAAGGATTTTGGTCATATAAGTTCCCTCCAACTCGTAGCCCCACTTGCGGTAATAATTTCGTGTACCCACTCCCGCGATAATGGCCATTTTTTTGAAGCCTGCATCGCGACTGATTTTCTCTGCGGTTTCTAGCATGCGACGGCCAAGACCTGCGTGCTGTGAGGCAGATTTGCGTGCTTCTCCCACTTCCACTTCCGCACCATAAACATGTACTTCACGTACAAGCGCGGCTCCCTCCAACTCCGGAATAAAATGAGGCTTGCCTAACAGTGAGTAGGAGCTGAAGCGTAGGCGAAGAAGGGAGCAAAGTCTATCACGAGTGGTGTCGTCGAAGTGGATAAAAAACTCTTTCCCCCCTGCCGCTTCGTATGAATCCACTTTGAGTGTGGTGGAGTCTGGATCATATGACTCCCCTTTAATTTCTCGACAGCGAATGCAACGGCAAGTTTTCCCGTCGATTACCATTTGGTCTTCTACCAGTTGGCGCATGTTGGTTTTTTGAGAACCTTCTAAAATAGATTCACCGGGTATGTCGCGGAAAAGTCGTTCTACACGCACGTATTCGGGAAGGAGGAGTTGCATGCGTGTGAGTAAATCCATGAGTACTTCGTCGCTGTAGGATTGATAACGACCTTCCTTCCACCATTGTTCGAGTTCGGCATAAGGCGTTACCACGCAAGGATAAATCTTAACCTGGTCGGGGCGAAAGTCTGGATTCTTGAAAAATTCATCCACCATCCACAGATCTTTTTCTGGGGTTGACCCAGGAAGGTTGGGCATGAGATGGGTAGCGATTTTAAAACCCGCGTCACGTAGAAGTTGCATGGCACGAATCGTGTCATCGATGCGTTCGCCTCGCTTGTTGAGGTCGAGTATTTCTTGATCGAGGTGCTGAACTCCAATTTGCACTTTGGTAGCTCCTAGTTCTCGCATACGGCGAATTTCTTTTTCGGTGATATGATCCGGACGTGTTTCGAGACTTAACCCAATGATTTTATGTTTAGAGGATTCGTTGATGACTTGGGCTTCTGTTAGTGAGCGGCCTGGCTTATCGTTGCAGGCGTTGAATAGTGCTCGCACAAAGTCTGTTTGATAGCGAGGATTGTAGGCAGAAAAAGTCCCACCGAGCACGATCATTTCGATTTTATCGGTTTCATGTCCTTGGCGAGTCAGGCTATCGATACGAGTGGCTACTTGGTCACGTGGGTGGAAATCGTCGAGCACGGCGCGCATAGCCCCCGGCTCGTTAGAAAGGTAAGATTTAGGCATACCGGGTTCGGTAGGACAGAACACGCACTTTCCCGGACAGGGATAGGGTTTGGTGAGCACGGTGATCACGCTCACTCCGGAAAGAGTGCGAATTTTCCGTTTACGAATGAGTCGTTGAAGACTTCGGTCTTCCGGCCAACCCTCTTCCACCATTTTTTCATAAGTCTCTTGAAGTTTAAAATTGGTGGGTAGAGGTACATTAAAATTGCGAGCATAATGCTTCTTGAGTTTGTGGAGTTCTTCCTCGTCTTTAAGCTTCAGTGCCGATGCTTGTTTTAGGAGGCTTTTCAGGTTATCCTCCTCGGTGAGTATCTTCATATCTTTATGCACTCTAGAAGAATCCGAGAAAAGGTCAAGCAGGACTATGATGCCATTGCTAAAGCTTTTGCTCAAACCAGGCAAAAAGATTGGAGAGAATTTGAACTTTTCCTACCCTATCTCCAAAAAGAAATAAGAGTTTTGGATCTGGGCTGTGGCAATGGAAGACTCGTCGATTTTTTGAAACCCTTTAATGTGAAGTATGAGGGTTGGGATCAATCGGAAGGACTCCTAAAGGTAGCTCGCATGGCTCACCCCAAGGCTACTTTTAAAAAAGAAGATATGGGAAACCTACCCATTACTAAAAAAAAATGGGATACGATTTTTATGGTGGCTTCCTTCCATCACCTACCGCCTTCCGATCAAACGAAAGCTCTGAAGTGGGCCCATGTGCATCTTCAAAAAGACGGTCTACTACTCATGACCAACTGGAATCTGTTTCAGTGGCGCTTTTGGAAGGCGTGGTTAAAGAACTTCTTTTGGCCGAAATTCGGCTTTAAGGGTTTGGAGATCCCCTGGAACCATGGCGTGAAACGCTACTACTATGCTTTTACCCCACGAGAACTGCGTAGCCTCTTAAAACAGTCGAGTTTTGAGATCTTAAGAGAGCAAAATGGACGCAATTTTGTTACTATTGCTCGTGCATGAAGATTTTTGGCGTCAACATTGATGAAATTACTCATGAAGAAGCTCTACTGAAGCTTCAAAAGTCCCAAATTATTTTCACACCTAACCCTGAAATTTTACTGGAAGCTCACAGAAATCGTATCTTTCAACGGGCACTTTCAAAAGGAACTTTGATGCTCCCAGATGGGCATGGTCTTCAACTCATTTCTACGCTTCTCCGGTACCCTCGTTGGTTACGTCCCCTACTTTATATTCCTGCTGGATTTTTATTTCTGTTTTATAAAAAACCTTTCAGAAAAATTTTCCCTGAAGTCATTCATGGCAGTGATTTTATGGACGATGTGGTGCATTTTGCCGCTGTCCATGGATTTAGGGTTTTCTTTCTGGGGGGTCGCGGATCTGCACAAAAGACGGCTGATTGCTTTCTAAAAAAATATCCTAGACTAAAGATTGTTGGAGCTTCTTCTTCAAACCCATCAGAAGCTTTTGAGGAGGTAAAGCAGGCTAAACCGCAGGTTTTATTCGTGGCCTATGGAGCACCTAAACAGGAACTTTGGATTACCACAAATCAAAAGAAAATTCCCGGTCTTAAGCATGTGATGGCCGTGGGTGGTAGTTTTGATTTTTACTCCGGAAAGGTGCGCCGTGCCCCGAAGCTTTTTCGAGTTGTAGGCCTAGAGTGGTTGTGGCGACTTTGCATGAATCCTTTCCGGCGAGTCAGGCGCATTTGGCGAGCTGTTGTGATTTTTCCGCTCTTGACTATTTTTGAATGAAGTTGATAATTACAGCTTAAATTTTAATGCAATTGTTATGCCAGAACGAAAAGATCTAGGTTCTACGGGTTATTATTTTTTTGCTAATACGGATAGCAGGGTTGCCCTTGTTGAAAAAGTGAGTGGCCAAGGAGTGTGTAATTGCGACGGTTCTGAACGTGCTTTGGACGCTTGTGATCGCCAAACAGCTTCTTTAGAACAGATGGGGCATGGGTCTATTGTGGATGCACGAAAAGCTTGCAGGTCCGGTTGTAGAGATTTGATGGCTAAACTAAAACCTGCCGCTCAAACGACTGGTAATGATGGTGGTCCTTGGATGGGTCGCTAATCTCTCTTCCTCTTCCCCATCTTTTCTTGTGCTCCCGTAATAAAGGGGCTCACAAATTCGATGATGCTCTTGGTCATTAAAATGGGCTTGGTGATGTAGGTGTCTACCTTCTCCACCAGGCCTTTGATTTGATCAGTTACTTTAACAACATCTCGCAAAATAAAGAGCAAGTACACTAAGGTCACAGACAAAAAGACTGTGAGCAAGGTGATGCAGACGGAAAGTGTGAGATATAGAATATCGAGAGACTGCATGGCGGGGTGGTTAACTTGTACTTATTATAGCAGAAGTTTGGAGAGTATGGAATTGACCAAGGGTGGGTTGGCCTGACCTTTAGATTCCTTCATCACATAGCCCACGAGAGCTGCCATAGCCTTTGTTTTTCCGGCTTTCACGTCGGCCACTGGGCCAGGATTGGCTTCTATAGCGGCTTTACAAAGAGCTTCGATGGCACCCGTATCGCTGACTTGAGCTAGACCTTTCTCTTCCACGATGGTTTTTGGCATTTTTTGACTAGCCAGCATTTCGTCAAAGACGGAGGTTTTAGCCGTGTTGTTGGAGATGGTTCCTGCATCGATAAGGCTGATGAGCTCGCTGAGATGAGCAGCAGTGAGTCCTGATTCCGCAAGAGTCTTATTGGCCTCTTTGAGCTTGGATGGAAGGACTGTGCCTACAAAAGAAGCAGAAACTTTAGGATTTTTTGTTACGGTAGCGATATCTTCAAAAAGTTTGGCGAAAGTGGCGTCGTCGGAGAAGAAGCGGGCCTCTGCCTCAGACATGCCATAGTCGTTCATAAAGCGGTCCATTTTTTCACCTGGGGCCTCGGGCACTTCTTTCGTCCACTCGGCTAGCTCTTCTTCGGATACATCAATGGGGGTGAGATCAGGTTCTGGGAAATAACGATAATCGGCAGCACTTTCTTTTTCACGCATCAGATAGGTTTGCCCCTTTAGCTCATCCCAACCCACGGTGGTCTCTCCAGTAGGAGGATTTCCCTTTTCCCAGAGCTCGCCCTGTCGTTTAATTTCATATTCAATGGCCGATTCGAGTGAGCGGAAACTGTTTAGATTTTTGATTTCTGCACGAGGATAAAGTTTAGTGTCCCCCTTAGGTCTTAGGGAGACAGAAGCATCAAAGCGCATCTGTCCCTTTTCCATGTCACAATCTGAGCTGTTACAATATCGCACCAGTTTTTGAACTGTTTCTGCATATTCTTTGGCTTCTTTAGCGTTACGCATGTCTGGTTCTGAGACGATTTCCATCAAGGGCTTACCAGCACGATTGAAGTCCAGAAGTGTTCCTTGAGTGCCGTGGGTCAGTTTTCCAGCATCGTTTTCTAAGTGTAAACGTGTAATTCCAATTTTTTTCTTTGCCCCTCCTACATTAATCTCGAGCCAACCGTTCTTAGAAATAGGTTCGTCATACTGGGAAATCTGATATCCACTAGGGAGATCTGGATAAAAGTAATTTTTACGATCAAATTTAGAGTGAGGTTGAATCTGGCAGTGCAAGGCTAAAGCAGCTACTGCTCCTTTACGTATGCTTTCCCTGTTGGGCACCGGCAGCATTCCCGGAAAGCCCATACAGATCGGGCAAACGTTGGTGTTGGGAACTTTTCCAAAATTATCGTTGGAGCACGAACAGAACATCTTTGTTTTGGTGTTCATTTCGGCATGTATTTCTAGTCCGATGATTGCTTCCAGTTCCATGCGCCACATTTAACCGTTTTTCTGGCTTGAGCGCAACAGTGTTGTGAGGAGTTCTTTGAGCTGACCGTGGTCTTGGAGGGTTTTGTCGTGGGCAAACTTTGTCTGATGTTCCATGATAATTCGCTCTACTTTCTTAGGTAGGGCTACATTTTTCAAGATCACGGGACTGCTTCCCACGTTATCAATTCTAAGGTTTCCGAACCTAAAGAGTAGCCCCCAAAATCCCTTAGTTTCACTGGTAATAGTGTCGATGGTGCCGTATTCCACACGGACGGCAGAGTTGTCGAAAGGAGAATTCCATTCCTGATTAATTACTGCGTTATTAGTCACGATCCAGGCGTCCATATACCAGCTGAAGATCTGGTAAAACAAAACTATGAGTCCCATGGCTCCCCATGCCGTCCAAATTCCCCAAAGTGGGGGGAAAAGTAACCATCCCCCGAGAGGAAAAAATAAGCCAAAAAAAACTTCTTTGAATAAACTGGAATATATGATGAAAGGGTGGACGTGGGCCACGTAAATGATTTTTTCTCCTTCATCTAGAAGGTTCCGGAAGAAAATGCGGTCAATGAACATTTGTGGAGGGAGAGTTTTCTTGCTAAGCTTCCATCAACATTTTACACGCTTATGGAGAAAAAAACGACTGGAGATTTTGTTCTAACACGCTTTTTGCTAGATTTGGTGATTGATGTGGTGGTTGTTGTTCTGATGGTGGTGGTGATCCGCAGCTTTATTTTCTCCCCTTTTCGTGTTCACGGACCTTCGATGTGTGATACACTCAATGTCTATAATGATGAGTGTTACAACGGTGATGGAGAATTTATTTTAGTTTCTCGTTTAGCTACGTGGGATCTTTTTGGATGGTCTCTCGGGTCGTTAGATCGTGGAGACATTATTGTATTCCAAGCTCCTTATTCTGAGCCCGGAGAGTATTACATTAAGAGAATAATTGGTATGCCCGGCGATACGCTCAGAATTGAAAATGGGTACATCTACCTAAAAAATGGGAATGGCTCTTTTGTTTTACTGGATGAACCTTACTTAAATGAAGATAATTTAGGTCATACGTATCCTTATCGAAGTAGCTCTCAAACTTTTGAGGTCCCTGAAGACGGGTACTTCGCCTTGGGGGATAACCGCACTAAAAGTAGTGATGCCAGACGTTGTTTCCAACAGTTGGGATGCACCGATGAGACCTCACCGTATTTGACTTTGGATTATATTCAAGGAGAGGCGAAGGTAGTACTTTTCCCCTTCTCACACTTTAGATTTCTTTACGCTCAAGATTACGACTTATAGCTCGTCTTTTCCGCTGAGGTAGAATTCGATGAGCATCATAAGGATGACTAGAAGCAAGCCATTCCAAATTCTCAAAAAGCCCAGCACAAGCAACCCCGCGCAGAGTGTGGTACAAAGACTTAGCAAAATGCCTTGGCGAAGCGAAATGAGTATATGTTTAATGTACAGTTGATCACGAGTTCGCCATTTTTTTATCAATGACATTAGTAGTGTAAACGTTCCAGAGAGGGCGATGAAAAAGCTCACTAAAAAAAGGGTCAAAGCCAGTGAGGTAGAGCTATAAGGATCCAGTTTGAGTAAAACAACGCCCCAGGCTGTCCAAGCAACGAGAGTTCCACCGCTAATCCAAGTGAGTAGCCGATAATGCGGGATGAGGAGAAATTTTTTTTGGGATTGAAAATCAGCATTCATGGTGCAGGGAGGCGTGTTACAATAGGTGCAGTTTAGCAGATTCCATGAAACCCACCAGTCTCCTTTTTTTCTCCAGTAGTCCTATTGCTCTCCCTTTATTTGAGGCTTTGCTCACGGATGAGCGCTTTAAGGTTGTTGGACTTATCTGTCAGCCGGATAAGCCTGCAGGACGAGGGAAAGAACTCACTTCCCCGGCCACCAAGGAATTGGCTTTAATGAAGGGGGTTCCTGTTTTTCAGCCAGAAAAACTTTCAAGGGATTTTGATCTTTTAAAAAAGTTTCAATCATCACGGCCCGACTTTTTGCTGACTTTTGCTTATGGGCAATTGCTTTCTAAAGATTGGTTAGAGCTTCCACTGTTCGAGCCCCTCAACGTGCACCCCTCTCTACTGCCTCTCTACCGTGGGCCTTCCCCATTAGAAGCAGCTTTACTCCACGGTGACACTAAAACAGGTATTACTCTTATGAGAATGGTGGAAGCTATGGATGCTGGACCGATTGCTTTCCAAAAATCCTTCCCTCTTTCGTCTGGAATAACAGGGGGACAACTTTACGAAGAAGTAGCCCGCCATGCCAAGGACTGGATACCGGATGCTGTGGCAAAACTGAAGGAGTCAGAATTTTCGTGGCAAGAGCAGACTGAGAAAGGTGTAGTGCTCTGCTCAAAAATCAATAAAGAAGAAGCTTTTGAAGATTTTCATCGTACTGGTGAAGAAGTTTTCCATCGTTACCAGGCTTTTACCCCCTGGCCTGGCCTTTGGACTCGGTTTAAAGAAAAGCGGCTCAAACTTTTGAAACTTAATTCTTCAGCGAAAAAGCTTTCGCCCGGTCAGGTTTTGGTAGAAGAAGGTAAAATATGGATAGGGACAACTACTTCTGCGGTTCAGATTCTAAGTTTACAAATGGAAGGGAAAAGTGCTTTAAGTGCAAGCGACTTTTTGAGAGGAACTCCTGATTTTAAAACTTCTACTCTTCCTTCCTAACGGGTAAAACATGGAGCGGGTCTGAAACGAAATGGGCAAACATTCCCCAAATGAGAATGAGAAGAAAGCGGCCCTGCTCTAGACTGATCCAGTAGTGATCAAATAGGCCTATCAAAATAACACTAATCCCAATTAGGGCGAAGATCCTTTTTTTAAACGCTAGATCCGGAGTGGAAAGTGTTTTAGACAAACTCCACATTTTTCGAACGATGAGGATAAGGGCTAGGTTGCCCACAAAAAAACCTATAAGACCCGTTTCAACTAAAATTAAAAGGTAGACATTGTGCACCGGTTGGTAGTCCCAAGGCTGCAAAGCTGTGGGTGTAACTTCGTCCAAGAATAGAGTGTAATGATTCCAGCCCACTCCTAAAGGATGCGCCCAAAAAAGACTTAGAGCTTCTTTGTAACCGCTCCAACGGCTTAGAAGTGCAGGATCGTTCCATGGGAAAGTCCCTCGCGACCAAAAAAGTAAAGCTAATTCAAAAATAAAGAGGCTAAAAATACCTCCCAAAATCGCCTGATTTTTTGCCTTCAATTTTTTACTGTACCAAAAACATAAAAGTATGAGAGCACATGATAACGCCAGTAGTGCAGATCGTGAGCAGGTCATCAAGAGTCCTAAAAACTGAATGCCCCACATAATTTCTTTTTCGTATTTATACTTTGATTGGTAAAGAAAGGTGGCAAGTAAACTTACTACCAAGAAGCCTCCCAAAACGTTGGGGTGTGGAAAGGTTCCGTAGGCCCTAATCCAGGTAAAACTTCCCCAAATGATCCGTGCCAAGTGTGGAGTCTCACCAGAAATTAAAGGTTCTCCCAAAAGATTTAAGCCCAGACTCGATTGTGAGAAAACCTGGAAGATGCCCAGCAAGGCTTCTGCTGTCATCACACCAATCAATACCTTTAAGATTTGATTTTGTTTGAGTACTTTGTTGGTGGTTAAAAGGTAAAGCAAAATGGCTTCTGCCCCTTTGATTATCATAAAAAAATGCAGCCAAAAGTCTTTATTTGGACTTACTAAAAGAGAAATAGTGAGTACTGCGAGAATAAGTCCGCCTACCTGAAGAAAAGTAGTGTCACCCCATTTCCAATTTTTTTTATATTGAACAAGAATAAATAGGAAGCCTGCCAGGATTAGGAAGATTTCTGGGAGCGTGAGAGCGATGGTGAGATAAGGGTTCAAAAAACCTCTCCCCCAATCTGTTTGGTAAATGAGAAGATTGGTTTGGAAGGGCAAAGTTAAAATAAACCCCATAAAAGCCCATCGGCAGATTTTTTCTAAAGTCTTATTCAGTCGTGGGAACATAGATGGGTTTTACACCGGAGCTAGGTATAAGCGCTTCGATTTGTGCTCCCAAATTTCTGAGTACATCTTCTGCAGCAGCGGTACTGAGCACTTGATCTATGCCATCAAGAAAAACATTTTTATAAGCCGCTGGATCGCTCATAGGAATGCTGTGAGCATAACCCACTTGAGCTGCAAAAACTCCATAAATTGGATCTTTCATCTCATCGGTTATTAAAGATCTCAGGGCGCTGGGTCGGTGAGTGGTGGCGTTATAAGTTTTTAGCAAATTGCTATCCGTAAGACTCAGTAAAAAGTCCCAAGCATAATCTGCATTTTCACTAGTTCGACTCACTACAGGAACAAAATAGCTTGCATAGGCCTTTCGTGTTTCTGCGCTACTACTGGGGTCAAAAGCCTGAGGTGCTTCTTGGATTTTTACGCTATCTACATCAATAGTTTCCTCACCTTCTTGCTTCAAACGATTAATTTCTGTTTGGATGTCGTTGTACGTGTAAGAATATCCAAAGAGCATGGAAAGTTTTCCTTTTGCAAATGTGGTGAGTTCTTTTTCGCTGCTGTCTGAATCTGCTAGGTACTTATTCCAGCTGTAATTTTTTTGGCTGGGTAAACCAAAACTTGTGTAGAGCTGCAATGCTTTGAGAGCATTTGGATCGTTTGAAAATTTTTCTTGGGTTAAGTCGTCTGAATAAAAGTCCACTTTGTAATCTAAAAACATCATCATGAGAATATCGAAGGCGCGAAGAATGTTGTCGCTACGACCAAGAGCGATCCCCGCACGCTCAAAACGCTCAAAACTTTGATCCTGACGGTTGAGTAGGGTTACATCACTTTTAATCCCGTCCCATGTGCTGGAAGGATGTCCTTGAGCAGGTATTGCATCCTCAAAATGAGCGTCATTGTAATATAAAGCCAATGTATCTACATAAAGTGGAATTCCCCAAACTTGTTCTTGATTGCTGGTATTGGGGATGATGAGGTCATCGGCTGTTACATCTACAAAGCTAGTTCTAAACACATCGGGAGAAATGAGAGAGTCTGGCGCCGGAGTGAGTTTTTTATAATTTTCTGGGAACCAGGTGTTGTGCATCATAAAAATGTCTGGCCCCTCACCTTCAGCCAGTTCGTTCACGATTAAATCTAGATACGCGTCGGGGTCGGTGTATTTTTTATATAGAATGGTTACGTTGGAATGAGTTTTTTCATATGCATCAATAAAGGGTGTGTAGACTTCTTCATTATCAAAAAGACCGTAAAAAGTGAGGGTGACCTCTGGCAGTACTGTGGTAGTAACTGGATCTTTAGTCCTTAAACAGGCCGTTGAGCTCAGTGCAAAGCTCAGAAGTAGTATGGTGGCAAAAATTTTTCTCATGGCGTGAGAGTTAACAGGACTATTATAGCGAGCCTAGTCCTTGAAGAAAATAGCGCTTAGAGGAGGCGTACCAATAGAACCTCTTACTTAAAAATTTAAAAATCCATAGTAGAGGTGGTAGTGACAAAACTCTAAATATAAAAAGTTTTATTCCTTGTGGGAGCACACGAACTTCTGGGTGTTTCTTCTGAAAAACAAGGGCAGTTTTACCTATACTTTTCATTTTTCGCTCTAAATCTTTTTCTTCCATGGGATGGTCGTGCGTAGCTAAAGCTTGGGGTGTGTAAATCATTTTTAAATCGTGTTTCTTCATTAAACGATAACCGAGCTCAATGTCTTCCCAGCCATAGGCTTTAAAGTCTTCATCAAAAGTTTCTTTTTGAAGTAAAGATCTTTTGAGTGAAAGATTCGAAGTGTAAAAGAACCAAAAGGATGCTTCGCGTTGGGGGTTCAGTTGGTCATAGGCAAATTGTGGTCCTCCATGAGTGAGCCACTGCATAAAAGGGGTAGTTGGAGCCTCCCACTCCGTGAGTCCTAAACAGGCTTTATTTTCTTCGGGATGGTCTTGGTGGAATTGAACATGTGTAAGTAAAAAATCTGGGGTAGCGTAGATATCGTCACCAATAAAAAGGATGATTTCACCAGAGGCTCTTTTTAAAGCCTTATTGCGAGCAACTCCTTGTCCCGAATTTTTTTGCTTCAAAACTTGCACCAGACTGCTTTGATTGGCCCACTTCTTTAAAACTCTTTCCGTCTCGTCGGTACTGCCATCGTCCACCACAATGATTTCGTAAGAATCACTGGAAAGACTCTGGTCATGAAGATAAGCCAGAGTCCTGTCCAGTTTCTGAGCCCGATTGTAGGTAGGAATAAGAACCGAAAGATAGGGTTTCACATTCCTTACTTTAACCTGTTTTTAAGCCGCGACAAGGTCTCTTTCTTCCTTCTCGCTCAGTTCTAAAGTTTTAGGCTCCACATTCTTTCGATTTTCACCAATTTGGAGAAGAGTTACATGGGTGGCTACGACTTCAGTAATATAGTGAGTCATATTATCCTTGCCCTCGTAGGAGCGATTGGTGAGTCGACCTTCCAGATAGATGGGGCTCCCCTTTTGTAAAAACTTGGAGCTGAGTTCGGCCAGGTGATCCCAGGCCACAATTCTGTGGAAGTCAGTGCTTTTCATGAGCTCTCCTTCAGCATCGAACCATTCATTGTTGGTAGCGATGGCAAAGGAAGTCACAGACTTTCCTGTTTTGGTGCTTTTAAGCTCGAGATCTGCTACGATGTGCCCGAGCAAAGTGACACGATTGACGCTTTTCATAAAATAGGGGGTTAAAAAGCATTATTGTTTTACGCCCCCTGCCTGACAAAAAAGCTGAAAATTTCCTTACAAAGTGCTCACTAAATCCTGACAATCTACTCGATTTCCACTCATGTTTACCGGTCTTGTTCAAAACTTAGGCAAAATAGTTGAAATTCAAAAAAAAGAAAATCTTATGACTTTCAGTATTTCCTCTACTCTTCCAGAAACCGTTTTTAGCTTAGGTGCTAGTATTGCAGTGGATGGAGTTTGTTTGACTGTAGAAAAGTTTGAGAAAGGAATTTTTTGGGTTACGGCTGTGGGTGAAACCTTGAACCGAACTTGTTTGGGAGTAATCAAGGTGGGAGACCGGGTTCATTTGGAGCCAGCACTCACTTTAGAAGACCCTTTGGGTGGCCACCTGATGAGTGGTCATGTGGATGGGGTCGCTACTGTTCTACAACCCGCTCCTCGGCTCCGACTAGAACTACCGACTGAACTTTTAAGATTTTGCCCGACAAAAGGTTCGATTGCGGTTTTGGGGGTCAGTCTCACCATTGCTGATGCTCAAGAAAATTGGATTGATTTAGCTCTTATCCCTGAAACCCTACGAGTTACTAAATTGGGGGAACTTCACCCTGGAGACAAAGTGCATGTTGAAGTCGATATGATTGCGCGTTACTTAGAACGTTTGTATGCTTTTCATCGATGAACTACGGAATAGTCGTTTCTGAATTCAATGAAAAGGTCACTGAGGGCTTGCTCCAAGAGTGTCTAAAAGGTTTTGAAGAGCAAGGTATCAGCCCTCAAATTATACGTGTTCCTGGAGCGGTAGAGATTCCCATTGCCCTTCAATCCTTCATCAACACCAGGAGTCCACTCGCCATGGTGGCCTTAGGTTGCGTGGAAAAAGGGGATACTGATCATTACGATGCCGTCTGTAGAATGTGTGCCGATGGTATTATGGAGGTGATGCTTAAAACTGGGGTGCCTATTGTTTTCGAAGTTTTAATGGTGGATGACGAAAAAAAAGCACTCAAAAGGCTCAAAAAAGGTTACGAGGCGGCTTATAGCGCTACTCGAATGGCTGAGTTGCTTAAATCTGATCGAAAATAAAACGACGCCACTTTTTTACCGTAGTTTTAGTCACAAACCAAAGAACGCTGAGGAGTAACCATGGAGCTGCTCCGGACGTTTCGGTGAGCGTGTCTGAGAGCAAAAGATTGGTGGTATAATTGTTGGTGTAGACTGATTTTTCTACCCCGTTCAGGTAAAGTTGAAAAGTCACAAAGAGACTGAAGGCTACTATCAGCCCTGTACCAAGTCCGCTGTAAATTTGGGTTCGGAGTGGGTATTTCATCATGCGTTCATATTATTATAGCAAATTTTTCCGCTTTTGCCTAGAATGTTTTTGATTTAATTCCCTTCCATGAAATTTCGTACTCTCGCAGAAGCTCCTGTTGAATCTAAAACTGTACTCCTCAGAACTGATTTTAACCTCCCTATTAAAGATGGGAAAGTCCAAGATGACACTCGTTTGAGAGAAAGCCTGCCTACCCTTCAAGAGTTAATTCGACGCGGAGCTAAGGTTGTTATTGTGACTCATTTGGGACGGCCCAAGGGAGTGACGGAAGATTTAAGATTGGATCTAGTGGCTAGTACCCTTTCTTCACTTTTAGGTCAGACTGTGCAAAAGCTTTCTGACTGTATTGGCCCCGAGGTAAAAGCGGCTATTGCGGGTATGAAAGGAGGCGATGTCTTACTTTTGGAAAATGTACGTTTCCATCCTGAAGAGGAAGCAAATGATCCAGTTTTTGCAAAAGCATTGGCCGAAGGGTGTGACTTATTTGTGAATGATGCGTTTGGAACCATTCATAGGGCTCATGCCAGCACTGTAGGTGTTACTCAATTTTTGACTGCTTATGCCGGACTTTTAGTGGCTCGTGAAGTAGATGTTTTGTCTGGTATCTTAGAAAATCCTAAAAAACCAGTTACTTTAGTAGCAGGAGGTGCCAAAATTGATACAAAAATTGGCATTCTAGAAAAGTTTTTAAATATTGCAGACACTTTTCTGATTGGGGGTGCATTGGCCAATACTTTTTTGGCAGCTCAGGGCTATGGTGTGGGCACTTCCCTTTGCGAAAACGATAAAATCACTACTGCTAAACAATTTTTGGAGCAGGCTGCAACTTTGGGTAAGAAGGTTTTATTGCCGGTGGATGTCATGATTGCCACCGATATTACTCCAGGCGTAACTGTTTCAGAGGTGGAGGTAAACGCCGTCCCTGGAGACCAGAAGATTCTAGATTTGGGCACTCAAACCATTGCCCTATTTGTAGCGGCGCTTCAAGACAGCAGAACCATTTTGTGGAATGGCCCCATGGGACTTTATGAAAATCCTGCCTTCGAAAAAGGCACCCGTGGGGTGGCTGAGGCCATAGCAGAAACTTCTGCATCCAAGGTTTTAGGTGGAGGTGACAGTATTGATGCCATCAACCACTTTGGCATTCCTCATGACAAATACACTCATATCTCTACAGGTGGTGGAGCCATGCTAGAATTTCTAGAAGGGAAAATGCTCCCTGGAGTCCAAGTGCTTTTGAGCTGATTATTTGCTGTCAAAATGCCACACTCCATCCCAATCTGGTGGAGTGTTCATTTTGAGCAAGGCTATACGGGCTATGAGTGTTTCTGCAGGTCCATCATGGGGCAAGCTTTCTAAAACTTTTTTCATTTCTTTCTCTGCTAACTCCCAATTGGCTTTTCGATAAGCCTCCAAAGCCTTGGACCAATCTTCAATAAGTTGTTTCCCCTCATTGCTAGCTCCCTCTAATCTACCCATCACTTCGTAAATTTGGATGGGGTGATCCTTACCTTTTAAACAAACACTGTCTACATTGCGGAATAAAATACTGGGAGCCGAATGCGCCGTACTTTCCGTGACTAAAATCCGAGTCTTGTAGAATTTATTAGCTCCTTCTAACCGAGAAGCGGTGTTCACCGTATCTCCCATGGCGGTGTAATCAAACCGCTCTTCACTTCCCATATTTCCAACGATCGCTTCTCCCGTTGCTAAACCAATGCGAATGTTGAGCTCATATCCACTGCTGATATTGAGTTCATTCATTTTTTCACGAATAGCTAGCGCGGCTTGGCAAGCTTTTTCCGCATGATCGCTGGAAGGTACCGGGGCACCAAAGAGAGCCATAATAGCATCGCCTTCAAACTTATCTACACTCCCTCCGTGAGCCATAATCACTTTAGAAAGTGCGTCGAAATAATGATTGATGACTTTAACTACCTCTGGTGGAGTTAGGCCTTCCGAAAGGTGAGTGAAATTTTCTATGTCTAAGAAAAAAGCAGTGAGTTGACGCTTTTCGCCTCCTAAGGCAAGTTGCTCCGGATGTGCTGAAATTTGCGCCACTACTTCTGGACCTACGTAGTGAGAAAAAGCTTCTCGAAGTTTTCTTTTTTCTGCAAATTCTGTGAAATTTCGATAAGCTAAAGCGGCTAAATATGCTGCTACTAAAGCTACAAAAGGCCAAATAAGATCAAGGATAATGCCTCGGCTGAAGGAGAAACGCGCGTAAACAAAATAAAGAGCGAATTCTAGAATTAAAAGTAAACTCCCCCAAGCTATAGGGAGGTATAAGGTGACTATGACCAGTAAGGTTAAGAAGAAAAAGGAGGCTAGTCCGTAGCCTGTCAAACCTTGATATTGAAGATAATTTTTTCCTAAAAGTGTTTGGAGTGCATTTGCATGAATTTCAATTCCAGGAGTGGGTGTTTCTACTGAAAGTGGAGTGTAAAAAAAATCATGTAGACCTAGGCTGGTTACCCCTAAGAGCACTATCTTATCTTTGAAAACACTTTCATCCACTGTCCCGTTGAGTAAATCCAAAAAAGAAACAGTTTCCCAATCCCCAGGTTTCTGTGAAAAGTTAATCAGCATCTGACCATTTTCTATGGGAACTTCAGCTTCTAAATCTTCTTGAGCCAAGTAATTTTCTGCTAGCATCAAATCTACATGCTTCCCCTCCTGCCCGGCTACTTTTTCTGTGAGCGGTAGGCCGTAAATCACACTTGTATTAGTGGAGTCAGGATTCAAATTTAGGTTGTAATAGCCTAATTTCAAATGATCACCGATAATGGAATAAGGTAAGATCTCCTTGGCGTAAGAAAATTCATTGTCTTCTAATTTGTAATCACCTCCTGCTTTTTTATATCCATATATGTTTTCATATTGAGAAAGGGTCTTGCTAAAAGCTAGGTCGTCTGGACTATCTTCTTGTAAATAAGCAATCACTGCCTTACCGAAATCTCCTACATTGTTGTTTTCAGTAAGAATGGTCATTAAAGAGCTTTTTCTTACTACTGTACTGGGTTGCGAAAAAAACAAATCTAGGAAAATGGACTTTGGCTCGCCTGCCTCAATGTTTTCAATAGCTTGGGCATAATTTAACCAACTCCAAGACCCTAGCGAGCCCAATCCCCCATCTTTAGGATCAGCAAGTGTCCGGTCGTCGATAGCGACAATAATAATATCTTGGGACTGCTCTACAGAGTCTGTATAGAGCCAATGTGTAAGCGATTGATTAAGACTTTCCAAGACATTAGTCTTATGGAGAAAAAGACTCAATATCAGGGTGAGTCCCAAGATCGTTCCTCCTGCAAGTGCTTTTTGATTGATTTTAGGCAAGCTCAAAAACTTAGTTCTATCTGATCATTATACCAGAAAAAAACACTTTTGAGGAGGCTGGTGAAGAGACTTTATTTGCGGCGACGAGCTGCTCCCACTGCTAGGCCAGCCAAAGCTAATCCGAATGCAACGTTGCCCTCCTCCAAAGGAGTGGAGGCGCAACCACAATTAGTCTGATCTGGAGGATTGGTTCCGGTTTCAGCCGTTTCTCTTGCGGTATCCTTTGCAGTATC
>CAZFAV010000002.1:270192-282775 GCA_964516995.1 uncultured Candidatus Peribacteria bacterium | reverse complement strand
CCACTCAAAATCTGCCCACCATTCATGGGCATTTGCTCGACAAATCCACCAAAATCGTGCTAAACTAGAACCACTATGCTGCAAGAAACTCTTCAACAATTCGGCCTGGACGATAAAGAGATCGCTGTCTTTCTGCGCCTCCTCAAATTCGGAGAATTGCGGGCGAGTGCACTCGCGTACCAAATGAGCTTGCCGCGCACCACCATCCAAAACATTCTGCTGCGTTTGGAGCACGAAGAGCTGGTAACTAAGCACTTCCAGAAAAACACAGCGATCTACTCAGCACTTCCTCCAGAAGAAGTCCTTTTAACCTGGGAAACACGCGAACGCCGTCGCAGTGATGAGTTCAAGAAAAATTTGGGGAACTTCAAAAAAATCATGCCGGTGCTGGAAAGCATGATGCGGTCCAATAGAACTCTGCCGGGAGTGCGTTTTTACCGTGGCATGGATGGAATTCGCAAAGTGCTCTTGGACACACTCACGTCCAAAACCGAGCTCAAAGACTTCGCCAACATCGACGCCATGTTCCAAGTCATCAAACCCGTCAACGACGAATACGTGGCCGAGCGCGAAAAACTCGTCGCCAAACACCCTTGGCTCACCAAGCGCTCGCTCCTGCTGGACACGCCCTTCGCCCGCCAGGTCTACGAAAGCGGAAGCTACTCCCCCAAATCTCATAAAGGCTACAAGTGGCTGCCGGCAGGGAAGTACTTTTTCTCCCTGGAAATGAACATCTACGACGGCAAAATTTCCTACCTCACTTACGTGGAAAACGACCTCGTAGGAGTCATCATTGAAAACGACACTATCTACCAGATGCACAGTGCCCTGTGGGATTTGCTGTGGGACATGCTGCCGGGGGAGCTTGGCTAAGACGAACTCAGCTCTACAAGCACCCGCACCTTGCTGTCCTCACGAAAATATTTTATGATCCGCTTATGACGGTAGATTCAGGAATTCGAGAAATTGGCTTAAAAGGGCCAGAAAAAGAAGCTCTCCAAAGGGCAGCTTTGGCCTTGCCGGCAGGCATTTATGACGAGTCTTTTGACGCTCGAGCAGAGGTGATGTCTACAGTGCGAGCCTCCATTTTGCCCATCCTAAGAGGCACTTCAGTGGGGGAGGCCTTGGAGCAAGTCAGAAACGGCAGCCTCTTGAGTGTGATCGCTCGAGACATGCCCACGGATCCTTCCTTACCCGCGCCTCCGCTCGATGGAGGTCGCCCCGTGGGGAAAGAAACTTTTGTGAGCGAAGGCCTGGCCTTGGCCATGGCGCAAATCCTAGGCGAACCCACGATCTTGCTGGGGGAAAAAGACGAAGCCCTAGTGCATCAAATCACTCCGGTGGAAGGCCGAGAAAACACTCAATCCAACGAAGGAGCCGTCCCGCTCAAACTGCATCAAGATCTTGCTCCCAACCCCACCATGCCGGGTTTGCGTTACGACCATTTCATGCCCGAACAATTGATCCTGACAGGAATCATTAAAGGCAGAGGAACGGAAACGCAGTTGGCCTCTGTAGATGAGGCTTTGCAAAGATTGAGTGCAAGATCCCAAGCCGTTTTGAGACAAAAACGCTTCATCACCAACCCACCCGATTCTTTTGTAAAAAACTATGGGGATGCTTTTGCCTACCCACCTCATCACGCCATACTTTCTGACTTTGAGGGTCATGTGGAAATGGCTTTTGACACAAGCAGTCATGTGCGTCCTGTGGATCCTCAAGACGACGAAGCCAAGGCAGCCATGGCCGAACTCGAAACGGCGCTAGCAGCTGTGAGTGTTTCCGTAGGCATTGAACCTGGTGTGACTGTGGTTTTCAACAATCGACGAATGGCCCATGGCAGAGGAGCAGTGACGGTGAACAGTTATGAAGACCCCAAAAGACGATGGCTCCAACGCATCCACGTAAAAGATCCTCTTCGAGTGGCTCGGTCCACCATGGGCAGACCGTGGGGACTCCAAGTCGCCCCGGGGCTCATTGGAGTTGCTTCCGGAGAAACTCATCCCCGGTTGAGAGAGCTGGGCTTAAGAGCCTAAACACCCAAATCTTGGCTTGCCAACCTGACTTTTCCCTGCTAATCTCACCGCGCTTTCTCTGTCTTTCGGCTTTGGGAATCGCCCAAAATTCAGCCGGAGGTAATCTTTAACCCATACAGATGAAATACGAACTCATGACGATCCTGAATCCGAAACAAACGGATAAGGAGATCGAAAAGCTCCTCAAGGAGCTCAAGCAAACCCTCACCGAAAACGACTACACGGTCGTGGATGAGGACATTTGGGGTATGCGTGACTTGGCCTATGCCATTCGCGGCAACACCCGTGGTTACTATGTAGTGCTCAACTTCACAGGAGAGCCTGCTGGTTTACCCGAAGTCCAAAAGGATCTCACCCTGATGCCAGGAGTGATCCGTTTCATGGCCACTAAAGTCCCCGACGACTACGTGCTCATGCGTTACGAAGGCGCTCTGATGATGGCCAAAACAGCGGCCGCTAAACTCAGCAGCCCTGCCGAAGAGCTCAGTAAAAAAGTCCGCTCTTCTCGCAAAAAATCCGATGCCAAGGATGAACCCAAGGCAGAAGAAAACACTTCCGAAAAACCTGAAGAACTCGATGAAAAGCTCAAAGCAATCATCGAAGATAAAGACATTCTTTAACCTTAAACTCTCGCCTTTATGCGAAGCGTTAACAAAGTCATTCTCATCGGTAACCTCACTCGAGATCCTGAACTCAAAAGCACAACCAGTGGTCAGTCCATTGTGACCTTCGGTCTTGCTACCAACCGTCAATGGACCACTTCTAGCCGTGAAAAACGCAGCTCCGCCGAATTCCACGAATGTGTGGCTTGGGCAAAGCTTGCGGAAATCTGCCGTGAACGTCTCCACAAGGGGATGCTCGTTTACGTAGAGGGTTACTTGAAGACCCGCAGTTGGGACATGGAAGATGGAACTCGTCGTTTCCGCACCGAAATCGTACTCCAAGACATGATCATCCTCGAAAAGCGTCAAGGAGACAGCGATGAATACGTTCCCGAAGGAGGAATGGGCGGCGAACCCGACGGCAGCTCCATGGGAGATATGGGGGGCATGATGGACGGCGGAATGGCCTCCAATGATGGCCCTGCTCCAGAAGGAGACAGCGGGCTCACTGCTGCCATCGACGATGACAATATGTTTTAACCCTGAAAAATCACTCATATGACCAAAAAAGTTAAAGTTCAAAAGACCAAGCGCCCCGAGGTGCCGGTCTTCATCGACTACAAAGACATCCAACTTCTGCGCGGTTACCTCTCCGTTTTCGGACGCATTGTGCCCCGTTACTACACCGGAGTGAGCCTCAAGCAACAAAAGATGCTTTCCTTAGCCATTAAACGCGCTCGCGAAATGGCTCTTCTGCCCTACACGAGCAAGTACTAAATCGACTTCAAAAAAAGGGCCTTTTAGACCCCTAAAAACCCTGCTTTCCGGCAGGGTTTTTTCATGCCCATTTCCTCCTTGAGAAAAACCTGATTTTGTGCTAAAATAACTAGATAAAAATAAAAACACGTATGGCAAAACAAAAAGCCCAAAATGGGTCTGCTCCTCAAAGTCAGGAAATTCCTGCAGCCGCTTTTGATGAAGCCTTAGCCACTTGGTGGGCTCCGACGCATCTGCGCTACGAACGTGGTTGGCTCTGGTTTGCCCTCGTTTTTCTGTTCTGCGGAGGGCTGGCTCTTTACGGCTATCTCACCGACTCCACCGCCATGACGGTGGTTTTTGCCATCACCCCCCTGGTGCTGATTCTGGAACACCTCAAAAAGCCCAAGATGCTCGAAGTGGTGGTTTCTCCCTACGGGATTCGTTTTGGAAACATCCGCATCCCCTACAGCAGCGTTCGCCGCTTCTGGATTTTGCACAATCCTCCCATGGTGGATGAGCTCCATCTGCTCACCACGAGCCGAGTACACCCAGAAGTCACCATCCAACTCATGGGCATGGATGCCAATCTGCTCCGTATGTTCCTCATCACTCAGGCCATCGAGTGGGAAGGGAAGAAGCTCGGCACACTCGACACTCTCGTTCGCTTACTCCGTTTAGCCTAAATCTATGCCTACTCCTGAAGTCAACAATCCAACCAACACTCTCAGTCAGGAGCTGCGCGCTCGTGAAGCGGTAGCTGTGGAAGACATGAACAAACTCATCGATGATCGCATCGACTGGTCCATGAGCAACCTCGGCGATATGGGAATCATCACCTCCAACGAGATGAAGACGTTCTACCGTCAGAAGATGCAAGAACTGAGCCAAGAGGCCGAACGTTTACAGGGCGAACTGAATGACCGAGAAATCCTCGAACTACAAAACCAGATCGTAGTGAATCTCAAGAAACGACTGAGCCTGAGTTTGGAAATAGCCGGCGGAAGTGGAACCCAAGACATGGTTTCTACTCCTGCAGAAATGGCCACTCTCAAACGCCAAGGCCCCGCTGTAATCCAAAACACCGACGTAGCGGGCTTGATACGTGATTACCTGGTGGCTCACGCCGACACTCACCCCGAGGCAGCTGCTCATTACGAAGAAAAATTGGGCCGCAGCATTCGGCCAGACACCTACGAGCTTTTGCAAAAAACTGTAGACGGGAAAAGTCTAGACCAAAAAGATTGGGCTATCCTCATCGATTACTACCATCGCCTCTACAACAAAGACCTCGTGGGACCCGAAAGGACTGTGGCAATTTCCATCTTGGATTCGCTTCAACCGGCTCAACGCTTAAAGCTTTTGGAGCAAATGAAGCAAGATCCGATCCTGCCCAAGTTGCTCGTTGATCTCACTAGTGGGGGTTATTTAGACAAAGAACAGGTTCAAATTTTCGTAGAAAGACACCCAGAAATCCTAGTGAAAAATCCCACGCTCTTGCAGGACCTCGCGAGTCCCAAGGTGAAAGCCATGCAGGAAAAGATGGACAAAGTACGGGAAGAAATCCCTCAGCGTTTAGGCCGCATCACTTATGGAAACCGCAACACCGCTCGTGAACTGATGACCTTTAAGGGCATTGGATCCACGCTTTTGGCAGCCAACGGAGCCATGACGGTAGCCGCCAATGTGCTTATGGAAATCACGGACCCCGCTTCTCTATTGGAAAACCCTTGTCTCTACCTGGGTATGGCCGAAATGGGAGTAGGTCTAGAAGCTTCCAAAGGTTTGGCTGGACTGGCTCCTCAGCCCACAAAATCACTGGCCAAACTCACTGCTAACAAGGATGAAGCCACAGATGACGAGAACCAAATCAAGAAAGAAGTCTTCTCCCGAACCTTTGGAAACAACGGCTTGGAAGCTCGCTTCTACTACACGTTTGCAGATCAAATCATGGCCACTTACAAGAAAAAATCTGAAGTTGAAAAAACCGGACGCCCTCAAATCACCGTTGAAGATTTGGGTCTGAAGTGGGAAGACCTCCCAGAGGTTTATCGCACGGAATCCAAAGAATATCTTGAACGCCAAATCTCCACTTGGGCTGCAGACTTCACCCTCGATTGGAAAGTGCTCGACACTGGCACCGAAAAGGGTGGTCAACGGTGGGAAATGAATCAAATGCGCAAGAAACGAGGCATAAACGAAAACTACACCGCGGAGCTAGAACCCAAGAAACTCCTAGATCCAAAACCCGCTAAAACCTCACGCTAATGCTCACTACAGAACCTCAAAAACAACACCAACTCCTAGAAGAAAAAGCGCTTCAAGGCGAACCCATCGTATTGGAGGTCGGCTACGAGGAGGCCTACCAAGCATGGGCCCTAGAAAACGCAGCGATTCTCCATACGCTTTCTCCGGAAGACCGGGCTCAATCCTTCTCCGATTACATGGAGAAGATCGTCTTTGAAAAAGAACGTGCTTTGATTGAAGAACAAGAAAGCGATCCCACTCGTCGTAAAGAAAAACTCACCGCCGCTCAGCGAGGGGATTTACTTCTAGTGAGCACGGACAAAGGCCAACATTTCGACAAGGTGATGACCGTAGAAGAAGTGGAAAAAGTAGAACTCAGCAAGGTTCGCTTGCTCTCTTCAACACTGAGAAGCACTACCCCCAACTTCACAGAGGTGAAGGAAGAACAAAATTTGATTCATGTGGTGGCCAAACTCCGCGAAAACCACTTCTTAGTAGAACAAGCTGAGGTTAAGGATCACAAGGTTCAGCTCGTGGCCACCCATCCTCGCCAGGGAAAATACGAAGTCACGGTGCCTCTAAATCAAGACGCCACCCTACCTTTGGTTTATGAATTCATTAATGCAGAGGGTAAGAAAAAAGTGAGCGAAACTCAGTTGCCTGAAGAATATGGAGAAGCGGTAGCCGAGCACACTTTGGGCATGCAAGATCAGGAAACGATGGCTCAGCTCCATCTCTTGCAAACCCAGCAAGAAGCAAAGAAGGATCAAGAATCCCAAGCTCTCAAAATTGCGATGGCCACCATTTTGCCACATGCACTCAACCAGCCATATTCTCCGGTGGCTGCCTTACTCAAGGCTAAATCTTTGGCAGAGAAAACTCGCCTCCAAATGATGTCTCCCGTGATTCATCAAAACAACGTGGCTGCACAGGCGGCGGTAAAAGCCCACAAGGCTAGACACGATAAAGATATGAAAGAAGAGATCGACCGCATCGCCGAACGTAAAGAAAAACACCAAGTGGCTTCTAAATTGGCCTACGAAAAAAACCAAGAAGAAGAGTTGGAAAAGAAGAAAAAAACTCAAGATTTGGCTGCCAAAATGCGCAGAACCATGGCCGTTGGAACAGGAGCGGCTGCGGGAATTTTTGCGGGAGCAGGAAGCCTAAGTTTCTTCCTCATTCACCTTTCACACTCATGAAAAAACTACTCAAAAAACTCGGATCCCTCTTCATGAGTAAAAGAACTTGCCGAATATTGGCCCTAGTGGCTGGGTTCGTCTTGATCCCTCATTACGCTTTTGCCATCGACACGGAAACCAGTCAGATGGTCAAAGATATGGCGGATTTCCTCGCCGTGATCATTCGCTTCCTCAACTCCTTGCTCTGGCCCTTCCTCATTATATTGGGAGACCTCATGGATGTGGACATGATCATCGGACCTGGAATGGAAGAGCGCATGATCTCTATATATAACGAAGTGCGCAACTTAGTGAACATTGCCTTTGTCTTAGTCTTAATTGCAGTAGCGTTTTACAATGTTCTTGGAATCGGAGGAGGAGAAGGGGAACTCGCCATTAAGACCGCCTTACCCAAGGTAGTTTTGGGACTAGTTCTCGTTAACTTTACTCTGCCCATTGGACGCGTGCTTTTGGATGTAACGAATGTGGGAACCAACATTGCTTTTGGTCTGCCCAACGTAGTGGATGGTTATAAATTTGGTCCTGAACTCGAACAGTTCACTCATGAAGTTTGCTACAAAACCTACGAAGTAGATTCTTCAGGGACCTTAACCATTGAACAGTACAGCTCCAAAGAGGCAGACAAAGAAACAGTGCCGATTCAAACTCAATTCCTCTGCCAAGATTCAGATGCAGATCAAAAATACGACTCTCTCAACAATATCATCAGCACGACCTACTTCAGCGACCTGAATAAAAACAACTTGGGCCTAATCATGGCGGTGAACATGGGTAAACTCGGTGCCCTCAACATACTGAAGGAAGGACAAATCGACACTTTTGAACAACTCACGGTGAACATGATCTTTGCCACAGTAATGTATCTGGTCTTTGCCACCTCTTTCATCGTTATGGGAGTGGTACTTCTCACACGAGTCTTTGTGCTCTGGATTGCTTTGGCTCTTTCTCCGCTGGCGGTGCTTGTTTATGTTGTACCTCAAATTAAAGAATGGGCTGGAGGTGGTGGCGACTTCAGTCAAAAAGTCATCAAACATTTGATCTCACCCATCATCATGGGAATCACCATGAGTTTTGGTTATATGCTCATGGATTCTTGGAACGCTGTTTCTCAAGGTTCCTCCAATGCCTTCAATTCCTTGGCAGTGAACAATGTGATCAGTGCGGAATTCTTAGTCTCTGGTATAGACGACCTACCTAAGCTTATTTTGGCCGTTGCCACCGTAGTGGTGGTGTGGACCGGAATCTTTGCCGCCGCCAGCGACACCTTTGCTTCTGGTATCACCGATGGAATCAAGCACTTTGGAGAGCAAGTACGAGACTTTGCTTACAAATTGCCAATGTCTGTACCTACCGTAGCACTGGGTATGAAGGGTGATCCTAAAGAATCCAACATTTCTCCGATGGCCCTCAAGCTATGGGCAGAAGGGGCAATGGGCAGTGTGACCAATGGAAGCTGGGCTATGAATCAGCTCAATAAATTGCCAGCAGGCACGACCTTTGCCGGAATTCCATTTAACCCACGAGGCTTCCAAAATTCTTCACCAGATGCGCTCCGTGGAGACCTTACTCGTCTCACTCGTGAACTTCAAACTCAAGGACGCATTATCGATCCTGAACAAGCCGCTCAAGTGGCTGAACGCCTCATGAACTTGGTGAGAAGCGACAATTCCACTCTCCAGGGCAGCGACAAGACGCAAACCGCTCGGCTCTTTGAAAGCTACATGACCCGTCTCCGTGCTGGAGACCAGAATGCCTTGGGAGAACTTCGCACTACTCTGCAAAGTCACCAAGAACATCCCGAAGAACTGGGTCTACAAAGAGAACAATTCACCGCACTTCAGAGCGCTCTAAACGCGAAGACTTTGGGGCAAGCTCCTGCTGGAGCAGCAAACCCTGCAGCACCCGGAGGAGCAGCACCTGCTGCACCGGCTCCTGGCCCAGCCCCAGCACCAAACCCGGCGGCGGCATCCGGAGGGGCGTCTCCCGCTGCGCCAGCCGCAGCCCCTGCCGCAGCCCCTGCCGCCGCTCCTGCGACAGCGCCAGCCGCAGTTCCCGCAGCACCAGCCGCCCCTGCCGCCGCACCGGTACTGAGCGCTGCTCAACAAGCCGCTTTGAACCCTGCTCAACAAACGACTGTATTAGCTGGATTAGCACCCGCGGCAACGGCACAGCAAGTGGCCGATGCCCGGACAGCTTTAGCCGACGCACGCACCGCAGCTGGAGGAGATGCAGCTCGAATTGCCGCGATTACCGATACCGAAACACAGTTGAATGCCGCCCATCCCAATCCTTAAAATGCTAACTTTACAAAAATAAAAATAGATGTTACAATCACCCTCCTACGATCATAGATCCATGGACGGTGATTGTGAGGGGAGAGTCCGCCCAGGCCTAGGCGCCTGAGCTACTCCCTCCTCTCGCCCACGAGAGGGCAACATCACCCCACGACCATGTATCCTTGCCATCTAGTCAACTCGGCGCAAAGCAAAAAAAATCCGTTCCTCGGAGAGGAACTGATTTGGTTCGCGAATCCCAATACGCCTAGTGCTCCAGAAGAAGGATCCAATGTGCTCCCGTTCCCTGCACGCAGTGGCGAAAGAGCTGCTCCAGCACCAAGAGAAGGTAATGGAGGAGAAGTGGTTCCACTTTTTGACCAAATGAAAGGAGTGGTCCCTGGTGTTCATGGAGACCCAGAAGACCTCATGTCTCGCCACGAATATTGGATGAGCCTCTTGAGCAACTACAATCAAATTCAACTCAATATCAATTACCTGCATGACCTTCGCAAGAAACTAAGCGATCCTAAGTTGATCGAAAGCCCAGATTTCAAGGCAAAAATTCGTTCCATGCTCCAGCAGGAATATCAAAAAATGGAGCAAGTGCTCGGAACCTTGCCAAACACCAGCAACTCTCTTCGGGACAGTATTCACCGCAACATTCGGAACCAGCTCAATACGGACCGAGTAGAAGCTCTTAGGATCACAGACCGACTTATTGCTGAGGCCACACGTCAACGCAAAATAGAATTGGACAATGCGGGTACACACTTAAAAGAAGATTTAACAGAGCGAGCCGTTGATCTTTTGAAAAAGTGGCAAGAAGACCCTCCTGCTGGTTACGAAGAATACCAAGACGGATGGATTGAGTATTGTACAAAAATCATAGACACCATTCAGTCTCAAGACCTTGCTGGACTAGACGATGGTAAAAAAGATTCACCGGTGGGGAATCAATTGCTACAAGAAGCTCAAGTTTGGTGGGACAAATTAGCGCACATGCAAGACAGTTATGAGGATTTCAAGCGTCAAGACACCAGTCAGTTCACCGTTGAAAATGCTGAGGCGCAATATGAAGCTTTAAAACACAAAAAAGATGAAATTTTAAACCCGGAGGTACTCACTCATTTCAATTCTGCAGCAGATGAAGTTTTGAGGAAAGGTGAGGAAACCGAGGCAATTATCGAATCAAAAATTCGAGAGTGGAAGGGCAATCGTGAACGTGGATCAGACATAGAAAGTCTGAAGGCCTCACTTGAGCAGCTGAAGGAAAAGATGAAGGAGCTTAAGAGCAAGAAAAATATCAAAGAAATGGTGGATACAGCCTTCAAGAGTAAAAAAGAAGTGGCGCGTTTTCAAGTGCCTAACGACGAAGGCTATATCGCCATTCCAGAAGGAATTGAAGGACAAATTGAAGCGCTCAAGAAGGTCCCCATGTCTACACCGGGGCGACGCCAAGCCATTCGAACTTTACTCGAGTCCATGAAGGGCTTAGAGGATAACATTAAAAACTACAAAACCTTCGCTGAGGTCTCTATGCCTCAGGCTCTTATCGACCTGGATCTCTTCCAAAAGGGAATCGACACCAGCAGTGATGAGACTCAACGAGAGATCATGTTTGTTAACCCCTTTGCAACGCTAGGGCACCTCTGGCATTCCTACACAGAGGCCATAAAGAGCAACGTAGAAACCAACGAAAAACGTGGTGCAGGTTACTTTCAAAGAGATGCGACCAAGATCTTTAATCACATGCCAAAGATTCCCGTTATAGAGAATCTATCGGTCATAAAATCGCTTACAGAACTTTCTGTGAATGGTGCTGTGGAAGCAGAACACGCAGAACACCACCGTATTGGAGAATACGAAAAACAGTACGAAGCAGTTCCTCCAGATCACTTGTCTCATATGGCTGAAGAAGCCAGTGATCAATGGGAACTCCAAGGTTGTCTTAAGGTTTTGGCCAAAGCTGGACGCATCAACTGGTATGCACCCTGGCTTTTCAAGGCATTAAATCGATACCAAAAGACAGTAAAAATTCCAGAAGATCGCCACTGGCACATGCGAAATCTCACAAAATCGAATGAGCTCATGCGTCAGGCCTTCGTCTACATCTATCGCGATGAAGACGTTTACCGCAATTTGCGTAACACCAATCTTTCTTCTTACGAAAGTAAGATGGGTGAATACAACAAGCAGTGGGGAGGTATTGCTGCCGAAGACGGCGCGCTAAAAAAACGAGCCGAAGAAATCCTTTCGCTTTACGAAAGTGATCATGCTCGTGGTGTCCATAACTCAAAAGCCAATCCTATCGAATTTGAATCCATCATTCGTTACGGAGTGGAATGGGGAAAGATGAAGATGGAGGATCGTCTCAACCTCTTGGTGAGAGGTATTGCTTCCGGGCTTTTACCCTTCGATCGTGGTGTGAACGCGACTGATAAAAACAATAATTATCCTCCCTACGATTACTTTGATACGGGAACTGCGCGTGCCGGAAAACCCACTTACGACGATGTATTGGAATGGGCAGTTTATGCCAAAGACCCAGCCACATGGGACTACTTCATGCACAAGGCAGACGGTGTCATGAACAATAAATCGGTGAACGAACGTTTGATCAAAACCATGACCCAAGGTTCTCACCGCTTGGATCACGACGATGCAGCAGGCATATCAGGTTACCTCACCATGGCAATCAAGCGCGACTTGCTCAAACAAAAGACCCAAGGAGGTTACGGTATGCCAGCGACAGGTCTCATCAGTTTAATCACTGGAGATGATTTCTGGCTACGAATGTTCGCTGAAGAATACGAAAAACGTTCTTACGAAACGAACAAGAATGAAATGATCCGTTTTGCTTCCGGATTTATGATGATGGAAGGAATCATGAACAAGAGGGTTTTCAAAGATTCTCAAGACTTCTTCCGTTTGGAACCTGGTCCTGACCGTGACAGCCCACCGCGTTTCCCACGGGGAGGGTATAAAAAGGTATTCCAAGTAAAAGACACCATTACAGTAGGGGGCAAAAAAAAGAAATACAATGGGAATGCTGGAGCGGCAGAAATACTCCAGGATGTGGCGGGTAAAATAGAGATGTTAGACCTAGGAGAACCCTTCTTATTGAAGAAACTGCTCCACAACGAAATCAAAACCGATGGAGATGCAGAAGCCATTTGTGCACAACTGGAATCCACTACTCATATGTTTGAAGGTGTGCCACCCAAAAATCTCAACGATCTCTACGGCGCACTGCCTAAATATTTTGAGTACATCTTAGAAAAAGACAGTAGCAAAATGGAGGCCATGGTGGCGCTGATTAAATCTGAGCACGGTAGACACGGTTCACAAATTGAACACGATCTTGAGCACGATATACAACATGTTCGAGAGGCAGCGATGGAGCGAGGTAGGACCGGTTTTGAACCCGAACACCACGGGGATCATGGTGGCGATCACGGTGGTCACGG